>DASXHZ010000111.1:0-6432 GCA_036488085.1 Thermoanaerobaculia bacterium
CGCCTTCCTTCGCCACGAGCGCGCCGCGCCCGCGGCTGGCGATCTCGCCGCGGTACGGGCCGTACTCGAGGAAGGTGTGGTACAGCAGGCCGGTGCCGCGCGTCTCGGAGAGGAACTCGGTGCGGATGCCGAAGAGGCCGCGGGTGGGGATTTTGAACTCGATGCGCACGCGGCCGGTGCCGGGATTGACCATATCGGTCATCTCGCCGCGGCGCTGCTGGAGTTTCTCCATGATCGCGCCGACGTGTGCCTCGTCGATGTCGACGACGAGCGCCTCGTACGGCTCCAGGGTCTTGCCGCCGATTTCCTTGAGGATGACTTGCGGCCGTGACAGTGCGAACTCGTAGCCCTCGCGGCGCATGTTCTCGGCGAGGATCGACAGGTGCAGCTCGCCGCGCCCGCTGACTTCGAAGCGGTCGGCCTGCTCGGTCTCGCGCACGCGCAGGGCCACGTCCTTGCGCGTCTCGCGCTCGAGGCGCTCCTTGAGGTTGCGCGACGTGACGAACTTCCCTTCGGTGCCGGCGAACGGCGAGTCGTTGACCATCCAGAACATCGAGACGGTCGGCTCGTCGATCGCGATCGGCTCGAGGCGTTCCGGAGCATCGGCCGCGGCGATCGTCTCGCCGATCTCGATGTCGGCGAAGCCGGCGACCGCGACGATTTCGCCGGCGGAGGCTTGTTCGACGTCCTCACGGCGCAAGCCTTCGAACGCCGTCAGCTTCGTGACGCGGCCCTTCTTCTGCGTGCCGTCGCGCAGGATGAGGACGACGTCCTCCCCCTGGCGGACCTTGCCGCGCTGGATACGGCCGATTCCGAGGCGGCCGACGTAGTCGTTGTAATCGATGGCGGAGACGAGGAGCTGCAGCGCGCCTTCGGAGTTGCCCGGCGGCGGCGGGATGCGCTTGAGCACCGCATCGAAGAGCGGGCGGCAGTCGTCGTTGGTGTCTTCTAGGTTATTACGCACGATGCCGGCGCGGCCGATGGCGTAGAGCACCGGGAAGTCGATCTGCTCGTCGCTGGCGCCGAGCTCGATCATGAGATCGAACACTTCATTGAGCACTTCGTTCGGCCGGGCGTCACTGCGATCGATCTTGTTGATGACGACGATCGGCAGGAGTCCGAGGCTGAGCGCCTTCCGCAGCACGAAGCGCGTCTGCGGCATCGGTCCTTCGGCCGCGTCGACCAGGAGGATGACGCCGTCGACCATCGAGAGGACGCGCTCGACTTCGCCGCCGAAGTCGGCGTGGCCCGGGGTGTCGACGATGTTGATCTTCACCTCGGTTTCATGGATGAAGTTCGCTGGCAGGTCGTGGCCGGAAGCGGTGTGCGTCGCCTCGTGATGCGCGGCGTGACCGAGGGCATCGGGGGAGTCGACCATGTAGCGGACGGATGTGTTCTTGGCGAGGATGGTGATGCCGCGCTCACGCTCGAGATCGTTCGAGTCCATGACGCGCTCGTCGACCTGCTGGTTCGCCCGGATGGCGCCCGCCTGCTTGAGGAGGGCGTCGACGAGGGTCGTCTTGCCGTGGTCGACGTGCGCGATGATCGCGACGTTGCGGATGTCGTATCGAAACTGCATGCGCGCTGTTCAACGCGGCGGTGCTCGAATCATTCCATGGGCGCTCTTGACTTCCGCCAATCCGCGCCTCACATTCACTCCACACATGCCCAGTTCCATCGATCTCGCCGCACGGCTGTCGGCCGTGGTGGCGTTGCAGCAGGACGTTCTCGGCGCGGCCTCGGACGCGCAGAAGGTGATGGCAATCGTCGTCACGCGGATCGCGGAGCTGACGGGCGGCGATGGGGCGGCGGTGGCGCTGGTCGATGGCGAGGACCTCGCGATCGGCGCGATCGACGGTGTGGTGCCATATACGAAGGATGAGCGTGCGCCGATCGCGGGAAGTCTCGCGGCGGATGCGTTGATGAGCGGCGACATCATCCGGCGCGATGATCTCCGGATCGACAGCGCCGGTACGCAGCGGCCGATCCAGATTGCCGCGGCGATGACGGCGCCGCTGCTGCGCGACGGTCTCGTGGTCGGCGTGGTCGAGACGTTCGCGACGACCGCTCATTCGTTCGACGATCTCGCTGCCTACACGCTGCAACTCCTCGCCGGGATGACCTCGGGCGCGCTGCTCGTCGCACGCGCGTTCCGCGCGAAGGAAGACTCGGAAGCACGCTACCGGATGCTGTTCGAGCGCAATATCGCCGGCGTCTTCCGGACGACGCGCGACGGCCGGATTCTCGACTGCAACTCCGCCTTCGCCAATGCCCTCGGCTACACCTCACGCGAGGATCTGCTGTCACGCTAGTCGTGGGACCTCTACGGCCACCGTGCCGATCGGGAGGCCTTCCTCCGGCGCCTCGACGACGCCCAGGCGATGACGAACTATCGCATCCAGCTCAAAAGGAAGGACGGCGTGCCGATGCACGCCATCGTGAACGTCGCCGTCATCCGCGACGAGTCAGGCTCGCAACTCCTCGGCACGCTGGTCGCGGAGAACGCGGACTAGTCACTGGTGACTAGGTCATACACCTCGTCGTCGCCGAACGTGGCGACGGGCGCGAGGTGTTCGCGGGCGATCCACGCGTGAACGACACCCGCTTTGTCGCCGAGGAGTGCGTTGTGAACGACTACGACGCGGCAGCCGTTGCCGCGGAGGATGTCGTAGAACGCGTCGTCGTATGCGCCGGCTTCGCAGCGTGCAACGAGGATCTTGCGCAGCGGCGGATCGAAACCGGAGACGCCGTTCATCATCCGGACGTGGTGGTGCGTCGCGGCGAGTAGGTAGCCGGCCTCGATCTCGCCGGACGAAACGGGGAGTTCGATGAAGACGGCGGGCCGATGCTGCGCGATCCAGTCGTAGACCGGCGCGGGCCGCGCCGGGACGTCAGCCCACGCGATGCGCGGGAGGATTTCGACGATGGTCAGCGCGAGCACGAGCGTTGCCACGGCGCGGCGCATGCGGACGCGCGCGAGAAGCTCGACGAATCCGATCGCCATCCAGACGGCGAGGCCGGTCTGGAGGATGACGACCCATCGCGACGGTGTGCGCGTGGCGCGGAAGATCGGGAGGAGGCGGAAGAGAAAAGGATGCAGGAACGCGTGCTCTCCGAGCGCGCCGGCGAAGCCGATCGCGATCCAAAGCGCGGCGGCCCACTCTTCGACGCTGAAGCGGGAGCCGCTCACGAACGCCCGGATGTTCGGGGCGAAGCGGATGACGGCGAGGATGACCGCGAGCGTGATCGGGACGTCGGCACCGTGGCGCGTTCGGGCCATGATGATGGCGGCAATCGCGAGACCGCCGATGGCGACGTCGAGGATGCGGTTCTTTGTAGCTCCGCCGACTCGGCGGAGCGGTTCTGCGCAGACCGCGCCGCCGAGTCGGCGGCGCCACACAGAAAACAAAGCGAGAAGCACTGGCATGACGCCGAGGAACAGGTGGCGCTCCTCATGCGCCCGCCCCGCGGCGATCTTGCCGTAGAGGAGGCTCCGTTCGGACGCCATGAGAAAGTCGTACGGCGTCGCGGAGCCTGCGAGCGACTCGTATGAGCGCCTCCACATCCGGTACGTCTTCGAGACGATCTCGTAGGGAATCAGGAACGGCAGGAGGACGGCGCACGAGATCACGAGCGTCACGATGAGCCGGCGCCAGAACTGCGCGTCGTGCCGATCGGTGACGATGAATAGAAAGACGATCGTGATGCCGATCGCGGTCGCGCCGAACGCCAGCCAATAGATGTTCGTGAGGCCGTTCATCACGAACGCGGTGCCGAGGAGGAGGGCGTGCTTCGTGTCGGCGTGACGCCAGTAAGCCAGGAGCGCTGCGAGCATCAGCGGCAGCCAGCCGGTCCAGACGACCTGGACGTGCGAGAGGTGATCGAACTTGAAGGAGACGAATGCGGCGAAGATCCCGCAGGCGAATGCCGCGATGAAGTTGCCGGTGATCATCCGCGCCAGGACCCATGCGCCGTAGCCGCTGAACGCGAACCCGAGGATCATCGCGAGGTTGTAGACGGCGAGGGGAGACGCGCCGGCGAGGTGGAAGGGGAGGACCGCGAGGTCGATTCCGGTCATGTTCTCGCTGAACGCGAGCGGCAACTTCGCCGGATGGAGGATCGGCGCGTCGAAGAGGTGCAGCGGCTGGTGCGTCAGCGCGTAGCCGCCCCAGTCGATGATCCAGCAGTTGAGCAGCGGGTCGCCGCGGTCGGCGACGAATGTGTCGAGGTGCGTTGCGAGCGGCCAGGTGAGCGCGACGGCGAGCAGTGCGTAGAGCGCGAAGGCGCCGACGTGATTCGCCGGCGAGGTCGCCGGCGCCACACCGCTAGTAGTCGACACGGTAGTAGTAGAGGAAGTCCTTCTTCTCGCCCTTCTGCACGATCGGATAGAACTTCGCCTGCTTGATCGCGGCTTCGTTCTGCGCCGCAAGGTTGGCGGAGCCGGTGGTGTTGGTGATGATGGTGGTGTGGGTGACGTCACCCTCGGTGTTCACGGCGGCCTCGATGTAAACCGTCCCGTGCGCGCCGGGCTGCGAGACCGGCGAGGGAGGCTTGCGGAACTTCGGCGTCGGGTTGTCCTCTTCCGCCTTGGCGCCCGCGGCATTCGTCAAGTCCGCCGCGTGCGCCCACCCGCTGCCGTCGGCGGTGCGCACCTCGTCCCAGTCGCCCTTCTTCGTCAGCACCGAGACCGATTCGCCGTTGAGGAACTTCGTGACGACGGGCGCGTTGTCGTCCGCTTTCGTATGTACGACCAACTCCGGTGCGCCGACGTACGCGACCTCGAGCGTCTCGCGCGCCGGTGCGGGAGGAGCGACCACTTCCTGTTTGCATGCGGCGACGAGCACGAGGAGTACGAAGAGAAGTCGCTTCATCCGAACACATCCCGATTCGTGAATATCGCGTAGGCGGCGATGATCGCGGCGATGGCCCAAGCGCCGAGGAGCGTGATGCAGAAGATCATCGACATCCCATCGTACGGCGGCGGCTCGCCGGTGTAATAGTCGGCGAGGGGGAGCGCGCTGACGAAGAGGTATTTGGCCGACGTCCAATCGGGCGTCAGGCGCGTGAGGATGGTGCCAGCGATCAGCGATGCGAGCATCGTTCCGATCGCCCCTGCGCTGGAGCGGAAGACGACGGAGAGCAGCAGCGCGATCGTGGCGACGGTCAGCATGGCGTACCACTCCAGGCCGTACGCGATCAGCGCGTCTTTCCAGAGCGGAAGTTGACGCACATTGCCCGGATTGAACCCCGTACCGCCGGTGCCGAAGCCGGTGAACGTCGGCGCCCCCCACCCGCCGCGCGGCAGAAACGGCGACGAGATCAGGTACGCCAGTACGGCGCCGGCGAGCAGTGTGATGGTCGTGAAAATCCAGAGCGTGACGAGTTTCGACGTCAGGATCTTCCACCGCCGCACGGGCCGCGTCAGCAAGAGCTTGTCGGTTCCCTCCGCATGTTCGGCCGAGACGATGTCGCTGCCGAGGACGGCGACGAGCAGCGGCAGGAGAAGGAACCCGGCCACGTTCGCGAAGCCGCGGACGAACATCGGCGAGGTCGGCTCATTCGGATCGATGTCGTGATCGAGATAGAACTGCAACCGTTTGATCTCCGCGCGCATCGACCGCGCCCACGGTGCGTCGGACGGCGAGCGCCGCAAGTTGTTGTTGTAGTACGCGAGACGCTGCTGGATGTCGGCGCGCCAGTTCCGATGCGGCTGGTTCTTCAGGTGACGGTACTGGCCGTACGAGACGATGCCGATGATCGCCGCGAGGATGGCCATGACGATGTAGAGCCGTTTGCGGCGGATGAGTTTCAGCGTCTCGTTCTGGATCAGCGACAGCATCAGTCGACCGTCTCCCCGCCGGTGATGTCGATGAACATCTCTTCGAGCGTCTGGTCCGACGCGACCAGGTCGTGCACCGGCCCCTCTTTCAGCACCCGCCCCTTGTGGATGATCGCCACACGATCGCACATCAACTGCACCTCGGCGAGGAGGTGAGACGAGACGAAGACGCTCATCCCCTCGGACGCGAGCGTCCGGAGCAGCTCGCGGATCTCGCGAATGCCGGCGGGGTCGAGGCCGTTCGCCGGTTCGTCGAGGATCAGCAGCTTCGGATGGCCGAGGAGCGCCTGCGCGATGCCCAGCCGCTGGCGCATGCCGAGGGAGTACGTGCCGACGCGCTGGTCGAGCCGGTGCTCGAGGCCGACGAGTTCCGCGACGCGTTCGATCTCAGTGGCGCCGACGCCGAGCATCCGCGCGAAGTGCTCGAGGTTCTCGCGTCCGTTCATGAAGCGATAGAGGTCGGGCGTCTCGACGATGCAGCCGATCTGGCGCATCGCGTTCTCGAAGTCGCGGTGGATGTCGTAGCCGCAGATCGTGACGCTGCCCGCGGTCGGCTTGATGAGGCCGACGAGCATCCGGATCGTGGTCGTTTT
>DASXHZ010000001.1:0-2034 GCA_036488085.1 Thermoanaerobaculia bacterium
TGAACCGCCGCCGAGTCGGCGGCGCTACACAGATACACTTCCCGGATGCTCATCGCGCTCACGCGGGCAGTGCCGCCGAGCATCGTCCACTGCGAGTTGTCGCATCTCGAACGGATTCGGATCGACGTCGTGCGTGCCGTCGAAGAGCACGACGAATACGAACGCGCGCTCGAGCGCCTTGGCTGCCGCGTCGAGCGCATCGCCCCGGAGCCGGACATGCCCGACTCGGTCTTCGTCGAGGACACGGCGGTCGTCCTCGACGACGTGGCGGTCATCACGCGTCCCGGCGCTCCCTCGCGGCGCGGCGAGACGCGCTCGATGGCGGAGGCGTTGAGGCAGTACCGGGAGCTCGCGTACATCGAGGCGCCGGGGACGCTCGACGGCGGCGACGTTCTGAGGCTCGGCGACACGCTGTACGTCGGGCTTTCTGCGCGGACGAACGAGGAGGGAATCCGGCAGCTCGGGCGATTCGCGCGGGTCGTGGCCGTTCCGGTAACGAAGTGCCTGCACCTGAAGAGCGCCGTGACCGAGGTATTGGATCGGACGCTGTTGATGAACACGCAGTGGGTCGAACCCAGTCATTTCGAAGGCTACGAGATCATCGAGGCCGAGGAGGCGAACGCCCTCCGGATTGGCGATGCGGTGATCTACCCAGGGGAGATTCCGGGCATCGACGTGGTCCGCGTTCCGATGGCGGAGCTGGCGAAGGCGGAGGGCGGCGTCACCTGCTGCAGCGTGATCTTCCATGCCTGAGCTCGCGATCGACCCGCGCGAGGTTGGATTCGTCCGGCTCGACCTCGCGAAGCTGTTCGGCAACGAGAACCCGGTCGTGCTGGAGATCGGGTCGGGGAAGGGGCGGTTCCTGATCTCCTCGGCCATGGAGCAGCCGGACGTCAACTTCATCGGCATCGAGAAGTCGCTCCACTACCACCGTCTGATCGGGGAGCGCGTGCGGAAGCGGCATCTCACGAACGTGCGGCTCATCAACCACGACGCCTTTCTCGTCGTCCGCGACATGCTGGCCGACGCGTCGATCCGCGAGATCCACATCTACTTCCCCGATCCGTGGCCGCGGAAGCGGGAGCAGAAGCGCCGGATCATCCGCCCCGAGGCGCTCGAACAGTTCCGGCGGGTGCTGGTGGAGGGTGGGAGCGGAATCTACGTGACCGACCATCGCGAGTACTTCGAGGCCGCCGCGCCGCTGATCGAAACCGCGTTCCGGGCCGAGCGTCGCATTCCAAGGCCTGAAGATTCGCCGCGCACGAACTACGAGGCGAAGTATCGGGAGGAGGGGCGTGAGATTTATGAGGTGCGCTTCTGTAAACTGACCGCATGCGCATCCTCGGCATCGATCCCGGCTCCGTGACGACCGGCTTCGGCGTCGTCGACTACGAGCGCGGGCGGCTGGCTCTCATCGCGCAAGGGTCAATCGGAACAAGACGCGGGGCGGAGTTGCCGGAGCGCTTGCGACGGATTCATGACGAGCTCTCGCGCGTCATCGACGAAAACACGCCGCACGCGATCGCGGTCGAAACCCCGTTTGCGGGTCAGAACGTGAAGAGCCTGATCCAGCTCGCGCATGCGCGCGGCGTCGTCCTGCTCGTGGCGCAACGCGCCGGCGTGGGGCTGTTCGAGTACTCGCCGCGATCGGTCAAGAGCGCGATCGTCGGCTTCGGCGGCGCGGAGAAGGAGCAAGTCGCCGTGATGGTGCGCCGCCTGCTGCCCGGCTGCATGAATCTGGTGATGTCGGTCGACGCCTCGGATGCCCTGGCGATCGCCATCTGCCACGCTCACTCAACCGGCACGACTCAGTTGCAGATCCGTCGCTGAAACTCGATTAACCTACCGCCGCAAATGAGCGCGTCGTTGCCGGACGAGCAGACCATCGAGTCGGAAGCCCGCGCCGCGCAAGCCACGCTCGGCCCCGTCGCGCGTACGTTCAGCGCGCTCCGCTATCGCGACTTCCGCCTCCTCTGGATCGGCGCGTTCACGTCGACCTGCGGCACGTTCATGCAGGCGCTCGCGCAGGGGTGG
>DASXHZ010000008.1:0-120606 GCA_036488085.1 Thermoanaerobaculia bacterium
GCGGTGCCGTTCGCATCGGGCGCCGTGGTGAAGGTCAGGTTGCCGGAGGCGTCGACGGACGGCTGCGAGGCGAAGAGCGCGTTGTTGTCGTTGGTGGTCGTGAAGGAGACGGTCTGCGACGACTCGTCGGCCGGGCCGGCGCTGATTCCGGTCGCCCATGGGGTGACCGAGTGCGCACCGCTGTCCTCGAGGACGGTCTGATCCGCCCCCTTGGTGAACGACGGCGGGTCGTTGACCGCGGTGACGGTGATGGTGAACGTCTGGCTCGCCGAGGTGTCGACGCCGCCATTCGCGGTGCCGCCGTTGTCATGCGCGGCGACCGTGACGGTCGCAACGCCGTTGGCGTTCGGAGCCGCGGTGTAGGTCAGCGTGCCGTTCGAGGCAACCGCCGGCTGCGAGGAGAAGAGGGCGTTGTTGTCGTTGCTGACGATGAAGCTGACGGTCTGCGACGACTCATTCGCCGGGCCGGCGCTGATGCCGGTGGCCCAGCCGGAGACCGTCTGCGGGCCGCCGTCTTCCAGCGAAGTCTGGTCCGTGCCCTTCGTGAAGCTCGGGGCGTCGTTCACCGCCGTGACTGTGATGGTGAACGTCTGCGGCGCGCTGGTGTCGTTGCCGCCGTTCGCCGTGCCGCCGTCATCGTGCGCCGTGACCGTGACGGTCGCGGTGCCGTTGGCGTCGGGAGCGGAGGTGAACGTCAGCGTGCCGTCGGAAGCGACCGCCGGCTGCGCGCTGAAGAGGGCGTTGTTGTCATTCGTGACGGTGAAGGTAACGGTCTGCGACGACTCGTTGGCCGGGCCGGCGCTGATCGCGGTGGCCCAGTTGTTGACCGTGTGCGCGCCGCTGTCCTCGAGGACGGTCTGATCCGACCCCTTCGTAAACGACGGCGTGTCGTTGACCGCGGTGATCGTGATCACGAACGTCTGATTCGCCGAGGTGTCGACACCGCCGTTGGCGGTGCCGCCGTCATCGTGCGCGGCGACGGTGACCGTGGCAACGCCGGTGGCATTGGCGGCCGCCGTGTAGGTCAGCGTGCCGTCCGACGCGACCGCCGGCTGGACGCTGAAGAGGGCGTTGTTGTCGTTGGAGACATTGAACGTGACGGTCTGCGACGACTCATCCGCCGGGCCGGCGCTGATCGCGGTGGCCCAGTTCGGAACCGTCTGCGGACCGCCGTCTTCGAACGAGACCTGGTCGGCGCCCTTGGTGAAGCTGGGGGCGTCGTTGACCGCGGTGACGTTGACGATGAACGTCTGCGAGGCCGACGTGTCGACGCCGCCGTTGGCGGTGCCGCCGTCGTCCTGCGCATTGATAGTGATCGTGGCGCTGCCGTTCGCGTTCGCCGCCGGCGTGAACGTCAGCGTGCCGTCGTTCGCGACCGCGGGCTGGACGCTGAAGAGCGCCGAGTTGGTGTTGTTGGTGACGTTGAAGTGGACGGTCTGGCCGGACTCGTCGGCGGGACCGGCGGTGATGCCGGTGGCCCAGCCGCTCTGCGAGTAGGCGCCGCTGTCTTCCAGCACCGTGGCGTCGGCGCCCTTGGTGAAGCTCGGCGCGTCGTTGACTGCCACGACCGTGATGGTGAAGGTCTGCGGAGCCGAGTTGTCGACGCCGCCGTTCGCCGTCCCGCCGTCGTCGTGCGCGACGACCGTGACGGTCGCCGTGCCGTTGGCGTTCGGCGCGCCGGTGAAGGTCAGCGTGCCGTTCGACGCCACCGCCGGCTGCGCGCTGAAGAGCGCGTTGTTGCTGTTCGTGACGTTGAAGGTGACGGTCTGGGACGACTCGTCGGCGGGACCGGCGTTGATGCCGGTGGCCCAGCCGCTGACGCTGTGCGCGCCGGAGTCTTCGAGCACCGACTGATCCGCACCCTTCGTGAAGCTCGGCGCGTCGTTGACGGCGACGATGACGATATTGAAGTTGTGCGTCGATGACGTGTCGTTGCCGCCGTTGGCGGTGCCGCCGTCGTCGTGCGCCACGACGGTGATGTTGGCCGAGCCGTTGGCGTTCGGCGCGCTGGTGTAGGTCAGCGTTCCGGCTGGCGAGATCGCCGGCTGCACGCTGAAGAGCGCGTTGTTGTCGTTGGTGACGGTGAAGGTGACGTTCTGCGTCTGCTCGTCAGCCGTCGGTCCGGGGCTGATGCTCGAGGCGTAGTTCGCGATGGTCTGCGGGCCAGCGTCTTCGTTCGAGCTGACCGGGTTCGCGCCGAGGTTGAAGGTCGGCGGGTCGTTGACCGGATTGATCGTAATGGTCACGGTGCCGATCGAGGTGCCGCCCTTTCCGTCGTCCGCCTGGAACGTGAAGCTGTCGCTGCCGTTGTAGTTGGCGTTCGGCGTGTAGGTGACCTGCGCGCTGGTCGGCGTCGTATTGAAGATGGAGCCGAGGGTGCCGTGCGCGGGCGGAGTGACGATCGTGAACGTCAGCGAGTCGCCGTCCGCGTCGGTCGCCGTCATCGTGACGGTGACGGGGTTGTCCTCGTTGGTGGCCGCCGCCGTGTTGTTCGCGACCGGCGGAGTGTTGCAGACCGGAAGCGTGTCGCCGTTCGGAAGCGACGGCGCGGCCGGCGAGCAATTCTGGGTAATGGTCGGGAAGACTCCGACCGCGCTGCCGTTCGTCGGGAACGACGTGCCGGAGATCGAGATCGTGGTGCAGTAACCGAGGGCGATGGTCCCCTGCTGCGCCGCCGGAACGCCGGCCGTGCTGCCGACCGGGCGCACGTCGCCGACGCCGCTCTGCCAGTTCAGGGCGCCGGAGTACGAGCGGACGTTGATGTGGCCGCCGGCGCGATTCGCGTCGCTGGTGGCGCCGGAGGCGTCGATCGTGGCGCCATTGAGTGTCACGTCGTTCTTCGTCGAGATGTTGACCGCGCCCCCGCGGTCTCCGTTGCGGGTGCCGGAAACCTGGAACGCGTTTCCGCTCGCCGTGAGCGTGCCGCCGGTGGAGATGACGGTGATGGTGCCGGCGTTGCGCTTGTCGGTCGTTCCGGGATTCGAAGTGACCGAGAAGTTCGTCGAGGAGGTCGGAGGACCGGCGACCGTAATGTCCTTCGCCGCTTCCAGCTTCACGTACATCGCGCCGGCATCTTCGTGCCACGCGTCCGACCGGATGGAGGCGCGGTGCGCGCCGTTCGGGTCGCTCATCGTGCTGCTGTCGATGGTCAGCGTCGTACCGCTGCGGACGATCACACCGGGGCCCGATCCCTGCCCTGCCAGCGAAGCGACGAGACCGTTGATCTGAACGCCGCAGCCTTCGAGCGTGACCGGGCTGCCGGTGACCGGAAGCGTCTCCGATCCCTGCGACGCGATGATGGCGGTGCTGCTAACGGTCAGTCCCGGCTCGTTGTGCGAGAACGAGCGGATCGTGATCGCACCACCGACGTAGTGACCTCCCCCTCCGCCCATGATCGTGTTGGTATAGAGGGTCGACGTCAGCGTCCGCGACGGACCGGAGAGGATCTCGCCGCCGATCGACGTCGCATTGCCGCTCGTGATCGAGATCGCCCCTGCGTTGCTGTCGACGGCACAGGCTGCGAGAATGGACCCCGCCCCCTGGGTCACCGCGCCGGCTGCGTTGATCGTGATGTCACCGGCGTGGAAGTTGTTCCCACCGTTCAACTTCGACGACGAGACGATCGCGCCGGGAGTCGAGAGGGTCGTCCCCTGGATCAGGACGTCGCCTCCGACCGTAAACGAGATGTTCGCGCCGTTACCGTCGCTCGCGCGGTTCTCGGAAAACACTCCGCTTCCCGCGGAGAGCGTGAGGTTCCCGCTCACGACGAACTGCATCGGACAAGCGGAGCTTCCCGCCCCGCTCGTGGCGTCATTGCAGTTGATCGTGCCGTTGACGATGAGGTCTCCGTTGACGGTGAACACACCATTCACGGTGTGGTCGGCGTCGTCGGGGCCTCCGTCGAGTGAGGCGAAGCTGTTGGTACCGCTGACGGTGACGCTCGCGAACGCGAACGTGGGCACCAAGAGAATGCTCAGGGCTATGAGCACCCGCATCGATAGCGAACGCATGGATCTTTCCTCCGCGCTGTCGACTACTACTGGCTTGTAGTTAGGTTGTTTCGGACCGTGTGGCTGCGAACCGTTGGAACGTTTGCGTAACTTAGTTCCGTTTTCGATTGCCGTCAATGCCTTTTCGCAGATCTGCGGTCTGCGCGGATGGGAGGAAGGCATGAGCGCAGGAAATTCCGTACTCGCGACCACGCCCCGTAGAGTCGAGGCGGCGCGAACGTAAAGTCCGCGCCGCCTCGAAGAAGCTCAGTTCATTACGGGCAGGGCGCGCCGCCGACGTATCCACCACCGCCGGCCGACACGTTGTTGCTCACCGCGAAGTTGGCGCTCATCGTGTTCTGACCGCTGAGGAACGTGCCCACCGCGGTGTTGTCGTTGTTCGCTCCGGCGTAGCCCGGGTAGCGGGTCGTGACGTGGAAGCGCTGGTGCGAATAGAGGTCCAAACCGCCGTTGGCCGCGACGCCCGAACCCGTCAGGGTGTTCTTGAGCGCACCCGCGCCACCGATGGTTGCGCAGATCGACATCGCGTCGTTCACGGGCGTCGATTCCAGACCCCAGTTCAGATACATGCCGTGCAGGGCGTTTGCCGCCTCGGGTTCCGCGACCGTGTTGCCGGTCACGGTGAGGTTCACCGTCCCCTGCCCGCCGTACTCGGCATCGCCTACATCGATGTTGATACCGCTGCCGTTGTAGCGCCGCACGGTGTTGCTCGTGACGTGCACCGTATCCGTACCCCCGCCGTAGTGGTCGACGGTGATGCCGTTACCTTGCGCCGAGCCACTGTTTGAGACGCCGCTACTCCCGATGATGTTCGAGTCGATCGTGCCGCTGAACGTTCCCGTGCCGAAGTGCGCAACGGTGATGTCGCCGCCGGTGATCGTCTGCGCGCCCGAGTGAATGGTGTTGTTCTGGATGTTGTACGTCAGGTTGCCGGTCGCATTCGTGGCCGTGCTGACGAACACGCCGCCGGCGCCGGAGATCGACGTCATCGCCTGGGTGAGAGTGTTGCCGGTGAACTGGAAGTCGGAGTTTGAGGCCGACGTGCCGTTCAGCAGGAACTGCACGAAGTGCGAGCGGGAGCCGGTGAAGGTGCAGCCGGTGACCGTGACGTTCATCGTCGGCGTGCCTGAAGTCACCGCCATGTTCATTGCGGTGTTGCCGAAGGTTGCGCTGTTGTTGCCGAACGTGGTGTTGCTGACCGTCAGCCGGTTGAGCGTGCCGGTGGTGTTGCGGAGGCGGAGGTTGTCCTCCCACCCGCCGCTGATGTTGGAGTTCGAGATCGTAGCGCTGCCGTGCAGGTCGTCGAACGCGATGCTCCCCTCATCCACCGAGTCGTTGGTGCCGTTGCTCCCGCTGATGACGGAGTGGTCGAGCGTGAAGCTGGTGCTGATGTTGTTGCCGTAGATCGCGTAGTTCGCGTGACCGTTGAGCTGCATCCAGGAGAACGACACGGTCTTGACGTTGTAGAGGAAGATGCCGGAGCCGGCGTTGCCGCTCGCGAGCGGGATGTTGGTTGCCGCATCGGCGCCCGTGGTGTTCTGGATCGTGCCGCCCGTGCCGGCCGAACCGGTGCCCGTCACGGTGAATGTGCCGGTGCTGCCGGTGTTGTTGAGGTAGATGCCGGTCGATCCGCCATTCTGGCTGACCTTCTGGAACGTGACGTTCGACGCGCCGATCGTGGCGTTGTTGATGGTCACTGCGACGCCGCTCGTGACGGCGGTCGTGCCGCCGACGGTGTTCGTGCCGGTGACGTTGATCGTCAGGCCCACACCGCTGGCCGAGAAGACATCCGCGGTGCCGTTGAGCGTGATGCCGCCGGTCAAGCTGACCGTGCCGCCTGTGCCGGCGACGCTGACGCCGGTCGAGTTGCTGCTGCCGGTGATCGCGCCGCCGAGGCTGATCGTGCCGCCCGTGATGCCGCTGACGGAGACCGCTGCCGCGCCGTTCGCCTGCGAGATCGTGCCGTTGTCGGTGACGCTGGCGGATCCGCCGCTCATCAGGAAGGTCGCGCCCGAGTTGCCGCTCAACGCGCCGCCGCTGACGGTGTAGGTGCCGCCGGTGCAGCTCGTGAGCGAGATGCCGTTCGCGCCACCGGTGGAGGTGACGGACGTCATGCCTGCACCATTCGTCAGCGCGACGGTATTCAGCGTGAGGCCGGGACCGCTGCCGGTGATCGTGCTGCCGTTACCGCCGAGGGTGCTGCTGGTGAGGAAGACGCCGCCGGCGCTGTTGTCCGTGATGGTGGCGTTGTTGAGGTTCAGCGTGCCGGTGTACGAGGTCGTCGTACCGTCGATGGCTTTGGCGCTCCCGCCGCTGGCGTTGATCGTGGAGCTCGCCGCACCATCGCTGATGTTGATCGTGCCGCCGCCGCTGATCAACATCCCCTGCTTGTTGCCGTTCGCGGTAAGGGCGATGCCCTGGAGATTGATCGTCGCTCCGGTGTTGCCCGAACCGGTGAAGGCGGGGGCGCCGTTGTTGACGGTCACCGATGCGTTCGCGATGGTGATGTTGGTGCTGGTGCTGTTGGTGATGCTGATTCCGGCGTTCGCGCCGGCGCCGCTCTGCGTGAGGTTGCCCGTCGCCGCGGGAGCATGCGTCATGGTCAGCGTGCCCGGGTTGATCAGCTTGTTGACGCTGATCAGGACGCCGGTGCTGGCCTTGGTGATCGTGCCGCTATAGGTAATCGACGCCGTCACGTTTCCGGTGGTGCCGTCGACCAGGAAAGCGGTACCGGCCGTGGTGATCGTCGTACCGGCCGAGAAGCTCACCGAACCTGATTCGCCGCCCGCGCCGATGGCGATGCCCCCGGCGCCGCTGAAGGTGTTGGTGCCGCCGCTGAAGGTGTAGGAGCCCGAGCTGCCGCCGATGCTCACGCCGGTGCACGACGTGTTGCAGTTGACGTTGCCGCTGAACGTGATGGAGGCGGAATTGCTGGCCGCGATGGTGACGGCGTTGGCGCCCCCAGCCTGCGTGATCGTTGCCGGCCAGCTGATCGTGCCGGAGCCGCCGCTGACGTTGAATGTGGCACCGGTGGCGCCCGACAGGGCACCGGCGCTGGTACCCCAGCTACCCGCGATGTTGGTCAGCGACACGCCGTTGGTGCCGCCGGTCGAGGTGACGCTGCTGAACGTTCCGCTGATCGTGCCGCCGGTCATGTTGATGGCGGTCACCGCGGAGAGGCTCACGCTGCTGCCGATCGTGAGCGTGCCGAAGTTGGTGGTGTTGGTGATGCCGGTGGTCGGTCCGGTGATCGTGACGCCGGCGAGCGTGAGGCTGGTGTTCGTGCCTTGCAGCGAGACGCCGGTCGTGCCGTTCGTGATCGTGCCGCCGTTGACCGTCACGGCTCCGGCGTTGACGAAGCTCACCAGGTTGATGGCTGTGGTCGCGCCGGTCGTCGTGACGTTACTGAAGGTCACGCCCGAGCCGCCGATGGTCATGGCGTTGATGGAAAGACCGTTTGCCGCGGCGCCGGTGGTGATGTTCGCCGTGCCGGTGACGTTCAGCGTGCCGCCGCCGCTGGCCGTGAAGCCGATACCGGTGGAGGTGGTGATGCCGAGCGTGCCGCTGAAGTTGATCGTCGCGCCGGTGTTCGTCGTCAGGCTGACGGCCGGGTTGGTGGTCGTCCCGAGCGTCTGAGTGCCGGTGAGGTTGATCGTTCCGGCGCCGTTGTTGTTGACAACGATTCCCGTGCCGTTGTCGGTGATCGTTGCGCCGATCGCGATGGCGCCGGCGGCCGCGGCACGGTCCTGAATGGTGATCGAGTGCTGGCCGGCGTTGGCGGCGATCGTATTCGTCGCGTCGATCGTGATCGCAGCCGTGCCGCCGTCATTGGCGACGGTCGATCCGGCAAGCGAGCCGACCGCCACGCCCGTGCCGTTGCCGGTGATCGTGGAGTTCGTGACGGTGACCGTGCCGGTCATGCTCGTCAGGTGCAGACCCGCGCTGACGTTGTTCTGGATCGTGAGCGTGTCGCCCGTGAAGCCGGCATGCGCCGAGCCGGCGATGCCGTCGCGCGCGCCGGCAGTACCGGTGATCGTCAGACCCTTGACGACGTTGCCGTCGTTGAGCGTGACGACGTCGCTGGTCGCCGCGGTGTTGGTGATCAGCGGCTTGGTCCCGGCGCTCGCTAGGGTGTTGCCGTTGACGACGAGCGCCACGCCGTTGCCGATGAGCTGCTGGTTTGCTTTCAGCGTGATGCCTGCCGTTTGGCCCGTCGTCGTACCGTCGCCGGTGGCGACGTAGATGATGTCGCCGGCGGCCGAGGCAGTGGACGCGGCGGCGAGAGTGTTGAACGGTGTGCTCGACACGCCGTTCCCGCCGCCCGCGGCGTTGTTCTGGACGTACCAAACCTTGCTGGAGACGACGATGTTGATCGTCGAGGTCGTCGAGACGCCGTTGCTGGTGACGTTGTAGTTGAACGATGCCGTACCGGTGAAGCCCGCGGCCGGGACGTACGACCACCCGCCGCTGGTATTGAACGTGATCGTGCCGGCCGCGTTGGTGACGGAAGCCGTCGTCACGGTCATTGCCGCGTCGGACGTGTCATTCAGCAGGGCGCCGTTGGTGTAGCTGACATACGGAGTCGTGGGTGTCGAGAAGCCGGCGGCCACGGCCTGCGTATTGCCGACGGAATCGGTATTGCCGGCGGTGCCGCCGGATGCGGCGTACGTCTCAGTCGTGACCTTCGGTCCGATCTTGAGAGTGAACGTCGCCGAGTCGCCGGTGCAGCTGCTGCTGCCGTCGGTAGCGCGGACCGTGAAGGTGAACGTGCCGGTCTGGGTCGGGGTGCCGCTGATCGCGCCGGCGCTCGAGAGCGAGAGGCCGGTGGGCAGCGATCCCGAGTGGATGGCGTACGTATAGGTGCCGCTGCCGCCCGTGGCGGTAACGCTGTCGCTGTACCCAGCCGTCGTGTAAACGCCCTGCGACATGGTGGTGCCGCCGCCGGTACGCGAGACGGTGATCGTCGGGCAGGTGACGGTGAGCGTGTAGGACGACGTGCCGAAACAGCCGTTCGTGTCCGTCGCCTTGACGGTGATCGGGTAAGAGCCGATCGCGTTCGAGGTGCCGGCCAGATGACCCGTTGACGTGTTGAGAGTGATGCCGCTCGGCAGCGCGCCGGTCTCGCTCCACGTCGCCGTGCCGAGAATCCCGGTGGCCGTGAAGGCTTGGTCGAAGGCGGTCCCCGCCTGAACGCTGGTCACGCCGGGGTTGGTGACGGTGACGGTTTGGCAATTGATGATGAGCGTGTACGTGGCGCCGGTGCCGGTGCAGCCGTTGCCGTCGGTCGCGGTCACGGTGATCGGGAATGACCCGGTCACCGAAGTCGTGCCGGAGAGCACACCGGTCGACGTGCCGAGGGTAATTCCCGCGGGCAGCGCGCCGGTCTCAGACCAGGTGATCGTCCCGTTGCCGCCGGACTGGGTGAACGTCGCAGAGAAGAGTGTCCCGGCGGTGCCGCTGTTGTTGACGGCATTCGTCACGCCGATGACATTGCAGGCAATCGTCAGCGTGTAGGTCGAGCCCGAGCCGGCGCAGCCGTTGCCGTCGGTCACGGTCACGACGATCGGGAAGCTACCCGACTGCGTCGGCGTGCCGGACAACAGGCCCGAGCTGCTGAGCGTGATACCGGTGGGCAAGGTCGAGGCGGTGGTGTAGGTCGCGGAGATCAGCGTTCCGGACGAGGTGAACTGCTCGCTGAATGCGGATGCGACGGTCCCGGAGGTGTTGGCCGGGTTCGTCACGAGGATCGCGTTACAACCGATGTTGAGGGTGTAGGTCGAGCCCGTGCCGGTGCAGCCATTCGCGTCGGTCACGGTCACCACGATCGGGAACGAACCGTGTTGCGTGGTGGTGCCGGACAGCACGCCGGCCGTCGAGAGCGAGAAGCCGCTCGGCAGCGTCGAGGCGGTCGTGAACGTCGCCGTCGCATGCGCGCCACTCTGCGTGAACGTCTGGCTGAACGGGGTGCCGGCGGTGCCGGTGTTGGTGGCCGGGTTGTTCACCGTGATGGTCTGGCAGTTGATGACGAGGGGGTACGGGGCGCTCGTCCCCTGGCAACCGTTGGAATCAGTCACCGTGACGACGATCGAGAACGACCCCTTGACCGTCGGCGTACCGGAGAGCACGCCCGCCGTCGAGAGGGTGAGCCCCGCCGGCAGCGGGCTGGCGGTGGTGAAGGTCGCCGTACCGTGCGCCGCGCTCTGCGTGAACGTCTGGCTGAATGGCGTGTCGACGACTCCGGTGGTGGTGGCCGGATTCGTGACGGTGATCGTCTGACAATTGATCGTCAGCGTGTACGACGACGTGCCGAAGCAGCCGTTCGTGTCCGTCGCCTTCACCGTGATCGGGAAGGAGCCGCTGACGGTCGGCGTGCCGGAGAGGACGCCGGTCGCAGAATTGAGCGTAACGCCGGCCGGAAGCGAGCCGGTCTCGCTCCAAGTGACGGTGTCGAGGATGCCGCTGACCGTGAAGGTCGCGGTGAAGGCCGCGTCGACCGTGCCGGTGTTGGTCGCCGGATTCGTGACGGTGACCGTCTGGCAGCCGATCGTGAGCGTGTAGGTGGAACCGCTGCCCTGGCAGCCGTTCTGATCGGTCGCGGTGACGGTGATCGGGAATGAGCCAACCTGGTGCGTCGTACCGGAAAGCACGCCGGTCGAGCTGTTGAGCGTGATGCCGCTCGGGAGCGGGCCGCTCTCGCTCCACGTGATCGTGCCGATTCCGCCCGATTGCGTGAAGGTCTGGCCGAACGCCACTCCTGCGGTACCGCTGTTCACGCCTGGATTGGTCACCGTGATGACCGGGCAGGTAATGGTCAGCGTGTAGCTGGGGTTCGTGCCGGTGCAGCCGTTGCCGTCCGTGACGGTCACGACGATCGGGAACGAACCGCCCTGAGACGGCGTACCGGTGAGAACGCCGGCCGTCGTCAGCGTGACGCCGGTCGGGAGTGTCGAGGCGGTGGTGAACGTCGCGCCGCCGACCGCGCCGCTCTGCGTGAACGTGAAGTTCGCCGCGACCAGCGCCGTGCCGGCCGCGTCGCTGTTCGACGACGGATTGTTGACCGTGATGATCTGGCAGTTGATGGTGAGCGTGTACGTCGCGCTGGTGCCGGTGCAGCCGTTGCCGTCGGTGACCGTGACGACGATCGGGAACGAGCCGCTCTGCGTCGGCGTGCCGCTGAGGAGGCCGGCGCTCGAGAGCGTCAGACCGGTCGGGAGCGACGACGCGGTCGAGAAGGTCGCCGTGCCGATCGCGCCGCTCTGCGTGAACTGCTCACTGAACAGCGAGCTCACCGTACCGACGTTGTTCGCCGGGTTCGTGACGGTGATGGTCTGGCAGCCGATGACGAGCGTGTAGGTCGCGCCGCTGCCGGAGCAGCCGTTCGCGTCCGTCGCCGTGACGACGATCGGGAACGAGCCGGTCTGCGTCGGGGTGCCCGAGAGCACGCCGCCGGTGGAGAGCGTCAGGCCGGTCGGCAACGCCGACGCGGTCGTGAACGTCACCGAGCCGATGGTGTTGCCAGCCGTGAACGTCTGGCTGAAGACCGCGCTCGCGGTGCCGGTGGTCGTGGCCGGATTGGTGACGCCGATGACCTGGCAGCCGATGGTGAGCGTGTACGTGGCCGAGTTGCCGGAGCAGCCGTTCGCATCGGTCGCCGTGACGACGATCGGGAACGAGCCGGTCTGGATCGGGGTGCCCGAGATCGTTCCGTCGGAGGCCAGAGTGATGCCGCCCGGAAGCGGCGACGAGGTCGTGAAGGTCACGGTTCCGATGGTGTTGGAGGCCGTGAACTGCTGGCTGAAAGCCGCGTTCACCGTGCCGGTGTTCGTCGCCGGTGCGTTGACCGTGATCACCTGACAACCGATGACGAGGGTGTAGGTCGAGCCCGTGCCGGTGCAGCCGTTGCCGTCCGTGACGGTGACGACGATCGGGAACGAGCCGCTCTGCGTGGGCGTGCCGGAGAGGACACCGCCGGTCGAAAGGCTGAGGCCCGCCGGGAGCGCCGATGCGGTCGTGAAGGTCGCGCCGCCGATGGCGCCGGCCTGTGTGAACGTCTGGCTGAACGCCACGTTCACCGTTCCGGTGCTGGTCGCCGGATTGGTGACCGTGATGACGGGGCACGTGATCGTCAGCGTGTAGCTGGAGTTAGTCCCGGTGCAGCCGTTGCCGTCCGTGACGGTGACGACGATCGGGAACGAACCGCCCTGTGACGGTGTGCCGGTGAGAACGCCGGCGGTCGTCAGCGTGACGCCGGTCGGGAGTGTGGAGGCGGTGGTGAACGTCGCGCCGCCGACCGCGCCGCTCTGCGTGAACGTGAAGTTCGCCGCGACCAGCGCCGTGCCGGCCGGGTCGCTGTTGCTGGATGGATTGTTGACCGTGATGATCTGGCAGTTGATCACCAGCGTGTACGTCGCGCTGGTGCCGGTGCAGCCGTTCGAATCGGTGACCGTGACGACGATCGGGAACGACCCGCTCTGCAGCGGCGTCCCGGAGAGAAGGCCCGAAGTCGAAAGCGACAGGCCGTTCGGCAGCGAGCTCGCCGTCGTGAAGGTGGCCGTGCCGATCGCGCTGCCTTGCGTGAACTGCTCGCTGAACGGCGCGCTCACGACGCCGGTCGAATTCGCCGGGTTCGTGACCGTGATGGTCTGGCAGCCGATGACGAGCGTGTAGGTCGCGCCGCTGCCGGAGCAGCCGTTCGCGTCCGTCGCGGTGACCACGATCGGGAACGAGCCGGTCTGCGTCGGGGTGCCCGAGAGCACGCCGCCGGTGGAGAGCGTCAGGCCGGCCGGCAACGCCGACGCGGTCGTGAACGTCACCGAGCCGATGGTGTTGCCAGCCGTGAACGTCTGGCTGAACGCCGCGCTCGCGGTGCCGGTGGTCGTGGCCGGATTGGTCACGCCGATGGTCTGGCAGCCGATGGTCAGCGTGTACGTCGCGCCGGTGCCGGTGCAGCCGTTGGAGTCGGTCACCGTCACCACGATTGGGAAGGAGCCGGTCTGCAGCGGCGTGCCGGAGAGAACGCCGCCGCTCGAAAGCGTCAGGCCCGCCGGCAGCGTGCTCGATGTCGTGAACGTCGCCGTTCCGATCGAGCCGCTCTGCGTGAACGTCTGGCTGAACGCCGCGTTCGCGGTGCCCGAGTTGGTGGCCGGATCGGTCACGTTGATGGTCTGGCAGGTGATGGTCAGCGTGTAGGTCGCGCCGGTGCCGATGCAACCGTTCGAGTCGGTCACCTTCACCACGATTGGGAAGGTGCCGGTCTGCGTCGGGGTGCCGGAGAGCACGCCGGCCGTCGAGAGCGAAAGGCCGGTTGGCAACGCGCTCGCGGTCGAGAAGGTGACCGAACCGATGGCGCCGCTCTGCGTGAACGTCTGGCTGAACGCCGCCGCGGCGACTCCCGTGGTGGTCGCCGGATCGTTGACCGTGATGGTTTGACACGTGATGGTCAGCGTGTAGGTCGCCGAGGTTCCGGTGCAGCCCTTCGAGTCGGTGACCAGGACGACGATCGGGAACGAACCGGTCTGCGTCGGCGTGCCGGAGAGAACGCCGGCCGTCGAAAGCGAGAGGCCCGCCGGTAACGTGCTCGACGTCGTGAACGTCGCCGCGCCGATCGCGCCGCTCTCCGTGAACGTCTGACTGAACGCCGCGGCAGCGACGCCGGTGTTGGTCGCCGGAATGCCGACCGAGATCGTCGGACAGGTAATGGTGATGGAGAAGGTGACGACCGGCGACGTGTCGACGCCGCCATTCAACGTGCCGCCATCGTCATGCAGTTGCACGCTGACGTTCGCCGAGCCGACGGCATTGCCGGCAGGAGTGAAGGTCAGCACGCCGGCCGGACTGATCGCCGGCTGCACGCTGAAGAGACCGTTGTTGTCGTTCGAGACGATGAAGTTGACCGCCTGCCCCGCTTCATCCGCCGGACCCGGGCTGATGCTCGTGGCCCACGGCTGCGAGTACGGGCCATGATCGGCCGGCACGGACACGCCGCTGCCCGCGGTGTACGTCGGAACGTCGTTGACCGGCGTGATCGTGATCGTCGCCGTTCCGGTCGCGGACTTGTGATCGGGGTTCCCGTTCGTCGTGCCGTTGTCGGTCACGGTGTACTGGAAGCTGTCCGAGCCGTTCGCGTTCGGGTTCGGGATGTAGGTGAACGACCCATCCGCGTTGAGAGTGAGGGTCCCCTTGGTCGGCTGGACGAGCACCGTCGCCGTCAGGGCATTACCCTCGGCGTCAGTGTCGTTCGCGAGCACGCCCGAGCCAACCGGCACGGTCAGCGTCTGATCTTCGAGCGTCGAGTACGCATCGGCCACGGCGACCGGCGCATCGTTGACGGTCGTGACGGTGATCGAAACGGTCACCGTGTTGCTCGTGAGGATTCCGTCGCTGACGTTGTAGGTGAAGCTGTCGGCCGTGGTCTCCGAACCGTCGTGGACGTAGTTGAACGAGCCGTCCGCGTTCAGCGTGAACGACTGCGCGTGCGTCGGCGCCGCGACGACGTGCGTCGTCCAGGCCGCCATCGGCGTGTCGGCGTCGGTGTCGTTCGCGTACACACCTGGGGCCGGGACCGCGAGCGTGCCCCCCTCGGCGACCGTATAGCTGTCCGCCACCGCAACCGGCGCCGCGTCGGGGCCGATGGTGATGGTGACCGTCACCGCGAACGACGGGACGATGCCGTCGGTCGCCTTGTACGTGAAGGTGTCGGTGAGGGTGTTCGAGCCGTCGTGCGTGTAGGTGAACGACCCGTTGCTGTTCAGGTGGAAGTTCGAAGCGTGCGAGGGCGGCGTGTTGATGACCGCCGTGATCGCATCGCCGTCGGCATCGTGGTCGTTGGTCAGAACGCCCGGAGGAGGAACGTTCAGCGTTCCGCCGTGCGCAACCGAGTACGCGTCGGCCACGCCGGACGGCGGGTTATCCGGGAGGATGTGGAACGTGACGGTCGCCGGGTCGGAGCTCTGCCCGCCCGCCGTCGCCTTGTAGGTGAAGGAGTCGGTCGTCTGCGGAGCGCCGTTGTTGGCGTAGTGGAAACTGCCGTCGGCGTTCAGCGTGATCGTGCCGAGGTGCGTCGCCGTCAGGAGTTGCGCCAGGAGCGGCAAGCCGGTCGTGTTGACGTCGTTCGTCAGCACGCCGGGCGCGCCGGCACCCATGGCGTGGCCCTGCTGCAGCGTGTAACTGTCAGGATTCGCGACGATGGAGCCGGTCGCGTTTCCACCGATGTTGAGCAGGAAGTAGATATCGTGGGGGCCGGAGACGCCGAAGACGCTGCCGATCGACTGCGTCGGCGTCCCGCTGAGCACCGGCGTGCCGAGGTACATCGGCGGCAGGCCATTGAAGAACGCGTAGGTACCGTCGAGGAGCTCTGGGAGCGCATCGGCGGGAGTGCCGGTTGGAGAGACCGCGCGATGGCGCGGTCCCATCGTCGGATAGAGGATGGGGCTGCCGTTCGGTGTCGTCTCGATGAAGCTCGAGCCGGCCCCTTCGATCACGCCGATGTAGAGCCGCATGTTGGCCGGGACCGGGCTGCCGAGCGGAGCGTTCGGCATGTGCGTGACGACATGGACCGTGCCGTCAGCGGTCGTCACCGCAGGCCAGCCGGTGGAGTCGACGGTGATCGCAGGGATCGTCAGCGTCGCACCGGAGCACTGCTGCCGCTCGACTTTCGTCACCGTCGAGGAGGAACCATTCCGGTCGACGGTCGTCGTAAGGACGTGCTCGATTCCCGGGATGGAGGTCGTTCCGACCGTGTAGGTGCACCCGGTGGACGTCGAGTTGTCGACGTCGAACAAGATGACGTATTTGGTGGTGACCGTTGCGGCCTGAAGTGAAGCGGCAACTAGAAGCAACGACAACAAGTGCGCGGGCAAGCGCAGCGATTTCAAATGCTTCATTGACTCTCCGGGTTGATCTCGGACGTTGGGGTACTGGGACCGGACGCTCATAATAACAGCCCCTGAGCGTAACGATAGAAAAAATCCTATCACCGGCTCAGAACCGCCGTGCCGCAGGTCATATTCTGGCGAACAACGGCAGAAGAATCTGAAGGCTATGGGGCTATCAGCGGAACCGATGGGAAGTACGAGCGATACCGCCGAGCATCACGGGTGAGGAGCCGCAAGCCCGCGACAGCCGCATGCGCGCCGATGTAGAAGTCCGGGAGCGGTGCCGTGCGGGTTCCTCCTCGCCTGCGATAGGCAAGAAAGGCCTTCCCGGCGAGAAACGCGGCCTCGTAGGGTAGGTCGAGACGACGGAATTCGGACGTCGGAAGAAGCGACTCGATTTCTTCGATGGTCTCAAATCCGATCGAAACCTCGGCATAGATGACCGGGTTGATCGCCAGCGTCGACTCGTCAGCGGCTCGCGTCAACGAGTCAACAGACCAGTCCGCCCACCTCGGGTCATCGGTGGCAAGGTCAAGTAAGACATTGCTGCCGACGAGAGTGATCACGTCTCACTTGCGCGTGAGCGACAAAATCTGGTCAGTCGTCATGCGGACCGTCGCAGCTCCTCGAAGACGCCGGACAATTCGCGTTCCACGGCTGACACGCTTCAGCTCCGTCGTCTTGACCAGTTGCACCGAATTGTGCCTGACCACGAAGTCAACCTCGGTGTCCGGAAGAAGCCCGAACTGCTCCCGGATCTCCTGCGGGATCGTCACTTGCCCCTTCGAAGTAATGCGCATCGGTGTCTCTTTGAGTCAGCTCCGATCGATCTTCCTGTCTTGCGGTTCCGACCCGTGAGAATACCGCACGCGCAAAAAAAACCGGCGGCTCGCGCCGCCGGTCCACACATCCAGGAAGGCCGTAGCGGTTCCTAGTGCTGCCCGCTATCTGCCGCCGCCCGAATCTCGCTCACCAAGGTCAGCGAGATATCCATCCCCCACTTCCGGATGCGCCTATTCGAATTCACAGTCGCGGCCTCAGCCACGATCCCGGAGAGAAGTATCCCCACCATCCACAGCGTCACCCGCACCCGCATCACTTCCCCCGAAACGAAAAAAGGGGCGTTACGCCCCCGTTTTTCGCGCTGCTGTTCGTTGCCGCGGAGTGTCGCATGCCGCAAGCCGCACGGATGTGAGCGGGATCACGGTGGTGACTCGTTACTCGTTATTCGTTACTCGGGGAACGGGATGGGGGGTCGTCATGCGTCATCCGGCGGCGAGCAATCGCACACCTCCCGGATCACGGATCACGGATCACGGATCACGGATCACGGATCACGGATCACGGATGACGTATCCCGTTCCCCGAGTCACGAGTAACGAGTAACGAGTCACGACTCTGCTATCCTCACCCCGCCCCTCAGAGGTCGACCGGTCGGCGATCCCGACAAGCTAGGATGGATCTGCAGCATCCGTTTGCTGTCATTCCGGGCGGAGCACGCGACGACCGCGATGAGTTAGCGCGTCTACGCGCGGAGATCGAGCGCCGGAATCAGCAGGAAACGGCGATCGCGGAGCTTGGGCAGGCCGCGCTGACCGGCGTCGACCCGATGATCCTCCTCGGACAGGCGTGCGCGCTCGTCGAGCTGACCCTCGGCGTCGCCCATGTCCGGGTCCTCGAGGCGACCGCGAACGCGCGGATGGCCGTCCGCGGCGCGATCGGCACCGACGAGTCATTCAACCGCTGCGCGTGCGACGCCGAGGAGGACGACTCCATCGGCATGTTCGTCTTCCTCGCCGAGACACCGATCACGTTCACGACGGCGAGCGACGAGACGCGCTTCCAACTCTCCCACCTCCGCGACCACCACGGCGTCCGCTGCGGCGCCGGCATCGCGATCCAGACGCAGTACGGACCGTTCGGCGTCCTCCTCGCTTACGGCAAGGACGACCGCACGTTCCGCGAGTTCGAGCTCGCCTTCCTGAAGTCGACGGCGAACATCCTCGGCGAGGCACTGGCGCGCGCGCACACCGAGTCGGCGTTGCGGAAGTCCGAACAACGGCTCCGCAAGTTGATCGCCTCGGCGCTCGACGCGGTCGTCACCATCGACGGCCAGTCGACGATCCTGGAGTGGAATCCGCAGGCGGAGATCACGTTCGGCTTCACCGCGCGGCAGATGATCGGCCGCCAGTTCCCGCCGTCGATGCTGGAGCACCGCGACTACCGGATGATCCAGCGCCTCCTCGCCCGCTCCCGCCACGGACAGAAGAAGGGGACCGTGCGACGGCGCATCGAGACGATCGCCCGCGGCGCAAACGGCCATCCCTTCCCGATCGAGATGACCATCGAGCAGGTCGGCTCCGGCGGCGACCAGCTTTTCACGGCGTTCATCCGCGACATCTCGGAGCGCAAGCGCTCGCAGTACGAGCTCGAACAGCGCGAGCTTCGCTTCCGGACGATTTTCGAGAAGAGCTGGAGCGGTGTCGCACTCCTCGACTCCGATCTCCGCTTCTCGTTCGCCGCCTCGTCGACGGCGAACATCCTCGGGTACGACGAGGCCGACATCCTCCGCCGGAACATGCTCGACTTCGTGCACCCGCGCGAGCGGCATGCCGCCCAGCGTCTGTTCGAGTCGCTCGTCGTCACAGCGACGAAGGAGGCGCACGGCGAGCTCCGGTTCCGCCACAAGAACGGCATGTGGGTGTGGCTGGAGGGATTCGCGCAGAACCTCCTGCACGAGCCGAGCGTGAACGCCATCGTCCTCAACTACCGCGACGTCACGCAGCGGCGGATGACCGAGAAGCAGCTCGAGTACCGCGCCCACTACGACGCGCTCACCGGCCTCCCCAACCGCGTTCTCTTCCGCGACCGCGTCGTCAACGGCCTGGCGCAGGCGCACCGCAATCATCGCGGCCTCGCGATCATGTATCTCGACCTCGACCACTTCAAACTCGTGAACGACGGCCTCGGCCACTCGTTCGGCGACGCGCTGCTCGCGGCCGTCGCGTCGCGGCTGGAGCAGGCGCTGCGCGCTTCCGACACGATCTCGCGCATCGGCGGCGACGAGTTCGCGATCCTCATCAACGATGCGGGCGACAGCAACGCGGTCGCGTCGATCGCACGCAAGCTACTCGACTCGCTGGCGCAGCCGTTCCGCATCGACGATCACGACCTCTATGTCACGGCTTCGGTCGGGATCAGCGTCTACCCCTCGGACGGCGACGACTTCGAGACGCTGGTGAAGTGCGCCGACGCCGCGATGTATCGCGCCAAGGAGCTCGGCCGCAATCAGGCGCAACTCTTCACGCCGAGCATGAACGAGCGCTACGTCCACCGGCTGGAGGTCGAGCAGCACCTCCACCAGGCGCTGGAACGCGGAGAGCTGGAGCTCTACTACCAGCCGATCTACGACCGCGTGCGGCGCTGCATCGTCTCGGTCGAAGCGCTGCTCCGCTGGAACGATCCGCAACGCGGCGTCATCGCGCCTGGAGAGTTCATCAACCTCGCCGAGGAGACGGGACTGATTCTGCCGATCGGCGACTGGGTCATCAGCAGCGCCGCCGCGCAGGTACGGCGCTGGCGCGACGAAGGCCTCGGCGACATACGCGTCTCGTTCAACATCTCCCCGCACCAGTTGCAGCAGGCGGAGTTCATCAGCGTCCTGCGCGACGCGATCCGGCGCCACGAAATCGACCCGCACATCCTGCAGATCGAGATCACCGAGACGACCGCGATGCTCAACGTCGATCGCACCATGCGGCTCCTCAGCGACATCCGCGAGATGGGCGTCACCGTCGCGATCGACGACTTCGGAACCGGCCAATCGTCGCTGATCTACCTCAAACAGTTCCCGATCGACACCATCAAGATCGACAAGGCGTTCCTGCGCGACATGACCGACGACGAGACCGCCGCCGCGCTCGTCTCGTACGTCATCAATCTCGCGCACACGCTCCGGCTGAACGTCGTTGCCGAAGGCGTCGAGACCGAGGCGCAGTACGCGTTCCTGCGGCACTACGCGTGCGACCAGATGCAGGGATACCTCTTCAGCCGCGCGGTTCCGGCATCGCAGGTCGCCCGCGTCGTGAAAGAATTCGCCCGCCCGATGACCGTCGAGATCCCCCGCCCCACCGCAGTAGACTATTGATGATGACCAGAACGGCTGCGTTCGAGCGTGCATTGACTCTGCATTGATGGAACGGTCCGGAGAGCGCAAGCCGGCGAGGTATCTCCTCGTCCTATCCCTAGGCGCGCTCGGCGTGGTCTACGGCGACATCGGCACCAGTCCGCTGTACGCGCTCCGCGAGTGCTTCCATCAGCATCACGGCATGCCGCCGACGCCCGACAACGTCATCGGCATCCTCTCGCTGATCTTCTGGTCGCTGACGATCGTCATCTCGTTCAAGTACCTCGTCTTCGTGATGCGCGCCGACAACCGCGGCGAAGGCGGCATCCTGGCGCTCATGTCGCTCGTCCGCGCGCGCGGCGACTCGTCGTCGCAGACGCGCGGGTTCCTCGTCGCCCTCGGTCTGTTCGGCGCCGCGCTGCTCTACGGCGACGGCATGATCACGCCGGCGATCTCGGTGCTCAGCGCCGTCGAAGGGATCGACGTCGCCACACCCGTTTTCGGACCCTACGTCGTGCCGCTCACGATCGTGGTCCTGATCATCCTCTTCATCCTGCAGCGCGCCGGAACCGCGCGCGTCGGCGCGATGTTCGGACCGGTGATGCTCGTCTGGTTCGCCGTCATCGCGATCCTCGGCGTCATGCAGATCGTCCGCGAGCCGCACGTCCTCGTCGCCATCAACCCGGCGCACGCGGTCACGTTCTTCGCCGTGAACCGGCTCCGCGGCTTCCTCGTCCTCGGCGCGGTCTTCCTCTGCGTCACCGGCGGCGAGGCGCTGTACGCCGACATGGGCCACTTCGGCGCGCGGCCCATCCGCATCGCGTGGTTCGTGCTCGTCTTCCCGTGTCTCGTACTCAACTACCTCGGCCAGGGTGCGTTGCTGCTGCACGATCCGAAGGCGGCCGAGCATCCGTTCTTTCACATGGCGCCGGCGTGGGCGCGGCTGCCGCTCGTCATCCTCGCGACGCTCGCCACGATCATCGCGTCGCAGGCGGTCATCTCAGGCGCGTTCTCGCTGACGCGGCAGGCGGTGCAGCTCGGCTACGCGCCGCGCCTCGACATCCGCCACACCTCCGAGCGCGAGATCGGACAGATCTACATCGCCTCGGTCAACTGGGCGCTGATGTTCTGCGCGATCGGTCTCGTCCTGGCGTTCCGCAGCTCCAGCGCCCTTGCCGCCGCATACGGCGTCGCCGTGACCACAACGATGGGGATCACGACGGCGCTGCTCGCGTTCGTCGAACGTGAGCGCTGGCACTGGAAGTTCGTTGCCGTCCTCGCGCTGACGATGCCACTGCTCATCATTGACCTCTCGTTCTTCGGCGCGAACATCATCAAAGTCACCGAGGGGGGATGGTTCCCGCTGGTCGTCGGCATCTTCGTCTTCACCCTCATGGCGACTTGGCGGCGCGGACGCGAGATCCTCCGCCAGCGTCTGGCCGAAGGACTGATCCCGACCGAGATGCTGGTGAAAGAGGCGTCGCGCGGGACACTGCCGCGCGTGCGCGGAACCGCGATCTTCCTGTCGCGATATCCCGAGGGAGTGCCGACCACGCTGCTGCACAACATCAAACACAACAAGGTCCTGCACGAGCAGGTCGTCATCCTCACGGTGAGCTACGAAGAGACGTCGCACCTCCGCGACCTCGAACGGCACCACTGGCAGGACCTCGGGTACGGCATCTACCGGCTGCACATCCGCTTCGGCTTCATGGAAGAGACGAACATCCCGGCGCTGCTGGCCGCCATGCCGGATGCGCCAATTCCGATCGATCCCGCGTCGATGAGCTTCTTCCTCGGGCGCGAGACGCTGATCGCCACCCGCCGCCCCGGCATGGCGCTATGGCGCGAAAAGCTGTTCTCGTGGATGATTCGCAATGCTTCGAGTGCGACCCAGTGGTTCGGGTTGCCGGCCAACCAGGTGATCGAGCTCGGCGCGCAGATCGAACTTTGAGTTGATTTTGAGTTTATCCCGGCCCTGAGCGAAGCGAGCGCAGGGATAAACTGCCAAAAACTTTGAGCGACAAAGAAACCGACCAGACACACAGCGGGATCCGGAAGCTTCGCCGCATCGTCATCGGAAAAGCGCGCGACGTCAGCGATCCGGAGATCTTTCACCACACCTCGCTTGTCGCGTTCCTCGCATGGGTCGGTCTCGGCGCCGACGGATTGTCGTCATCGGCGTACGGCCCCGAGGAGGCGTACAAAGCGCTCGGCGGCCACCATCACCTCGCGATCATTCTCGCGGCGATGACGGCGACCACCATCCTCGTCATCGCTACCGCGTACTCGAACCTCATCGAGCACTTCCCGGGCGGTGGCGGCGGATACCTCGTCGCCACGAAACTCCTCGGCAACCGCGTCGGCGTCGTCTCGGGATGCGCGCTGCTCGTCGACTACGTCCTGACGATCACGATCTCGATCGCCAGCGGATGCGACCAACTCTGGTCCTTCCTCCCGGCGCACTTCCTCCCCTACAAGATGATCACGGAGTTCGTGGTCCTCGGCGGCCTGGTGGTGCTGAACCTTCGCGGCGTGAAGGAGTCGGTCAACCTGCTCGCACCGATCTTCGTGGCGTTCGTGGTGATGCACGTCTTCGTCATCATCTATGTCTTCTTCGCCGGCTTTTCGAACCTGCCGCACGTCTTCCACGAGGCGGGACACGATTACCGCGCCACCGCACATCAACTCGGATGGATCCCGCTGCTCTTGCTGATCCTCCGCGCGTATTCGATGGGCGGCGGCACGTACACCGGTATCGAGGCGGTCTCGAACGGCGTCTCGATGCTCCGCGAGCCGCGCGTGCACACCGCGCGGAAGACGATGGCGCTCATGTCGGTGTCGCTCGCCTTCACCGCCGGCGGCATCATCTTCGGCTACCTGCTGACGAACGCGCATCCGATCCCCGGCAAGACGATGAACGCCGTGATGCTGGCGAACCTCTTCCACGGATGGTCGACCGGTTCGGTGATCGTGGTCTTCACGTTGATCACGGAAGCGGCGCTGCTGTTCGTCGCCGCGCAGGCAGGCTTCCTCGACGGGCCGCGCATTCTGTCGAACATGGCGGTCGACTCCTGGATGCCGCACCGCTTCTCGCAGCTCTCCGACCGCCTCGTGACGCAGGACGGCATCCTGATGATGGGAGTCGCCGCGCTGGCGGCGCTCGTCTACACGCACGGCGACGTGACGACGCTCGTCGTCATGTACTCGATCAACGTCTTCATCACCTTCTCGCTCTCGCTCCTCGGCATGGCGCGGCTGATGATCCGCGGGCAGGAAGCGAAGTGGAAACGGAACCTCGCGATCCACGGCGTCGGCCTCTTCATGTGCGTCAGCATTCTCGTCGTCACCATCTACGAGAAGTTCCTGCAGGGCGGCTGGATCACGATCGCGATCACGGCCGTACTCGTCCTGGTGGCGTTCGCGATCCACCGTCACTACCAACGCGTCCGCGCCGGGATGCGCAGCCTCGACGACGTGCTGATGAACGTCCCGGCGACGGTCCACGAGCCGGACATCGCGCCGATGGACCGCAACGTGCCGACCGCCGTCATCATGGTCAAGTCGTTCTCGGGCTTCGGCATCCACGAAGTGCTCTCGATCCACCGCCTCTTCCCGCGCGTGTTCAAGAACTTCATCTTCGTCAGCGCCGCCGTCGTCGACTCCGGCACGTTCAAAGGCGCCGACGAAGTCGACCGCCTGGAGAAAGAAACCCGCGGCAATCTCGAGCTCTACGTGAAGTGGGCCCGCAGCCAGGGCATGAACGCCGACTACCGCATGGCCATCGGCACCGAGCCGGTCGAGAGCGTCACCGACATGTGCAAGCAAATCGCCGACGAATACCCCCGCGCCATCTTCTTCATGGGCCGCCTCATCTTCCGCGAAGAGAAGTGGTACTACCGGCTGCTCCACAACGAGACCCCAAACGCGATCCAGCGCAGGCTGCAGTTCGATGGGTTACAGGCGGTGGTGCTGCCGATTCGGGTTTTGGAGAGTTAAACCAGCGCCTACAACCGCAGGTGACCCGTTTCGCGAATTCGGGCGGACGAGGGCGTCCGCCCCTCCGGATCAACGTCGGCGGTGCGGCGGGACGTAGTGCGGCGGGACGTAGTGGAATCGGATGAGGTAGACGTTCTCGCCGCGGCCATGCCGGGCGACTTTCAGGAGATCGGCGACGGTTGCGAAGCCGGATGCACGCGCGATTTCGTCGGTCAGGTCGGCGAGCTCGATCGGTTCGATGGAGTCGACTTCGATCTGACCTTCTTGCATGCGGTATCGGTGGCCCGGCTTCACGCGGGGGGACATCCAGATGCGGATGCTGCAGGTGATCTCGCCGGAGCGGACGGCGTCGCGGAGGTATTTGGTGAACTGCATGCGGATGTAAGGGTACGACGGAGGACGCCGCCGGGCCGGCGGCGCTACACAGAGGCGGCGCGGTTCAGTGGTTTCAGCAACGGGTCCTTCGCCGTGCGCCTGGAAGCGGCTCAGGATGACAGCGGCGCCTACTCCGGGTGCGCCTGGTAACGGCCGTGGCCGACGCGTTTGATCCAGCCTTTCTGGCGCATGCGCGAGAGGTGGACGCGGATGTTCTCGAGCTCGGAGTTGCGCGTCATGCGGAGGCGCTGGGCGACATCGGTGGGAGAGAGGGCGAAGGCGCGGTTGCTGCGGAGGATCCAGAGGATGCGATGCGCCAGCGGGCTGTTGGCGGCGGGCGGCACCTCGCGGACGACGATCGCGGCGATACGCTGCATCGCCGCGTCGATCTGCGCCTGAACCTGCACGCGCTCGGCGTCGAGCTCCGCCATGCGCGCGCGGAGATTCTGCAGTTGTTGGCTGTCGTCTATTACGTTCTGGACGTGATCGCTCATGTCGCCGATGGTAGCATGTCGGTGCAGTTGAACTTCCTAACTGCTGCGCTCGAGACGCTTCGTCGTGGTGACGCGAATCCTGACGACCGCGTTTGGGCACCTGACGACGGAGCCATGTAGCTTCGATGACGCGATAGGACGCTTCGAGACGGCAGCGAGCATCCTGACGACTGCAGGCGTGCTCCTGACGACTGAGACATGTTGCCTGACGTCGGGGACATGACGCTCGACGACGGACGGCGGCCGCACGATGTCGGGAGTCCATACCCTAACAATGCGCGCGTGCGACATCGAGAAGCCCGCAAAACTTACCCGGAGGCGGCGGCAACACCTAACGTGCTCTGTCCGTACCTAACGGTGAGCGGCGCACACCTGACATGGACGACTCGGCACCTGACGTGTATGACATGCTGCTCGCAGCGTCTCCGGCGCGACACCGAGAGGCACCGGCGCGACACGGAGGTGCGCCGGTCCGACATCGAGCGGCGCGCGCCCGACTAGTGGCGCGCGGCGCGCGTCCGCGGGAGGCCGTCGATGCGCAGGGCGCCCGTGAGCGCGGCGTTCTCGTTGCCGCTCGTCACCATGATGCTCTGCGAGCCCGCCGCGGCGTCGGGGGCGATCTGGAAGGTGGCGTAGACGTAGTTCGAGCCGTAGCGGAAGTCGGACGTCCGTTTGACCGACGGATTCAGGATCTCGAACGTCGTCATGCCGCTGGTGAAGCCGTCGCCGCCGATGGCGAGCGTGACGCTCGTCCCCGGCTTCAGCGCGACCGTGGCGGAGGTCAGCGCGAAGTCGGTGCCGTTCGCGCCGGCGGTGCCGACGCACTTGGGGTTCAGCTTCACGGGCGCACCGCTCGTGTCGATGTCGAGGTTTCCGTAGACGGTCCCGCTCTTCACCACCATCGGCGCGCCGGCCGCGAAGCGCGTGCCGAACGACGTCACTTTCGCGCCGCGGTAGATGCCGTCGAGGTTGGCCGGCAGGACCGGGCCGTCGAGCGGCTCGGCGTAGACGCGGTACGTCCCATCGGGAACGCCCTCGAGGACGAAGTCGCCCGCCGAGTCGCTCAGCGCCGTCGCTACCGGCTCGCCATGATCGTTCAGTGCGACGACCTGCGCCGCGAAGATGCCGCTGCCGTCGGAGAGAACGCGTCCCGTGAGGGTCGCGCCCGCAGACGTCGGATCGACTCTTGGATAGACGGCGGCGATCGCAATCCGGTCGTCGCTGTCGAGACTCGGCGGCGTGTTCTTGCCGACGTACGGGTACATGACTGCCGAGAGCACCGGCGAGTGATCGAGGCCGAGGAAGTGGCCGACCTCATGCTCGATCGTCGCGAGCGCCGGATAGCTGCTCCCCACCACGCTCGGATCGATCTGGATGTCCGCCTCGGTCATCGATCCGTTCTTGTCGTACCAGTTCGTGGTGACGGCGATGAAGCCCTGATCTTTGAAGAGGCCGTCGAGCAGCGTCACGGAGCTGACCCCGTTCTGCCCCGCGGTCGTACCGTCGGTGATGCCGGTGTCGTGAAAGGTGATGTTCGAGTCCGGCACCGCGGTCCATGCGGCGAACGCATGGTCGATCACGTCCGCGCCATACTGATTGGCGACACGCCGCTCCACCGTATATTGCAGCGGAAACGCGCTCGCCGGCCACGCCACCGGAATCGCCTTCCCGCTAAAGTCGTACGTCAGCCGGACGGCTCCGAACAGTGGCGTTGTGAGGATGACGGCGAGGAGAACGGCCCAGCGGAGTGGACGCATGTTGACTCGTCCAAACTGCAACGGCGCTGCCAGGATAGTTACGAAGTTTCGAGGTTTGGAGGTAGACCTCGCAACCCCATAACCTCGTAACCCTTTACGAAGTTTCGAGGTTTGGAGGTAGACCTCGCAACCCCGTAACCCTTTACACCACCAGGATGGTTACGAAGTTTCGAGGTTTGGAGGTAGACCTCGCAACCCGTAACCTCGTAACCCGTTACGAAGTTTCGAGGTTTGGAGGTAGCCCTCGCAACCCCGTAACCTCGTAACCCTTTACACCGCCAGGATGGTTACGAAGTTTCGAGGTTTGGAGGTAGACCTCGCAACCTCGCAACCCCGTAACCCCGTAACCCCGTAACCCGTTACGAAGTTTCGAGGTTTGGAGGTAGACCTCGCAACCCCGTAACCTCGTAACCCGTTACGAACTTTCGAGGTTTGGAGGTAGACCTCGCAACCCCGTAACCCCGTAACCCTTTACACCACCGCCACCAAATCGATCTCTACCTGAGCTCCCTTCGGCAGTCCCGGCACCTGTACCGTCGTTCTGGCGGGCTTATGCGCGCCGAAGTATTCGGCGTAGATGGTGTTCAGCGTGCCGAAGTTGGCCAGGTCGGTGACGAAGACGGTCGCCTTGAGGACGTTCTCGAAGCTCGTTCCGGCGGCGGTGAGAACGGCGGAGAGGTTGTCGAACACCCGGCGGGCCTGGGCGGCGAAATCGCCTTCCACGATGTTTCCGGTGGCCGGGTCGAGCGCGACCTGCCCCGAGGTGTAGAGCACGCCATGCGAGATCACGCCCTGGGAGTACGGGCCGATTGCGGCCGGCGCGTTCGGAGTTGCCACGAAGTCCATGCTTGCCTGTCCCCTTCCAGCGTCGGAGTATATGCTCTCCACGAATGGCAACTTACCTGGGCAATCCGTCGCTGTCGACCGCGGTGAAAGAGCGGGTCATGTCGACGTTCGAGCAGGCGCTACAGCTCTATAAAGTCGGGCGAACCGAGGAGGTCGTGCAGGGTTGCGGTCTGATTCTGCAGATGGATCCGCAGTTCGATCCGGCGAAGAAGCTCGTCGAGAAAGCGCGCAATCCGATGGCGCCGATCGACATCGACAAACTCGTTCCGGTCGTCGGCACGGGAGACGCCCTGGCTGAGGCGCGCGAGGCGATGACGCAGCGCGACTTCCAGCGCGTCATCAACCTCACCACCGAGATCCTCACCAACGACCTGATGAACGAAGACGCGCGCGTGCTCAACGACTCTGCGCGCGAGAAGATGGAAGCGGCGCCGTTCGTCGAGCAGTTCGCGCGGAAGTTCGACCAGAGCATGGCGAATGGCGACGCCGCCTCCGCGCGGACGAATCTCGAGAAAGCGCGCTCGCTCGACGGCGACCATCCGGCGGTAACGCGGATGGAGAAGGCAGTCACTGCCGGAGCGGCTCCGGCGGCTCCGCCGCAACCGGCCGCCGGCGGCTTCAGCTTCGACGCGCCGTCGTTCATCGTCGAAACGCCGCAGGCGGCGCCCGGCCGCGGCACCGCGCAGGCGGCCGACTTCGGCTTCACGTTCGAAGAGGAGAAACCGGCGTCGTCCGACGGCGCGCTTGCAGGCTTCTCGTTCGACGCACCGGCAGCCAAACCTGCAGCGGAGCCTCCGAAACCGGCACCCGCTCCCCCTCCCGACCCCTCCGGCTTCTCGTTCGACGCACCGCCGAGCGGGAGTTTCTCGTTCGACAGTCCGTCGACCGCTGCTCCGGCACGGCCGCCTGCGGCCGCTCCGCCGGCCGCGACCTCGAACGACTTCGACTTCTCCTCCGCGTCGTTCGAGACGAGCGACGACGACCGCCGGAAGATCGACCAGTACCTCGCCGACGGCGACCGTGCGTATGACGGCGGCGACTTCCAGCAGGCGATCGATCTCTGGTCGCGCATCTTCCTGATCGACGTCACCAACGACCCGGCCTCCGAGCGCATCGAGAAGGCGAAGACGAAGCGGCGCGACATGGAGCAGAAGGTCGAGCCGCTCATCACCTCGGCTGTCGCCGCATTCGACCGCCGCGACTTCGACGGCGCGCGCGACAAGTTCAACGAGGCGCTCCGAGCCGATCCGGCGAACGCCACCGCGCACGACTACCTCGCGCGGCTGCCGAATGCCGTCGCCGAGGGTGGCGCGGCGGCGAAGGTGTCCGACTACGCGCCGCCCCCCGCCGAAAAGCACGACATCTTTGCGGACGACGACCTCGGAGGGACGTACGAGGTCCCGATCGCTCCTCCCCTGAAACGGGCAACCGAGGAGAAGAAGCCGGCGGCAAAGCCGCTTCCCGCGGCCCCGGCAAAGCGCTCGTCGATGGGCGCGATCATCGGCATCGTCGCGGCGGTCGTCGTCGCCGGCGCGATCTGGTTTGCGTACACGAAGTTGTTTTCGAAGCCGGCGTATGAGCCATCCGCGGCGAAGGCGATCATCGCCGAGGCGACGCGGCTCGGGCAGCAAGGCAAGTACGACCTCGCGATCGCGAAGCTGCAGGACGTGAAGCCGGAGGACCCGCAGCACGACGCGGCGGTGGTCATGATCGCGGACATGCAGCACAAGAAGTCGCTGGCCGCGGCGATGATCGACGGGAAGCCGTCGGCGCAGTTCTTCTCCGATGCGGTGAACGCCGGCCGCACGGCGTACGACGCGCATGATTTCGACGGCGCGAAGCGCGCGTTCGAACAGGCGATGCGCGTGAAGGCGCTTCCCCTCGACGTGAAACCGCTCTACGACACCTCGGCGCAGCAGGTCGCGAAGCTCGACGCCGCGAAGTCGCTCTTCAAGGAGCATCGCTTCGCCGACGCGGTCGGCAATCTCGAGCAACTCCACACGCAGGATCCGCAGAACAAGAACATCGAGCGGATGATCATCGACGCTCACTTCAATCTCGGCGCCGCGGCGCTGCAGGAAGAGCGGCTCCCCGACGCGATCAAGGAGTTCGACGAGGTGGTGAAACTCGACCCGAACGACGACCTCGCGAAGCGCAGTAAGGAGCTCGCCACCCGCTATAACGGCCAGCCGAAAGACCTGTTGTACAAGATTTACGTAAAATATCTGCCGATGCGCCAAGTGGCGTGAGGCGAGTGGCCGGTTGCCAGTGGCCGGTGGCCGGTGGCCGGTGGCCGGTGGCCGGTGGCCGGATGTAGCAAGCGATCTGGCCACCGGCAACTGGCAACTGGCAACTGGCAACCGGCAACCGGCAACCGGCAACCGGCAACCGGGTTGGGAGGGTGTGATGCGATTCGACGAGATGGAGCTGGAGGCGCTTGGGCCGATTGCGGAGCCGGTCGTCGCAGCCGATGCCTCGGAGGCGGCGCCGCGGTTCAAACGGCTATTCGCGCTGCTCACTGATCTGTCGCTCTTCCTTGCGTTGGCGCTCGCGCTCTCGCCGCTTCTGCCGCCCGCGCGCGACTGGTTCTCGGTGGCCGCCCTCTCCGGCTTCGTGGTCATCGTCTCGTATTACTACTTCGTCGGGACGTGGCTGCTGTGGGGGAAGACGATCGGCGGCGCGATCTTCGACGTGCGCGTGGTCGCGGAGCCGATGACGCTCGGCCGCGCCTCGGCGCGGTGGGCGGCGATGTTCCTCTCGTTCGCGACGGCCGGAATCGGCTTTTTGTTGGCGCTGCTGCCGTCGCGTCAGTCGCTGGCCGACCGGCTGTCAGCTTCGCATTGCCTGCGCGGCTGAGGTCTTCCCCGCTTCGACCCACGCGAAACGGGTGACGAGCGATCCCGCGATCGTGATCGCAGCCGCCACGCGGCGCGCGCGCTTTGACTTGACGCCGAGGAGGCGAAGCGCAAGGGGCAGTGGCCCGGAGAGGACGCCCGCCGTACGCATCACGTTCGACGGCTTCTGCCGCCGTTCCAACTGAAATCCTGTCCACATTTCGAATGCCGCCGCGAGCGTGGCGAGGGCGTGCAATGCCGGCTCATCGTGATCGCGCAATTGCAGCAGCGACGTCGCCGACGCGAGCGCGGAGGCGGCAAAGTGCGCGGGGAGCGTCGCGGCGTGCGCGTTCCAGGCGGGAATGGCGGTGACGCCGAGGAGGACGCCGGTGTAAGTCGACATCACGAGACCGAGGAGCGCTGAGCCGGCGGCGGCGACGTCGCGTAGCGGACGGGGAGCGATCACGGCGCCGGTGGCGCACGCGCCGAAACCGGCGAGCGTCCAGACGCCGACCGACATCGCCGACTGCGGTTTGAAGACGCGAAGCATGTTGAGGAACCGCTCGGGGCGCCCGAGATCGCTGATGAGCAGTGGCGCGGAAGCGGTCGCGCCGATTGCCGCCATCCACCGCGCGTCGCGGACGAGCGACGGCTTCGCGCCATTGACGCGCGCTGCGAATCCAATCACGGCCGCCGCTCCCGCTGCGCCGCCGATGAAGAAGTAGAGCGGGATCTCCCACGTCCAGACGGGCGGCTTCAGGAGCGGGAGGTCGTGATACGTCGGTTCGCTCATCGACGCCCTCCGACTGCGAACGCGAGCAGCGACCCGACGACGAGCACCGCGGCGGCGGCGGCAGCGGAGGTCCACGCGGGCTTGAGATACTTCGTCGGCATCTCGGGATTGGCGGGGAGGTTGTACGCGCGCGGATCGCCGCGCACGAGGAAGAACGCGTGCGTGCCGCCGACGCTCGACTCCTTCGGATTCCAGATCGTGGCGTCGGTCATGCCGGCGGAGTGGAGTTGGGCAATGCGGCGGTCGGCCGCGCGCTCCAGCTCATCGAGATCGCCGAAGAGTATCGATTGCGTGGGACACGCTTTGGCGCACGCAGGCGTCTCGCCTACTTTCTGGCGGTCGTAGCACATCGTGCACTTGAAGGCGCGGCCGTCGTCGGGACGGCGGTCGATGACGCCGAACGGGCATGAGACGACGCAGTAGCCGCAGCCGTTGCAGATGTCCGGTTGCACGTAGACGCTGCCGAACTCGGTGCGGATGATCGATCCGGTCGGACACGACTCCAGGCAGCCGGCGTTCTCGCAGTGCTTGCAGACGTCGGACGAGAACTCCCACGTGATGCCCTGCGGGGCGTTCCCGCCGCGTCCGATCTCCGGCTGCCGCTCGACGAACTTCACGTGACGCCACGTCGAGTGTCCGAGCGACAGGGTGTTGTCGTACGAGACCCCGCTCCAGCGGAAGCCGTCGTCCGGCACGCCGTTCCACTCTTTGCATGCCACCTCGCACGCCTTGCATCCGATGCAGAGCGTCGAGTCGGTGAAGAAGCCGGTTACGCGCGACTCAGACTGCACGTCAGTCCTTTCGATTCGAAGATGCGGACGTTCGGCTCTTCGCTGATGGCGAGAAGGTCGTTGACGACGTCGCCGGTGACGAGGCCGCGGTAGCCGAAATGGTACGGGAGGCCGACCTGGTGGACGCGGCGGCCGTCGACATTGAGCGATGGCATGCGCGCAGTGACCAGCGCGCGCGCCTCGATCGATCCGCGGGCGGTCGAGATCTTCACGCGATCGCCGTTCGCGACCCCGGCCGCTTCCGCGAGCTCCGGCGAGATCTCGGCGAAGAGCTCCGGCTGCAGCTCCGCGAGGTGCGAGAGTGTGCGCGACATCCCGCCCGCGGTGTGGTGCTCGGTGAGGCGGTACGTCGTCAGGATGTACGGAAAGCGCGGATCGGGCGAGGTCGCGTACACGTTGTCGTCGCGCTCCATCTTGTTCGCCGCGGGATTCGTCTGCTGGCGGTACAACGGATTCGCGATGTTCGACTCGAGCGGCTCGTAGAACGCCGGCAGCGGACCGTCCTTGAGGCCCGACGGCACCCAGATCCATCCAGCGCCGTCGGGATGCATGATGAACGGCGCGTCGCCCGGGAGCGCTTCGTCGCCGCCGCGCTCCTCGTCGCCCGGATAGTCGGGGCGCTTCTTCTTCGTGAAGTCGGGGACGTCGTCGCCGGTCCACTCCCCTGCCGCTTCGTCCCACCAGACGAGCTTCTTCCGCTCGCTCCACGGCGCGCCGTCGGGACGCGCCGAACAACGGTTGTAGAGGATGCGGCGGTCGAGCGGCCACGCGTATCCCCACCCATGCGCGTACCGTCCCTTCGGCTCGCGCTTCAGCGCCTTGTTCTCGCCGTCGTACACGCCGGAGTAGATCCAGCAGCCGCAAGTCGTCGTGCCGTCGTTCTTCAGATCGCCGAAGTCCTTCACGTTCCCTTGGATCTCGCGAAGGACCGCGTCGGAATCATCGTCAGCGTAGTCCCATGTGAGCGCGCGAAGGCCGGCATCGCGCGGGGTCCCGGTGGCGCGCGCTTTCATCATTCGCCCGAGCTCGATCATGAACTGGAGATCGCTGCGGCACGCGCCCGGCGGCTCGACCGCCTTCTCGCGCCACTGCATCAGGCGCTGGGTGTTCGTGAACGTTCCCGCCTTCTCGACGTGCGACGCGGCGGGGAACAAGAAGACCTCCGTCTCGATCTCCTCCGGCTTGATCTCCCCCTTCACGACCTCGGGCGAATCCTTCCAGAACGTCGCCGACTCGTTCTCCACCATGTCGCGCACGACGAGCCACTTCAGCTTCCCGAGCGCGGTCCGTTCGAACTTTCCGTTCGGCGCACCGACCGCCGGGTTCTGTCCCATGATGAACAGCCCTTCGAGCTTGCCATCCTGCATCTCCGTCCAGTAGCCGAAGTGCGAGTGGTCGCCCGTGAGGCGCGGCAGCCAGCCGAAGCCGAAGTCGTTCTCGCGCGTGGCGGCGTCGCCGTAGTACGACTTCAGCAGCGACACGATGTACTTGTCGATGTTGTACCACCACCCCTTCGGCGAGCGGTGCTTCTCGATGTACTTCGACAGCGACTGGGCGTCGTTGTCGTCGAGCGCCGGCATGGGAAGGTAGCCCGGCAGGATGTCGTAGAGCGTCGGGATGTCGGTCGAACCCTGGATCGACGCGTGGCCGCGGAGCGCCATGATCCCGCCGCCCGGCCGTCCGATGTTGCCGAGGAGGAGCTGCAGGATCGCGGCGGCGCGGATGATCTGCACGCCGGTCGAGTGCTGCGTCCAGCCGACGGCGTAGCAGATCGCCGCCGTCTTCTCCGGACCCGACGCGCTCGTGTAGATGTCGGCGATCTCGAGGAAGCGCTCCTTCGGGATGCCGCAAAGCTGTTCGACGAGCTCCGGGGTGTAGCGCGCGAAGTGGCGCTTCAGGACCTGGAAGACGCAGCGCGGATTCTGCAGCGTCTCGTCGCGAATCGGCTTCTGCACGTTCTGCGCTTCGCCGCCGCGATCCTTGCCATGTCCGCCGCCGCTCGGCCGATGTCCCGGCGCGCTCTCCTTCGGTTCGGCCCCCTCGTACAGCCACGTCTTCGGGTCGTACTTTTTCCCATCCCATCCCGAGAAGAGTCCGTCGAGGTCCTCGGTATCTTTGAAGTCGTCGCGCAGGATCGTCGGCGCGTTGGTGTAGTGGACGACGTAGTCGCGAAAGTAGCGCTCGTTCTCGATCGTATAGCGGATCATCGCGCCGAGGAAGACGAGATCGCTGCCGGCGCGGAGCGGGAGCCAATGGTCGGCCATCGCGCTGGTGCGGTTGAAGCGCGGATCGACGTGAATGACCTTCGCGCCGTTCTTCTCGCGCGCCTCGATGACCCACTGGAAGCCGACCGGATGGTTCTCCGCCATCGACGATCCCATGATGAGGATCGCGTCGGCGTTCGCGAGGTCCTGTTGTGCGGTGGTGGCGCCGCCGCGCCCGAACGAGGTGCCCAGACCGGGCACCGTGGAGCTGTGTCAGATCCGGGCCTGGTTGCTGATGCAAACCAGGCCCAGTCCCGCCGTGAATAGTTTCTTGATGAGGTAGTTCTCTTCGTTGTCGAGCGTGGCGCCGCCGAGGTGCGCAACGCCGGTCGTGTGCTTCGCGCGCTCGTCGAACGTGCGGTTGCGCGACTCCCACAGCCGCTCCGCCACCATCTCCATCGCCCGTTCGTGAGAAATCTCCACCCACTCCTTCGATCGCGCCGGCCGGTACTTCACGCGCATCGCGCGACCGTCATGCGTGACCAGCTCGAAGCTGTCCGCGCCCTTCGGACAGAGATGCCCGCGCGAGATCGGGGACTCCGGATCGCCCTCGATCGACACGACTTTCCCGTCGCGATGAAACACGAGCTGTCCGCACCCGACGCCGCAATACGGACATACCGACCGCGCGACCTGCGTCCCCTCGTTCTTCGGCCGGAGTTCCCGCGTCTTCTCCGACATCGCGTCGCTGCCGGTCCCATCGGACCGATCGCGAAGTTGGCGTATCAGCGGCCACTTGAGGAGTAGCTCGGCGAGCACGGTGGGAGTCTATGCAAAGTTGGAGCGCAGGGGGATAAGAGCGCAGTGGGCAGAGCGCGGAGCGCAGACGGCGAGCGCAGACGGCGAGCGCAGACGGCAGAGCGCAGAGCGCAGAGCGCGGAGCGCAGACGGCGGCAACCGAGGTATCCTCGGTCCCCCACCTCTCTTCACGCCCTGTGTCGGCACCGACCAGGAAGATGACTGAAAGTAACTATCGAAAACTCATCGTGTGGCAAAAGGCCCGCGAGCTAGCGAAGGGCGTCTACCGTGAGACTCAGTGCTTTCCTCGGGCCGAGATCTTTGGATTGACGCAGCAAATGCAGCGGGCGGCGATTTCGATCCTCTCCAATATCGCCGAAGGCCAAGGCAGATACACGCGCCGGGACTGCAGACGCTTCCTCGTGATCGCTCGTGGGTCCGCCACAGAACTCGAGGCACAGATTGTCATCGCCTCGGATCTGGAATTCCTCAGCCCGAAAGCTGCAAGTGATCTCGAAAATCGAGCGACGGAGGTTTGCCGGATGCTCAACGGGCTAATGAAGCGTTTCCCTGAAACCTGATCGCGTCGCCGTCAATTGGGAGAGCGCAGGTCTCGCGCCGCAGTTTTTGCGCTCTGCGCTCTGCGCTCTGCCCACTGCGCTCTGCCCACTGCGCTCTGCCCACTGCGCTCTGATCAAAGGATCGCCTTGTATCGCCCCGGCCGCGCCTCCCGCACCAGCTCATACACTCCCGCGAAGATCGACTCGCGGTTCGGCTTCGACCAGTAGTCGCCGTCGGAGCCGTAGGAGGGGCGGTGGGCTTTGGCGGTGAGGGTGAGCGGGGGGGCGTCGAGCCATTCATAGCCGCGGTCGCGCTCGAGGACGTTCTGCATCATGAACGCCGTCGCGCCGCCGGGGACGTCTTCGTCGATGAAGGCAATGCGGCTCGTCTTCTTCAGCGACTCGACGATGACGCCGGGGCGGTCGAATGGGAGGAGCGTCTGGATGTCGATGATCTCCGCGTCGATCCCGGCTGTGGCGAGCAGCTCCGCCGCTTCCTGCACGATCCGCAGCGTTGCGCCGTACGACACGAGCGTCACGTCTCTCCCCTGCCGTACGACCTCGGGGACGCCGAGCGGCAGCGTGAAGTCGCTGATGTTCGACGGCAGCTTCTCCTTCGTCCGGTAGCCGTTCAGGACCTCGATCACGATCGCTGGCTCGTCGGCACGGAGGAGCGTGTTGTACATGCCAGCCGCCTGCGTCATGTTGCGCGGGACGCAGACGTACATTCCGCGGAGGAGGTGGACCAGCGCCGCCATCTCCGAGCCGGAGTGCCAGATCCCCTCGAGCCGATGCCCGCGCGTCCGGATGATCACCGGCGCCTTCTGGCCGCCCGCGGTACGCCAGCGCAGCGTCGCGAGATCGTCGGAGAGGATCTGCAGCGCGTACAGGACGTAGTCGAGGTATTGGATCTCCGCGATCGGCCGCAGTCCACGGAGCGCGGCTCCGATCGCCTGTCCAACGATCGTGCACTCCCGGATCCCGGTGTCGCTGACGCGATAGAGCCCGTACTTCTCCTGCAGCCCGGCGCATCCCTGGTTCACGTCACCGAGCTTTCCGACGTCTTCTCCGAACACGATTACCCGCGGATCACGCCGCAACGCATGGTCGAAGCAGTGATTGATGATCTCGAATCCGTTGAGCAGCGGGGCGTCGGACGCATACTCGGCCGCGACCTTCGCCACCTTCAGGGCGGAGTCGCCGCCTTCGCTGTAGAGGTGTGCCCCGTATCGGGCATCGCCGCTCTTCTGCGCATCGCGCAGCCAATCGGTGATCTCCGCCGGCGCGCCTCCCGCATGCACGATCGCCGCGCTGAGCGCGCGCATCGCGTCGCGGCGATACGGCGCCTGGTTGCGCGCCAGTTCGTTCCGCGCGTCGGACGCCGTCCCGAGCTGATCGATGTGCGCGAGCGCCTGTTTGACGTCGCCGTCGATCGACGTGCGATACGACTCCCACATCCGCCGCTGCGAGTCGCGGACGATCTTCAGGTCTTCGCGTTCGTAGGCGTCGATCTCGTCGGCGCTGGCGATCCCCTGCCCGATCATCCAATCGCGCATCTTCGTGATGCAGTCGAAGTCGACTTCCCAGTCGAGGCGCTCCTTCGTCTTGTAGCGCTCGTGGCTGCCCGACGTGGAGTGGCCCTGCGGCTGCGTGACTTCGATGACGTGCACGATCGCCGGCACATGCTCCATCCGCACGATCGACGCCGCCGCGACGTAGGTCTCGCAAAGTGCCGGGTAGTCCCACCCCTTGACGGTGTAGATGTCGAAGCCCTGCTTGCTCCCGCGCTCGCGCTGGAAGCCTTTCAGCAGCTCCGAGAGGTTGCTCTTCGTGATCTGGAACTCGTTGGGGACGGAGATCCCGAAGCCGTCGTCCCAGATCGAGACGACCATCGGCACTCCCATGACGCCCGCCGCGTTCAACGACTCCCAGAACATCCCCTCGGCGCAGCTCGCGTTGCCGATGGTCCCCCACGCGATCTCGTCACCGTTGCGCGAGAAGCGCGTCAGCTCTTTCAGTTCATCGATCTCGCGATAGAGCTTCGACGCCCACGCCAGCCCGACGAGCCGCGGCATCTGCGAGCCGGTGGGCGAGACGTCCGCGCTCGTGTTGTAGGCGTCGGTCTGCGTCTTCCACTCACCCCGCTCGTCGATGAGGCGCGATGCGAAGTGCGCGTTCATCGACCGGCCGCCCGACCACGGATCGCGATCTGTATCGGCGTAGAGCTGCGCGAAGAACTCGTCGAGCGTCCCCATGCCGAGGGCGAAGACGAGCGTCTGGTCGCGGTAGTAGCCCGAGCGCCAGTCGCCCTTGCGGAACGCCCGCGCCAGCGCGACCTGCGCTACCTCTTTGCCGTCGCCGAAGATGCCGAACTTTGCCTTCCCGGTGAGCACTTCTTTGCGGCCGATGAGGCTCGCCTGCCGGCTGCGAAAGGCTACGCGGTAGTCGTCGACGATGCTGTCGCGCGTGAAGTGGGTACGGGTTTGCTCGGTTTGCTCGGGGGTGGCCATGTCTCGCGCCGAATCGTAGCAGAGGAGACGCGAGACACGGCCGTATTGACTAGTGGTGGGGGTTACGCCACGCCTTATCCCATCCGAGCCGGACGGCGGTTGCCATGTTCACCGTGCCGTCAGGGTTGTAAGTACCGTTGTCAATCAGACGCTGCTTCTGAACGGCATTGAGCCAAGCCGGCATCTTCTCGCCCGGATCGCGCGGCGCGAACTCCTGGCCGGCCACCACCGGATCGTACTGCGTGTACCCTTTTCGAACACCGAACACGACGTAGGAAAACTCGGAATCGCGAGTCGCCTCGGCAACGATTCCGTCGAGCGTCGCCGAGACAACCGAGACTGCGCCAACGGCGTCGACATGTCCGAGCGGGGTGATATTGACCGTTAGCGATCCCTCCTCCGTCTCGGTGCGAAAGGTGTCGGGTAGTGTGATGACAGCACGCCCGTTGACGAACTTCGACTTGCCGCGCGCGTAGGTGCCGGCTTCCGGGCCCTCTAGCGCAACGTAGCGAATCACCTTCGACGCATCGGTCGGGTGAGGCTCGACAAAATACTTCACCCCGCTGGCACCGATGTCACCATGCGCATATACCGCATAACCCACCGCGCCCAGGTCACCCTCATTGAGACTCACGCCGCTCGGGTCAAGGTTGTTACCGCCAACAGCGATATAGGGAGAAAGACCGAGCACACCGGTCCCGGTAAACCCGGAACCGACCTCTCCGCGCACTCCGGCAGGGAAGTAGAACATGCTATTGGTTCTGGAGCCCGTGTAGCCGAGCGTTCCACCACTGTCGTCCGACGTGCCGCTGTTCCCGCCGAACAAACCGAATCCACCGCTCGCAGACGTCGTCCCAAAAACACCCGAGGTCGAGCTGTCCCCTCGCACGTCGAGTTTCGCAGATGGGCTCGTGGTACCAATCCCGACCTTCGCGCCAGTTGTAATCGTCATGAACGGAGCGCCGGCGTTACCGATCTGAAAGTCGCTTCCCGATGAATAGACGCCGATTCCCTGGATGAAAGTGTCGGCTCCCGCGGTGCGGAAATTCAGCGACGACGCGACACTCGTGTTGCCTCGGTCCATGATGAAGCCGGCGAGGCCGACAGTCGACTTTACGCCGAAGAACGAGTTGGTGCTGCCCGAGAAGACCATGAGGCCATAGGGTGCCGGCGTGGTCGTCCCGACACCGACATTCGTGATGCCTCCGTTCGTATAAACCGTCGACCCAGTTTGTGTCCATTGAGCTGCGGCTGGCATAGCAACACAGGTGATTAGAGTGACGACTCCAAGAGCTTTACACACATGTCTGTTCATGATGACTGACTCCTCCTTCGTCTGCGTTTCAGAGATTCAATCGACGCCAAAGTCAAATAGCTCGCCGCGCTGAGCGACGAACACACCGTACTCTCCCGGCGGAAGGGCGCTTTTCAATGGACATCCGCCAAACCCCGCGGTGCTCTTCCATCCAGTCATATGCGAACGTCCAGTCCGGATCGACCGCAGCGACAATCCTGCGATCAACTCCATCGAGAGATAGATCGCCTGAGGGGACGTTCCGATGTCGTAAATGCGGATTAGATGAGGGCTCGACGCGTCGCGCGCTACAGCCAGCTCGCGCCGGAAACGCTCGACGACGCCGGGCGATGCGCGATCGGGGCGCAGGACCTTGTGTGCGATCTGGCGTTTCAACTCGGCGTCGTGGACGCGGTACACGACGGCATACGCGCCGCTCCCGAGGACGTCGAGGACCTCGTAACGCTCACCGATGGACGTGCCGGGAGCGAACAGGCCGATCGAGCCAAGCGGGACATCCGCTGACGAGAGCGTGTCGGTTTCCATATTTTCCGGGAAGCGCCGACAGCTTAACGATAGGGCGGAATGAGGGCAAGAAATTACTCGCGGTCCAGTTCGATCCTCCGCTGAGTGTCGACAGGACGATCCGCTCAGGATGGGAGGGGAAGTCGTAGCATGCGGTATTCTGTTCGACACACCAGAAGGTCGGTCCTACAACTTGCGCCCATTCATTCGCCTGCTCCTCGTGTGTCTCGCCGCGTTGCCGCTTCTCGGGCAGAACACTCCGGCGCCGTCCGCGCCGCCTTCACCATTCCTGTCGTACACCGGGCGCTGGGTCGACTCCGCTTCGACGCAAGACTGGCAAGGCCCGCATCGAACATTGCGCGCCGACAGGATCAAGTTCGATCGCGCGCATGACCGCATCTACGTGCGGGCGGGCGGCGGCTATTTCATCGGCTACAAGCTCTCCACCTTCACGTCGCGCATCGGCTCGGCTCTCAGCACGTTCTTCAACGGCGAGCAGTATCTGCCGTTCGAGATGTACGTGAATCCGGATGGCTCCCACGACTGGCAAATCATTCTCGTCGACGGCCAGGACCGTCTTGCCGACTTCGATTTCGACAGCCGCGGCTACATCTACCTCGCGTACAGCGTTTATGGCTTTGGCATCGTCGATCTGCAGGGGAATCTGGTCAAACAGATACCGAACACCATAGATCCGACCCCATATGCGATCCTCACCTTCGCGTCCGACGGGCATCAGTACGTCATCACTTCGGACGGGTACTCGAACAGCACGCTCTACGATGTGACAGACCCGCATGCGCCGCAGCGAATCGGACCCCTCGGATTCAATTTCCGCAGATGGGCCAAGAACGCCGCCGGGGACGCGATCGCTATCATTCAATCGAGTGGGGGCGTGTTGTCGCTGCAGATCTACACACCCGCTGCACTGGTCAGTCATGGAGGGGGGACGGCCATCCCAGTGTCGCAGCAGGCGTCGGGCCTCCGCTTCACCGACGTCACCAGTGACGGCACTGACTTTTACGCCGCCCAGGATGGCAGCGCAGGCACCGTCATTTCCACCATCGCCCCCTCGGACCAGGGATACAGCAGTACCGAGATGCCGCTGACGCCCGGCACCCAAACATCCACACTCACCTTCGAGTCGGGATATCTCACCTGGATCGGCACGGAGCTCAGCGGGTTGGCCGGAACAATGTACCGGTACAACGGCACGCAATTCGAGTCTTACGACATCAGCAGTTACTTGCAGGCGAACTACGTCAGTAAGCCGCACGAGCTTCCCCAGCAGATCGTGGCGCTGTGCACCGGTAACCAAGCATTCGCATTGTCCGCGGCGGATGGGCTGGGGGACGTTTTCACGCTCACGCCGGCAGTGTGGGGTTGCCTTCCCGCGGCACCGACCGACGTCACCGCGACCGCGGCCGATTCGTCGGCAACGATCTACTTCTCAGAACCGTCCGACGGCGGGTCGCCGATCACGTCCTACACGGTGACGTCCAGTGTGGGGTCGCACACGGCAACAGGCACTTCCTCTCCCATAACGATCACCGGGTTGACGAACGGAGTGAATTACACGTTCACGGTCACCGCAACGAACGCCGTCGGGACGAGTGTCCCTTCACTCCCATCCAATGCCGCCACTCCCGGAGCCGCGCTGGCCCCGCCGCAGTGGTTCGCCGCCACCGCCACCACCACGAGCAGTGTGAGTGTGACGTGGGCGGCGGCGGCATATGCCGCGCACTACGAATTGCTGCGGAGCTCGATGGGGAGCTTGTTCACGGTCATCGCGTCGCCGACGAGCACTTCGTACACCGATACGGGACTCGCCTCAGGCACCACGTACCTCTACATGATCCGCTCGGTTGATTCAGGCGGCACATGGTCGGCGACTGCACCGATTGATCCGGCGACCACGATCATGTTCACCGATGATCCGCTGGTTGCCGGAACGAGCGGCAAGGCAGTTCATATCGTCGAATTGAGAACGGCGGTGAATGCGATGCGGGCGGCCGCCGGGCTGGGCGCTGCTACCTTTACCGATCCGACGCTCGGCGGAGGGACACCGATACGGGCGGTGCACATCAATGAATTGCGAGCGGCTCTCGATGAAGCGCGGAACACGATCGGATTCGGTCCGGGTACCTACACCGACACGATCATACCGGGGGTCACGCCCTTCAAAGCCGTTCACCAGCAGGAGCTCCGAAACTACGTCAAGTAGTTACGGCCGGTCCAGCTCAGCCACTGCTAGCTCGAGCATCGCCTCAACGCTCTCCCCGCTCAGCGCCTCGGCGTAGATCCGGATGATCGGCTCTGTTCCGCTCTTGCGGAACAGGATCCACGAGCCGTCTTCGAAGTTCATCTTCACGCCGTCCTTCTCTTCGCGATTCGTGAACGGGAGACCGAAGGCGTCATCGAGGGCGCCCGAGCGCACGCGCTCGATCAATCGCGCGCACTGTTCCATCGGGCGGTGAAGGTCGCGGCGATCGTAGGAAAGCGCCCCGAACTCCTGCTCCATTTTGGTGATGATCTCGGAGAGCGGGCGGGCGTGGTGGGCGACGCATTCGGCGACCATGAGACCCGAGAGGATGCCGTCGCGTTCGGGGAGGAAGTGGCCGAAGCCGATGCCGCCGCTCTCCTCGCCGCCGATGAGGATGTCGCGCGAGAGCATCAGGTCGGCGACGTACTTGAAGCCGATGGGCGTCTCGTGAAGCGTCGCGCCGAGGGCTTTCGCGACCTTCTCGACGAGCCGCGAGGTCGAGAACGTCTTCACGATCTCGCCGCGCATCTTCTTGTCGCGGACGAGATAAAGCGCCAGAAGAGCGATGATCTTCTGCGGCGAGACGAACTCCCCGCGCTCGTCGAGGATGCCGAGGCGGTCGGCGTCACCGTCGTTGCAGATGGCGAGGTCGTAGTGGCCGCTGAGCATGACGTTGCGCGAGGCGTTGAGGTTCTCCGCAATCGGTTCCGGATTCACGCCGCCGAACGAGGCATTCACCTCGCCGCGGATGCCATCGACCAGCGTCGTCTCGATCGGATGCGTCTCGCGATTGAGAATGCGCGCGTTGCCGACGTAGTCGATACCGATGATGCGGGACGGGAGCGAGGCGGCGACGCCGTGGATCGGATCGTGGAGGATCGCGAGGCGGGCGTTGCAAATCTTCGCGATGTCGAGCTGCCCGCGGACCGCGTCGATGTAGTCGTCGAGGATGCTCTCCTCCGCGATGCTCCCGCCGTCCCGCCGGTCGGCTTTGCCGAGGCTCCTTGCGATCGCGGTGTACGTCTCGGGAAGCGCCGAGCCGCCGTACCACGCCTTGAACTTCAGGCCGTTGTACTTTGCCGGATTGTGGCTCGCCGTAACGACGATGCCGCCGAGGACCTTCCGGTGAAACGCCGTGAACGAGATCGTCTGCGACGGCGTCGGGTTGTCGGAGAGGATCACGCGCCAGCCGCCGTCGCGCAGCGTCTCGGCGACCAGGACGGCAAACTCGCGCGAGAGGAAGCGGCGATCGAACCCGACGATCAGGGTCTGGCGGTCGATCTCCTTGGGTGGCTCGAGCGTGCGCGCCGCGACGCCGATGGCGGCGGCGACGCGTTGGACGTTGTCGAAGGTGAATCCGTCGGCGATGACGGCACGCCAGCCGTCGGTGCCGAATGTAATGTCCGCGGTCATGCGGCGCGTAGTTTACTGGCGGAAGATGCCGCCGGAGAGCTTCGGCGTGGCGTCGCGCTGCGCGGTCTCGACATGGATGCCGTCGGGCCCGCCAACGATCGAGACATGGTCGCTGATGGCTTTGCTCGGTGGGGCGCCGGCAACCGCGCCGGTCAGGTTTGCCGCTTGAATCGCCGCCTGGGTCGGCGGCGCTACACTGACCAAAGAGCTGGGCGGCATGGTTGGCGTCTCGTCCGGTACCTCGGCTTCAGTGACGACGGCAGGATGTTTGACCACCACCGGCTCCGCCGTCATCGTCAGGCGGCCGTATTCTCCGTGGCGCGGTCCGCGCATCTCGGAGATGACGTTCGCCGCCGCCACCACGACGAGCAACACGAGCAATGCGCGCCCGAAGTTACGGATCGTGAGGATGCGAACGTGCTTGCGGCGGTCCGGCTGCATACACTCGTTCATCGCAAAGGAGTTGCCAAATGGCCAAGGTCGCCATCATAGGAAAAGGCTGGGGCAGCCGCGTTCAGGGACCCGCGTTTCAAGAAGCCGGGCTCGACGTCATCGCGGTCGCCGGACGCGACCGCGACTGGCGTGAATTGATCGACAGCGGTGCCGATCTGATCTCGGTCACCGCGCCGCCGTCCGAGCATGCGGAGATGGCAATCGCGGCGCTCGAGGCAGGAAAGCACGTCATTAGCGAGAAGCCGACGGCGCTGAATGTCGCCGAGGCGGAGCGGATGGTCGCCGCCGCTCGCGCGCATCCAAATCAGCTCGCGCTCATCGACCACGAGCTGCGATTCACGCCCTCGTATATCGCGGCGCGCGAGGAAGTCCGCGGCCTCGGCGGCATCCGCTACATCGAAATGCGCTACTGCAGCGCGAGCCGCGGCGACCGCTCGCGCGGCTGGAACTGGTGGAGCGATGCCGAGCAACTCGGCGGCGTCCTCGGCGCGGTCGGCTCGCACTTCGCCGATGCGGTCCGGTATCTCACCGGCGAGGAGGTCGTTGCGGTGCAGGCGACGCTCGAGACGGTGATCAAAGAGCGCTCGGGACACGAGGTCACATCGGACGACTTTTCGGTCGTCAATCTCCGGCTGAGCGGCGGCGCCGTCGCGTTGATGAGCCTCAGCGCCATCGCGTCCGGCTCCGACGAACCGTCGACGATCACGATCTACGGCGAAAACGCGGCGCTGCGCCTGGTCAACGAAGAGCTGCTCCGCAACGGGACGCGCATCGCCGGACATGACCTCGTGAAGCGTCCGGGCAATTCGACCGGCGGCGCGTTCGGCAGCGGCACCCTGCACCTGGCCCGGGCGCTCAAACGCGCCCTGGACGACGGCGACCGCGCTGCCCTCGCTCCCGCCGCCACGTTCGAGGACGGCCTCGCCCAGCAGCGCGTTCTCGACGCCGCGCGTGCGTCGCACGCGGGCGGCGGCGCGTGGATCACGATTTAGGCGAGAGCCGCGCCCCTCACCCGCCGCTTCGCGGCACCCTCTCCCGGAGGGAGAGGGTGTATCAAAACAAGACTCTCTCCCTCCGGGAGAGGGTGCCGCCGAGCGAAGCGAGGCGACGGGTGAGGGGCGTGCGTCTCGCGCTACTTTTTCTCCTTCTCCGTAACGTTCACCGCCGGCACGGTCGCGGCCAGCTTGTTGAACGCGGGGAGATCGGTGTCCCAGATCGTCTTGAGCTTCGCGAGCTGGGGATCGATCTGGGCGACGAGCTCGTCGCGGACGGCGATGTCCTGCGCGGTCGGCGCCCATGAGCCGGTGTTGGCCGAATCGGCGACGCCCGCGAGCTTGTCGTTCAGTTGGATCGGGAAGTTCAACGGATCCTCGGGGCTGTGGTTCTTCGTCTGATACAGCGCCTCTTCGATCGCCGTCATCTTCTTGTCGATATCGTTGGCCGCGTCGACGATCGGTTTGTTCTCCTTCGCGCTGCCGACGCGCTTCTTCACATCCGCGAGCTGCTTCCGCACGTCGCGGATCTTGATGATCTGTCCGTTGACCTCGGAGAGCTTCGCGAGCGTGGAAGTGACGAAGTCGTACTGCGCCTTCATATCGGCGGCGCTCGCCGACGTCCGCGGGTCCTCTTTCACCTGGAAGGGGGCGGTCATCGACTGATCGCCGACCGTCAGCTTCACGGTGTACGTCCCCGGCAGGACTTTCATGCCGGTGCCGCTGCCGGCCCAGAACACCATGCCCGGGAACTTCTTCGCGTCCGGCATCCGAAGGTCCCACGCAAAGCGATTGTGGCCGCTGACGACGTCCGTCAGCTTGTCTTCGTCTTCGTCTCGATCCTCGGCCTGCTCGGAGGGCTGCGCCTCAGCCGCGGCGCCCTCGGACTTCACGCCCTGTTTGGTCGTCTCTTCTTTCCTCGGTTCAGCAGCCGCCGGCGCGGGCGCCGGAGCCACACCGGTTGCCTGGGCGGGCTTCGCCGCCTCGGCCTGCACTTCGCCCTTGAACTCGCGAATGACCTTTCCGTCGGCGCCGAGGAATGCGAGCGCGACCTTCGTCTTCGGCTTGGCGTTGACGATGTAGTCGACGATCACGCCGTTCGGTGGATTCTGCCCCTCCGTCGACGCGCCCCGGCCGCCGCGCCGTCCGCCACCGCCACCCTCCATCCGCAACGTCATCGACGGCGTGAAGAGGTACATCGGCTTCGCCGCGAGCTCCGGCGTGAGCTGCCGTAGCGGCTCGATGTCGTCGAGCATCCAGAAGCCGCGCCCCTGCGTCGCCGCGATAAGCGCGTCGTCATGGACGAGCATGTCGGTCACCGGCGTCGTCGGCAGCTTGTACTGGAGCGACTGCCAGCGCGCGCCGTCGTCGAACGAGACATACGCCCCGCGCTCGGTGCCGGCGAACAGCAGCCCCTTGCGCTTGGTGTCGGAGCGGATGACGCGCGTGAACTCGTTGCTCGGGATGCCGTCGACGATCTTCGTCCATGTCTTCCCGTAGTCGTTGGTCTTGTAGAGATACGGGCGGAAGTCGTCCGACTTGTACATCGTCGCCGCGACGTAGGCCGTCCCCTTATCGAGGGGGCTCGCGTCGATCTCGTTGATCATGATCCATTCGGGCATGATCGTTTTCGGCGGAGTGACGTTGTCCCAGTGCCCGCCGCCGTCGCGCGAGACGTGAACGAGCCCGTCATCCGAGCCCGCCCACAGCACGCCCGGCTCGACCGGCGACTCGGCGGCGTAGAAGATCGTGCCGTAGTACTCGATCGACGTGTTGTCCTTCGTGATCGGACCGCCCGTCGGAGCGCCCTTCGCCTTGTCGTTGCGGGTGAGATCGGGGCTGATCGTCTGCCAGCTCGACCCACCGTTGGTCGTCTGCATCAGGTGCTGCGAGGCGGCGTAGAGCTTCGTCGGATCGTTCGGCGAGAAGAAGAGCGGGAAGTTCCACTGGAAGCGCTCCTTGATGTCGGCCGCGCCCCATCCCATCGGGTTGTCGGGCCACGGACTGACGTCGCGGAGCTCGCCGGTTTTGTGGTTGTAGATGTTGAGGAATCCGCCGTAGGAGCCGCCGTAGACGATGTCGGGGTTCTTTGGATCGGCGACGATGTAGCCGCTCTCCCCGCCCGCCGTCGGCTCCCAGTCGCGCAGGCCGATCGAGAAGCCGTTCGTGCGATGGCGGATGCGGAGCGCGGTGTTGTCCTGCTGCGGGCCGAGGAGGCGGTACGGGAAGTCGGTGTCGACCGAGACGCGGTAGAACTGCGCGGTCGGCTGGTTGTTCTCCGTCGTCCAGCTGTCGCCGCCGTCGGTCGTGACGTTCACGCCGCCGTCGTTCGCCTCGATCATCCGGTCCGGGTTGTTCGGCGCGATCCAGAGGTCGTGGTTGTCGCCGTGCGGCGTTCGGACGCGCGACCACGTCTTGCCGCCGTCCTTCGTCTTATGGAAGCCGACGTTGACGACGTATGCGGTGTCCTCGTCCTTCGGATCGGCGTAGATCCGCGTGTAGTACCAGGCGCGCTGCCGGAGGTCGCTGTCGGTCGAGACCTTCGTCCACGTCTCGCCCGCATCATGAGACCGATAGACGCCGCCGTCCTTCGCCTCGACGATGGCGTAGACGTTCTGCGGATTCGTCGGCGAGACGGTGACGCCGATGATGCCGAGGGTACCTTTCGGCATGCCTTTGTTGCGGGAGAGCTCCTGCCAGTTGTCGCCGCCGTCGGTCGACTTCCAGAGCGCGCAGCCTTCCCCGCCGCTCTCGAACGAGTACGGCGTCCGGCGGAAGCGCCAGGTCGACGCGTAGAGGATGCGCGGGTTCGACGGGTCGAACATCAGGTCGACGGCGCCGGCGTCACGATTGACGTACAGGACGCGCTCCCACGTTTTGCCGCCGTCGCGCGAGCGGAACACGCCCCGCTGCTCGCTCGGACCGAACGCGTGGCCCAGCACCGCGACGTAGACGAGGTCGGGATTGCTCGGATGGACTCGGATGCGCGAGATGTGGCGCGAGTCGTCTAGGCCGATGTGCTTCCACGTCTTCCCGGCGTCGGTCGACTTCCACATGCCGTCGCCGTGCGAGACGTTCCCGCGGATCGTCTCCTCGCCGGTGCCGACGTACACGACCGCCGGATCGCTCGGCGCGACCGCGACGGCGCCGATGGAGCCGCCGAAGAAGCCGTCACTGACGTTTCTCCACGTCTGGCCGCCGTCGGTCGTCTTCCAGACCCCGCCGCCGACGGAGCCGAAGTAATACACCTCCGGCTGATCGGGGATGCCGACGACCGCGTCGGCACGGCCGCCGCGATACGGCCCGACTTCGCGCCACGAGAGGTTCTTGAGCAGCGAGGCGTCGGGAGTTGCGGCAGCGAGGGAGAGGGCGGCGAATGCGGACAGAGTCAGGGCGATGAAACGCGCGCGCATAGGCGCGCATGTTTATCACACGTTCTCGATCTCGATGATCAATGTCAGCCCCGTCGCCTCGCGCGTCACGCGGATCGCTTCGCGCTTTACCCCGGCGCGGAGGCAGTAGTCGACGATCTCCGCCTCCGTCCGCTCGATCAGCTTCCAGTCGCCGAAGTATTCGATGAGCGGGCGGTACGGATTGCCGCGGGCGATGTTGGTGAAGAAGAACGTGCCGCCCGGCGCGAGGAGGCGCGTGGTGATGTCGCGGATGAGGTAGATGGCGTGGTTCTCGGGGAGATAGTCGAAGAGCCCGCCCGCCATCACGAGATCGAACTGCTGGTCGATCTTCAGCGTCGCACGCGGCACGCGGCCGTGGACGACGGTCAGCTTCTCGCGGACGCAGTCGAGCTTCTGCTGCGCGAAGTCGAGCGCATTGCGGTCGGCGTCGTTCAGCCAGATCTCGCCGGCGATCGACTCGAGCTTCGGGATCGAGCGGAGGTCGGGACAGCTTCCGCACGCGATCGAGAGGATCTTCGACTGGCGCGGCTTCTCCAGCATGGCGCGGAGGACCCGTGCCGCCTGGATCTGCACCTTGTTCCGGTGTTGCTGCGCGATGGCGCGCGTCAGTGCGTACTGCTCGCAGAAATACTCGATCGAGTTCTCCGGCGCCTGGTTGCTCGCGTTGCAGATGTACTCGACGGTCTTGAAGTCGCCCGCGTACCCTTCCGGCCACTTCTGCAGCCGCTCGACGAACGGCGAGCGGGCGTGGACGTCGCGCACCGGCTGAAGCACCTCGACGATCTGCTCCCGCGTCATCTGCTCCTGCTCGCACTCCACGATTGATGCGCAGAGCTCGTGCACCGACGATAGGACCTCGTGATAGAGCCGCTCGCCGGCTATCCCAAGCGACGCGCGCTCCAATTCCACAAAACGCTCGACTGCATCACTCAACCGCCGACCGGCCACGGGACGGAATTCGAGTATCACCGTCATCTCTCCCCCTCTGTCCGCCAGTGCCTGCGAGTCACCAGCTTGGGAAGTGAGAGGGACGAGGGAGCGGGATTCTCTGATGCGGTGATCAGCCTAGCCGGCGAGGTCGGTTTCGACCCCGGCTGCTACCCGTTCATTTCAACCAGATCCCACAGGTTTCCGTACAGATCCTTGAACACGGCGACCGTGCCGTACGGCTCGACCTTCGGCGGACGAACGAATTCGACCCCTGCCGCTTTGTAACGCTCGTAGTCGCGATGAAAATCGTCCGTCGCGAGGAAGAGGAAGACGCGGCCGCCGGTCTGGGCGCCGATGCGTGACGACTGTTCCTCGGTCGAGGCACGCGCGAGCAAGAGGCGCGACTCGCTCGCGCCGGGCGGCGAGACGACCACCCATCGCTTCGCCTGTTCCGGGACGTCTCGGTCTTCGACCAGCTCGAATCCGAGCTTGCCGATGAAGAAGTCGAGCGCCTCGTCGTAGTCGCGAACGACGAGCGAAACAAGGGATAGGGACTGGCGGACCGTCATCTACCGACCCGCCACTGGCGAACCGTTGCTGACGAGGATTCCGCCTTCTCCGACCTTCGCGCCCTTCTTCTTCGGGCGGCCGAGGTCGCGGCGGCGCTCGCGGTGGAGTGTGAGGATGTTTTCGGCCGTAACGTCATCCAGATCGGCGTCGCGCAGCCATTCCTTCATCCGATGAAAAACCTCCCTCACCTCCGCGAACGTCTCGTTCGCGATGTGCAACTGCACGTTCTTGTGCGACTTCGCGAGACGGCGCACGCTGACCATCATCTCCGCGTACTCCGCGGCGTAGTCGTATTCCGACGCGAGCTCCTCGGGCGATTGCGTCATCCACGACGGCCGGAACTGTCCCGAGCGAACGCGCTTCGCGCTGCGGCGAAGGTCGGCCGGCCCGCGGAATCCCGCCATGACTTGCGGGTCGGGTTGGCGCGCGGCGAGAAGTTCGGCGTACGCCGCGTCCATCTGCTCCTTGATCAGGTCGGCGATTGCGACCGCCTGTTCGCGGCTCACGTTGTTAGGTGTCATCGGTGTCTGCATGATCGCTTCTCCTTTCGGCGGTCGGAATGACCGGGCGCGCCTATACGACGCGCCCGGTCCCCTCCCTTCACATTTTCATGGCATCGGCTTACTCGGGCCCTGCGGCTGTTGCGGCGTCGGCTTCGCGCGGCGTCCGATCGCCCGCAGCTTTTTGATCTCCCGAACGTGGGGCAGCAACTCGGCGTTTGCCGGATCGCGCACGAGTTGCGTGCCGATCGAGTACGCCTGTGCCGTGATCAGCGGTGAGTCCCTCATCCCGATCGGCGTCTTGCACGACCTCGCTCAGGCGAACGGTATGGAGGAGTACCAACTCCTCGGCAGCCATCACGACGGAGCCGTTGTCCTGACCGCGCGGTCGTAGACGAACAATTTTGCCTGAGCGCCGGGTGATGAAGAAATCGTAGAGACCCGGGACGAGAAACTCCGCCGGCAGTCTGACGTTACCGTTGTCGCGGCCGGCAGTTCTGAACATCAAACAGGCGGATTGAACACGACACGGACAAACCTGTTTGCCACCGGGGCAAACGCGTTTACCTCGGCGGCGAATCGATTGGCCCTGGTGGCAAACGCGTTTGCCCGGCTGGCGAATCCGTTTACCGGCTGGCGAATCCGTTTGCCGGCTTGGCGAATCCGTTTGCCCGGCTGGCGAATCCGTTTGCCCGCGCGGTAAACGCGTCTGCGGGCAGGGCCAACGTGTTTGCCCGCCGGCAAACGGGTTCGCACCGCGGAAAACGCGTTTGCCCGCAGGCAAACGGGTTCGCACCGCGGGAAAACGCGTTTGCCCCACGGTCAGCTCGTCCGCGCGACCAGCAGTTCCTCCGCCTTCGACGGCTGTTCGCCGTCCGTTCTGCAGGCGAAGTAGCGTTGGCCGAGGTCGGCACCGGAGACGTGGCGAACTTCGCGGAAGCCGGCGTCACGTGCGAGCGTGAGCATCTGGTCCGGCGTGAAGAAGCTGAGGAATGGCGTCCCCGAGGCGTGGGCTCCCCTCACCGCCGCCTCGATCCCGGGACGCTCCTCGGCGTCAATGAGCTCGAGCGGCAGGATGAATGTCATCGCTACCGTCGAGCCGGGCGCCAGTTGCGCGAGCTGGCGGAGCATGTCGGTGACTGCCTCGCGCGTCAGGTACATTGTCACGCCGGCGCATGAGACGAGGGCCGGGTTGGTGGGATCGAATCCGGCGGCGACGAGACGGTCCCACCATGAGTCGCCAGCTTCGAAGTCGACCGGAACGAAGTGCAGCCACTCGGGGATGCCGTAGCCGAGGTCGAGGAGACGGCGGCGTTTCCACTCCTGCGGCGAGGGACGGTCGACTTCGAATACACGCATCCGCGACGCGAGCTCGGGGCGGCGCTGCACGAAGGTGTCGAGGCCCGCGCCGAGGATCACGTACTGCGTCGGAGCTTGCTCGGCGACGAGGTCCTCGATGTAGCGCGCCCGCGCCACGATCGCGAGGCGGAAGCTCCGCGTCCAATCGGGGTGCATGTCGGGACGTTCGCGCCATCCCTCCGCCGGCGCCGCCAACTCGAGCCCGACTCGGTCCTCGAGCACGTGCGGCGGCGGATCGACTTCGACATGCAGCGCGCGCCACAGCGCGACGCGAACGGCCGTGCTATCGGGTTCCGCGCTCATCGACGAGACCCGAAGGGAGGACTCTGAACACGCGCGAACCGTGACGCGACGGACAGCACATCGGATCGCGCGGGGACCACTCGACCGTCTTCACCGTGATCGTCCGCCCGATGCCGGCCTCGATCGAGGCCGGCAGGAACTCGCCGCGTCTCCCGACAGCAGCTTCGAGCGGCGCCGCCTCGTGCCGCGACGAGAGGTAGACGAGCAGGTAGGCGGAAATGCCGTTGCCGCTGCCGTTCGCTCCCTCCACGTTGAACGTCACGGCCAGGTCGTCGAGGCGATCGCCGTCCCAGTCGCCGACCGCGTAGCGGCGGTATTCGCAGTATTCGTTGCCGTGAAGGCGCGCCGCCCGCTGCGCGATGTCGCGCTCCACGGCGGCGTTCTGAAGCCGGCACGGTTGGTCAGCCGCAATGGCCGGAACAGCGGAAAGGAGGACGGCCGCCAACGCGAAAGCGACGGTTCTCACTCTCATCATTCGAAGCGATCTCAGCGCGCCGGCGACTCCGGCAGCTGGATCGCGAGCGTGTGCACCAGGAGTGCGAATTCTGTCGCACACTGCCGGCCCGCGGCATCGTTGTCGGATTCGGCACGCCAGATGGCGACTCCGGCCGGTTCGATCGAGTCGAGGTTGATGTACACCGCGTCAATCACCCGCGATCCGGACGAGGTGCGGTATTCGGCAGTTTCGTGTCCGCCGATCCTCTGCAACTGCCGGAACGCCGGCGCAACATCGCGCATCGCGGCGGCGACCACCGTCTTCCACTCGCTGCCTTGAAGCAACGAGCTGGTGACACGACAAGCCGAACGCAGTGCTTCCGGAGGCGCGATCCGTCCGGCATCGGCGGTCCAACCGTCAGGCAATTCGCCCGTGACGACGAACGGCTCGGACTCGATGAGCGTCCGCGGAACGGGCCGCGGCGGAGCGGCGACGAGCGAGAGCGCGGCAAGCGAGAAAGCAGCGATCGCGAGCGGTCGGAACGGGCTCATGGCATCCATGGTAATCCCAAACTACGCGCGGGTTAGGAACTACGAAGGGGCGCGACTCGTCGGAGTAACGTGCTGGTTTTCGGCGCCATACGGCGCGCGATGGTCGTCGCAGCGATCGTCGTCGTGGTCCTCTTCGCGATTGCAACGGCGCTGATCCGGCAGCCCGTTCTCGCCTTCGGCACGCCGAGTGCGCATCATGCGTCAGCGGATCGCTTGCGCCGCGACATGGCGTTCCTGACAACCGACGTTCGGCCGCGCGACGCGAAACATGGGTCCAACCTCGATCGAGCAGCGGCGTACATCGCGAATGAATTCTCAGCCGCCGGCGCGCGGGTGACGATCCAGAACTTCACCGCGCGAAAGCAGCGGTTCAGGAATGTGATCGCTGAGCTCGGACCGCCAGCGCCGGGAGAACCGCTCCTGATCATTGGAGCGCATTACGACGCGTTTAGCGAAGGCGGCGACTTCCCTGCCGCCGACGACAACGCGAGCGGCACCGCGGGGTTACTGGAGCTCGCGCGCGTGTTGCGCAGCCACAAACTCGCGCGCCCGGTCATGCTCGTGGCGTACGCCAACGAGGAGCCGCCGTTTTTCGGCTCCGAGGAGATGGGGAGCGCAGTGCATGCGCGGTGGGTGGAAGCGACGCATCGGCCAGTCGACGCGATGATCTGCCTCGAGATGATCGGGTATTACGCCGCGGTGCAGAGGTGGGACTCCTGGGTTCTCCGCTGGATGTACCCCGGGCGCGGCGACTTCATCGGAGTGGTGGGCGGCTGGAACGATCGGCAGCTCGCGCGTTCGTTGAAGCGCGCACTCGCCGGCGGCGGCATGCACGCCGTCAGTTTCACCGGCCCGCACACGATGCTCGACGCGTCGGACCAGCGGAACTACTGGAGCCACGGCTGGCCGGCGGTAATGGTCACCGACACGGCTTACGAACGGAACCCGAACTACCACACGGCACGAGATACGGCCGACACGCTCGACTACGACCGGATGGCGCGGGTGGTGGATGGGGTGGCGGGGTTTGTTTGCCGGTAGTGTGTAGGGGCCGGCTCTTAGCCGGCCCTGGGTCGGCTAAGAGCCGGCCCCTACATGAAACACGGCGAGAGCAAAAAAAAGCGCCGGCAGGATTGCCGGCGCCATGCGGAATTTGGGTTAGACCGTCGGGGTGCCGCCGCCTTCGCCGCCGCCACCTTCATTGTGGCCACCGCCACCGCCGCCTTCGCGGCGTGGGGGGCGGGGGCCGCGATCATCGCGGCGCGGGCCGCGGTCACGGTCGCCGCCGCGATGTCCGCCGCCGCCGTGACTTCCGAAGCCTCCGCGACCGCCACGGTCGCCACCATGTCCGCCGCGGTCTCCACCACGGCCGCCGCGGTCACCACCACGATCACCACCGCCGCCGAATCCGCCACGGTCTCCGCGCGGTTCGCGCGCGGCACGCTCACGGGCAGCCGCCAGCTCCTCCTCGGTCGGAGGCGGAAGCAGCGGCTTGCGGGAGAGGCGGATCTTGCCGGTATCCGGCTCGATCCCGACGACCTGCACTTCGACCTCGTCGCCGATCTGGAAGAGATCGGTCACCTGGCCGACGCGCGTATGCGCCATCTCGCTGATGTGCAGCAGGCCGTCCTGGCCCGGGAGGATCTCGACGAACGCTCCGTACGGCTCGATGCGCTTGACGGTGCCTTTGTAGTTCGTCCCGATCTCGGCTGACGCCGTGAGGCCGCGGATGATTTCGAGCGCGCGCTCGGCCGACTTGCTGTCGGTCGACGCGACGGTGACCTTGCCGTCGTCGGCGACGTCGATCTTCGTTCCGGTCTCTTCAACGATCCAACGAATCGTCTTGCCGCCGGAGCCGATGACGTCGCGGATGCGGTCCTTCGGAACCTGAATGGTGTACAGCCGCGGCGCGAACTCGGAAAGCTCGGCCTTCGGTTGCGCGATCGCGGCGTCCATCTTGTCGAGGATGTAGATGCGCCCTTCGAGCGCCTGCGAGAGGGCCTGCGCCATGATCTCGCGCGACAGACCCGACACCTTGATGTCCATCTGGAGCGCGGTGATTCCCTTGCGGGTGCCTGCGACCTTGAAGTCCATGTCGCCTTCGTGGTCTTCCATGCCGGCGATGTCCGTCAGTACCGCGACCTTACCGGCGTCACCACTGACCAGCCCCATTGCGACGCCCGCGACCGCTGCCTTCAGCGGAACGCCGGCATCCATGAGTGCGAGCGAGCCGCCGCAGACGGAGGCCATCGACGACGAGCCGTTCGACTCGAGGATGTCGCTGACGATGCGGATGGTGTACGCGAACTCGTCCTCGGTCGGCAGCAGCGGCTGGAGCGCCCGGCGCGCGAGGTTGCCGTGGCCGATCTCGCGGCGCGCCGGACCGCGCATGAACTTCACTTCACCGACGGAGAACGGCGGGAAGTTGTAGTGCAGGAGGAAGCGCTGGAAGGTCTCGCCTTCGAAGTCTTCGATCTTCTGCGCTTCCTGGGGTGTGCCGAGGGTGACCGTGACGAGCGCTTGCGTCTCGCCGCGGGTGAAGATCGAGGAGCCGTGGGTGCGGGGCAGCACGGCCGTCTCCACGCTGATCGGACGGATCTCGGTGAACGAGCGGCCGTCAACGCGGCGTCCTTCGTTCAGCATCAGGTTGCGGAAGATGTGCACTTCGAGCTCGCCGTACGCGGCATCGGTGGCGGCGAGCTTCTCGGCGTCTTCGGCCGGAACGGCCGCGAGAATCTTCTTCTTCACTTCCTTGATGGCGGCGTAGCGCTGGAACTTGCCGGTGGTGAGCATGGCGGTCTTCACCTGCTCGCCCCACGTCGACATCAGCTCATTGACCAGCTCTTCGGTGAACTTCGGCGTGTAGTTGACTTCGATCTTCGGCGTGCCGGCGGCGGAGCGGAGCTCCTCCTGCAGCGCGCAGATGCGTTTGATCTCGGCGTGCGCGGCGTCGAAGGCGTCGAGGATGACCTTCTCGCTGACTTCGCGGGCGCCCGCCTCGACCATGACGATGGCGTCCTTCGTTCCGGCGACGATGAGGTCGAGGTCGGAGAGGTCGCGCTGTTCGTTGGTCGGATTGATCGTGATCTGGCCGTCGAGGTAGCCGACGCGAACGGCGCCGATCGCGTTGTGGAACGGAATCTCGGAGATGACCAGCGCCGTGGACGCGGCGTTGATCGCGAGGATGTCGGGATCGTTCTCGCCGTCAGCCGAGAGGACGAGCGCGATGATCTGCGTTTCCTGGCGGTAGCCCTTCTGGAACGAGGGGCGGAGAGGGCGGTCGATGAGGCGGGAGGTGAGGATTTCTTTTTCGGTCGGGCGTCCTTCGCGTTTGAAGAAGCCGCCCGGGATACGGCCGCCAGCGTAGGTGTATTCCTTGTAGTCGACGGTCAGCGGCATGAAGTCGCCGAGGACGGTGCCGTCCTTGAAACAGGCGGTGGCGAGGACGACCGTGTCGCCGTAGCGGATGACGCAGGCGCCGTTGGCCTGTTTGGCGATCGCACCCGTCTCTAGCGAGAGGGTTTTCCCGCCGATCTGCATTTCTTTTTTGTGGCTCATTTTCCCTTCAGATGCCCGAGGCCACTCATCTCCTCGAAGCTGTTGATTTTGTCCGCGATGGCCGAACGATGGGATCCGGCCGGTGAGGGATGTAGGACGGGCTTCAGCCCGTCAAAAAAAAGGACGGGCTGACGCCCGTCCCAGGTGCCTACTTTCGGATTCCGAGCTTGTCGATGATCGTCCGGTAGCGCTCGACGTCGGTCTTCTTGAGGTAGTCGAGAAGACGGCGGCGGCGGCCGACGAGCTTGAGAAGCCCGCGCCGGCTGTGGTGATCCTTCGCGTGAGTCTTGAAGTGTTCCGTGAGATAGGCAATACGATTGGAGAGGAGCGCGATCTGTACTTCAGGCGAGCCGGTGTCCCCGTGGTGGGTGGCGTAGCTCGTGATCAGCTCCGTTTTCTGTTCCTTGGTGGTCGACAAAATCCAGTCTCCTTAACCGGTTAAGCGTACCGTGTTGATACACGTGGTTTATGAAATCGTGGCACCATAACAGCGGGAGAGAGCTAAATCAATCCCGCGGCCCAAGTTCGTCAGGATCAACTACTTAGTGGCACGTCCGATCATACAACTCGCGCAAAACACCCTCGCCGCCACCCCCATTCTCCGCACCCTCTGGCTGCGGCGAAGGTACCGGGCGGAACTGGCGCTGCTCCACGGCGAATCACCGTCTCCGAGCGAGCATCCGAGCATCGTGCACTTCTCCCTGAACAAGGCGGCGACGCAGTTCGTCAAATCGATTCTCGTCCGTTCCGGCACCGAAGCCAGGATGGTCCCGGTCGGGTTCCACGCGCTGGCGTTCGCCTCGTCCCTCCCCTATCTCGACGAGCTGCCGGCGGATGAGATGGAGCGCTACCGCGAAGCGTTCCGGCCGCGCGGGTACGTTTACTCGCCGTTCGGCGGCCCGATCGAAGGAGTCTCGTTCGACGGCTTTCGGGTGATCCTGATGGTGCGCGATCCCCGCGACCTCCTGGTCTCGGAGTATTTCTCGGTCGCATTCAGCCACATGCTGCCGGCTGATCGTGCGAAGCGCCGCGAGTTCGCGGCGAGACGGCGCTTCGCGATCGAGAACGGCGTCGATGCCTACGCGCTCCGATTCTGCGATCGCACCCGGACCACCTTCGAGCGGTATGCGCGCACGTTCCTCGGGCCTACGAACGTGCACTTCACGAAGTACGAGACGATGATCGCTCGCTTCGAGCCGTGGGTGCGTGAGCTCCTGGCGTTCTGCGAGCTCGAACCGAGCGCGGAGCTGATGCGCGCGTTTCTCGTCGAAGGAACGGCGCCGGCGCCGGCGCAGGACGACACGCGGTCCCACCGGCGCCAAGTGAGCAGCGGCGACTACCTCCGAAAGTTGAGGCCGGAGACGATTGCACAGTTGAACGAGAATCTCGCCTCGGTGCTGGCGGAGTTCGGATACCGGTGATCGACGTCCTCGTCTGCTGTCATGACGACGCGGCGCTGCTGCCGAACCTGCTCGACGCGCTCGAACAGCAGACGGCGAAGGATTTCCGAGTGATCGTCGTCGATAACGCCTCGACCGACGACCCGCGCGCGGTGATCGCCCGGTACGAGAATCGGCTCGACATCGAATACGTATTCGAGCCGCAGCTCGGCCTCAATCGCGCGCGGAACGCCGGTTATGCACACGCGCGAAGCGCGTTCGTGGCGCACATCGACGCCGACACGATTCCCGATCCGCAGTGGATGCAGACGATCCTCGAGGTCACCGAACAAGTCGGTTGCGACCTCCTCGGAGGTCCGTACCGGCCGTATTACCCGACGGCGAAGCCGGACTGGTTTCTCGACAAGTTCATGACGCACGATTTCGGACCGACGGCGAGGTTCCTCGATGCGGATCACCCATATGGAATGAACATGATCTGGCGGCGCGCCGTCGTGGAGCATCTCGGCCGCTTCTCCACGGAGCTCGGACTGCATGGCCGCGGCCTCCGGCGCGGCGACGAGACGGAGCTGGTGCTGCGCGCGCGCAAGACGCTGCCGCGGTTCTGCGTCTACTACGATCCGCGCATCTCCGTCCGCACCGCGGTGCGCCCCGAGTTGTTCAGTCTCCGCTACTGGGCCGCCCGCAAGTTCGCGCAGGGACGAATCGCGCGTGACGTGCGCGGCAGCGCGGCTGCGGGACTCTCGTGGCCATGGCCGCTGCGCGCGGTCACGGCGTCGGCACTCTTCGCGGCGATGCTTGCGAAGGATGTCGTCTGGAGGCGCGGACGGCGTTTCAAGACGGCGATTCTCGAGGACGCGCTGCCGGCGCTCTTCCACCTCGGGTCGGCGTATCAGGATTTTCGCGACAAGATCCTGTCGAGCCACAAGAGCCGCTGATGCTCGAAGACGCGCTTCTCGATGTGGCGGTCGGCTGCGTCATTCCGCTCGACCGCCTCCGGATGCCGAAGCGGAAAGGACAGCGGCTGTGATGCGATGTTCCCGAGGGCGTTCATGCGCATCGTCGTGTGCGTCGCCTGCCGGATGAAGCCGATGTTCGTCACGAGATTCGTCTCCGGGACGACCGTCAACGCATGGTGCATCCAGCATGTGAAGAACCATGGAAAGTCCCAGGTGTCGGTGACCCTCGAGTACGTTCGGTCGAGCACGAGACGCCAGTAGCGGATGGCGCTGCGGTCGCCGTCGAAGCCAGACTCCAGGAAATCGCCGTCGCGGAGCTGCGGCCAGGCGCGCATCGCCACGTCGTAATGCTTCCATGCGCGCGACCACGTCGCCCATCCCCAACAGTACGGGTAGCGTGAGAAGAAGTAGCTGTCGGGCGTGACGCGCCGACCGAAGAGGAAGTTGTCGCCGGTGACCGAGAAGATCCTCTCGTCGGCGGCGTAACGATCGAGCATCTCATCGGCGAAGCGGAAGAACGACGGATCGGCCACGCAGTCGTCTTCGAGAATGACCGCGCGGTCGAATGTCTCGAGCGCGCGCGTGATCCCGGACGAAACGCGAGCTGTGCACCCGAGGTTCGAGTCGGCGAAGTCGATGCGGAGGTCGCACGGCCAGTCGATGCTCTCGACGATCGACCGTGTCGTGGCGCAGCGTTCCGCGTCGCGCGGATCGCCCGCCCTCGGGCCATCGGCAACGACGACGAGCGTTCGCGGCTTGGCCGCGCGAATCGGCGCAAACGCGCGGCGCGTCAACTTGGGACGGTTGTAGATGAGGAAGATGACCGGCGAGTTCATCGGTCGAGTCGCGAGGCGATGATCGCGGTGATCTCTTCAATTGAGTCGGCGTCGAGGCCGTAGTCGGCGAGAAGCTTTTCGATCGCTGCAAGTGAGCGGACCGGCGTCAGAACTTCTTCCGGCGCGGTCTCGCGGTCGAGGATCATGCCCGCTGCCGCGGTTTCGCCGGTCATCCGATCGATGAGAATGAATGCACCGGTCGCGCGATTGCGCGAATAGGCGTCGAAAGCGATCCGCCTAGACGCCTCGATCGATACGCGGCCGATCTCGTTCATGCGAAGCTCAAGCGCGGCATGGTGCCGCAGCTCGGTGACGTCGATGCAGTAGCGAACGTCGCGCACGACCGCGGAGGTCTGCACGGCGCAATGTTGGAGCAGGTACTCGCGGCCTTGCTGCAGAGGCTCGGCACTCATCCAGACGAGCATCGCCTCGATCTCGCGGCTGAGGGTCGGGATGTTGCGCACATGGGCGAGCATGTCGCCGCGCGAGACGTCGACGTCGCGGTCGAGGGTGATCGCAACGGCGAGCGGCGCGAAGGCTTCGGATCGGTGGGAGATTCCGCTGACCCGCGCCGTCGTCTGCGATGGCAGGACGGAAACTTCGTCGCCGACGCGCACGACACCCGAGGCGATCGTGCCGGCAACGTGGCGCGACCCGTCGTCGCCGCGGAGGATGAGCTGCACCGGCAAGCGAAGATCGATGAGGTTCTGGTCGGAGGCGATGTGGACGTTTTCGAGGTGATCGAGAAGCGGCCGCCCGCCGTACCACTCCATTTGCGCGCTCCTCTGCACGACGTTCTCGCCCGTCGCGGCGACCATCGGGATGAACTCGACGTCCGTGACCTCCAGGCGCGCGGCAAAGGCGTCGTAGGCGCGGCGGATGGTGTCGAAGCGCTCTTCACTCCGATCGACGAGGTCCATTTTGTTGACCGCGATGACGAGGTGTTTGATGCCGAGGAGCGCCGCGATGAAGGAGTGCCGCCGGGTCTGCTCGATGATCCCCTCGCCGGCGTCGACGAGGACGACGGCGAGGTCGCAGTTCGACGCGGCGGTCGCCATGTTGCGCGTGTACTGCTCATGGCCCGGCGCGTCGGCAATGATGAATTTCCGCTTGTTCGTACGGAAGTAGCGATACGCGACGTCGATCGTGATCCCCTGTTCGCGCTCGGCGCGCAGGCCGTCGAGCAGCATCGCGAAATCGACCTCGTTGTTGCGCTTCGCCGCCTCGAGATGATCCTCGGGGACGCTTCGGCTGTCGACCAGGAGGCGCCCGAGGAGCGTGGACTTACCGTGGTCGACTCCGCCGCACGTCATGAAGCGGAGCAGCTCGAGCTCCTGATACCGTTCGACGAAGCTCAAAAGTATCCCTCCCGCTTCTTGTCCTCCATCGACACGCCCTCTTCGTAGTCGATGACGCGTCCCTGCCGCTCGGACCACGACGACGCGATCATCTCGTCGATGACCTCGGGGACGGTCCGCGCCGTCGACTCGACTGCGCCGGAGAGCGGGTAACAGCCGAGGGTGCGGAAGCGGACGTTGCGCATGACGGGACGCTCCCCGGGATGCAGGCGAAATCGGTCGTCGTCGACCATGAACAACACTCCGTCGCGCTCGGCGACCGGACGCTCGGCGGCGAAGTAGAGCGGGACGACCGGAATCGACTCGATTTCGATGTAGACCCAGACGTCGAGCTCCGTCCAGTTGGAGAGGGGGAAGACGCGCATCGACGCCCCTTTGGTCAGATGCGTGTTGAAGACGTTCCACAGTTCTGCGCGCTGGTTCTTCGGGTCCCATTCGTGACCCGGCCCGCGATGCGAGAACACTCGTTCTTTGGAGCGGCTCGCCTCCTCGTCGCGGCGCGCACCGCCGATGGCGGCGTCGAATCGGTAGTGATCGAGCGCCTGCCGCAACGCGACGGTCTTCATGACGTGCGTGTAGCGCTGCGCGCCATGATCGAAGGGGTTCACGTTCTCGCGGCGCCCGTCCTCGTTCGTCCACACGCGGAGATCGAGGCCGTCCTGGCGGGCGACCTCGTCGCGGAAGGCGATCATCTCGCGGAACTTCCAGCCGGTGTCGATGTGGAGGAGCGGGAACGGCAGCTTCGCCGGCGCGAATGCTTTCTGCGCCAGATGCAGGAGCACCGAGGAGTCTTTGCCGATGGAGTAGAGCAGCACCGGATTCTCAAACGCGGCCGCGGCTTCGCGGATAATGTGGATGCTCTCCGCTTCTAGGCGGCGCAGATGCGAGACGACGTAGCGCGTCACGCGATCACCCCGCGCTCCGCGAGCAGGCCGAGGATGCGGTCGACGGTTTCTTCGACGCTGCCGGCGCTGATGTGGATGTCGGGAGAGAGCGGCGGTTCGTATGGGGCGGAGACGCCGGTGAACTCCGCGATCTCCCCTGCCCGCGCGCGACGGTAGAGACCTTTCACATCGCGCCGTTCACACTCTTCGATCGGCGTGTCGAGGAAGACTTCGAGGAAGAGCTCTTCACCGGCGGCGCGGCGCGCTTTGTCGCGCCCTTCACGGTATGGCGAGATGAAGGCGGCGATGGCGACCAGGCCTGCATCGGCGAAGAGCGCGGCAACCTCCCCGGCCCGGCGGATGTTCTCCGCACGATCGGCGGGCGTGAAACCGAGGTCCGCATTGAGTCCATCGCGAAGACGGTCGCCGTCGAGGACGTACGCGAGGTGTCCGGCGCGAGTCAGCTCGTCCGCGAGCGCGTGCGCGACGGTCGTCTTCCCCGATCCGGAGAGCCCCGTCAGCCAGACGACCGCTCCGCGCTTACCCAAGGTTTGTGGATGCTACCCTAGCCCCGATGCTCCTGTCGCTGCGGCACAAGTTCATCTTCATCCATATTTACAAGGCGGCGGGAACGAGCGTCACGCACGCGCTGCGGCCGTTCTCGCGCGAGCCGCTGCTGCGCCGGCGGACAGTGCCGCGCCTCCCCGATCACATCACCGCGGCCGGGCTGCGCGACACGATCGGCGACCTCTTCGACGACTGTTTCAAGTTCACGTTCGTGCGCAATCCGTGGGACTGGCAGGTTTCGCTCTACCACTACATGCAGCAGACACGGAAACACCCGCAGCATCTGCTCGTCCGAGGGATGAGCTTCGGCGACTACATCCGCTGGCGTGTGACGGAAGACAAGCATCTTCAGAAGGAGTTCGTCACCGACGCGAAGGGGAAGACGATCGTCGACTTCATCGGCCGCTTCGAGAACCTGGAGGACGACTTCGCCTCGGTCTGCGCGAGGATCGGAATCTCGGCGACGCTCCCGCATCGGAATCCGTCCCGTCACGCGGACTACCGGACGTATTACGACGACGCGACGCGCGAGCTCATCGCGACGCATTTCCGCGAAGATATCGAGATGTTCGGCTACGAATTCTAGATCGCGAGAACGACGGTCCCTTCGCCAGTAACGCGAATCTCGATCTCCGCGCCGTCAGGCGCGTCGAAGGGGACGTCGAAGCGGCGTCCGCCTAGAAATCGCAGGAACGGACGAAAACGAAGCTGGACGTCGACGACGGGATCACCGTTCAGCGTGATTTGCACGCGTGCCTTCCCGCGGCTCGAGGAGTGCAGCCATGCTCGTCCACGCAAGCGTTGCGGACCGGGAACGACAGGCGAGCGCATGACGGCACCGGGCGATAGGTAGAGGCGATGACCGCCGACGTTCGATCCGAGGCGGATCAAGTCGCCGGTGGCGAACGTGCGGTGGAAGTGGAGGCTGCCCGTGTTGTGCGTATCCGGGAGCGGTCCTTTCGACTGCTGCCCCGCTGGCGGCTCGCCGAAGCGGCCTGGATTCAGCGCGTTGTAGAGAGCTGCGGTCTCGTTGACGAACGCGAATTGCTTCGGCGCTTTCTTGAAGAGCCGCCAGGCGAAGATGCCGTCGGCGCTGTAGGCGTAGACGTCGAAGCGTTCGTCTGCCACGAATGCGCGTTCAAATGCGCACTGGGCGGAGTCGATCGCGCCGACGCGGACACTCTCCGGCGCAGCGCGGCGAATCCCGTCGCCGAGGTCCTGGTCGAAGACGACGAAGCGGGAGGTGGGCTTTGCGGCGATCGTTCGCGAAAGGAGCCGCGGGAGGTTCGGATGAAGGAGGTTGTCGTCGTCGACGAAGACGATCCAACCGCTCGCTATGGCGTCGAGCGCAAAGTTGCGCTGCGCGTGCCCGGCGACTCCGGCCGCACCGGCGCACGTGATGACGTCGGCGTCAGTGAGGGCCAGCGGCGGAATCTCGAAGCGATCGTCGAGCACGACGAGCCACTTCAGGCGCACATCCTCAGGGACGTCCGACGACGCAATCGACTCCGCGATCCGCGGCAGGTTCGCGGGACGCGCACACGGCGTCACGATGTGGAGGTCAAAAGACATAGTCGTCGGCTACGACGGCCGGCCAGTCGAGGATCGCCCACGATTCGGGGACGCGGCGTGCCTGCAACGCGCGTTCGTGAGCACGCGCGGCATCGCGGTAGACGACGCCGCCGGCGAGCAATGCTTCCATCGCGCCGATGATGTCCGGCAGTTTCGCGAAGAGGGCGTCGTCGGAGAGGCATGGCGTGATCGGGCCATGACGGATTCGCGTCCGGCACTCGGGATACATCTCGCGGTAGCAGGGATAGAGCGCACACTCAGGGAAAACTGACACGAACGGCACGCCGTTGAGCATGAACTCGTGCCATTCCTGCCCCGAGATCGCGAGCCACGGCACCCCGACGGCCTGCACCGCGAATGACATCCCGGAATGCGGCGAGACATGCAGATTGCATCGCTCGGCGAGGGCGAGTTGCTCCATCAATCCGATGTCGAAGGCGTCGTGCAGCGCTGGATAGCGCGCGCGTAACGCCTCGATGTCGCGCGCAGCGATGCCGCGCGTGGCCGAGCGCCCGCCCTTCAGTTTCCCCATCAGGACGATCTCGCCCGCCGGATGGCGTTCGAAGAAGCCGTCAAAGAGGCGCGTCCAGAATGCGAGTGAGGGCGCGCGCATGTGACTTGCCGCGCCGGGAAGGACGCTGATCCGCGGCGAGCGGCCGTCGTCGAGTTGCGCCGCCGCCCAGTCGCGTACGCGTTGTGGAAGCGCGAGACGCAGCGGCTCGTGCTTCCGCGGTATTGCAGCGGCGTCGTTTCCGCGAACGGCACTCCGAAACGCGGCATGAAAGCGGTCGAGAGCCGGCCACCCCGAGGGGTCGTCCGCCCGCGGATCGGTGAGGACGTAGTCCCAATCGCGAGGCAGGTCTTTCGGCATCCCCTTCTCGACGTCGACGCGGTAGACGCGCTCGACGCAACCAGTGCATTCGACGAGCTCCGCCGGCGACTCGGCGTTCAGCATGAGAGAAATGCGCAGTTCGGGGTTTGCCCGTGCGACGTCGCACGCGACGCGCAACGCTTCGATGACATGGCCGACCGGACGGTAGTAGACCCAGTTGATGAGGAGGGTCTTCACGCCGTGCTCCAGCGGCGAACGCGGCGGCCGATTCCACCCGTGACGCGCTGGAACAAGGTGAGGAATGGCGTCGGCAACGTAAACGCGACGGCGAGTTTCATGAGCACGGAAAAGGAGAATCTCGCGTGCCGCAGTGCATGGCGCGCCGCATCCCGCGCCTCGGCGCGCCGGCCGGCCGCCTGTTCGGCGACGGCGAGGTCTGCCCAGATCCGCGCCATGCGGCGGCGGTACCGCGGCGTGTCGTAACCGAACAGCTCCGGTATCCGGTCTCGGAAGGCGGTCAGCTCCTCCCTCTGCTTCAACGGAGGAAGTCCCGACCAGACGCCGGCGCCGTGCACGCGATAGACCGCCATGATGCGATCGACGTAACCGATGCCGCCGTTGCGCGCGCCAAATAGATGCAACACCCAATCGAGTGTGAGGAAGTCGGAATACGGCTCGAGGGATGGGATCGCGGACCGCCGGTAGACGACGGCAGACGACGGGATGAAGTTGCTCCAGAGGAGGTCTTCGAAACCGTAGACCCTCTTCTTGACTGGCGGCTCCATCACGCGGATGGTCGCTTCGGAGTCGGAGCGCACAACATCGACGGGATGGAACGCAGCGGACCATTCGGCGTGCGTTTCGAGCGCGAGCACCATCGTTTGCAACTTTCCGTCGTCCGTCCAGTAGTCGTCGCCGTCGAGCCACGCCATGTACTCGCCGCGGCATTGCGCCAGCGCAGCGATGAAGAGATGGTTGCCGTAGTTTCCAAGCTGCCGCTCCGGAAGAAAGAAGCGGAGCCGTGGATCTCCCGAAGCGCCGTAACGATCGAGAAGCGCACGGGTACCGTCACTCGACCCGTCGTCGGCGATGAGGATCTCGTACGGAAAATCGCATCGCTGCGAAAGCGCGCTTTCGACCGCCCGCTCGATGAAGGATTCGTGGTTATAAGTGACGATCAGGACCGTCGCTTTGACGTAGGGGAGCACGTGACCGCGATGCTAGCACCCGAGGTTACGCCGGAACAGATAGCCGCGCATCACCGGCTGCTCCGGCGCCCGGCGGATGCGGGGGCCGTGATCGATGAGAAATTCTCGAACCAGCTCCATGCCTGCGGAGCGGACATGGGAGACGAGGTCGTTCTCGTTCAAAATCCAGCAGAGGTACTCCGTCACGTAACCCGCTTCGAGAGGGCGTTGGATCGAGACGAATGACGGCGACTCCTTCACGATACCCATGCGCGTGATGTAAAGGTACCCGGCGCACGATGCGGCAAGACGGTCGATCGCAGCGCGCCAGTCGCGCTCGTACCAAAGCGAGCTGCTCGCCACGATCAGGTCGTATGCTCCATTGAGCGCCTCCGCGCGATCCGATGTGAAGGCGACGCCCGCGGCAAGCTCCCGCCCTGCATCAGAGATCAGCGGCACGTCGTAGACGACATAGTCGATGTCGACGCCGGGCGCGGCGGCGCGGGCGAGGAGGACGTAGTGACCGATCCCGCCTCCCCAGTCGAGAATTCTCAGCCGTCGTTTGTCAGCCGCCGCCGTCGCCACGACGTACGCGAACGAAAGGGCGGCGTTGTGACCGCCGATCGTGACAATGTGTCCCCGGTCGTGCTCATGCGGAATCGTCAGCGGCGCCGTGCCGGCGATCGCGGCAGCGTAGTGCGGCCAGCGGTCCTTCTGTACCGCGGCGATGCTCGCGACATCCCAACCGCGCTGCGGCGTATCCCATCCCCGCGGCGCGGCTTCCCACGTGCTTCTGCCGAAAACGCGTCTTGCGAGGCGCCGGAGAGGCGGCCTGAGGGCGCGCGGAACGAAGTGGCGGAGGAACGTCACTCACGCGATCCGGTAGCCGTGAGCGGAAGGATCTCCCCTTCGGCCGACCCCGTGTCCCACTCGAGCATCGGGCGGATCACACCGGGCCAGCGGTCGTACCACGATCCGCGCGCGTGGGTCGAGTCTTCGACGTCGAAGACGACGACGTCCGCCGATTCGACCATCATGTGGGCCTCGTCGCGAACGAAAGCCACCGACACCGAGTGCGTCCCGGCATTCAGCAGATCGCCCGGGATGCGGCACACGCTGCGGTAAACGCCGGGCGCGAGATCGATCAGCCGCGTGTCGCTGTTGAAGATGACCACACCCTCTTCATTGTTGAGAAAGAAGTTCAGGTTCAGGCGTAGATGGCGTCTCGCGATCGCGTATTGGAACTCGAGCGCGAGCGGCGTCCGCACCGATATCGCGTTCGTTCCGTCTTCGGCGCGAACCGAGACGCGCTGCAGCCTCAGGTTTTGATCGCCGGGTGCCTCATCGTCGCTCCAGACGCGGTCGACCTGCGGCGTATGGACCTCGCGCAGGTAGTGGTGGACGACGTCGCGAGAGTTTCCGAGCTCGCGGAGGCGACCTTGATCGAGCCATACGGCATCGCTGCAGAGCGACTGGATGGCGAGCATGTTGTGGCTGATGAAGAGCACCGTACGGCCGCTCTGGGAGACGTCGCCCATTTTTCCGAGGCACTTCTTCTGAAAGACGGCGTCGCCCACGGCGAGTACCTCGTCGATGACGAGGATCTCCGGATCGAGATGCGCCGCGACTGCAAAGGCGAGGCGCATGTACATTCCACTCGAATAGCGCTTCACGGGCGTGTCGAGGAACTCGCCGATCTCCGCGAATTCGACGATCTCGTCGAAGCGTCGGACGATCTCAGCGCGCCTCATGCCGAGGATTGCACCGTTCAGGAAGATGTTCTCCCGGCCGGTCAGTTCGGCGTGGAAGCCGGTCCCTACCTCGAGAAGGGAACCGACCCTTCCCCGAATCAGCGCGCGCCCTTCGGTCGGCTTCGTAATGCGCGACAGGATTTTGAGCAGCGTGCTCTTTCCCGCGCCGTTGCGGCCGATGATGCCGAGCACGTTGCCTCGGCGGACCTCGAACGAGACGTCTTGCAGCGCCCAGATGCTTGGAGGTTCGGCGGCCGTCTGGCGGCGCATGAATAGGCGGTACGACCTGTCGGCGATCGTCTCGCGCAGCGTGCTGTAACGCTGCCGTTCGCCGATCCGGTATCGCTTACCGAGCCGGTCGCATTCGATGACGACGTCAGATGATGTCCGCAAACGTCTGTTCCATTCTCCGAAAGTAAAAGAGGCCGCCCGCCAGGACCACGACTGTCGCAAATACCGATACGAGGATGATGCGCCCAGGGAACGGCTGCTGCTCGACGACGCTCCGCCGGAACCCTTCGATCACGCCGACCATCGGATTCAAAGCGTACAGATGACGCCACTTATGCGGCACGACGCTCAACGGGTAGACGACCGGAGTGACGAACATCCACGCCTGAATCAGAAACCCGATCGCATGCCGTACATCGCGGTACTGGACGTTGAGCGCCGACAGCCATAGCCCGACAGCAAAAGCGACGAGCAGCGCGAGCGCCACGAACAACGGAGCGATGAGCAGCCGTACGGTGATCGGGATGCCGTAGTACGGCAAGAGACCGATGAGAACAAAGAAGCCGATGCAGAAGTCGGGGATCGCCGATCCTACGGCGGCGGCCGGGATGATGACGCGGGGAAAGTAGACCTTGGTGATCAACCGCTCGCTGGCGACGACACTGTTGCTCGATTCGGAGAGCGCTTGCGAGAACAACTGCCACGGCAGGAGTCCTGCGAGCACCATGATCGGATACGGGGTACCGCCCGAGGGAACTTGCGCATAGCGGCCGAGGAAAAGGCTGAAGATCGCCATGAGCGCGACCGGCTGCAGCAGTGCCCACAGGATGCCGAGGGCGGTTTGTTTGTACTTGACGCGGATGTCGCGCCAGATCAGGAAGTAGAGGAGCTCGCGATAGTGCCAGATCTCCGCGAGACGCAGCGCTGCCGACGGCTTGGGCAGCAGTTCGATCACCTCGGAGGCTTCTTCAGCACCGAGTGAGAATTGTGTTGTGGTCATGAGATTGGACCGGACAGGTTATTGTACCTTGCGCAAAGCGTCGCATATCCGCGCAACTTCGGGATCGGTCAGTTCCGGAAAAACCGGAACGCTCACGATCTCGCCCGCGAGAGATTCCGTTAACGGAAGCGAAACGCGAGAGAGGTATGCAGGCTGACGATGCACCGGGACCGGATAGAGGATGGCGGTGTCGATCCCGCGATCATCCATGAATCGCCGGAATGCCTCGCGCCGATCAGTCCGCAGGACGTATTGGTGATAAACGTGACGACACGCCGGCGCGACGCGAGGTGCGGATAAGGACGAGCTCAGAGCGCCGTCGAATGCGGCGGCGATCGTACGCCGGCGGTCGTTTTCGGATTCGAGGTAACGAAGCTTCATGCGGAGGACAGCCGCCTGTAACTCATCCAGGCGGCTGTTCCAGCCACGACTCTCGCTGACGTAACGCTCGCGCCAGCCGTATTGGCGGTACGCGCGCACGCGTTCGGCGATCGCTGGATCGTGCGTGACGACGGCGCCACCATCGCCGAGCGAGCCGAGGTTCTTGGTCGGATAGAAGCTGAACGCGGCAGCGTCGCCGAAAGTGCCAGTCCGTTGCGCGCCGATTGACGCCCCGTGCGCCTGCGCGCAGTCCTCGACGATGCGCAGCCCGTGAGCCGCCGCAATCTCCGCAATCCTGCCCATCGGCGCCGGGTGACCATAGAGATGCACCGCCACGATGGCGCGGACCGGAGTGCCACGATGCGACGCAATCGTCTTCTCGATACTTTCGGGATCAATCGTGTAGCTGGCTGCATCGACGTCGGCGAACACGACTTCGGCGCCGGTGTGCTCGATCGCAGCGACCGTTGCGACTGCCGTGTTGGACACGGTCAGCACCGCGTCCCCCGCTCCGATGCCGCAGGCTCTGAGCGCGATCTCGACCGCGTCGGTTCCGCTCGCGACTCCGATCGCGAATTGCGTGCCGAGGTATGCGGCAAAGTCCTCCTCGAACCGCGCGACCTCCTCGCCGAGGATGTACCTCCCGCGGTCGAGCACAGCGGCGATCGCGCCATCGATCTCGTCTTTGTGCGCGAGATAGGCAGCGCGCGGATTCGCGACCGGTATTCGATCGGCAGCCATGGATCAGACGTAATGCTGCAGGTTGTCCGCGACGAAACGGAGTGTTCGCGCCAGACCCTCGCGCAGCGACACCTTCGGACACCAGCCGAGCGCCTGACGCGCTCGCGTCGAATCGGAGTAGTAGTCGCCAATCTCGATCGCGCGCCGTTCCTCGGGGAACGGCTTCGTTTCGTACCGTCCGCTGCCCTGAACGTCGACGAGGAGCGCGGCGAGGTTACGAAGACTCACCGGCTCGTCGCCGCCGAGATTCATCGCGGAGCCGAGACATGCAGGCGTAACAGCGGCGCGCAGCATGGCGTCGATCACGTCGTCGACAAAGTTGAAGTCGCGCAACTGCTCGCCGCCCCAAATCTCGAACGGCTGTCCCTGAACGACGTTACGAAGCCAGACGCCGAGAAACGTCTGCCGCGCGTCCTTGATGCGCATGCGCGGCCCGTAGGTATTGGTGAGGCGCAGCGAGCACGAACGGATACCGTACACGTCGTTGTAGACCTGATGGAAACTCTCTCCCGCCGCTTTGTTGACGCCGTTCACGTCCACCGGCTTGATCGGGTGCTTTTCGTCGACCGGAACGTAGAGCGGACGGCCGTAGATCTGCCGCGTGCTGGCAAATGCGATGATCACGTCCCGGTTGTGCTTGCGGCACGCCTCAAGGATCGAGAGTTGCGCGCGTGCATTAATCGCCAGATCGGTTTGCGGATCGAGCATCGAGTCGAGATGGCTGGTCTGTCCGGCGAGGTTGAAAAGATAGTCCTGGTCCCGAATGAGATAGGGAAAGCTGTACTCGTCGCGGACATCGGAGATGTTTAGACGGACTCTCGAAGCGACGTCGCGAATGTTGTGAAGGTTGCCGCCGTATTCGGGCACGAGGCTGTCGACGATCGTGACATTGGCTCCCTCTCCAACCAGACGGATTGCCAGGTTCGATCCGATGAAACCGAGACCGCCGGTGATGAGTACGTTCCTGCCGCTGAATGGCGAAGTCAAATCCACCTGCCGCTTCCGAAGTCGTATTGAAGCATGAGACGGCGGTTGAGAAGCTTCTTGACGCGCCAGGGGGCATACCAGAGAAGGTGGTCCACGGCTCCGGAGATCAAGTCGACCACTTGCGGGGCGGGCGCGAAGGAGCGGACTTCATCCTTGTAGCGGTTCTTGACGTCGGAGAGCTGGCCGCGGTGATGCCGGAACCCTGCGAGTTGCGCGGCGACGACGTGGAGGTCAGTTTCGCGCGCGAAGCAACTCCAGAGATACGCGTCGCCTGCATACCGAAAGGTCGTCAGACGATCGAGATCGACCGTCCGGAGGAGCGATGCTCGCCAAAAGGTCGACTCCTGCTGGATCCATGGGAGGTAGAGCGGCGGCCGCCGCGTGTACTGGCCGGCTCGCATGAGCGATCGGCGATACCGATACGGTAGCGAGAAGTACGTCACCGTCCCGCCCTCGCTGTAACGCGTCGCGATGCCGGTGATCCATTTCACATCGTGTTGCTCCGCGACGTCGACGATCGTGTCGAAGGCGCGCTCCGAAAGGAGATCGCCGGCGTTGACGTAGCCGATCCACTCCCCGCTCGCCTGCCCGAGTCCTCGGGCCAGCGCGTCGTACATCCCGGAATCCGGCCTCGAGTCGATAGCGACGTCGCCGGTCGCAAGGCTGCGTGCGACGGCGACCGTACCGTCGGTCGACCCTCCGTCGCAGATCACGTATTGCAACTCGGCACGGCCGCTCGACAGCGCCGTCTGGCTGAGAACGCTGCGCATCGTCTCGCCGATCAGCGACTCGGCGTTGCGGCATGGCGTGACGATGGTGAACTTCATTCCTCGGCGATGGTAGCGGCACCAGCCGTCTGCATCGAATCGGCGGCGAAGATACGTTCGTCGCGAACGTATGGGAAAAACCGCTTCAGGGAGTTCAAGGGCGCTTCAAAAAAGTGCCACGACACCGCGGCGGCAGCAATCGTCACCGCGGTGTAAAGAGTCACCAGCAGCGCATTCGGGAGATGTTCAACGTGAAAGACCACCCGCAGAACGGTTCGGACGCAGAGCGCCACGAAAAGGTGGAAAACATACATGCCGTAGCTGATCCTCCCGAGGTAAACCAGCACCTGGCGATGAAGAACGAACTTGAAGCGTCCTGCCGCTACGGCAAACACAACGCCGCCAAGAGCGAGAGCGTCGAGTGGGCGAAAGACCCATTCGATTGAAGGCAGGCCATACGCCGAGATCGCGGTCGTCACGATCCAAACGGGGAGGACGACCCTGAACAGCAGACCTGCCAGGCGTTCAGCGTGCTCGGGAGCGCTTCGCTGCCACCACGCGAAAAGTCCCCCGATCGCGAGCGAATCGAGGCACGAGAAGGTGAGCATCTCCCTCTGCACATCGTTCCAGTTCCAGATGAGCTGTCCTGCAATACGGAACGCGGAGGAGAAGACGATGCAGAAGGTCATGACGCGCCCGAGGTGACGCCGCGGCGTGAACAAGATGACGAACGGCCAGAAGAGATAGAACTGTTCCTCCACCGCGAGCGACCAGAAGTGCGACACCTGTCCGGCGAACGCGCCCCGCTTGAAAAAGTAGATGTTGCTGGCGTACGTGACGTGCCACCAGATCGACTGGCGAACGATCGGGAATCCGGCGAGGTACGTCAGCGCGAGTGTCGCGTAAAACACGGGAAAGATGCGTAGGACGCGGCGCGCGTAAAAACGGCCCACCACGCCGGCACCTCGGCCGCACGTCTGCTCGAGGGCGGTTCGGGCATCGAGCAGGATTCCGGTAATCAGAAGACCGCTGATCACGAAGAAGAGATGCACGCCGACATGGCCGTTGATCCACGGCTTCCACGCCTGCTCTCCCGGCAGGAAGTGATCCAACAGCACGAAACTGAACGCAACGGCCCGCAACGAATCGAGGCCGCGGAGATGGTGCGGGCGGCCGTCCGTGCTCATCCCGCGAGGACGACTTTGGGCTTCACCTCCACCGGCCCACCCTCGCGAAGGACGTTGGACACTTCCGCGATCGCGACGAGCTGGTCGTGCGGATTACCGAGCGCGATCAAGTCACTCACGTGCAGCGGCACCGGCGGCGTCAGGATGAACGACTGGCCGCTCATCAGTTTCGCCTGCTGCGGCCAGTCGATGCGGATCTTCTCGAGCGGCAGATCGATGTCGGACAGCGACTGGTATTGCGGTGGGGCGATGATCGCCTCCGGCGAGGATGCGTCGAGTGCTTCGAACGCGATCGCATCATCCACACGGAAGTTGCCGATCGCGGAGCGGCGGAGCTTCTTCAAGTGCGCCGGGACGCCGGCGGCGATGCCGAGGTCGTGCGCGAGCGAACGGACGTACGTGCCCGCCGAGGAGCGCACGCGGAATTGCGCCGTCGAGCCTTGGACGCCGGTGATCTCGAACTCGTAGATCGTGACCTGCTTCGGCGTCAGCTTCACTTCCTGCCCTTTACGCGCCATCTCGTACGCGCGGACGCCGTCGATTTTCTTCGCGGAGAACGCGGGCGGCATCTGCTCGATGGCCCCTCGGAACCTCGCGAGAAGCGGCTCGAAATCGATGTGCTCGACGTCCGCCTCTTTCGCCTCTCCGGCCGGCTCTCCGGTCGCGTCGTACGAGTCGGTCGCCCAGCCGAACTGCATCGTCCCCTCGTACGTCTTCTCCATCCCCATGAGATAGGCCTGGAGCCGCGTCGCCTTCCCGATGCAGAGGATCAAAAGGCCGGTCGCCAGCGGATCGAGCGTGCCGGTATGGCCGGCCTTCTTCACGCCGATGCGGCGGCGCACCTTCTCGACGACGTCGTGGGACGTGATGCCGGATTTCTTGTCCACCAGGAGAATGCCGTCGAAACGTGATTGCCGAGGTTGCATGTGGCGCGGATTCTAACGGACGCTGTCTTAACATTCCCACATGCCAAAGCGAAGCAAGAAGCGGCTCGTGTGGATTGACTGCGAGATGACCGGGCTGGAGCCCTCGTCCGACACACTCCTGGAGATCGCGACGATCATCACCGACTACGATCTCAACATCATCGAGCACGGGCCCGTCTGCGCGATCCGCACGAGCGAGTCACGGCTGGCGCGGATGGACGCCTGGAACCGGCGGACGCACAAGAAGAGCGGACTTCTCGACCGCGTGCGGACGGAGGGAGTCACGGTCGCGGAGGCGGAGAAGAGAACGCTGAACTTCGTCCGGCGGCATTGCTACAAAAGAACCGCGCCGCTCTGCGGGAACTCCATCGGCCAGGACAAGCGCTTCCTCGCGAAGTACATGCCGGAGCTCCACGAGTTCCTGCACTACAAGGTCATCGACGTCAGCTCGATCAAGCTCCTCGCGTCGGAGTGGTACGGGAAGGACTTCAAGACGCCGAAGAAGCTCGAGCTGCATCGCGCGCTGTCGGACATCGAGGAGTCGATCGCGGAGCTGGCGTTTCTGCGGAAGACGGTCTTCGTCCGTCAGCTCTCTTCGTCTTCCGGTTCCGACTCGTCGGGATCCTGACTGACGTCATGGGCGACGTCCTGAAGGATCGACTCGATCCGACTCGCGCGCATCGTGGTGTCGTCGTACCTGAAGTCCAGCTCCGGCGTGTACCGGAGCCGGATGCGTTGGCCTAGAAATCGGCGGGCGGCGCCACGCGCCTGCTGGAGTTGCTCCACGACATCGCGCGTCTGCTCCTCGTTCAAACCGCTCATGTAGACGCGGGCGAAGTGGAGGTCGGGGCTGACGTCGATGCCGGTGATCGAAACGAAACCGATGTCGACGTTCTTAAGATCGTGGCGGAGGACCTCCACGAGCGCGTCGCGCACCATCTCGCCGACTCGTGAAGTCCTGCGTGTCTTTTTCATGTCAGGTCCGCCATCTCGTCGAAGTCGAGCTGCTCGCTCGTCCAGCCGGTCACAGGGGCGTCGGTGTTCGACTCGACGAACGTGCGGATTTTATCGAGCAACGAGTCGCTCGTCGCGTGGTCGCGCGCCACGAACGACACCGCCAATCGCGCCCGCTGATGGAGGTCGTGTAGGGCGACCTCGTTCACGGAGATGTCGAACCGGTGCCGCAGCCTGCCGACCAGCGACCGCACCACCATCCGTTTCTCCTTGAGGCTCTGCGCGTATTCGATGTGCAGCTCGAAGAGCGCCACGGAAACCAGCATCGCCGCTATAGTTACTCGATCATGAGCGAAAAGAAAGTCATTGCAGTCATTGGTGCCACCGGAGCGCAGGGCGGAGGGCTCGTTCGCGCGATCCTGTCCGATCCCGAGGGCGGATTCACGGCGCGCGCGATCACACACAATCCCGATTCGGACAAGGCGAAGGCGCTCGCGGCGGCCGGCGCGGAAGTCGTCGCGGCCGACATCGAGGACGCCGACAGCCTGCGCCGCGCGTTCGACGGCGCGTACGGCGCGTATTGCGTCACCTTCTACTGGGCGCACTTCTCCCCCGAGAAGGAGCTGCAGCATGCGCACAACATGGCGCGCGCGGCGCACGACGCGGAGCTGCGTCACGTCGTCTGGTCGACGCTCGAGGACACTCGGAACTGGATTCCGCTCAGCGACGACCGCATGCCGACGCTGATGGAGCACTACAAAGTGCCGCACTTCGACGCGAAGGGCGAATCGGATGCGGCGTTCCGCGAGCTGGGTGTTCCGACCACGTACCTCCTGACGTCGTTCTACTGGGACAACTTCATCCACTTCGGCATGGGTCCGGCGCGCGGCGCGGATGGAAAGCTCGCCATCACCTTCCCGCTCGGCGACGCGAAGATGCCGAGCATCGCCGCGGAGGACATCGGTCGCTGTGCGTACGCGATCTTCAAACGTCCGGAGCTGATCGGACAGCGCGTCGGCATCGCGGGCGAGCACGTGAGCGGCGCCGAGATGGCCGCCGGCTTCTCGAAAGTCTTCGGCGAAGAGGTGCACTACAACGCCATCGAGCCGTCGGTCTACCGCGGCTTCGGCTTCCCCGGCGCCGACGACCTCGGCAACATGTTCCAGTTCTACCGCGACTTCGAGAGCGACTTCCGCAAGCCGCGCGACGTGGAGTTCTCGCGCGGACTCAACCCGCGGTTGCAGGACTTCGGGGCGTGGTTGGACGCGAACAAGAGCGCGATCAAGGTCTGACCTGATGCCTGGCTGGGCGCACGCCCTCGTGCGCCCAGCCGCGCGCCTGCGCGGCTATCGCCGCGCAGGCGGACGAGGGCGTCCGCCTCTCCGCGGAGCCGGCGCCATCACTGCGTCAGCGCGGCTTCCAACTTCTCGACGCGGAACGCCTCGATCACGTCGCCGACCTTGACGTCCTGGAACCTCTCGATCGCGATGCCGCATTCGAAGCCCTGCCGTACTTCGCTCACGTCGTTCTTGAAGTGGCGCAGCGAGGCGATCTTGCCCTCGTAAATGACGCGGTTGTCGCGAAGCAGACGGACCGTTGCGGCGCGGGGAATCGTGCCGTCGACGACCATACAGCCAGCGACGGTTCCCGCCTTTGGCACCTTGAACGTATTCCGCACCTCGGCGCGTCCCTGGAAGACTTCCTGAAACTTGGGATCGAGGAGGCCGGTCATCGCCGCCCTGAGCTCGTCGACGAGGTTGTAGATGACGGTGTAGAGGCGGACGTCGACGCCTTCCTTCTCCGCCAGTTCCGCGGCGCTGCGCTCGGGACGGACGTTGAATCCGACCACGATGGCGTCGGACGCGGTGGCAAGGAGGACGTCGTTCGTCGAGATCGCACCGACCGAAGAGTGGAGGACGTTGACCTTGACCTCGCTGGTCGACAGCTTGCGGATGGTGTCGTTCAGCACTTCGACCGAACCCTGCACGTCCGCCTTGATGATGACGTTGAGCTCCTTCGTCACGCCCTGCTGCATCTTCTGGAAGAGCTGGTCGAGCGACATACGCGATGCCTTCTGCTGCATCGCCTCGCGCGCCTTCTCCTGCCGCATCGCGCCGATCATGCGCGCCTCGGACTCTTCGTCGACCGACTGGAGCGAATCGCCCGCATTCGGCACGTCGTCGAATCCGGTGAGCTGCACGGGCGTCGCCGGGCCGGCTTCCTTGATTCGCTCTCCGCGCTCGTCGGTCATCGCGCGAACGCGGCCGAAGGTCGAGCCGGAGAAGAACGGATCGCCGATCTCCAGCGTGCCATCCTGAATGAGCACCGTCGCGACGATGCCGCGGCCGACCTCTTTGCGCGCCTCGAGGACCACACCCTTCGCCGGAAGCTCGGGGTTCGCCTTGAGGTCGAGGAGGTCGGCGGTGAGGACGATCATATCGAGCAGGTCGTCGATGCCCTGCTTCTTCACGGCGCTGACTTCGACGGAAACGACGTCGCCGCCCCATTGCTCGACGAGGACGTTGGCGTCCGCGAGCTCACGGCGCACGCGCTCGACGTTCGCGTTCGGCTTGTCGATCTTGTTGATCGCCACGATCATCGGCACCTTGGCCGCGCGTGCGTGGTCGATCGCTTCTTTCGTCTGTGGCATGACGCCGTCGTCGGCCGCAACGACCAGGACGACGATGTCGGTGACGCGGGCGCCGCGGGCGCGCATCATCGTGAAGGCTTCATGGCCCGGCGTGTCGAGGAAGACGATCTTCCGTCCGCGCTTCTCGACGTGGTAGGCGCCGATGTGCTGCGTGATTCCACCTGCCTCGCCCGCCGCGACGTTCGTCTCGCGAATCGCGTCGAGGAGCGAGGTCTTGCCGTGATCGACGTGACCCATGACGGTGATCACGGGACCGCGCGGCACCGTGCCAGTGCTCGACGTCTTCTCGATCGACTCCAGCTCGGCTGCTTCTTCGAACGAGACGATTTGCGCCTCGATGCCGAGCTCCTTTGCGATCTCGAGCGCGAGCTCCGCGCCGAGCGGCTGGTTGACCGACGCCATGATCCCCTTCTTCATCATGAGGTGGCGCATGAGGTCATTCGCCTTGACGTTCAGCCTCTCGGCGAGCTCCTTGACGGTGACGCCTTCGGTCAACGCGACCTTCCCTGCCGGCCGTTCGAATTGAAGCGTCCTGCTGGCGGCGTGCGGCTGCGCGTGCTGATGCTTCCGGCGCGGCGACGAAGGCTCGTCGCCCAGTTCCGGCAGGACAATCTCGGGACCGAGGTCGTCGGCGATGATCTGCGTGCCGGAGAAAGGGCCCTTCGTGAAGAGCGCGTCGTCGACTTCCATCTCGCGCGACTTCTTGACGCCCTTACCTGCCGGTTTCTTCTTCTCGCGATCTCCCTCACCTTCGTCCGCTTTCTTTCGGCGAATGATCAGGCCACCCGGAGGCGGCGGAGGAGGAGTCCCCATCGGGCGAGCGCCCGGTCCGCGAAGTCCTGGACCGCCGGCGGGGCGCATCCCCATGCCGGGACCGCTCGGACGAGCACCGGGACCGGACGGACGTGCTCCCGGGCCGGCCGGACGGACGCCGGGGCCGGCCGGACCACGCGCAGCCATGCCGCCCGCGGGAGCGGCTGGACGCTGCTGACCGAATCCGCCGGGACGTCCCACCGGCTGCTGGCCCGCGTAGTTCGGACGGGGACCCTGCGGAGAACGCGCACGCGGACCGGTCGCACCCGTACGAGGGCGATCGCCGGCATGCGGCGGCGGTGGTGCGGGAGCCGCCGGAGGCGGAGCGGCCGGTGCGGGCGGCGGCGTTGCCGGAACGGCAGGCGCTTCGGCAGCAGCGACCTTCTTCGGCTTGACCGGCTTCGGCTCTGCCGGAGCCTCGAGCGCTTCGCGCTCCTCCGCTTCGGCGGCCTGGATGAACTCCGGGATGATGACGACGGGCGGCGCCGGCGTGGCCGGCGCTTCTTCGACCGGCTTCTCGACCTTCTTCCGCTGGGGCGGTTGAACGATCGGGCGCGGCGGGCGGACAGCTTCCTTCTTCTTCTCCGGCTGCGGCTTGTCCTCGCGCATGATGACGCTCCGGGCGCGCGTGGTGAGCTTCTTACCGGTAATGAGCGCCTGGATCACATCCGGCGCGAGCTCCTGGTTCGCGTCGTTGATGTCCGCGCCGAGCGACTGAAGCTGGAAGATCAAGTCCTTCTCGGACCTGTTCATCCGCTTCGCAATATCGCTCACTTTGAATTTCGCTGCCGCCATTCAATCTCCCTCGGGTTGACCGCTGACTACTCCACTTTGGCTTCTTCCTGTGCTTCGCCTTCAGGCGCTTCTTCTTCTGCTTCGCCTTCGGCTGCTTCTTCTTCTTCGTCCTCGGCGTATTCTTCTTCGTCGCCTTCGGGCACCGTCTCTTCGATCTGCTCGTGCTTGCGCGCGATCTCGATGATCTGCCCGGCGATCTCTTCGTCGACACCTTCGATCGCGATGAGATCTTCCACGCTGGCGTTGATCACGGAGTCGAGGTCGTCATAGCCGGCCTCGGAGAGCTTGTCGGCCCATTCGGTCGGCATGTCCTCGATCTCGCGGACGTCGACGGCGGCGCGCGACTCGGCCATCGCTTCCTGCAGCATCGCGGAGAGCGCGTCGGCGACTTCGCCCTTCACTTCCTCTTCCGACTTGATGTCGATCTTCGCGCCGATCAGCTCTGCCGCGAGGCGGACGTTCAGGCCGCGCTTACCGATGGCGAGCGAGAGCTGGTCGTTATCGACGATGACGTCGAGGTGCGGCCGGTGCGCCGCTTCGTCGGAGGTGACGCTGACGCGGGTGATCTTCGCCGGCGCCAGCGAGTTCTGGGCGTAGACGACAATGTCGTCGTTCCACGGAATGATGTCGATCTTCTCGCCACGGAGCTCGCGGATGATCGACTGCACGCGCGAACCCTTCATGCCGACGCATGCGCCGACCGGATCGACGTCGCGCTCGCGCGACATGACCGCGATCTTCGCCCGCTCGCCCGGCTCGCGAACGGCGCCCCGGATGACGACCGTGCCGTCGTAGATCTCCGGCACTTCCATCTCGAACAGCTTGATGAGCAGCCGCGGATCGGTGCGCGAGAGGACGACCTGCGGTCCTTTCGGCTGGGTGTGGACGTCGATGATGACGGCCTTGATGCGGTCGCCCTGCGAGTAGCGCTCGGCGCGCGACTGCTGCGAACGCGGGATGATCCCCTCGGTCTTCCCGTTGAGATCGATGATCATGTCACCGCGCTCGAAACGCTTCACGTAGCCGTTCTCGATCTCGCCGAGCTTGTCCTTGAACTCGTTGTAGACCTTCTCGCGCTCCGCTTCCCGGACCTTCTGGTAGAGCACCTGCTTCGCGCTCTGGGCGGCAATGCGTCCGAGCTCGTCGGGCGGCCTGGTGAGCGGGATCTTGACCTCGTCGCCCTGCTCGACTTCCGGATCGATCTTCTGCGCCTCGTACGTCCGGATCTGCGTGTGCGGATCCTTCACGACGTCGACGACTTCCTTGCTGATGTAGTTGAGGCGCAGCTTGCCGCCGACCTCGATAGCCGGGTCGACCTTGCGCGCCTGATCGAGCGTCCACTGCGCCTGCGGGTCCTCGATCTCGTTCTCGTCCGGAACGATTTCCTTGATCGCCTGAACGATGACGCTTCCATTCAACCGATCGAGCTGTGCCTCGAGCGGCTCGCGGGTCTTGTAATACTTCCGCGCGGCCGTGGAGAGGGCGTCCTCGAGCGCCGCGTACACGCGGTCAGGCTCGATCGCCTTTTCGTAAGCCAGCGCCTTGATGTCTTTGTCGTTGAACATCCGTTCAGATCTCCACTTCGAGTCGCGTCTCTTTGATGTCCGCGAGCGGAATCTCGTAGTCCGGATCCTTCTTCATCAACGGATCCGTCACCACGATCTTCTTCCCGTCGAACTCTTTCAAACGGCCGACGATGACATGCAGGCCTCGAATTGCCGCCGAGGTCTTCACGCGCACAAGCCTTCCGATGAACTTTTGATAATCCGAGTCTGTGTAGAACTTTCGATCCAGTCCGGGCGACGAGACTTGCAGCTCGTACTCCCCCGGCATCGGATCTTCGACATCCAACCACGCTGATACCTGCTGCGAAACGAGCGAGCAGTCGTCGAGATTGACGCCGCCCTCCTTGTCGATATCGATCCTCAGCAAGTACGTTCTGCCCTGTCTCCTGTAGTCCACATGGACGAGCTCGAGCCCCTCGGAGGCCACGATCTTCTCAATCTCGCTCGTGACGCTCTCCGGCAACCCGTTCATACGTCCCATCAACAAAAAAAGCGGCCGAATCGGCCGCTTTCGATAGTTCAGTGCTTCGAAAGCCGTCGAATGATAACACCCAACAGCTCGGGCTACAACGATAGAAGAATCAACGCGATTCCACGGAACCGGCGCGGTCGCCGGGGAGCGCTGAAGCGCCCTCTCCCTCCACGATCGAGAGCTGTGCGAAGAGCTGAATCATCCGCCTTCCCTCGCCGTCCGAACGGAGGTACGCGTCGCACAAGAGCTCGGCCTGCTGGCTGTCTTCGAGCGCCGAGATCGTAAACCCCTCGGCCGGCTGACCGGGGTCATGCGTCCGCTTCTTGCGCCACGTGTTCTGTTCCAGGGCGTAGCAGACGTACCCCGTGTCACCGGTGACGCGGGTGATCGGCATGGCCGTCACGCCGGCGCCCTCTTTTCGATCCTTGGCGTTCGCCGTCAACTGCCCGCCGTGCCGGAAGATCGGCATCTTCGCCACGTCGTGCTGCGGCAAGGCGCCGCGGGCGTTCAGCTTCTGTTCCTCGAGGGCGCGGGAGATGAAGAGCGCCAGGAGGGCCTTGATCCGCTCGCGCATCGCCTCGTCGACGCTCTCGAACTCGACCCCGGCGTGGTAGACGGTCAGACCGTCGCTTCCGGTCGAAAAGCGCTCCACCCGGGAGCGAACGATCCGGCAGTCGACCACGATCGGCTCATCCTCCCAAAGGAACGAGAGGCGTGTGTGGCTCCCCGCCGGCAGCGAGGAGTGATGCTCCACGCGCGCGCCGAGGACGCTCAAATCGACGAGCGCAACCTGGGCGGCGCCCAGGCGGGCAACGATCGGCTGCGGAAAGCGAATCCGCTGGACGCGCCTCGTTCGGGGGTACTGCATCTCTCTCTCGGCGCCACCGATGATAGGTCCGGCCCGTCAAATCGCCATCAGAAAAGTGCGAAAAACAGAAACGGCCGCGCTCGCGCGCGGCCATTTGGAACGTTGAGATCTTGCGTGGGAACTTAGTGATGGGTGACGGCGCGGTGGATCTGCGGAACGCTCTTGCAGGTCACTGTCTGCCCGTTGGCCGGGAAGAGGCACGCGAGCTGCGCGTCGGAGATCGACTTGAAGTACTGCGGCTCGAGCGTCGTGGCGTCGTTCGTCGTGTTGTCGAGGACGGAGCCGTAGGTGAAGAAGCCGGGGCAGCCCGTCGGGCAGCCATTCGCGACCGCGTCGCCCGTGGCCGAGACGCCCTCCTGGGTCACCTGGATCCAGAGGTTCGTGCCGGTGCCGATCGGATAGCTCGCCGTCGGGAAGAGACCGACGAGTGGCTGCTGAACGGCCTGCAGCGGCGCAAAAGCCCCGGTCACGACGTCGGCGCCCACCTGTGTTCCACCCTGGAAAAGCTTGACCCGGAACTGCGTGCTCGAGAACTGCGAGGCATTCACCAGGCCGATGTTGGTGCGGTAGGCGCTGTTCTGGCGGATACCGGTGACGAACACGCGGTTCAGATCGTTCTGCGACTGCTCCTGCGTGACGTAGCTGTACCACGGCAAGCCGCTGAAGAGCTGGCCGTTGGTCGGCGCCGTCTGGGGGTTGGCGCCGTTGTCGACCGAGTAGATGCGGCTCTCAACCGTGATGTTGCGGAAGTCAGGGCATTCGCCGCTCTGCTGGCCGCCCGGGCAACCGGTCGTGTCGTTGATGTCGCACGATCCGCCGGACTTACAGGCGTTGAAGACCAACTGGCCGAGGGCGTTGGTGAGATTGAGGCCGTTCGGGGCCGCGGAGCCGACGAAATCGGAGAACTCGCGGTGCTCGTTCGGCTGGAGCGTGAAAAGGTTATTGAAGATGGTCTGAGTGCCCGACGCGTTCGAGTAAATCACCGAGACGGTGACGGCATCGGAAGTGACATTGCTGACGGCGATGTCGGAAATGAACGTCTTGGTTCCAGCGGTGACGTGACCCGCGGCGGGCACGTACACCTGGTCGGCCGCGCGGAAATTCGACGCCATCGCGGAAGCGGCGACGAGCGCAACGGCCGCAGCGAATCCGAACTGCTTGATCATGGACATAATCTCCTTCTTTGAAACTGATATGGGTTGATGACGCAACTACCTGCGACCAAACGACGGTATTTTAGCCCAACTTCCAACACACAAAAGAAAAGTTTGACGATACTCTCACGGTGTGAGCGATCGCCGTGCCGCCATCGTTCCCCCGAATCACGATGGCGAACGCCTCGATCGCGCCCTTGCCGCGCTCTTCCCCGACCATTCGCGCAATGCCTTGTCGCGGTTGGTCGAGGAAGGTCATGTTCGTCTTGATACGAACGAAGTGGGAAAAACGTCGCACCGAGTCTCTGCGGGCCAGCGAATCGACGTCGAATTCCCGCCGCCTGCCCCCTCATCTCTCATTCCTGAAGACCTCCCCCTCAAGGTTTTGTGGGAGGACGCCGACCTCGCCGTCGTCGACAAACCGGCCGGCGTCGTCGTCCACCCAGCCGCCGGACATGCAAGCGGCACGCTCGTTAATGCCCTGCTCTTCCACGTCAAGGATCTCAGCGGGGTCGGCGGGGAGATCCGACCCGGCATCGTCCACCGTCTCGACAAGGAGACGAGTGGCGTGCTCGTCATCGCGAAAAACGATCTCTCCCACCGCACGCTTGCCGAGCAGTGGAACACCGAGCGGATCCGGAAGGAGTACCTCGCCCTCGTCTATGGCACACCCGATCCCGACCGCGGGAGCATCAACGCGCCGATAGGCCGCGATCCGCGCGACCGCAAGCGAATGACGGTCGTCAGCGGCGGACGCCACGCGATCACCGATTACGAGGTGGTCGAGCCGCTCCGCTACGTGTCGCTGCTGCGCTGCCGCCTCCGGACCGGCCGCACGCACCAGATCCGCGTCCACATGAAGTACATCGGCCATCCGATCGTCGGAGATCCCGTCTACTCCGGCCCACAATGGCGCGGCATCCCCGACAAGCAGTTACAGAAGGCGCTCGGGTCGATGAAGCGGCAGGCGCTTCACGCAGCGCGGATCACCCTTCCGCACCCCCGAACGGGCGAGACGATGACGTTCGACAGTCCGTTAGCTGACGACTTGTCCGCTTTGCTCGTCGCCCTTCGCTGATCGGCCGTCGGGAAAAGCCGTCGCCGCTACAGCAACATCCCGGCGATCGTCGCGGTGAGGAAGTTCGCCAGCGTCCCGGCCATCATCGCCCTCAGGCCGAGCCGTGCGAGATCCCCGCGACGCGAGGGCGCCAACGAGCCGATCCCACCGATCTGAATGGCGATCGATGAGAAGTTCGCGAATCCACAGAGCGCGTACGTGGTGATCACGAAGCTGCGCGGCGAGAGGCTGCTGCCAACGCCCGGCTCCCCGAGCTTCGCAAAGGCGACGAACTCATTGAGCACCATGCGCGTGCCGAGGAGGTTGCCGACCGTGAGGCTGTCCTTCCACGCGACGCCCATCGCCCACGCGATCGGACGGAACACCCACCCGAGCACGATGTCGAGCGACGCTGGGAACCACGTCCAGAAGGTGTGGACGTAACCGAACATGCCGTTCACCAGCGCTACGAGCGCGATGAACGCGATCAGCATGCCGGCAACATTGAGCGAGAGATGCAACCCCTCGATCGCCCCCCGCCCCGCGGCGTCGATGATGTTGACGTCCTGCTTCGGGACGACGACTTCGACGTCGCCGCCGGTCGCCGGCTTGCCGACTTCCGGGACGATGATCTTCGCCATCATGATGGCGCCCGGCGCGGTCATGATGACGGCGGTGAGGAGATGAATCACGTCGACCTTCGCCACGAGGACGTACGCCGCCATGATGCCGCCCGAAATGTGCGCCATGCCGGCGGTCATGATGGTCATGAGCTCCGACATGGTCATGTCCGGCAGGAACGGCCGGATCGTCAGCGGCGCCTCGGTCTGTCCCATGAAGATCGACGCCGCCACGGACGTCGACTCGGCGCCGGACGCCCCCATGAACCGCGACATGATCTTTGCGAAGGCACGCACCACGACCTGCATGACGCCCACGTAGTAGAGGATCGCGAAGATCGACGCGATGAAGATGATGGTCGGCAGCACCTGGCAGGCGAAAACGAATCCGATGTTCTTGTTCGCCTGATCGCCGAGCGGTCCGAAGACGAACTTCGATCCCTCACCGGTATAGCCGATGAGTTTATTGACGACCTCTTTCAGGTTCTCGAAGAGGTACGCCAGGAGGTTGAACGTCAGGAAGAGATAGAGCGCAAAGACGGCGAAGATCCCCCAGAGGATCCGGCGCACCTGCGGATCGATCCGCTTCGCGATCTGCACGACGACGATCAGCCCGAGGATGAAGATACCGGCGGCCCCCGCACGCGTCAGCGGCAGCGCGATCGCCGTCATCGCACCGGCGATCAGATCGCCCTTGAGTACCGCGATCGCCACCAGGATCTGCAGGAGGAGTCCCCACCCCACCGTCCGCCAGCGGATCGCCCGTTTGTTGTTCGACAACGCGAACGCGATCCCCAGGATCACAACAAAACCGATCAGCGCCGACAAACGCTCCATGCGTGTTCCCCTTTGTGCTCGGATTGACCGCGTGCAGGATAAACTCCCGCCCGCCATGATCCAAGCAATTGATGAAGCAGTCGCCTACGTCCGCTCGCGCTCGCAGCTCGTTCCCCGAGTGGGGATGGTGCTTGGATCCGGCCTTGGCAATGTCGTCGACTCGATCGTCGCCGAAACGACCATTCCCTACGCCGACATCCCCGGCGCGAAGGCGTCAACCGTTTGGGGCCACTCCGGAAAACTGATCCTCGGTCACACCGCCAGCAAGGTCCCGGTCGCGGTCCTCAGCGGTCGTATGCACTTTTACGAAGGCCACGACATGCCGGAAGTGATGCTGCTGGCGCGGGTGGTCGCCCGCCTCGGCATCCAGACGCTGCTCGTCACGAACGCGGCCGGCGGGATCAACACGAGCTTTTCCGCAGGCGACCTGATGCTGATCTCCGATCACATCAATCTCTCTGGCGTGAACCCATTGCGCGGACCGAACGCCGACGAGCTCGGGCCGCGCTTCCCCGACATGAGCGAGGCCTATCCCGCCCCGCTGCGCCAGATCGCGCGCGACGTCGCCGCGTCACAGGGACTGAAGCTGCAGGAAGGCGTCTATCTCTTCCTCTCCGGACCGACGTACGAGACCCCCGCCGAGATCCGGGCCTTCCGCGTCCTCGGCGCGGACGCCGTCGGCATGTCGACCGTCCCCGAGGTCATCGCCATGGCGCACATGAACATCCCGGTGATCGGCATCTCCTGCATCACGAACATGGCCGCCGGCATCCTTCCGCAGAAGCTCACCCATCAGGAAGTGATGGACACGACCGCGCGCGTGCAGAAGGAGTTCACCGGTTTGGTGTTGGGAGTGCTCGATCGCCTGTAAAATAACTCCCGAGTGATTCACTTCTACCACGTCACGAAGCGCTTCGATCGCTACTCCTCGGCGCTGCATGACGTCACGTTTCACATCGAGAAGGGGGAGTTCGTCTTCCTCACCGGCCCGAGCGGCGCGGGGAAGTCGACGTTGTTGAAGCTCATCCTGCGGCAGATGAAGCCGACGGACGGACAGATTGTCGTCAACGGCCGCAACCTCAATGCGATGAAGCGATCACAGATCCCGCTCTTCCGGCGCGAGATCGGGTTCGTCTTCCAGGACTTCAAGCTCATCGAGCGGATGACGGTGTTCGAGAACCTCGCGTTCATCCTGACCGTCCTGAACGTCCCCGGACGCGAGCACAAGAAGCGTGCATACCAGGCACTTCGCGCGGTCGACCTTCATCACAAGCTCGGCGCCTATCCGCTGCAGCTCTCCGGCGGCGAGCAACAGCGCGTCGCGATCGCACGAGCGCTGATCAACGAGCCGCTCGTGCTGATCGCCGACGAGCCGACGGGCAACCTCGATCCCGACCTGACGCGCGAGATCATGCAGATCTTCACGAACGCGAACCTTCACGGATCGACCGTTCTGCTGGCGACACACGATCGCGACCTGATCCGCGACAGCGGACGCCGGACGATCACGCTCGAGGGCGGGCGGATCGCGGACGAGAAGATGCCGACAGTCGAGCGCGCGCTGCGCAGCGAGGCGCTGTTTGGCATCGGTTAGCCTCCCGTCGAACGAGACTCCCTCCAATACCTTTTCCTGGTTCATCCGCGAGGCGCTCCGCCGCATCTGGGTGTCGAAACGAACGAGTTTCCTCGCCATCTCGATGATCGCGATCTCGCTCTTCATCCTCGGCGCATGCCTTCTCATCGCGGAGAACCTCGAGCGCGCCGTCGAGCGATGGCAAGGGAAGTCGCGCGCCACCGTCTATCTCGACGCCGAGGCCACGCCCGATCAGATTCACGCCGTCGATGCGTTCCTCGCGCAACACCCCGATCTGCACAGCCGCCGCTTCATTACCCGCGACCAGGCGCTGGCGCGCTTCAAGTCGATGTTCACGAACCTGAACGACGTCGTCGACCAGCTCGACGAGAACCCCTTCCCCCCGTCGTTCGAGATCGACGTCCCGCCGCAGGCGATGCAGTCGCGCATGTTCCCGGACGAGATGGGCGCCTTGCGCAAGCTGCCCGGCGTCGACGACGTACAGTTCGACTGGCAGTGGCTCACGCGCCTCCGCCACGTCGTCGACATCGTCAATCTCGCCGGCCTGATCGCCGGAGGCATCCTCGCGATCGCCGCCGCATTCACGATTGCAAACGTCATCCGCCTCACGATGCTGACGTACCGCGAAGAGATCGAGATCATGCGCCTCGTCGGCGCGACGGAGCGGATCATCCGCGGCCCGTTCCTGCTCGAAGGCATCATCCAGGGAACCGTCGGCGGCGCCGTCGCTGTCGGCCTCCTCTTCGGATCTTTCGTCCTAGCCCGCCGCGCGATCGCCGTCCCGCAGTCGCTCGTCTGGAGCTTCCTCCTCTCCGGCTTCCTGACCTGGCAGAAGATCGCCGCCCTCATCGCAGGCGGCACGCTCGCGGGATGGATCGGAAGCTGGCTGTCGGTGCGCGAGCGCGTGACCGAAGAAGCGTGAGGCGATAGCATCGCCGCGCATGAAGCTCGTCGAGTGCGTTCCCAACATCTCCGAAGGCCGGCGGCCCGAGATTTATGAAACCGTGGCGAAAGCGGCGGCATCGGTCAGCGGTGTGACGTTGTTGAATGTCGATCCTGGCGCGGACACGAACCGCACCGTAATCACGTTCGTCGGCGAGCCGGATGCGGTGCTCGAGGCGGCGTACCGTCTCATCGCGAAGGGCGTTGAGCTGATCGACATGTCGACGCATCGGGGGGCCCATCCGCGCATCGGCGCCGTCGACGTAGTGCCGTTCGTTCCCGTCTCCGACATGACGATGGATGAATGCGCGGACCTCGCCCGCCGCCTCGGCGAGCGCGTCGGCAGTGAGCTGAAGATTCCTGTCTATCTGTACGAGTTCGCCGCGAGCGCACCGCATCGCCGCAATCTCGCCGACATCCGCGAGGGCGAGTATGAGGGGCTGAAGCAGAAGATCACGCACAACGACTGGCGCCCCGACTTCGGCCCGGGCGACTTCATCGCGAAGTGCGGCGCGACCGTGATCGGCGCGCGCAAGTTCCTCGTCGCCTACAACGTGAACCTCAACACGCTCGACAAACGGCTCGCGACGCGTGTCGCGTTCGACATCCGCGAACGCGGCCGCATGAAACGCGACGACGAAGGAAATCCCCTGACCGATGCGAAGGGCGATCCGATCTGGGAGCCGGGTCTGCTCAAGTCGGTGAAGGCGGTCGGCTGGGTGATCCCGGAGTTCGGCACCGCGCAGGTTTCGATCAATCTCACCGATCTCGACGTCACGCCGCTGCACCTCGCATTCGACACCTGCGACGAGCGCGCACGCGAGCGCGGGCTCCGCGTCACCGGATCGGAGATCGTCGGGCTCGTTCCGCTCAACGTGCTGCTCGAAGCAGGCCGTCACTATCTCGCGAAGATGGGGCGGCCCACGGGCGTTCCGGAATCGGCGATCGTTCAGATGGCGATCCGCACGCTTGGACTCTCCGAGGTGAAGGAGTTCGATCCCAAGGAACGGGTGATCGAGTATCGGTTGGCGCAGCAGGCGCGGCTCGCATCAATGACGCTGCGCGAATTCTCCGACGAGCTGTCGAGCGAGTCGCCTGCACCGGGCGGCGGTTCGGTGAGCGCTCTCGCCGCGTCACTCGGCGCCGCGCTGGCGTCGATGGTCGCGGTCCTCTCGCACACGAAGAAAGGCTTCGAATCGAAACAGCCCGATCTCGACCGCATCGCGGTGCGCGGGCAGCAGTTGAAAGACGCACTCCTCGCCGCCGTCGACGCCGACACGGCGGCGTTCGATCGTCTGCTCGACGCGATGCGGATGCCGAAAGACCATCCATCGCGCGACGCCGCCCTCGCCGACGCCACGGTTCACGCCGCCGAAGTTCCGCTCGGCGTGCTCGAAAAGTGTCCGGAAGTGATCGAGCTCTGTCGCGAGATCGCACGCATCGGTCTGCAGGCGTCGCTCTCCGACGCCGGAGTCGGCGCGCAAGTCGCGCGAGCCGGAGCAGCCGGCGCCTACCAAAACGTTTGCATCAATCTCGCGAGCGTGAACGATCCCCGCAAGCCCGATCTACTCGCGCGCGCGGACGCCGCATGGGCACGCGCGCGGGAGCTGCACGGCGCAGCGGAGAACGAGATCCTCGTGAAATTGCGCAACGGTGCGGCGAGCTCATGATTCACGACGGAGGCACAGAGTCACTGAAATTAGAAACAATCTCTGAGCCCTCTGAGTCTCTGTGGTGAGCAGGTCTATTTCTCAAACTCCCAAGCCACCTTCTTCAGCGCGCGGTCCGCGCGCTCAATGAGTTGAAGGATCTCTTTCTTGGCGTGGGCGGCGGAGAAGAACGCTGACTCGAGTTGCGACGGAGGAAGGTAGACCCCCTCGCCGAGCATCAGGTGAAAGAAGCGGGCGAACTTCTCACGATTGCTCTTGTTCGCCGACTCGAAGTCGTAGACCGGACCTTCAGTGAAGAAGAGCGTCCACATCGAGCCGACGCGATGGAACGTAATCGGGACGCCGTGCTTCTCGGCGGCGGCACGCAATCCGGTCTCGAACTCGGCGCTGCGCTCTTCGAGATCGGCGTAGATCGAAGAGTTCTTGAGAACACTCAACGTCGCACGGCCGGCGGAGACGGCAACCGGATTCCCCGACAGCGTTCCCGCCTGATACATCGGGCCGAGCGGCGAGACGAGCTCCATCAGCTTCTTCTTTCCGCCGTACGCGCCGATCGGCATCCCGCCGCCGATGATTTTGCCGAGCGTCGTGATGTCGGGCGTGATGCCGAAGCGGTGCTGCGCCCCGCCGTATGCGACGCGGAATCCGGTCATCACTTCATCGAAGATCAGCAGCGCGCCGGCAGCGTCGCACGCATCGCGGAGACCCTGAAGAAAACCGTCGCGCGGCGGAATGCAGCCCATGTTGCCGGCGACCGGTTCGACGATGACCGCCGCCACCTCGTCGTCCAGCGCGTTCATGACCGCGTCGACGTCGTTATACGGGACGCTGATCGTCAGCTCCGTCACTTCCTTCGGCACGCCGGCCGAGTCGGGGACGTTGAACGTCGCACTGCCGCTCCCCGCCTTGACGAGAAGCGCGTCGACATGGCCGTGATAGCCACCATCGAACTTGATGATCTTCTTCCGCCCCGTCGCCGCCCTTGCCAGCCGAAGCGCACTCATGGTCGCCTCGGTGCCGGAGTTGACGAGCCGCACCATCTCGATCGACGGCATCGCTGCAACGATCATCTCGGCGAGCTCGATCTCGCCGACCGTCGGCGCACCGAAGGAGAAGCCTTTCGTCGCCGCCTTCTTCACCGCTTCGACGACGTACCGGTGGCCGTGGCCGAGGATCATCGGCCCCCATGAGCCGACGCAGTCGATGTACTGCAGGTTGTCAGCGTCGAACACGCGCGAGCCCTGCGCCTGCTCGATGAACGGCGGGGTTCCACCGACCCCGCGAAACGCGCGCACCGGCGAATTCACACCGCCGGGGATCACTTCCTGCGCGCGCTGAAAGAGAGCGTCTGACTGTTTCCCCATAGAGGCGCGGATTTTACCGTCATCCGTCATCGGTGATCCGTCATGCACCTCGGGTGACGGATGACGGATGAGGCGGTCAGTACGCGTTCTCGTGCCGCAGGCCGTGCAGGAGCGTCATGAAGAGGATCTTGACGTCGAGGCCTAGCGACCAGTTCTCGATGTAGTAGAGGTCGTGCTCGATGCGCATCCGCACCGACGTATTGCCGCGCCAGCCGTGCACCTGCGCCCATCCCGTCATCCCGGCGCGGACCTTATGGCGGAGCATGTAGTGCGGGAACTCGGCGCGGAACTGTTCGACAAATTGCGGCCGCTCGGGACGCGGACCGACCACGCTCATGTCGCCGACCAGCACGTTCCAGAGCTGCGGCAACTCGTCGAGCGACCACGCGCGGATGATCCGTCCGACTCTCGTTCGCCGCGGATCGTCTTTCTCGGCCCACACTGCGCCGGACTGCGTCTCCGCGCCGACGCGCATGGAGCGGAACTTCACGATCTCGAACGGCTTTCCGTCGAGTCCCATCCGCACTTGCCGATAGAAGATCGGACCGCGATCCTCCAGCCAGATCGCGATCACGACCGCGATCATCACCGGGGAGAAGACGATCAGGATGGCCATCGCCACGATGAGGTCGAACGCGCGCTTGATGAAACGGCTCCATCCTTCGAGCGGCGTCTCGGAGAGGTTGATCGTCGGGAGGCCGTCGATGTCTTCGACACGCGCGCGCAGCACCATGAACTGCAGCAGGTCGGGAACGACATGAATCGAGACGATGACGCGCGTCAGCCGGTCGAGGAGAGCCATCATGGCCTTCGAAGAGGCATGCGGCAGCGCCACGAAGACATGGTCGATCTCGTTCTTCTCGATGATCTCCTCGGCATCGTCGATCGACCCGAGGCATGGGAGGCCTTCGAGCGACGACTCGTCGCCGTTGCGGAGATAGCCGGCGATGCGGAACCCGAGCTCGTCGTGATGCGCGCGCATCCGTTCGACGACGGCCCGCGCCAGATCGCCGCTCCCGGCAATCAGGACGCGGTCAAGCCCCTGCCCTTCTCGATGCCTTCGCTCCACGATCGCGCGGAGCAGCGTCCGGCCCGTAATCACGAAGAGGACCGCACACAGCATGAAGATGCCAAGGGTCGCGCGCGAGTAGAGGACGTCAGGGTTGCCGGGACGGACCCATAGGAGGACACCAGACAGAACGACGGTCGCCACGATCGAGCCGATCGCCACCCCCACCCACTCCTCGGTGCGCCCGCGCGTGGTCCGCATCCGATACAGCCCTTGCACCGCGAACGCGAGCGGAAAGACGACGGTGATGATCGGCATCAGCTCGAGGTACAGGCCGAGTTGCTGCTGCCCTTTGGTCACCGGGATGATCTGGAGCTGAAAGCGGAGCACCCACGCGAAGAGGATCGCGAGGTTCGACGCCACGGCGTCGTTGATCAGGTAGACCGACGCGAGCGCGCGGTGCTTCTGTTCGATCATCGTCCTTGGGTCACTCGCTGAAGCTCGGCACGAAACTCTTGTTCGAACCGCGCGCGCGAAAACGTTGCAGCATGCGCGCGGATGGCGGCCCGGTCCCAATGGCGCGACTCCGCCTCCGCCACCGCGCTACCGAGCGCCTGTACCGTCGCCGCTCTGAAGAAAATTCCTGTCGTCCCTTCCATCACCGAGTCGAGCACGCCCCCTTCCCCGTACGCCACGACCGGCGTCCCGAGCGCCATGGCCTCGAGCGGCGTGATCCCGAAGTCTTCCACTCCCGGCAGGATCAGGCTCCGCGCGCGCGAGAGGCGCTCGATGATTCTAGCCTTCGATACGAAGCCCAGCACCTCGACGTTGGGAGAGCGCCTCGCGGCGTACGTCTCGTACAGCGGCCCTTTGCCGATGACGACGAGCTTCTTTCCAAGCTTCTCGAACGTTTCGATTGCGAGATCGACCCGCTTGTACGGCACGAGGGCGGAGACGATCACATGCTCGTCGGCACGATCGTTCACGAGCGGCGCCGTCAGGAAGTCGTCCTCCACGAACGGATGCACCACTCCCGCATCACGCCCATAGAACCGCCTGATCCGCTCCGCGACAAAGCGCGAGTTCGCGACGAACCGTGTCACCTCGGATGACGTACGCACGTCCCACCGCCGCAGCCAAGGCGCGAGGAGCTTCATCGTCGTCCGCGAAACACGACGCGAAAAGTAGTCGTCGAAACGGTCCCAGATGTAGCGCATCGGCGTGTGGCAGTAACAAAGGTGCGGCTTGCCGCGCGCATTGACGCCCTTCGCAACCGCGTGGCTCGACGAGATGATGACGTCGTACGCCGACAGATCCCATCTCCGCACCGCCCACGGGAAGAGCGGCAGCAGTCGACGGTAGTCACTCACCTTCCCCGCGATCCACTGGAGCGATGACGTATGGATCGTGCGCGACTCGATCCGTTCCGACACGCTGCCGCGAAAGTGGAAAAGCGTGAAGATCTCCGCCTCGGGAACGACGTCGAGGATGCCCTCCAGCACCAGCTCGCCGCCGCGCATCCCGGTGAGCCAGTCGTGGATGATGGCGACCCGCATTCAGCGCTTCTCGCCCTTCGGCTCCGGCGTCGACGCGAACGGATACTGGTCCTTCTCCGCGCACGCGTCGCAGATATGGTCGTTTCGAAAGTACTCCTCCGCCCGCACCTCTTCGAGGCAGACGATGCAGTAATGCTTCCCCGTACGCTCGTTCAACCGCCGCGGCGGCGCGTCATCCACGAAAGGATGATAGTGATTCTGCTCCACACCGGGAATGTCAGAATGTTTTCGTCCGTGGAGGAATCATGATCACTGTCCGTAGAGGGGATGAGCGCGGCCACTTCGATCACGGGTGGCTCAACACGTACCACACGTTTTCGTTCGCCGATTACCACGATCCGAACTTCATGGGCTTCCGGACCTTGCGCGTGATCAACGAGGATCGCGTGCAAGCGAACAATGGCTTCGGCACGCACGCCCATCGCGACATGGAGATCATCTCGTACGTGCTCGAAGGCGAGATCGCGCACCGCGACTCGATGGGAAACGGCTCGATCATCCGGCCGGGCGAAGTGCAGCGGATGAGCGCCGGAACGGGTGTGACGCACAGCGAGAAGAACCCGGCGAACGAACTGGTGCACTTCTACCAGATCTGGATCCTGCCGGAGCGGCGCGGCATCACGCCATCGTATGAGCAGAAGCGTTTCGACGATGAGGAGCGCCGCGGCAAGTTCCGCGTCGTCGCATCGCCGGACGGCCGCGACGGCTCGGTGACCATTCATCAGGACGTTCTGCTCCACACCGCGCTCGTCAACGACGGCGCCGTGACGTACGAGTTCGCACCGAATCGCTACGGCTGGCTCCAGGTAGCGCGCGGAGAGGTGCAGATTGGCGACGATAAGCTCGCAGCGGGTGACGGCGTCGCGATCAGCGGCGAGCGATCGATCTCCGTCAACGGCAGCAGCGCGGAGGTTCTGCTGTTCGATCTGAACTGATGACGCGAGCCGAAAAAGCGAGACGCATCGGCGCGATCCTCGACGACCTCTACCCGGCCCCGCCGATTCCGCTCGTGCACAGCGATCCGTTCACGCTCCTTGTGGCGGTCGCGCTGTCGGCGCAGACGACCGATGTGCAGGTAAACAAAGTGACGCCGGCGCTCTTCAAGCGCGCGAAGACGCCGAAACAGATGGCGGCGATGAGCGAGGGGGAGATCCTCTCGCTCATCCGCAGTTGCGGGCTCGCGCCGAGCAAGGCGAAGAACCTCAAACGCCTCGCGGAGCAACTGATCGAGGAGCACGGCGGCAAGGTGCCCCGCAACATCGAGGCGCTCGAGACGCTTCCCGGCGTCGGCCACAAGACGGCGAGCGTGGTGATGACGCAGGCGTTCGGCGAGCCGGCCTTTCCGGTCGACACGCACATTCACCGGCTGGCCAAACGCTGGCGGCTCTCGAACGGCAAAGACGTCAAGCAGACCGAGGCGGATCTGAAGAAGCTCTTCCCCCGCGAAGAGTGGGGACGGCGGCACCTGCAGCTCATCTACTTCGGCCGCGAGTATTGCCCGGCGAGGAATCACGACGAGGACGCATGCCCGATCTGTTCTTGGGCGGCGCGGAAATAGTTATCGGCCGTCATTTGTCGGTTGTGGTACTTGCGCAAATTGATTGCCGTGCTCGCTTTCCTCGCACCGGGGCTTGCCTTCGCCAGCGACTTCTACGTTGGGCCGGCACCGAAATGGATCGACCACGTCTCGGTCGACACCACGGCCACGCTGCCGGTCGGTGAGGCGCGTTACGGCACCTACGCGCTGCTCGACGACCACCAGGTCAACGCAGGAACGAAGACCACGAACTACTACCGCCGCGTCAGGAAGGTGCTCTCGCCGACCGGCGTGCAGAATGCGTCCGAGGTCTCGTTCGACTTCGATCCGACGTACGAACGACTCGTCATCCACGACATCTCGGTCATCCGCGACGGCAAGCGAAAAAGCGTCTTCGATCAGGCCTCCGTCCGCGTCATCGAGAAAGAAGACGAGCAGCGCGACCACCTCTACGACGGCATCCTCTCCGCCATCGCGTTCGTGAACGACCTCCGCCCTGGCGACGTCCTCGACTACTCCTGGTCGACCGAAGGCGCCAACCCGCTCCTCGGCGGCCACTACGCCGATACGCTGGAGCTGACGGCGGACGTTCCGACGAAGCTGATCCGGCACCGCCTTCTGTTTCCGCATCCGCTCCACTACCGCAGCACCATTCCGGGCATCGAACCGGCGGTTGCGAACGGCATCTATACCTGGACGCGTAGGGACGTCGCGGCGCTCAACGTCGAAGACAATCTCCCTGACTGGTTCGATCCGTACGATCACGTGCAGGTGAGCGAGTTCGGGTCGTGGCGCGACATCGCGCTCTGGTCCGACTCGCTCTTCCAGCTCAACGCGCCGTCCCGCGCCGCCGTCGCAAAGCTCGCAGGACAAATCCGCGCGTCGCACCCGCAGCAGAGCGACCAGATCGTCGCCGCGATCCGGTTTGTCCAGGACGAGATCCGCTACCTCGGCATCGAAATGGGCCGCAACTCGCATCAGCCGCATCAGCCGGCTGAGGTGCTGGAGCAGCGCTGGGGCGACTGCAAGGACAAGTCGTTCCTGCTCGCGGCGCTCCTGCGCGAGCTCGGAGTCGAGGCGTACCCGGCGCTCGTGAATACGAAGCTGCGCCACAACATGGACGGCGAGCTCCCGTCCCCCTTCGAGTTCGACCACGTGATCACGCAGGTGCGCCGCGGCAACCGCACGTACTGGATCGACCCGACGCTCGCCGGCCAAGGCGGATCGCTCGAAACCATCGAGACGCCGAATGACGAACGCGCCCTCGTGGTCCGCAAAGAGACGAACGGGCTGACGACCATCATCACGAACCAGAAGGGCTCGACGCTCCTCGCGATGACCTACACGTCGCCTTCGTGGGAGGCGCCGACGTCGCTCGTCGTTCGGACGACTTACAGCGGCGGCGATGCCGACGCCGTGCGCGGCGACCTCGCCAGCATGACCACCGCCGACGTCGCGAAGGCGCGCATCAACAAGCTCGCCGCCGATCAGCCGAAGATAGCGGCGGCCGGCCCATTTCAGATCGCCGACGATCGCGGCCGGAACGTCATCGTGTTGACCGAGCGCTACGCCATCCGTGATTTCTGGCGCAACGGTTCGTACGCCTTCAACCCTCACGCGATCGAGGATCACCTAAAACATCCGGACACCATCATCCGCGCGATGCCGCTGGCGCTCGATTGCCCGCTCGCCCTCCATGAGCACGTCGTCTTCCATCTCCCCGCGCCGATGACCATCGACGGTTCCGGCGACCGCGTGGAGACGTCCGCCTTGCGCTACGTCTCGAGCGTCGAGGACAGCGGCAAGACGGTGACGCTCGACTACGACCTGCGTGCGCTCCAAGACGGCATCGCCGCGAAAGACGTGGCGGAACACCTCAGCAGAGTGAACTCCCTCCTCGACGGGACGGCAATCACTCTGACACGCCGCACGACTGTCGAGGCGGCAGCGTCTGCCACCAAAACAGCTGCCCCGGCATCGGTTATCGCCTTCATTCTCATCATTGCCGCCTTCACCCGCCGCGCAGGAAAAAAGCGGGACGTCGGGAAATTATCTTGACCTACGAATTCGTTGGTCAGGTATCAGCGTGATCCATTAACTGGCACAGCAGCAAGGAGATTCAAAGAGATGCGTAGCAACGGTACTGTCAAGTGGTTCAACGACGCTAAGGGTTTCGGCTTCATCACCACTGAAACGGGCGAGGACGTCTTCGTTCACTTCAGCGCGATTCAGTCCAAGGGCTTCCGCTCGCTGCCTGAGGGCGCTCGCGTGGAGTTCGACCTCGTGCAGGGTCCGAAAGGCCTGCAGGCGGCCAACGTCACAACCGACTGATTTCTGACGCCGCAGTAACGATGAGGACAGGCAGGCCGCCTGTCCTTTTTCTTTTTACCGCAACTTTCCCCAGTCCTTCATGTGGACGATCAGGCCGTAGTCGGGCGTGTTCCGGTCGGACCCCGCCACGAGCTGGTCGTTGTAGCGGTCGATGAAGAACATGAACGGGTCGCCGGGATCGAGATCGAGCACCTCCATGTCGGCATCCATCATCAGCAGCTTCCCCATCCGCAAAGTGCCGCCGCGGAAGTACATGACGTTCTTCTCGTCCGTTTTCGGGAACGAGAGCGGCGGGAGGTGACGCCCGGCGTCGAACACCTGCACGAGCTCGTCCCCTGAGGTGTGGACGTCGACGAGATGCAGCTCGGTTTGCGGCGGCGGGAGCACGCGCTGCGGGTCGAGCAGCAGATCGTTCTTCTCGGCGCGAATCCCGCGGTTCTCCGGCATCTTCAGCATCTTCTGCAGCGTCATCCCCACCGCCTTCAGGAGGCCGAGGCCGTTGATGCTGCAGATCGAGATCTTGGTCGGGTGAATGCGGATCAAGCCGTGGTCGGCGGAGACGTCCGCCCACATCGTGAACGGGATGTCGACCACCTTGTGCATGATTCCGCTCTGCTTGAGCTGCTTGCCCTCGATCGTGACGTGCAGGTCGCGAAGCGGCGGATTCGGGTAGCCGAAGATGTACTGATTCATCAGCTTCTCGAGGCTCGGCGCCTTCATCCCGATCGTTCCCTTGTCGACGCGCATGACGAACGACCGCTTGTCGTCGAAGTTCACGGGCGCTCCCGGCTCCTTCGACTGCATCTCGCCGCGCATTTCGTGAATGTCGAGGAACATCGTCTCGTCCATGTAGAACCAGACGTTGCGGAAGTACGCCTGCGTCGGCGCCTTCACATGCGCTTCGCTGAAGTCGGGCAGCGGTACGGTTCCGATCGGCGGGATGTGCGACTCGGGCGGTGCGCTGGTCGACGGCGCCGTCGTTCCGCGCACGCAGCAGCAAGCCGGCAGGAGTAGGAGTCCGAAGAGCACCGCGACGGTCGATGAGACCAGCGCGATGGCGCGCCATGGCAAAGGGCGGGAAAGCATTTCAATTGCAGTGCCCGGCAACTCTGTGCGCGCGGTTCCGTATCATTGGCCGATGCCGAACCCGATCGAAGTCAATGCCTTGAGCAAGCGCTACGGCGATCTCACCGCCGTCCGCGATTTCTCCCTCACGGTCAAAGAGGGCGAGGTCCTCGGCCTCGTCGGTCCGAATGGCGCCGGCAAGACGACGACGCTTCGCGCGTTGGCGGGGATCCATCCGCCGAGCGACGGACAGATCCTCATCTGTGGACACGACATCGTCGAAGACTCCGTCGAGGCGAAGCGCAACCTCGCTTTCTTTCCCGACGAGCCGCGCCTCTTCGACTACCTCACCGTCGAGGAGCACCTTGAGTTCACCGCCGGCATCTACCGTGTCCCCGACTACCGCGCGCGCTTCACGCCGCTCCTCGAAGAGTTGGAGCTCGAGGGAAAGCGGAAGGCGCTTCCGAGCGAGCTGTCGCGCGGGATGAAACAGAAGCTCATGATCGCGTGCGGCTTTCTCCACTCCCCCACCGTCCTGATCTTCGACGAACCGCTCACCGGTCTCGATCCCCTCGGCATCCGCCGGATGAAAGAGTCGATCGTGCGTCGCAAGAAAGAAGGAGCGGCGGTCATCCTGAGCTCCCACCTGCTGCACCTCGTCGAGGAGCTCTGCGACACCGTTGCGATCATCCAGAACGGCACTCGCATCGCGTGGGGAACGATCGACGATCTGAAGTGGCAGATCGCGCAGGGACGCGGGAGCGTTTCGCTCGAGGAGGCGTTCCTCAAGATCACCGAAACGCCGCCGGCGGTGCGGAGCGCCTCGTGATTCGGGCGTTTTGGTTCGTCACGGTCCGATCGTTCAAGAACCGCCTGTTGGTGCGGCTGCGGCGTCTCCGCGAGCCGCGTTACCTGATCGGCTTCATCGCCGGACTCGCCTACATCTGGTTCACCGGCTTCAGGCGGCTCTTCGTCGCGCATCAGATGCGGCACGGCATGATCGGCGTGCAGATTCCGACCGGCGACTTCATCACCGACTGCCTCGCGTTCGCCGTCCTCTTCCCCATCCTCATCGCATGGGCGCTTCCCGACCAGGGAGGGGGCCTCGTCTTCAGCGAAGCGGAGATCCAGTTTCTCTTCGCCGCGCCGGTGTCGCGGCGTCAGTTGCTCATCTACAAGATCCTGCGCCAGCAGCCTCCGATCCTGATCAGCGCCCTCGCGATGTCGTTCTTCGGCTTCGGCTCGTCGCGTTTCATTGGGCTGTGGATCGCGTTCGTGACGATGTCGATCTACTTCACGACCGTTGGCCTTGCCCGGGCGCGTCTCAAGCTCGCCGGAATCGGGTTCCTCTGGCGACTCCTCTTCGTCGTCGCCGCCATCGCCGGCCTCGGCGCGCTGTTGATCCACGCGTTCACGGCAATCCCTCACCTGACGCGCTACGACCCGCAGGTGCTCTCCCTCCTCGATCAGCCGCTGCGTACGCCCGTCTTCCGCATCCTGCTGTTCCTCCCCCGTCTCTTCGCCAGCGCCGTGCTGCCGGCATCGACCGCACAGCTCGCGCTGGGATGCGCCGGCCTTGTGATCCTGGCGTTCGTGCTGATGGAGATCGCGGGACAGCTCAATGTCTCGTTCGAGGAAGCGTCGGTCCACGCCGCCAGGAAAAAGGAGAGTTACGTCGAGCGGGTGCGCGGATTCCGCAGCGGACGGCGTGTGATGTTTCGCCGCATGCCGCCACCGTTCCGGCTTCCGGCGACTCCTTCACCCGAGGTCGCGATCCTGTGGAAGAACCTGATCGCCGCCATGCGCATCTCGATACTCTTCATCGTCGTCATCGTGGGGATCTTCGGAATCCTGCTGGCCGAGTCGGTCTTCACGCCGGTCGGGATCCGAGGAGGCGCGGCGATGCTGGCACTGTTGATCAGTTGTGTGTTCCCGCTCTTCGCGACGAACATCCTGACGCAGGACCTGCGTCTCGACCTGCAGCGGATCGAAATCCTCAAGAGCTATCCGATCAGCGGAGAGCGCCTGGTCGCCGCCGAGATCGCCGCACCTCTGACGATCATGTCGGTCGTCGAGCTGCTGCTCCTGGTCGGCTCGCTCATCATCCTGCACATGCCAAACGAGTCGGAAAAGCTGCAGCGCATCGCGACACCGGAGTTCGCCGTGGTCGTGCTCCTCTTCGCCATTCCGATCTGCGCGATGCAGCTTCTCATCCGCAACGCCGCCGCCGTCCTCTTTCCGGCGTGGACGATGCGCTCGCAGGATGACCCGCGCGGATTCACGGTCATGGGACAGCGCCTCGTCCTTCTCGCCGGGAACCTGTTCGTGCTGGCCGTAACCCTGATTCCGTCCGCGATCATCGTCCTCATCGGCTGGCTGGTCTCACGCAATATGAGCGCGAGTTTCGCGGTCCCATTCGCTACCGTCCCGGCCGCCGCGCTTCTCTGCGGCGAAGTGTGGATCGGCATCAAGCTCCTCGGCGCTCAGTTCGAGAGGATCGACGTAACGAACGAAATGGGAAGCGCGATCCTCTAGCCTGCGTTAGATGCAATAACTTGCGGCGCCTTCTCCTCGCTCTCGTCGTCGTCACCGCGACTTCTGCCTCGGCGGCGGACATCGACCTCGTCCGTCAGAACTACATCGGCTACTACACCGGAGCCGGCGCGGACGTCACCGCGCCTCGGATGCACGATGCGCTCGCGTCGCTCGAAGCCGAGGCGCGGAACGACACGCGCGCGGGATTCCTGCTGAGCAACGGGAGCTGGAGCGACCTCAATTACTCCGAGACGCCGAGCGGGACGTGGTCGCCGTGGGAGCACACGAAGCGGCTCATCGTCATGGCGAAGGCGTACCGGACGCCCGGCCAGGGCCTCTACCGCGACCAAACGCTGCGCGGTCAGATCGAGGCAGCGTTGTCGTACACGAGCGTCTACTACGGGATGACGTCGCTGCCGAACGGGAACTGGTGGTTCTGGACCATCGGCGTTCCGCTCGACCTCGGCCCTACGCTCGTCCTGATGCGCGGCGACATCGACCCCACCGTCTACAACAACTGCGTGCAGGAGATATATCTGCGCATCGGCAGCTCGCCGACGTCACGCGGCATCGTCGGACCGGTGCCGATCGGCGAGAACCTCGCCTGGTCGTGCTTCACGCACCTGACGCTCGGCCTCCTGAAGGACGAGGCCTCGATGCTCGCTCCGGTGCGCGATGCGATGGCGAATGTGACGCTCGCGTCGGCGAGTGCCGAGGGCATCAAGCCCGACCTGTCGTTCCAACAGCATGGCGCGCAGCTCTACACCGGCGGATACGGCGGCTCGTTCGCGAACGACGTCGCGCAATACACGCTTCTGACGCGCGGCACCGGCTACGCGCTGCCGCCCGCGTCGCTTGCGTCGTTCAACGACTACCTCGCCGACGGCGTGATCTGGTCGCTCTACGGCAACTACTTCGACGTCTCCGTGATCAGCCGCGAAGTCGCCCGGCCGTCGACGAGCGGATTCAACGGCCTCGCCGCGCTCCTGCAAGGCTCGACCGTCGTTTCACCGCGGCAGCGCGAGATCGAGAGCGCCGCCGCCAAGATGCTGCAGACGTGGGGCGGCCTCCCGATCGAGCTCGCCGGCCTCGCAACCAACATCGAGCAGAGCGGTGTTCCCGCGGCGTGGCCCTCGGGTCATCGCCACTATTGGATGTCCGACTACGCCGTACACCGCCGCGACGGCTGGTTCGCGTCGATCAAGATGTTCTCGACCCGCACGAAATCCGGCGAGAACACGAACGACGAAAACCTCCTCGGGTCGCGACAGGCGGACGGCCGGCTCTACCTCGTCCGCGACGGAGACACTTACTACACGCACGACGTCTGGCCGGCGCTGGACTGGACTCGCCTTCCGGGCATCACCGTCGAGCAGAACGGCATCGCCGCCAACGACACCTACGGTTACGGCAGCAACAGATTCGCCGGCGGCGTGAGCGATGACCGGAACGGCATCGCCGCCATGCAGCTCGCGCCGCTCGGCTCGCACATGACGGCGAACAAGTCGTGGTTCTTCTTCGACGACGCGATCGTCTGCCTCGCCGGCGCGATCACGTCGGTGAGCCCGAATCATTCGGAAACGATCGTAAATCAGTGGCCGATGCGCGATGCGTCGTCGCAACTGGTCGTCGACGGGACGCCATCAGCGACGCGATGGGCGCTCCTCGACGGCATCGGCTACTTCTTCCCGACACCCGCTCCGCTGCTCACGAAGCGCGAGACGCGCAGCGGTTCGTGGGCGGCCCTCGGCGGCTCAACGGATGCCACGCCACATTCGGCAGACGTCGTCACGCTCTGGATCGATCACGGCGCGGTGCCGGTGGACGCCTCGGCCGCGTACGTCATCGCCCCGAATGCCACCGCCGACATGATGCGCGCCTGGACCGCGAACCCGCCCGTATCGGTCCTCGCGAACAGCGCCGACGTCGCAGCAGTCCGCGACCTCCGGACCAACGCCCTCGGCATCGTCTTCTTCGACACGTACGGGAGCGTCAACGGCTACAGCGCCGACGCCCCGGCGATCGTCTACGCGGTGCCGAACGGCTCGACGCTCCTCCTGCACGTCGCCGATCCGCTGGCGAACAGCTCTGGCATCCTCCACGTGACGGTGCCCGGCCTCTGGTCCACCCCGGACGCGAAGGTCGTCACCGCCACCGCCCGCGCCACGACCATCGAGATCCCGCGCAACAGCGGCCAGACCGCGCACGTCACCCTCACGCCGCTCCTCGGCCGCCGTCGCGCCGCACAGCACTGAAACGAGACCTCGGACCCCGGATGGGTCAAGGTCAACGCGGAGCGTCATCCGAGGCCCGAGGTCTTTTCAAACCGAAGCTCCCAATCTCCGTATACCCTTGTCACATGAAGTGCGCGTGGATCGTCCTTTCGCTGTCCGTCTGTTTCGCCGCGTTCGCCCAGGGTTCCGATTCGCTCGCCAACTCGCAGATGCCATCTGTGATTACGGTTCCAGCGGCAGCGCAGCCGTCCGCGCACTTCGACCCCGAGGCGGCGACCGAGGCGTATCTGGCGCAGATTCCGCCGGCGGCGCGCGCGAGGTCCGATGCGTACTTCGAGGGCGGGTACTGGCTGATCCTGTGGGACTTTCTCTACGGAGTCGTCGTCGCGCTCCTCCTGCTCAATCTCCGCTGGTCCGCGCGTATGCGCGACGTCGCGGAACGCATCACAAGAGTCCGCGTCGTCAACACCCTCATCTACTGGATCGAATACCTCATCCTCACGAGCGTGCTCACATTCCCGCTCTCGTGGTACGAGGGGTACTACCGCGAGCACCAGTACGGAATGGCGACGCAGACCTTCGGTCCGTGGTTCGGAGATCAGCTCAAAGGTTTGCTCGTCGGTGCCATTCTCGGCGGCATCCTCGTCGCGCTGCTCTTCGCGATCGTCCGGAAACTGGAGCGCACCTGGTGGATCTGGGGCGCCGTCGTCGTGTCGCTTTTCCTCGTATTCGTCGTCATGATCGGCCCCGTCTTCATCGTTCCGCTCTTCAACAAACTGACGCCGCTGAACGACCCGAAAGTCACAGCCCCGGTCCTCCGTCTCGCGCACATGAACGGCATCACGACGAATGACGTCTACCAGATGGATGCCTCGAAGCAGACGACCCGCATGAGCGCGAACGTCAGCGGCTTCGGGAAGACGATGCGCATCACCATGAACGACAACCTCCTCCGCCGCGGCTCACCCGAGGAAATCCAGGCGGTCATGGGACACGAGATCGGCCACTACGTACTCGATCACATCTACTCAGGCGTCTTCTTTCTCGCCGTCGTGGTGGTCGTCGGCTTCGCGCTGCTGCGGTGGAGCCTCGCCGCGTCTCTCGCACGCTGGGGCGCACGATGGGAGATCCGCGGCATCACCGACCCGGCGGTTCTTCCGCTCGTCGCGTTGCTGGCGTCCATCTTCTTCTTTCTGATGACGCCGATCCTCAACACGTCGACGCGTACGCAGGAGCACGAGGCCGACATGTTCGGCATCAACACCTCCCGCCAGCCCGACGGTTTCGCGCAGGCTGCCATTCACCTCGGCGAGTACCGCAAGATGAGCCCCGGACCGGTCGAGGAGTGGATCTTCTTCGATCACCCCAGCGGCCGGCACCGCATCCACGACGCGATGGTGTGGAAAGCGCAGAACCTCAACCAATCTATCCCGAGCGCGAGCGCGGCACCGCGGTAAACCCTCTCAGGATCACGTGTTCCAGTATCAGCAGTTGCAGTATGTTCGCGCCCGTGTGGCGACGTAGTCGGGATCGACCGGCTTCATGAGCGTCTCGTCGGCCCACGGCGCGAATGTGCGGAGCTCCGGCGTCGGCTCGCCGATGATGATCACCCCGCACGTCCCATTGCGGTGCTCCTGCAGATACTGCACGGCGCGCATCCCGTGCTGCTTCTCCAGGTCGATGCCGAGGAGGATCACTCGGAATGTGCCGGCATTGGTGCGCAGCAGGTCGACCGCCTCCTCGCCGTCGATGGCGAACGTGACGGTGAAGTTTCTCGAGTCGAGCGAGCGGATCAGTGACTTGCGGAAGGGGTTGTCATCAAGGACCACCAGGATCGGACACGACGGCTGCACCATGTTCCACGCTCCGGCAAAGCGCGTTCCACACATCGTCACCGAACGCGACAAGAATCACGCGCTCGACCGACTCGGCGCGCGAAAGAAACGCACGCACTTCGCGGACTGCAATGTCCGCGGCCTGGCCGATTGGGTACCCATAGATGCCGCAACTGATCGCCGGGAACGCAATGGATCGAATCCCGTTTTCCACCGCGAGCTCGAGACTCCGCCGGTAACACGACGCCAGCAGCTCCGGTTCGCCGCGATCGCCGCCACGCCAGACGGGACCGACCGCATGAATCACATACTTCGCCGGAAGCCGGTACCCGCGCGTGATCTTCGCATCGCCCGTCGCACAGCCGCCGAGCGTGCGGCACTCCGCGAGAAGCTCCGGTCCCGCCGCGCGATGGATCGCGCCGTCGACACCGCCGCCACCGAGCAGCGACGAGTTCGCCGCGTTCACGATCGCATCGACCGCGAGCTTGGTGATGTCACCGCGAAGAACTTCGACCTTTGCGTCCAAGCTTCACCACAATGTCGAATTCCGGCTTCGTCACCGGCTGCACCGAAAGCCGCGAGCCCTTCTTCGTGACGACCATATTGTCGAGCCCCGGCGTCGTCTTCAGCGTGTCGAGCGGCACGACGTCCGAAAACCTCTCGACGAACCCGATGTCGACCATCACCCAAGGTTCTTCCTTCTCGGGATGCGCTTCCTTCACCACTTCCGCGACCCCGCTCACGCCGGAAGGATCGGCGTTCGACGCGTAGAACAACACCTTGTCGCCCGCCTTCATCTCATCCCGCATGAAGTTCCGAGCCTGATAGTTCCGCACCCCGTTCCACGACGTCGTCTGATCGCGCTTCAGGTCATCGATGGAGTACGCCGACGGTTCGGATTTCATGAGCCAGTACTTCATAGCTCATGGAGCATAACGCTTCAGTGCGCGCGTCAGCAGGTCGACGGCCCTCCGGAGATCGCCCTCTTTCAGCACATACGCGATCCGCACTTCCGACTTCCCGAGTTCCGACAAGTAAAACCCATCCGCCGGTGCGACCATGACGGTGGAATCGTCGTACGAGAAGTCCGTCAGCAACCACACCGCGAAATCTTCCGCTGAAGCGACGGGCAGGCGTGCGACGCAGTAGAAGGCACCCTCAGGGCGCGAAAGGAACACGCCGGGGATGGAGGTCAGACCCTCGTACAGGACATCCCGTCGCCGCTGGTACTCGGAGACGACCGAGGTCGTGTACTCCTCGCCGAGGTTGTCGGCGCCGACGGCGATGAACTGGGCGAGGCCGGGGGGCGAGAGGCGGCCTTGCGCCATGCGGAGGCAGGCGTCGTAGACGTCGGGATTGCGCGTCACGAGCGAGCCGAGGCGAATGCCGCAGGCGCTGTAGCGCTTTGAGAGCGAGTCGACCACGATCACGAACTCCGCGGCATCGTCCAGCTCGAGGGCGGAGACCGCGCGCCGGCCGTCGTAGACGAACTCCCGGTACACCTCGTCGCTGATCAGAAAGAACCCGTGGTCGCGGCAGAAAGCGGCAACCATCTCGAGCTCTTCGCGCGTGTAGACCGTGCCGGTCGGATTGTTCGGATTGCAGAGGATAACGGCGCGGGTGCGCGGGCTAATGGCGCGCTCCCATACTTCGCGCGGCGGCAGATGAAACCCGTCGCGCCCGCGGCTGGTGACGGCGACGAGATTCACGCCGGCCATCGTCGCGAACGAGCGATAGTTCGCGTAGAACGGCTCGACGGTCAAGATGTCGTCGCCCTCGTTCGCGCAGGCGAGGAACGAGAAAAGGATCGCTTCGCTGCCGCCCGTGGTCGCGAGAATCTGCGTCGTCTGCAGCGAAATGCCGACCCGCCGCTCGTAATAGTGGTGCAGCGAGCGGATGTACTCCGGCGTCCCCGTCGACGGCGTGTACTCCAGCACCTTCGACTCGATCTGGTGCAGACGCTCCCGGATACACGCCGGCGTCTCGACGTCCGGCTGGCCGATGTTGAGGTGATACACATGCGTGCCGCGCGACTTCGCCAGCTCCGCCAGCGGAGCCAGCTTGCGGATCGGCGACGCCGGCATGAGCTGCGCGCGTGTCGAGAGCGAGAGACGGGAAGTGAGAGCAGGCATTCTTGACTGAGGAAACGGTGCGAGCGGCGTGCCGTTCAGCGGAGAAGATTCGCCCGGACGAACGCCAGAATCGTCTTCTGGAGGTCGTACACGAGCGCCGGGTCGCGGACGCCGTGCTGCTGCTTCGGATAGAACTTCATCTCGAACGGCACCTGCGCCTTCTCGAGCTCGTACACGAATTGCATCATGTTCTGCGGGTGGACGTTGTCGTCGACCGCGCCGTGGAGGAGCAGCAGCTTGCCGTGCAGATCCTTCGCGGCCCATCGCGGCGAGCTGCTCTTGTACGCGTCGGCGTTGTTCTGCGGCATGAGCATGTAGCGCTCGGTATAGACCGAGTCGTAGTCGCGCCAGTCGGCCACCGTACCGCCCGAGATTCCGGCGATGAACGTCTTGCTGTGCGTCAACGCGTACGACGTCATGTAGCCGCCGTAGCTCCAGCCGTAGGTCATGATCCGGGAGCCGTCGATGAACGGCTGCGACTTCAGCCAGGCGAGCCCGTCCTCCATGTCGCGCAGTTCGGTCTCGCCGAAGTGTTTGTACAGCGTCCACGCCGAAACCGCTCCCTTGCCGCTCGCCGCGCGGTTGTCGCAGATCCAGACCACGACGCCCTGCTGCGCGATGAGCTGCAGGAACTGCATGGTCGTCCCCTTCCACGCATTCGTGACCTGCTGCGCGTGCGGTCCACCGTAGTGGTACTCATACACCGGATACTTCTTCGACGCGTCGAAGCTCGACGGCTTGATCATCAGCGCCTCGAGCACGAAGCCGTCGCGCGCCTTTACCTGCAGGAACTCGGGCTTCGGGAGGTCGTAGTCGGCGAGCGCGGACGAGAGATTCGCGTCGACGACTTTCGCCATCGTCCCGTCGGCGCGATGGAGCCGCGCCTGATTGGGCGTGTCGATGTCGCTCCAGTTGTCGACGTAGTACGTCAGCGACGGATTGAACTTCGCCGCGTGCGTGCCGGCGGTCTCGCTGATGCGCTGCAATCCGGAGCCGTCCAACTTCACCCGATACAGATCGAGCCCGATCGGCGACCGCTCCGTGCCGGCGAAGTAGATCCAACCGTTCTTCTCGTCGATTCCGTGCAGGTCGCGAACTTCCCACTCGCCGCTCGTGATCTGACGGAGCAGCGTGCCGTCGGCTTTGTAGTGGTAGAGGTGCCGGAAGCCGCTTCGCTCGCTCTGCCACACGAACGAGCCGTCCGCGAGCCACGCCGGGTTGTCGAGCGGCTCGACCCAAGCCTTCGTCGTCTCGTGAATCAGCGTCGTGGGCACGCCGTCTGCCGGATCGACCCGATCGAGATCGAGCCACGTCTGCTCGCGGTTCTGTACCTTGTACGTCAGCGCCTTGCCGTCGCCCGACCATGCCACGCGGACGATCAGGAAGTCGCCCGCCGTGTAGCGCTCGTTGTCGACGGTCGCCAGCGTACCGCCGCCCGCCGGCGCGACCAGCAGCCGCACGTGCGGATTCGGATCGCCCGCCTTCGGATAGAACTGCGGCTCCGCCACCGGGTGATACGGAATCTGGTCGACGTTCGGATACACCGGCACGCCCGCTTCGTCCGTCCGGAGGAACGCGATGCGCGACGAATCGGGACTCCACCAGAAGCCCCGCTTCGCGCCGCGCCCGTAGATCTCCTCCTCGTACACCCAGTCGAGGGCGCCGTTGAGAATGGTCGGGCTACCGTCGGTGGTTAGCTGCCGCTCACGCGCGGTGGCAAGGTCGATCGTGTAGAGATTGTTCGCGCGCACGAACGCGATCCACTTCCCGTCCGGACTGAACTCCGGCAACTCCTCGGCTCCCGGCGTCGACGTCAGGCGTGTCACCGCCTGTCTCGCAATCGAGTAGAGGAAGAGATCGCCCGCCGCCTCGACGACGATCGCGCTCTTCTTCGCGTCGAAGCGGAGCGAGGTCGATTTCGCCGCGCTCGCGGCTTCTTCCGCAGAGATGCCGGCCTGCTGGAGAGAGTGCTCGAACGCAGCGCGGTCGAAGAACGGTTGCACGTTGCCGCTCTTGACGTCGAAGCGTTCCCACTCGACGAGCTTTCCCTTCGCATCGCGCTTCGGCCAGATGAAGGTCGAGTCATCCAGCCAGTCGAACCCGCTCTGCACCGCGCCCGAAAAGTAGACGCGCGTGGTCGGGTTGTAGATCGTTTCGAGCGTGAGTTGCTTTCGCTGTGCGAAGGCGGAGGCAGCGATGAGAAGTGCGAGTGTGAACAGTGCGGCCCGCTTCATGCCGCTGGAGGATATCGCGTCGTCCCGAGGGGAACGGCGGCCACTCTGAGGGGAAAACTGGCCACGCTCCAGAAAATGCCCACCCCTCGACGCGGTGCACCGGCCCCTTCAGGCGGACTGCAAGCCCACCGGGATGGGGCACAGCGGCCCCTCCAAGGGGCTCCGCGATCACCTCAAGGGGCACGTTCGCCCCCTTCGAGGGGCCACGTCACCACCGCGAGGGGCACGTTCGCCCCCTCAAGGGGCCACGTCACCACCGCGAGGGGCACGTTCGCCCCTTCGAGGGGCCACGGTCCCCATTCGGGGGCCGCGTCACCACCTCGAGGGGCGCGGTTTCCCTACGCGGCGATCAACTGGCGGAGGACGAACTGCAAAATCCCGCCGTGCACGTAGTAGTCAACCTCGATCGGGGTGTCGATGCGAACGATCACGCTGACGTCCTGCGTGGTGCCGTCTTTGCGCCGGACCTTGAGCGTCACCTTCTGGCGCGGGCGGAGGCCGGCGCTGATCCCGGTGATGTCGAACCACTCGGTGCCGTCGAGCCCGAGCGTCTGCGCGTTCGTCCCCTCCTCGAACTGCAGCGGAAGGACGCCCATGCCGACGAGGTTTGAGCGGTGAATGCGCTCGAAGCTTTGCGCCAGCACCGCGCGGACGCCGAGGAGCTTCGTGCCCTTGGCGGCCCAGTCGCGTGACGAGCCGGTGCCGTACTCCTGTCCGGCGAGCACGACGAGCGGCGTTCCCTCGCCCTCGTAACGGACCGCCGCGTCGTAAATGTCCATCCGGTCGCCGGACGGCTGATGCACCGTCACGCCGCCTTCGACGCCGGGAACCATCAGGTTCTTGATGCGCACGTTCGCGAACGTGCCGCGCGTCATCACGCGGTCGTTTCCGCGGCGCGAGCCGTAGCTGTTGAAATCCTCGACCTTCACGTTCTGCTCGACGAGATAGCGGCCGGCCGGCGACTTCGGCTTGATCGAGCCGGCGGGGCTGATGTGATCCGTCGTCACCGAGTCGCCGAAGATCGCGAGCGCGCGCGCGCCGGTGATGTCGCTCGCCTTCCCCGGAGCCATGCCGAAATCGCCAAAGAACGGCGGCTCCTGGATGTACGTCGACGTTCCGTCCCACTCGTAGAGCGTGCCGGCCGACGACGGGATCTCGTTCCAGAGCGGATTCTGCTCGGCGAAGCTGGCGTAGAGGCGGCGGAAATCATCCGGATCGAGCGCCTTCTCCATCACCTCGCGGACCTCGGCCATCGTCGGCCAAATGTCCTTGAGATATACATCCTGACCGTCGCTTCCCGGCCCGATCGGCTCGTGCATCAGGTCGACATCGATGCGGCCGGCCAGCGCGAACGCGACGACCAGCGGCGGCGACATGAGGAAATTCGCGCGGATCGACTGATGCACGCGCGCCTCGAAGTTGCGGTTGCCGCTGAGGACCGACACCGCGACGAGGTCGTTCTTGTTGATCGCCTCCTCGACGTTCGGATCGAGCGGTCCGGAGTTGCCGATGCACGTGGTGCATCCGTATCCGACCGTGTAGAACCCGAGCTTGTCGAGGTACGGCTGCAGCCCGCTCTTGCGGTAGTACTCCGTGACGACGCGCGATCCGGGCGCGAGCGACGTCTTCACGACCGCGCCGACGCGCAGCCCCTTCTCGACCGCCTTCTTCGCGAGGAGGCCGGCCGCCAGCATGACGGAGGGATTCGACGTGTTCGTGCACGACGTGATCGCCGCGATGAGGACGTCGCCGTGATGGAGGCGCGCGATGGCGCGCGGCCGGTCGTCGTGCATCGCATCCGACGACACACGATCGGGCGTCGGACGGTTGTTCATCATCTCGATTTCAGTCTCTTCGCTGGTGTTGCGGAGGTCACTTGCGCCGGGCGCCGTCTCCATCGCCTGCTCGCCGCCGCCGGCGACGGCGCGGTTCAAGCCGGCGCCGACCGTCGTGCGGACTTCGCGCTCGATCTCGCTCGCCGGGCGGCCGTAGCCCCCCGGAGGTGCTGCCTGCAGCTCGTTGATGAACGCCTGCTTCAGCTCCGTGATCTTGATGCGGTCCTGCGGCCGCTTCGGGCCGGCGACGCTCGCCTTCACGGTCGGGAGATCGAGCTCCAGAACGGTCGTGTAATTGAGGTCGCCCTGCTTCGGCATCCCGAAGAGTCCCTGCGCCTCGAAGTAATTGCGGAACGCGGCGATCTGCTCGTCCGTGCGGCCGGTGAGCCGCATGTACTTGCACGTCTCCTCGTCGACCGGGAAATAGCCCATCGTCGCGCCGTACTCCGGCGCCATGTTCGCGATCGTGGCTCTATCGGCGAGCGAGAGCGACGCCGCCCCTTCACCGAAGTACTCGACGAACTTCCCGACCACCTTCGCCTTCCGGAGCATCTCCGTGATGGTGAGCACGAGATCGGTCGCGGTGACGCCCTCGCGCAACGAGCCGTTGAGGTGCACGCCGACGACGTCGGGCGTGAGGATGTAGACCGGCTGGCCGAGCATCCCCGCCTCTGCCTCGATCCCGCCGACGCCCCAGCCGACGATGCCGAGGCCGTTGATCATGGTTGTGTGCGAGTCAGTGCCGACCAGCGTGTCGGGATACCAGATGCCGTCCTTCTCCAGCACTCCGCGCGCGAGGTACTCCAGATTGACCTGATGGACGATGCCGATGCCCGGCGGGACGACGCGGAAGCCGTTGAACGCCTGCATCCCCCACTTGAGGAACTGGTACCGCTGCGCGTTGCGCTTGAACTCGATCGACATGTTCTGCTGCAGCGCATCGGGCGAGTTGAAAAAGTCGACTTGGACGGAGTGGTCGATGACGAGATCGACCGGCACGAGCGGCTCGATGATCTTCGGATCGCGTTTCATCCGCTCGGCGGCCGACCGCATGGCGGCGAGGTCGACGAGCAGCGGCACGCCGGTGAAGTCCTGCAACAGGACGCGGGCGACCATGAACGGGATCTCTTCGCTCCGCTCCCCGTTCGGAGACCAGTTCGCGAGGGTCCGGACGTCTTTCTCTGTGATCTTTTTCCCGTCGACGTTCCGCAGTACCGCCTCGAGCACGATCCGGATCGAGACCGGCAGCTTCGAGACCGGCCCGATGCCGGCTGCTTCGAGTTTCGGGAGGGAGTAGAACTGGCCGTGTGAGAAGGAGTCGAGCGTGTTGAAGGTGTTATGAGGCATTACTTTGCGAGACTATATCAGGCCCGTAATCTGAGGCCTCGGACCTCAGTCCTCGGACCTCGGATGTGCGGCTGATCGGCCCATCCGAGGCCCGAGGTCCGAGGCCTGAGGTCTAGTGCTTCACCGCCCTTCGCCGCGCGTTCGCCGGAGCGGCGCTCGGGAGCTGGACGTGCAACTGCGTACCATCGCTGTAGACCCACATCGCCAGCGCATTGTTGTGCGTGTCGTACTCGACGCTGGAATCGAACGAGGTGAAACAACCGACCGTGCCAAGGGGCGAGTTGACGACGGAAGTCGTCTCGCCTGTCGTCCCGCCGCGAACGGTCCAAACTGGAGTGCCGCCGACGACGCGAACGGTATCGATGTTGTCGGCTGGCTGACCGATCACGGAGTCGGCGCCGCTCGACACCACCGTTTTGTGCACGAGACTCTGGCTGGCGCGCTCAATCCAGTAGACGTTGCCGCCGTCGGCCGCCGCCAGTATCGGAATGCCGATCGTCGCCATCGAAATGTCGCGCCGCGTCGGCGACGTGAGCGCCGACACCGGCGTCGTGATGACGACGAGCACATGCGGCGGACCGTTGTGCCACGCGATCATCCAGTTGCTGCCGTTCACGCCTGTCGTGACGTTTGAGCCTTCGTCGCCGGCGCCCGACAGCAAAACGTGCTGCGTCAACGCTCCCGACGTATCGATCAGCGCCGCATGCACCTCGGGGTGATGTGATGTGAAGGGTGTCCCCTGATACGCGACCAGCAGCGAGTCGCCCGAAGCGGCGACCGAGACGGCGTTGACGGTCACGCTAACCGGAATGTCGAGCGTCGACCCGCGTTGCGCGCCGCTCGCGTCGAAACGCGCGACCCTGAGCGCCTGCCCCGACGTGCCGTCGATCCATGCGACCGCGGTACCGCCGTTGAGCGCCGTCGTGGCGAACGACGTCACATAGGTCGTGAGCTGCAACCGCCCCTGCGCATTCGCCGAGTTGTCGACGAACTGCGTGTAGAGGTTGTGGTTCTCGATGTAGGTCAACTGGTGGCCATTGGTCGTGGGGATGAGCCGTTCACTGGTCTGCGGCGACCCCTTCATCGTCAGGTCGGCCGCCGCCGAAGCCGTCGTGGCGCCATGCGAGATGAACTGCGAAGCAATCGTGCCGCAACCGTGCGTCGCGAGGACGATCGTACCGCGCGAGTTCGAGGCCGCGCCGACCACCGCACCGGTCGCCAGCGTGAAGAACGCTCCCGGGTTGCCGCCGCTGATGCGGGTGGCGCGGGCGTTGAGCGACGCGTCGCTCTGCAGCACGAGGAAATCGCTCCCATCCGGTACGATCTCGAGCCCGGGCGACTGGATGGCGTTGACCGTCTTCGTCGTGCGGTTGTTGAAGCTCGTGTCGGCCAGCAGCAGGTCGACACCGGCGCTATCGGCGAAGACGACCGCGATCGAGGAGCCGTTGTTCGCCGCCGCGGCGGCGATGCCGTCGAAGCTCGGCAGCACGATCGGATTCGTGACGATCTGCTGCGGGACCGCGAAGCCTGCCTGCACGGCGCCGTTGGTCCGCCAGATCGCGACCGCCGAGCTGCCCGCCTTCACCGCCGTCAGCAGGACGGCGTTGTCGGCGATGACACCGGCGGAGGCGAGCGTTCCGTCGCGGCGCACCGTCGCGGAGACCACTTTCGGGACCGCGCTCACATCGGCTCCGGGGCGGACGAACTCCGTAGTCAGCACCAGATACTCGTTTCCATCCCAAACGACAGCCGCCGATCCGCCAGGGCCGTTTTGCGTCGCGCCGGTCACGTTCGCATTCGTGACGTCCACGATCGGCGTGCGGGAGCCGAACGTACCGTCGCCATGCACGATGCGAGCGGCCGTGGCGCCGTTCGAATACTCGACGAGAAGGAAGTCCGTTCCGTCCGTCGCCAGAATCGGTCCGGCGACGACCTGGTCGACCGTCGTCTGCACTCTCGTGAAGCCGCCGTTCAGCGTGACCGGCGCCGCCGTGACGGCACCGCCGCTGAGGCCGAAGCCGCCGGTCGACCACGAAAAGGCGCCGATAGCCGACTGCTCATTGAGGCCGATGGCGGCGTCGAGGTACGAACAGTCGGGGACGACCTGCGGCGACGCGACTGCGTTGCCGTTCGGGACGTCACAGCCATAGACGGGATAGACAATAACCAGGGCAAAGAGGGCAATGGTGATGGTGATTTGTTTCACGCGGTCGATACGTGCGTCGACGCTCCGGCGTCCAACGCCTCCCCGATGCGCGGCTTCCGTTCCGGCCAGCCGCGGAATTTGACTTCGTCGAATGTTAGCAGCGAGTTGGCGTAATAGTCGCGCAAAATAACCTCGTCCGGATTCCACCGCCAGACGTCTTCGATCACCGGCACGCCGCTCTCGTCGAACAGATCAGAGCGCCACCTCTCTCCCGGCACGATCAGACGCCGCAGCTCGAGGACGTGCCGCGCCGCCCGCCACACGTCTTCCGCCGTCTTCTCCCGTAACAGCCACGGCCGTGTGTAGGGGCCGGCTCTCAGCCGGCGCATCGCTTCTGACAACCCGTCGATCATCTCGCTGTCGCTCAGCAGCTCCCGCCCCCGGAACATCTCCGCCACCAGCGGCACCGGCACCACCGGAATCGCCGCCGAAATCTCCCGCATCGTCTCGTCGGCCAGAAGCTGCAGCGCCGCCTTCCGCTGCTCGAAGTCGTCCGCCAGCACCGCCGGGTGCCCCGCGATGAACTCGTCCACCGAGATCGGCTTCCCGAAGGTCACGATGGCGTAGCCGTACCGCTTGAACCGTTTCAGCGCGCTCCGCAGCGTGTTCTTGAACAGAAACTCGAGCGTCGTGTTGAGCTTCTCCGTTTTGGTAGAGCGGTCCTCCCGCCCCATCAGCTCCTCGGTGAGGTTGCGGTCTTCGAGCACGCGGTCGTAATTGATCGCGGTCGGGATGAAGAAGAGCGGCGCCGTGAACGACGGATCGCGCTTCGCCGTCACGATGTAGTCGAGCATCCCGAGCTTCGGCCGCTGGAACGCGCCGTCGCGCGTCAGGCCGCCCTCGATGAAGATCCCCTGCGTCACGCCGTTCTTCGTGATCGTCTGGACGAACGTCGAGAGAATCGCGTGGTACAGCGGCTCGCGGTAGCGCCGCCGGACGAAGTAGCCGCCGAACCATTTGAAGACGTGATTGAGCGGCCAGACGCGCGCCCACTCACCGATCGCATACGAGAGCGACACGAACTTGAAGAGCATGTGCGCGACGAGGACGTAGTCGGCGTTCGAGCGATGGTTGATCAGGTAGACCACCACCGCCCCCTTCGGCGCTTTCTCGGTGAAGTCGCGCAGCGGATTGCGCTCGACCACGGGCCGATACAGGAAGTGCATGATCGCCCGCGCCAGCGGCGCCCCGACCCGGTAGTACGCGAGGAGGTTGAACTTCGGGACGATCTCCCGCAAGTACGTCCTCGCCTTCCCCGCCGCCTCCTCGGTCGTCACATGATGCGACCGCGCATACTCCCGGATCGCCTCGACCACCGCCCGCGACCCGAACACCTCCAACTCGATGTCCGCATGCCGCCGCTTCAGCTTGAACCGATCGATGTGAATCCGCCGTGCCCGCTGAAACCGCCGCGCATGCCGCTTCCCGAGGACCACCGCAATCGCGGCAATAATCGCGAAAGCGGCAACGACGATCGCGATGCGCATGTCGCAACGATGATAGCGGGCTTCATCGCGAGCGCCACGCCCTCACCCGGCCCTTCGGGCCACCCTCTCCCGCCGGGAGAGGGAGATGGGACAGAGAACACTCCTTCTCCCTACGGGAGAACCGGGAGTTGCCGCCGGAGTTTTCTCGGCATGTTCTCGTCGAAGAGGACTCTTCTCAAGCGATTTGCGCGAGAAGCGCGCGGCCTGCCTCTTCGAGGAATGCGACAGCCTGCTCACGTGCGACAGTGGGAAAGTTGTCGAGGAACTCTTCGAGCGTCTCCCCTTTTTCGAGATAGACGAGGAGCGTTTGGACCGGAACGCGAGTTCCGACGAAAACAGGCGTGCCCCCAAGAATGTCTGGATCGGAATGAACGATCTGCGAACGATCCATGTGGTCTCCAAGGGTACCTTAAGTAGCTAAAAGTCCTGCAGCAGCCGCTTCGAGATCGCGGGGAGGATCGTCATGTCATCCGCCACGCCGCGCGTGAAGACGACGATTACGTACTTCTTGCCGGTCGGGAGCTCGACATAGGCGGCGTCGTGGCGGACTTCGCTCGTCCAGCCGGCTTTCGACCACAGCTTGGAGCCGGGGGGGAGGGACTCGCCGAGGAACTCTTTGACCTGGTTCTCCTCCTTGCGCGGCGGGTCGAGGGGGCGCGCGAGGAGGTTCATCATGGCGTCGGATGCGGCGGTCGAGACGGCGTGGCGGCGGACGATCCAGAGCATCAGCGAGGCGACGGCGTTCGTGGTCGCGCGGTTGCGGTGCTCGCGGTTCGCGCCGACGACTTGGGTGTCGCGGCCGAACGGGCCGAAGCTCCACGGCTTGGCCATGGCGCTGATGTCGTAGCCCATCGAGCCGAACCACTTGTTCGCGACCGCGCGCTTGTCGAGGAACTTGCGAAGCGCGCGGCCGTCGAGCATCGGACCGCTGCAGGTATCGCTGATGACGTCGAGGATGAAGGCGGTGGCGTCGTTGTCGGAGACGCCGATCATCTCGTGCAGCGCGCGATCGACGTCCGGCATCATCTCGAGCTTCTGGTGGAACGTCTCCGTCATGAAGAAGAGCTTCACGACGGAAGCGGGGTAGAACGGCGCGTCGCCGTGGTAGTCGCCGCGCCCGATCGCGCTCGGCATCGTGACGTCGATTACGGTCATGCCGAGGTTGTCGGGCGTCAGCTTCGGGAACTGCTTGAGGATGTCGTCGGCCGCATGATTCAGCTTCGACTGGATCGACGGATCGACCGGCAAGTCCTTGAACTCCCGGTAGTCCGCGCGGAGCGGCAGGGCGGCGAGCAGCGTCAGGGCGAAGACAAGACGAAAACGCATGGCGCTCATAGGATATCGCTGTGCACACGGTCGCGCTCCTGGCAGCAACGCTCTCCGTATTCGGGTACCAGTACCACCTCGACTACGTCTCGCTCGACGGCCGGGTGACGCTGTGCGCGGAGAACCGGTATGAGGACGACTGGATCATCGCGAACTGGTCGCCGCGGTTTCAGTTCGGCATCGAGAACAAGCGCGGCGAGCTGGTCGAGATCCTCTGGGACGAGGCGCGCGCGAGCACGACGGACACGCTGCCGGATCGCGTGACGCACGCTGGGGAGCTGTGGGGCGACCACTTCGAGCGGCAGCATGCGATCAATCTGCTGCCGTTCCGTACGCTGTGCGACGAGCTCATTCCGGTGTGGACCGTACGATGGGATCCGCAGCAGTTGTCATGGCAGCGGACGGAGATTTTCGATTCGTACGGACCTTCAGGGGCGTCGGCACTGGCGTGCGGCAAGACGGTGGACGTTCTGCTGCCGCTGCGGTCGGGGACGACGACGCGGCGCTATCACTTTCACTTCGGCGTCGAGCCGTTCGAGGTGCCGGCGTCCGCGCCGCCGCCGGCGTGGACCGATCCGCCGGACGAGGTGCGGAGGTTCCCGGTCATCGACGGAGACGTGCGGGAGTGCTCGGTCGACAACCAGCGCGACGAAAAGCTCGCATCGCAGCTGAACGGTGGCAAGGGGGCAGCGTGGACGCGGATGGCCCTCACCGAGCCGCACCGTCGCGACTACCTCGCCGTTTCCGACCGTGGGCGCCATCTCGCGATCTACCACGCACCGCACGGCGCGAAGCCACGCCTGATCTGGCAAACAGACCAATTCGACGCCGCCGATTCTCTGTTCGCCAATGACGAGACAGGCGATGGGATCGATGAACTGGAACCTCTGACGCATTTCAAGCGTTCCGACGTCTTTTCGGTGTGGTGGTGGAATGGGAACGCGTTGCAATCGCTCATGCCCGAGAACGTTGAGTGGTTTCTCTCGACCACGCTTGCGCTCGGAGGTGCTCCCGCGAATTCGATCTTGTCGTTCCACGCCGAGGGGAAAGCTGCGGTCGATCTGTACGAGCTTCGCGGCACGCGGTACCGACTCTCACGAGCGTTCGATGTGATCGCGAAGGCGACTCCCGACGTTTCACCCGACTTTGACGCCGAGGAGGTGGGGACGCCGCGCACGATGGTCATCCGCAATACGACCTTCGACGATTGCCCCGCCCCTGACGCGGAGATCTCGCTCAACGGACGCGTCGTCGCCACCGCGCAGATGCTGGCGCTGAAGGAGGAGATCCGTGTGCCGGTCACGGTCGGGGAGCACAACACGATCTGTCTCGTCGAGGGGGACGACGAGTACCCGATCTTCGAGATCGCGATCGAACGCAGACCCTAGCCCGTTCTCTGTGGGGCGCCGGCGGCCTCGCCGGCGGAGCCGCGCGTCAGCGCGGCTGACTCGTGCAAATAGCGCGGCTCGCGCCGCGCTGAGCCGGCGAGGCCGGCGGCTCCCCCACTGAGAACGCTCGCCCGCCCGGCTACGGCGTGGCGAACACGTTTGCTGGCGGGAAAACGTGTTTGCCCTACGTTTTGCGCCAATCGCGGATGCTGGCGGCCACTTTCTCGGGAGTGAAACCGAGGTGCTCGGCGATCTGCTCGTAGGGAGCGGAGGCGCCGAAGTGGTCGACGCCGATGACCAGCGCGTCGCGGTTGACGTACTGATACCACCCGGTCGTCCGGCCGGCCTCGATCGCGACAACCTTGCTACGGTCGGCCAGCACTTGGTCCTGGTACTCGGCCTCCTGCCTGCCGAACAGGTCGAGCGAGGGAGCGGAGACCACGCGTGCGTTGACCCCCTCCCCCCGCAGCAGGTCCGCCGTCTTCACCGCCAGCGAGACCTCCGAACCGGTCGCGATGATGGTGAAGTCGCCCTCCTCATAGCCGCCGAGAACGTACGCGCCGCGGTAGATCTGGTGCGGGTCGAAGTCGAGCGGGCGCGGGATCGGGTCGAGCTTCTGCCGCGTCAGGACGAGCACCGTCGGCCCCTTCGCCTTCCCCGCTGCCCACGCCCACGCCATCGCCACCTCGGCGCCGTCCGCCGGGCGGAACAGCGTCATGTTCGGGATCAGGCGCAGCGAGAAGAGCTGCTCGATCGGCTGATGCGTCGGACCGTCCTCGCCGAGGAACACCGAGTCGTGCGTGTAGATGTAGATCGACGGGATGTTCATCAGACATCCGAGGCGCACCGACGCCCGCATGTAGTCGGAGAAGATGAGGAACGTCGCGCCGTAGCAGCGCCACGAGCCGTACAACGTCATCCCGTTGACGATCGCGCCCATGGCGTGCTCGCGGATGCCGAAGTGGAGATTGCGGCCTTTGAACACGTTCAAATCCGGCGGATGCTGCTCTCCGCCCTTTGGACGCTCGACGCTCACCGCCTCTTTGATCAATGTAATCGTCGACGGGGCCAGGTCGGCCGCGCCGCCCACGACGAACG
>DASXHZ010000056.1:0-51541 GCA_036488085.1 Thermoanaerobaculia bacterium
GGTTGCGGGGTTTCGTGGTTGCGGGGTTACGAGGTTGCGGGGTTACGAGGTTGCGGGGTTACGAGGTTGCGGGGTTACGAGGTTGCGGGGTTACGAGGTTACGAGGTTACGAGGTTACGAGGTTACGAGGTTACGAGGTTACGAGGTTGCGGGGTTACGGGGTTACGAGGTTGCGGGGTTACGAGGTTGCGGGTTACGGGGTTCCGGACCTCGTAACCCAGTAACCTTCGTAACCTCACCTCGTAACCCCGTAACCCAGTAACCCCGTAACCTTCGTCGTACCCTTCCGCAGACACCACTGTCCTCGCCAGAGGAGGAAGAGCGGGGCTACGAATAAGGTTCTAGAGAGAAAGCATTTGGCCCATCGGTCGCAAGTAAGCGACAGACTCGAAAGGAGACCTAGCAGTGAAGCGACTGACTTCTCTTGCTGTTCTAGTAATTTTGATTACGGCGGTTCCGGTGTTCGCGCTCGACGAGAATCGAGACAATCGCGACGGCCGTACCGCGAACATGGATCGCGATCGCCACACGGTGATCGATGACGTCATCCGGATGTCGCAGGCGGGCGTGAGCGATGAATCGATCATCCGGTTCGTCCACCAGTCCCACGACCGTTACGTCCTCAACGCCGACACGATCATCGCGCTCAACGAGGCGCATGTATCGAAGACGGTCATCGACGCGATGATGGACGGCTCGTATGACCGTAACGATCGCAACGATCGCCGTGATGGCGACCGCACGGTGACGACGGAGCGGGTGTACGTGCAGCAGCCGGCGCCGTACTACGGCTACGGCTACTACGATCCGTTCTTCTATCCGTACGATCCGTTCTGGTACGGACCGCGCCTGTCGATCGGCTTCGGTTTCGGCGGCGGATTCTTCCGCGGCGGATTCCACGGCGGCGGTCACCGCGGGCATCGGTAGTGGCTACGCGTCGATGACGACGCGCGGCACGGTGGCGACGAACTCGGCACCGAGGAGTTTCGCGGGAGTGAATGCACCGGGGCGCGTGCTTTCGAGCACGCGCTCCACCGCGTTCAGCGCTGAAACGACCGTGAACGCGTAACCCTCGGGCGTCGTCATGGTCATGGCGCGAGTCGCCCCGCTCCCGTTCCTCACCTCTCCCCACAAGTACGTTCTCGCATTCGCGCGCATCTTCGCGTCGCGACCTGCGCGGCGGCCGGCGAATTCTTGCAGCAGCCGGCGGATCGGCTTGAGTCCGGCGATCGGCAGCAGCGGACGCATGAGGCGCATGCGCTTCACGCTCTTCGGATGCGTCGCGATGTAGACGCGGATGTTCGGAATGCCGGTGGTCCGGTACGCCGTCGCGACGTCGCCCCACGGAATGGTCATCGCGGTGCGCGTGCCGACGGAGAACGGCACCTGGCGTACGTCGTACGCCATCGGGACGCGGACGATCTTTCCGTTCTCGCGGATCGCGCCGCCTTCGCCGATCGACTCGAGCATGGTCTTGGTGGTGCCTGGGCTGAGCGCGCTTCCCTTCACGTAAAACGCGAGGGCGAGGTGCGTGGCGTCGGGCATCCGCTCGGCGAGCATCGCGCCGAGGCAGTCGGTCGGGACGACGTCGAAGCCGACGCCGGGGAGGAGCGTCACGCCGCGGGCGACCGCCTCGTCGTGGCGCGCGAAGATCGACTCGAACACCGCGATCTCTCCGGTGATGTCGAGGTAGTGCACGCCCGCTGCGAGACAGGCGTCGACCATCGGCTTGCTGGTCCGGATGAACGGGCCGGCGCAGTGGAGGACGAGCTTTACGTCACTCAGGTTGGGCTCATCGAGATCGAACACGCGCGCTTCGCACCCGAGCTCCTGCGCCAGCTTTTCGATCGCTTCACGGCTCCGACCCGCCAGCACCGGATGCTGCCCGCGCCGCATGGCCTCGCGCGCGATCAACTCGCCCGTGTAGCCGTTCGCGCCGTAGATCAGCCAGGTCATGGCGGCACTTTACGCCGCTTCACTTCACTTCGATCGTGCTGAGGGTGGTGTCGCCGGTGTGCATGCCCTGCGCGGAGCCCTCTTCGTGGAACGCGAAGAGGAGGCCGCCGGCCGGGCGGAAGTCGTGGTACTCGGTGACGAACTTCATCCCTTGCATCTCGCTGCCGGAGCGGATGATGTATCCGGTCTTCGGATCGATCTCCGCCGTGACGCTCATCGTCGCCGAGATCGGGATCTCGATGACGCGGAGGCCGTTCGTGGTGCCGAGGTCTTTGAGCTCGGAGCGGTGCTCGATGAGCATCGCCGGAATCGCGAGACGCGCCCACTGCAGGACCATGGCGTCGTAACCCATACCGGTGACCGGTTTGTCGTTGTGCATCCCCTTGTCGCCGTCGAGGTCGCGAACCTCGTGGTTCTTCGCGTACTGAATGTCGACGCGGAGCTTCTTCCCGCGCTGCCAGTCACGGATCGTCTTCCCCTCCCCGCTCATCGACGAAGCGACGGTGCCGGTCTGGTGAATCGACGTGACCTTCTTCCACGCCGCCTCCCCGCCATACGTCTTGATCGTCTTCGCGACGACGGCGTCAAAGTCGGATGCGGCGAAGGCGGAAGCGGCGGTGAGCAGCAAAGCGGCGAGAAAAGCTTTTCGCATCCGGTGATTCTATGCCCTGGGAATTGACGCCTGCTTGCGCATCGTATAAACGACACAGATGACGACCGAAGCACCACCGCGCAACCTCGACTTCGTCCGGGAGATTGTCGAGGAGGACCTGCGGACGGGGCGGCAGAAGAGCGTGATCACGCGGTTTCCGCCGGAGCCGAATGGGTATCTGCACATCGGGCACGCCAAGTCGATCTGCCTGAACTTCGGCGTCGCCGCGGAGTACGGCGGCCGATGCAACCTCCGCTACGACGACACGAATCCGACGAAGGAGGAGGTCGAGTACGTCGAGGCAATCGAGTGCGACGTTCACTGGCTCGGGTTCGACTGGGGATCGCACCTCTATCACGCGTCCGACTACTTCCAGCAGCTCTACGACTGGGCCGAGGATCTGGTGCGCGATGGGAAGGCGTACGTCGACAGCTCGACGGCGGACGAGATTCGCGCCATGCGCGGCACGCTGACGGAGGCGGGCACGAATTCGCCGCATCGCGACCGGACGGTGGCGGAGAACCTCGACCTGTTTCGCCGCATGCGCGCGGGCGAGTTCGACGATGGGACGCAGGTGCTGCGCGCGAAGATCGACATGCAGTCGCCGAACATCAACATGCGCGATCCGGTGCTGTACCGGATCCGGCATCAGGGGCACCATCGCACCGGCAACACGTGGCCGATCTATCCGATGTACGACTACGCGCATCCGCTGTCGGATGCGATCGAGCACGTCACGCACTCGCTCTGCACGCTGGAGTACGAGGATCACCGGCCGCTGTACGACTGGCTGGTCGAGAACGTCCGTGTGCCGTCGCGTCCGCGGCAGTACGAGTTCGCGCGGCTGAACCTCAACTACACGGTGATGTCGAAGCGCAAGCTGCTGCGGCTCGTGGAGGAGAAGCACGTCGGCGGGTGGGACGACCCGCGGATGCCGACGATCGCCGGCCTGCGGCGCCGCGGCTACACGCCGGCGTCGATCCGCAACTTCGCGGAGCGGGTCGGCGTGGCGAAACGGGAGAACGTGATCGACGTCGGGCTGCTGGAGTTCTGCGTCCGCGAGGATCTGAACAAGACGGCGCCGCGCGTGATGGGTGTACTGAATCCGCTGCGCGTGGTGATCGAGAACTATCAATCCGACGGCGAGTGGTTCGAGACGCCGAACAACCCGGAGGATCCGTCGATGGGGACGCGGAAGGTACCGTTCTCCGGCGTCGTCTACATCGAGCGCGATGACTTCATGGAGGAGCCGCCGAAGAAGTTCTTCCGCCTGGCTCCCGGCCGGGAAGTGCGGCTGCGTTCCGCGTACTTCATCACCTGCACCGGCGTCGTGAAGGACGAGCGCGGCGAGATCGTGGAGCTGCGCGCCACGTACGATCCGGCAACGCGCGGGGGCGATGCACCCGACGGGCGGCGTCCCAAGGCGACGCTGCATTGGGTCTCCGCGGCCCACGCGATCGACTGCGAGGTGCGAATGTACGACCGCCTGTTCAACGTCGAGGACCCCGAGGCGAGCGGCGACTTTCTCCTGAACCTGAATCCGCGGTCGCTCGAGACGATCGCGCATGCGAAGCTGGAACCTTCCATCGTTGGCGCGGCCCCAGGCTCGCGCCACCAGTTCGAACGCCTCGGCTACTTCTGCGTCGACCCCGACACATCCGCGGAGAAGGCCGTCTTCAACCGCACGGTGACGTTGAAGGACACGTGGGCGAAGGTGGCGGCGAAGGAGTAGCGCCTCTGTGTACCTGTGCCTCGTGCACTGTTTTAATGTTACGATTTTCGCGACACTAATTCGCGAGGTATTGTCGTAGCGATGGCGGTTTGCTGGCGTTGTCCGGTTTGTCACGAAGTGAGCTGTGAGACAGATGTGAACGCGGCGGGGCTGCCGCTCGCGTGCGACCACTGCGAACGCCCGATCCTTCCTGACGAAGCGCTCTGCGCGATCTGCGACGCGCCGAATCCGTGGGCTCGAAAAGACTCGCTGCACTACATCTGCAGGGAATGCGGCGAGACGCAAACGTTTCATGGCGTCATGCGTTATCCGTTACCCGTTATCCGACCCACGCCCCTCGGATAACGGATAACGGATAACGGATAACGGATAACGGATCACGGCTTCCACCGGTCACTTCCTTGCATTAGTCCACATCGTGGACGAAGAACTCCCGCGGGATCTCGAGGCGTTGCGGCGCTTTGCGTTTCTGATGGATGAGGCGGTGCCGATTCCGGGGACGGGGCGGCGCGTCGGTGTGGATGCGGCGCTGGGACTGATCCCCGGTGTCGGCCCTGCGGTCGGAGGCCTGCTCTCGGCCTGGATCGTCATCGGAGCGCTGCGCCATCGGGTGCCGGCGCTGAAGGTCGGCCGGATGCTGTTCAACATCATTCTCGATGTGACGATCGGGGCCATCCCCCTCCTCGGCGACGTCTTCGATTGGCTGTGGGAAGAGAATGTGATGAACCTCGGGATTCTCGTGCAGCACCGCGACCGGAGCCGTCCGCCGCGGTCGGCCGGCCAGATCGTCGGTAGCGCCTCGCTGATTCTTGCGATCATTCTGCTGTTCGCGATCGGCGCCGCCGCCGGCGTCATCGTGTTGATCTTCTGGCTGATACGGAATCGCTAGTGCTCTTCCGACGAAACAAGCCGCGTTACCCGCGCCGCGCCGCGCTGCCGATCGTCCGGCGGCGGTCGCCGATCCGCTATCACATGCGGCATCAGTTCGGCGTCAGCGAAGTGGCGTTCCTGCAGACGATGCACGCGCTCACCGGCGCGCCGCTGTCCGAGGGGAACCGGGTCGACATCCTGTGCAACGGCGTCCAGTTCTTTCCGTCGATGCTCGCGGCCATCAAGAGCGCGAAGAAGACGATCAACCTCGAGTTCTACATCTACTGGGACGGCGATATCGGACGGACATTCGCCGAGGCGCTGGCGGAACGGGCGAGGGCGGGCGTGCAGGTGAAGGTGATCCTCGACTCGGTCGGTTCGGCGACGATGAGCCGGCAGCTCACGGACTTCCTCACGCGCAACGGCGTGGACGTCGAGTGGTACCACCCGTTGCGCTGGTACACGCTCTCGCGTTTCAACCACCGGACGCACCGCAAGCTGCTGATCGTCGACGGGCGCGTGGGGTTCTCGGGCGGCGTCGGGATCGCCGACAACTGGCTCGGCGACGCCGACTCGGCCGATCACTGGCGGGATACGGTGGCGCGCGTGGAAGGGCCGGTCGTCACGCAGATGCAGTTCGCGTTCATGGACAACTGGGTGAAGTCGCGCGGCGAGCTGCTGACGGGCCTCGACTATTTCCCGGAGGTCGAGCGGGCGGGCAATCAGGTGACGCAGGTGATCAAGTCGTCGCCGTCGGAGGGGAGCTCGACGGTGAAGCTGCTGTACATCATCTCGATCGTCAGCGCGACGAAGTCGATCTTCATCTCGAACGCCTACTTCGTCCCCGACCGCGACACGATCCGCGCTTTGGAAGGGGCGGTGCGGCGCGGCGTCGACGTCCGCGTGATCGTCCCCGGCGAGCAGACGGACGTCCCGGTGGTACGACAGGCGAGCCGCATCCATTACGAGAGGCTGCTACGCCGCGGGATCCGTATCTTCGAGTATCAGCCGACGATGATGCACGCGAAGACGATGGTCGTCGATGGCATGTGGTCGACGGTCGGGTCATCGAATTTCGACGACCGCAGTTTCCGGCTGAACGACGAAGTGAACGTGAACGTCTACGACAAGGGAACGGCGCAGCGAATGGAAGAGATCTTCTTCGAGGACCTCGCCCGTTCCCGCGAGATCACGCTCCGCAAGTGGTTCAAACGCGGCGTATTCGCGAAGGTGAAGGAGCGGATCGCGAATGTGTTGCGGCCACAGTTGTGAATCACATATGCACCCAATCGGTGTGCACGAACGGGGCGTCCGGGCCTTTGTCGTTGCGTTGGTAGGTGTGGGCTCCGAAGTAGTCGCGTTGGGCTTGCGTCAGGTTCTGCGGGAGCTCGGTGCTGCGGTAGGCGTCGAAGTAGGCGAGCGACGACGACATGGCGGGAACCGGGATGCCCATCGATGCAGCGTATGCGACGACGCGCCGCCACGGATGCTGCGCTGCCTCGATGACCGGCGTGAACTCGGAATCCAGCAGGAGGTTCGGGAGATCGGGACGCTTTTCGTAGGCGCGCATGATCGAGTCGAGGAACTTCGCGCGGATGATGCAGCCCGCCTTCCAGATGCGAGCCATCTCACGCATGTCGATGTTCCAGTTCCACTCGCGCGAGCCAGCCTGGATCAGCGCCATTCCCTGAGCGTACGAGCAGATTTTCGAGGCGTACAGCGCCTCGTGGACGCCCTTCACGAACTGCTCTTTCTCTGGAACGCCCGGGACGCTGACGCTTTCGCCTTTCAGCGCCTTCGCCGCGGTCAGGCGCTCCTCTTTCATCGATGAGAGCACGCGCGCGTCGATGGCGGCGGCGATGGTCGGGATCGGAACGGCGAGGTCGAGAGCGACCTGCGCGGTCCACTTGCCGGTGCCTTTCTGTCCCGCCTTGTCGAGCACTTTGTCGACCAGCGGCGCGCCGCTCTCGGGGTCTTTGACGCGGAAGATCTTCGCGGTGATCTCGATCAGGAACGACTCGAGCGGGCCGCGGTTCCATTCGTCGAAGATGTCCGCCAGCTCGCCCGCGCTCGCCCCGAGGCCTTTGCGCAGCACCTCGTACGCCTCGGCGATGAGCTGCATGTCGCCGTACTCGATGCCGTTGTGCACCATCTTCACGAAGTGGCCGGCGCCGTCGGTGCCGACGTGCGTGACGCACGGGCCTGAGTCGCTCTTTGCGGCGATCGCCTCGAAGACCGGCTGAATCGCTTTCCACGACTCGGCGGAGCCGCCCGGCATGAGCGAGGGGCCGAAACGTGCCCCCTCTTCCCCGCCGGAGACGCCGCTGCCGACGAAGTGGATGCCCTTCGACTCGACGCGCTTGGTCCGCTCCTGCGTGTCCTTGAACCAGGAGTTGCCGCCGTCGATGACGATGTCGCCCGGCTCGAGGAGCGGCGCGAGCTTGTCGAGGGTCATGTCCACCGGCGCGCCCGCCTTGATCATCATCATGATGCGGCGCGGGCGCTCCAGCGCGGCGACGAAGTCCTGGAGCGTCTTCGTGCCGGTGAACTTCTTGCCTTCGTTCTCTTTGATGAACGAGTCGACACGCTCCGGCTCGAAGTTCCAGACCGCGACGCTGAAGCCGTGTTCTTCGATGTTGAGGGCGAGGTTCGAGCCCATGACTGCGAGCCCGATCATTCCGAACTGCGATTTCGGCATTGTCATTACACCTTGGCCGCGACCGCGCTCTTGACGGCCTGCGCGAGTTGTTCGAGGGCTTTGTCGATGTCGGTACCGAGGTTGATGCTGATTGCGCGGCGGTTGCGTTTGAGGAGCGACTCGAAGTCGCCGATGGCTTGTGCGCGAACGAGGACGCCGAAGCCGAACGGCTCGTTCGGGATCGGGACGTCGTCAGAGGAACCGCCGGTGAGCTGGAGGAAGACGCCGGTGTCGGGCCCTCCTTTGTGCAACTGGCCGGTGGAGTGGAGGAAGCGGGGACCGTAGCCGGTGGTCGTGGCGACGTGCCGCTCGCGCGCGATGGTCTCGCGGATCTGTGCGATCAGCTCATCGCGTTTCGGCGTCTCGGCGAAGTACTCGGTAAGGGCGACGTAATCGCCCGCTTTCACCTGCGCGAGGAGCGCCGCGACCGCGTTATCGCTCGGCGCGACCTGGGTTCCCGAGGAGCTCATCTTGCCGGTCGACTTGAACTCCTCGAGGAGGCGCTTGGTGTTGTCCTTCGACTCCTGCACGTTCGGCTGATCGAATGCGTCGATGCCGAGGAGCGCGCCGGCGACCGCGGTCGCGAACTCCCAGAGGAAGAAGATCTCGCCGAGGTCGAGCGGGTCTTCCATGACGATGTCGACGACCGGATGGCCGGCGCTCGACAGCTCCTTGAGACGCGCCGTTTGGTCGCTGCCGCGCATCCGGACGCAGACGAAGAGACGATCGTCGCCGTAGTCTTTCGCGTCGATCGGCGGCTCGCCGGCGACGGGGACGACGCCTTTCCCTTCCTTGCCGGTCGACTCGGCGATGAGCTGTTCGACCCAGAGGCCGAGGGTGTCGAGCGGCGGCGGCGTGATGAGCGTGAGCTTGTTGCGGCCGCTGAGCGCCATCGCGCCGATCACGGCGCCGAGGAGGGCGGCGGGATTCTTCCGCGCCTTCGGAACGGTCGTGGTGTGCGACGCATGCATGGCGCGGTCGAGGAGCGCCGTGACGTCGACACCTGCGAGCGCGGCGGGCACCATGCCGAAGTACGAGAGCGCCGAATAGCGGCCGCCGATGTCGGCGTAGTTGATGAAGACCTTGCGGAACTTGTCGCGCGCGGCGTCCTTGCCGAGCTGCGTATCGGGATCGGTGACGGCGACGAAGTTCTCGCCGGCGCGGTCGCCCTTGACGCTCTTCACGCGATCGTAGAAGTAGCGGTGGAACATCGCCGGCTCCGTGGTCGTCCCCGACTTCGAGGCGACGATGAAGAGCGTCTTCGCAACGTCGATCTTTTCTTCGAGCGCGCGGACAGCTTCCGGCACGGTCGAGTCGAGCACGAGGAGCTGCGGGGTGTTGAACACGCGCCGCGTGACCTCGGAGCACAAACTGGAGCCGCCCATGCCGAGGACGACGAAATGCGTGAACTCACCGCGGACGCTGTCGGCGAACGCCTTCAGCTCGGCGGCGTGCTTGGTCATGTCCTCGGCCACACCGAGCCAGCCGAGGGCGTTGGCGATGATCTTCTTGTGGGCGTCGTCGTTCTTCCAGAGCGTCGCGTCCTTCGCCCAGATGCGGTCGACGAACTTCTCTTTCTCGACGCGGTCGATCGCGTCGTCGACCGCTTTCTGGTGCGTGCCGAGGTGCAGCGTGACGCGGTCTGCGAGCCCGCGGAGGGCCTCGTCGCGGCGCGCCTCGATGGTCTGCATCAGCGATGCGAACGACGCGGAGAACGACTTGACACCCTCCTCGGTCAGTTGGTCGGTGATCGCCTTCAGGCTGAAGCCTTTGCCGGCGAACGTCTTCAGCACGCGCTCCGCTTCGTCGACGTTCTCCTCGATCGTGGGCCGCGGGTTGCCGTGGTCTTTGTACGCGAGGTAGGTCGCCGGCGGGATGGTGTTGACGGTGTCGGCGCCGATGAGCGAGTCGATGTAGAGGACGTCGCTGTACTTCGGGTTCTTGGTGCCGGTCGACGCCCAGAGCGGGCGCTGGACTTTCGCCCCCTTGTCGCGCAGGCGCTGAAAACGCTCGCTGCCGAAGACTTTCTTGAACTCTACGTACGCCAGCTTCGCGTTCGAGATGGCGATCTTGCCGAGGAGCCCTGCGAGCGAGGGATCATCCTTCAGTTTCGCTTCGAGCTGTTTGTCGGCCTGCGTATCGATGCGGCTGACGAAGAAGGAGGCGACGGAGTTGATGTCGGCGATCGGCAGGTTCTGCTCGACGCGGCGCTCCAGCGCGCGGAGGTAGGCCTCCATCACCTGTTTGTAGACGTCGTTCGAGAAGATGAGGGTGATGTTGATGTTGATGCCTGCGGCGAGCGCTTCTTCGATCGCGGGGATGCCCGCCGGCGTCGCCGGGATCTTGACCATGACGTTCTGGCGGTTCAGTTTCCCGAACAGCCGCTTGGCCTCGGCGATGGTCGCCTGGGTGTCCATGGCGATGGTCGGGAGGACTTCGATGGAGACGAAGCCGTCGTCGCCGCCGGTCTTGCGGAAGACGGGCTCGAAGACGTCGGCGGCGTCGCCGATATCCTCGAGGACGATCTCGTCATAGATCTCTTCGCGCGTCTTGTTCTGCGCCGCGAGGCTGCGCAACTGGCCTTCGTAGTCGTCGCTGCCGGCGATCGCTTTCTCGAAGATGGTCGGGTTCGAGGTGAGGCCGCGCAGATCGTCTTCGTCGATCATCTGCTGCAGCTTTCCGGCGGTGACGAGCTTTCGCTCCATCTGATCGAACCAGACGCTTTGGCCGAGTCTCGGCAGCTCAGCTAGAGGGTTGCTCATGAAGGGAACCTCCGTTGGGGGCTAAAGCATATCGCTACGACGCGTCGACGCCTGCCCGCTGGATGGCTTTATGCGCTACTCGCGCCACGAAGATGGAAACGGCGAAGGCGATGACGAGCCCGGCGATTGTGATGATGAGTTTCGTGTGGTGCTGGGTTGCGATCGACGCGGCGGCGGCGCCGAGGTAGACGAACGCGATCGTGCCGGGCAGGATGCCGACGGCGGTCGCCGCGATGTACGGCCCGAGGCGGATGCCGGTGAGGCCGAAGGCGTAGTTGACGATCGTGAAGGGGAAGACGGCGGCGAGGCGGACGAGGACGACGATCTTGATCCCCTCGCGCGCGATCGCCTGGTCCACCGCTTGGAACTTCGTGTTCTTTGTCGTGATGCGCTCGATCCTCTTCCGCAGCACGGTGCGCGCGAGGATGAACGCGATCGTGGCGGTGAGCGTCGCGCCCGTGAGGACGACGATCGTCCCGCCGACGATGCCGAAGATCGCCCCCGCGCCGATGGTCAGGACGGAGCCGGGGAACACGAGCCCGATCAGACCGTAGCCGAAGGCGTACAGAACGTACCCGATCGGCCCGACGCTCTTCACGTACGCCAAAGCGACGGCGAGGTGCTTCGCGTACCGCACGCGAGGGAGTGTAGTGCTAGTGCAATGTGATCAGCTTCTTGGCTGACTTTGCGACCAGGATCAGGGCGCTGACGCCGCCGACGAGGGCGCCGAGGAAGAGACCCGCGGCGCCGCCGACGGCGAGTTTGCCGGCTCCGCCGCCAGACTTCGCCTTCGTATAGGCCGGCACCGGACGCACGACGGTGACGACTTTCGTCTCGGCGCTCTGCCCACTCCGCTCTGCGGCCTCCCGCTGCCCGATCCGCGACCCGTGCTCGTTCGCATACACCTGCGTGAACTCCGCGCCGAAGAAGAGGATCTGCGCCGACCAGTAGATCCAGACGAGAAGGATGACCAGCGATCCCGCCGCGCCGTACGCCGAGCCGATGCTCCCCTTTCCGAGCCAGAGTCCGAGGCCGAACTTGCCGAGCACGAAGAGGAGGCCGGTGAAGCCGGCGCCGAGCCAGACGTCGCGCCATTCGACGTGGGTATCCGGCAGGTAGCGAAAGATCATCGCGAAGAGGACGGTGATGACGCCGAACGAGACGATGAGCTGGAGCACCTGGAACAGCACTTCGCCGCCGGGGAAACGGGCGCTGATCCAATGCCCCATCGCGCTGATGACGGCATCGATCACGAGGGAGACGAGGAGGAGAAAGCCGACGCCGAGGACCATCGCCATCGAGAGGAAGCGCTGGCGGACGGTCGTCATGATCCCGCCACTCTTATTCTCCTCGACGTTCCAGATGGTGTTGAGCGCGGCCTTGAGCTGGCCGAAGACGCCGGCGGCGCCGAAGAGCAGCGTGACGATCCCGATGATCATCGCGATGGTGCCGCTCCCCTTCTTGTGCGCGCTCGCGATCATGGTGTTGAGCTGGTCCGCCACGTTCGCGCCGAAGACGCCCTGGAGCTCCGCGCCAATCCGCCCTTGCGCCGCCTCTCTGCCGAAGACCAGGCCGGCGATGGAGACCGCGATCAGCAGGATCGGCCCGAGGGAGAAGATCGTGTAGTACGCCAGCGCCGCGCCGAGCCGCTGCGCCTTATCCTCGGAGAACTCGGTCCACGTCTGTTTGAAGAGGACGAAAATGCGCTTCATGCGTTACCAGAAGAGCAATGGACGTTCCTGCCGGGACTGTGTAGCGCCGCCGAGTCGGCGGCGGGTTCCGGACGTGTCGAACCCGGGACGCCGCCGAGTCGGCGGCGCTACACAGAAACGCTTACCGCGTCTTCATCCAGTCGACGCAGTATTCGAGCTCCCGGCGCATCTGATCGGCGGGTAGGTGCGCCGGGCGGCCGTGGCCGGGGAGGACCCACTCGAAACGGTAATCGAGGAGGCGCGCCATCGACTGTATCTGCTCGTTCCAGGAGTACCAGCAGGCACTCCGGAAGGCGTAGAGGTGCTGCGTCCGCTCGTTCCAGGCGAGGTGGTCGCCGGTGAAGAGGAAGCGGTCGCGCCAGAGGTAGACGGCGTGGCCTTTGGTGTGGCCGGGCGTCGGGATCATGAGGAGGCCGGGCTCGATCTCGACCGGTTCGATGCCGGACGGCTGCAGTTCCACCGTCGCTGTGCGGGTGCGGGCGTCGTCGCGGTGGAGGACGCGTTTCGCCGCGAATCGAGAGGCAAACTTGTCGTGATCGGCGACGTCGTCCTGGTGTGTCAGGAGCATCCGCGAGAGGCCGCCCATCCGCTCGATGTTCTTCACGAGCGGGCCGGCGAAGCGCGGCGAGTCGATGAGGACGTTCCCGCTCTCCTTCCGGATGAGGTAGCTGAACGCGCCGAACGATGACTCCGAGGTGTAGCCGCAACGGTAGACGTCTTCATCGACGTGCTCCGGGAGGTCCGCCAGGGCGAGCGACATGTCCTGGCGAGTCGCCGTTCCGATCGACGCGGTCGGGCAGGAGATCAGCGCCTTCTGCGCGGCGAGTAATTCGTTTTCCGTTTCCGGCTGGTGGTAGACGGCTGTCTGGTCGCCGGTATCGCGGAACACGGCCGGCGCAATCTGCCTGCACGCATCGCAGTCGATGCAGGTGGAATCGACGAAGAATTCGCCGTCGATGTTGTCGGCCAGCTTCAGGGCCACCAGCGCCATATCCACCAAAACGCACGCCGCGGCGGTACGATTTCGCCATGTCCGAGGGTCCCCGGGCACATCGCGCTGAGCTTTGGACGAGTGCGGAGGTTGCGCACGCGTTCGGCGTTGGCGTTTCCTCGATCAAGCGATGGACGGACGAGGGCGAGCTGGAGTCGGTGCGGACACCGGGCGGGCACCGCCGCTATTCGCTCCCGGCGCTGTATCGCTTCGCGTCGATCCGCAACCTGTCGTTCCACGATCTGCCGCAGCTCGAGCAGGGACTGCTCTTCGAGGACATCCCGCCGGAGACCGAGGTCACGTTGTATGAGGCGCTCGTGAACGGGGACGCCGAGGCGGTGAAACAACTCGTGACGCCGCATGTGTCGAGCACCGTACAGCGCGCCGCGTTCCTCGATCGGGTCGTCGGCGAGACCCTCCGCGACCTCGGCGATGCCGCGGCCGACGTGGTCCATCGTTCGGCATACATCGCCGCCGATGCGCTCGATCGCCTGAGGCCGCGGACACGCAAAGACGCGCCGCTCGTGATCCTCGCTTGCCCTCCCGGCGAGTGGCACGACCTCCCGCTCCGTCTCGTCCGTCTCGTCTTCGAATGGAGCAACTGGCGGACGGACTTCCTCGGCGCGACGCTGCCGTGGGCAAGCGCGCGCGAGGCGGTGGAGCGGACGAAGCCGTCGATCCTCGCCTTCAGCGCCCGAACGCCGGAGCCGTTCCAGCACCCCGAGTTCGCGAAGCTCGTCGAGTGGTGCCGCGAGCACGCGACGACCGTCATCACCGGCGGCGAATGGGCGCGCGGCGGGAGCGGCGGCGAGAAGGAGTACCTCCGCTTCCGGACGCTCCGCGGCTTCGAGAAATGGCTGCGCACAGCCCGCGGTTAAGCTGACCGCATGTTCGACAACCTTCAGGACAAGATGGATCGCGTCTTCAAGACGCTGCGCGGCGAGGGGTCGCTCAACGAGTGGCACATCGACAACGCGCTGAAAGAGATCCGCGTCGCGCTGCTCGAGGCCGACGTCCACTTCAAAGTCGTCAAGGACTTCACCAACCGCGTCCGCGAAAAGGCGGTCGGCACCGACGTGCTGACGGCGTTCTCGCCGGCACAGCAGGTGACGAAAGTCGTCCGCGACGAGCTACAGGCGCTCCTCGGCGGCAACGAAGTCGGTCTCGCGCTCATCGGCTCGCCTGCGGTCGTCATGATGGTCGGCCTTCAGGGCTCCGGTAAGACGACCACCTCGGGCAAGCTTGCGCTGCACCTGAAGTCGCGCGGCAAGCGGCCGATCCTTGTCCCATGCGACGTCTACCGCCCCGCCGCCATCGATCAGCTGCGCATCGTGGCGAAGAACGTCGGCGTGCCGTTTTATGAGGCCGGCGACAACCGCAATCCGATCGACATCGCGCAGAAGGCGATCACCGAGGCGAAGACGCTGCTGAATGACGTCGTCATCCTCGATACCGCCGGCCGCCTCCACATCGACGACGAGCTGATGCAGGAGCTCGACACGATCAAGCGCGACACGCGGCCGAGCGAGATCCTCTTCGTCGCCGACGCGATGACCGGCCAGGACGCGGTCAAGTCGGCGAAGGAGTTCGACGACCGCCTCGGCGTCACCGGCATCGTGCTGACGAAGCTCGACGGCGATGCGCGCGGCGGCGCGGCGCTGTCGATCAAGGGCGTCGTCAACCGGCCGATCAAGCTGGTCGGCGTCGGCGAAAAGTACGCCGACCTCGACGTCTTCCATCCCGACCGCATGGCCTCACGCATCCTCGGGATGGGCGACGTGCTCTCGCTCATCGAGAAGGTCGAGACGGAGATCGACAAGAAGGAAGCGGCCAAGCTCGCCGAGCGCGTCGCCAAGGACAAGTTCACGCTCGAGGACCTCCGCTCGCAACTGCAGCAGGTCAAGAAGATGGGGCCGCTCTCGCAGGTGGTCTCGATGCTTCCGGGCGCCGGGAAGATCAGCGACGAGGATATCGACGAAAACGCGATCGTCCGGATGCAGGCGATCCTCGACTCGATGACGAAGAAGGAGCGGGCGTTTCCCCAGCTCATCGACGGGAAGCGGAAGAAGCGGATCGCGAAGGGCTCCGGGACGACGGTCCAGGAGATCAACCGGCTCCTCAAGCAGTATCTGCAGATGAAGAAGATGATGCGGACGTTCTCGAAAGGCTTCGGCGCGCGGAAGTTCGGGAAGATGATGAAGGGGCTGCCGCCGGAGTTTTTCGGGTAGCGTTGTCAGGGTTTTCGTGGGTGCACGCCCCCGCACTCGGACTAAGGTGGAATTGTGGTTCAGGGGTTGATGTTCGTGCCGCCGGTCCGGTAGCATAGCCGGCCCAATAAGTTAGGAGCCATTCTCGAATGTTGAAGATTCGCCTCCGGCGCGGTGGCGCCACTCACGCGCCGTTCTACCGCATCGTCGTCTCGGACTCGCAGAAGACGCCGAGCGCGTCGATGGTCGAGCAGGTCGGGCATTACGACCCGAAGAAGAACCCTGCTGACGTGAAAATCGACCGCGAGCGTGTCGACTTCTGGCTCGGCAAGGGCGCCCAGCTCTCGCCGACGGTCAAGTCGCTGCTCAAGAAGCTGAAGTAGGTTACGAGGTTGCGAGGTTACGAGGTTGCGAAGTCACGCAACCCCGAAACCGCGTAACCTCGTAACCTCGTAACCTCGTAACCTCGTAACCTCGTAACCTCGTAACCTCGAAACCCTATGCGCGATCTAGTTTCCTTCCTTGCGAAAGCGTTGGTCGACCACCCCGACGAGGTCTACACCTCGACGTACGACCGCTCCGACTCGACAGTGATCGAGCTGGAGGTCGCGGAGGAGGATCTGGGGAAGGTGATCGGGCGGCAGGGACGTACCGCGCGCGCGATCCGGACGCTGCTTTCGGCAGCCGGCCAGAAGTCGCGCCGCCGGTACAGCCTCGATATCATCGACTGAGTGAATCGTATCGCCCTCGGCGCCATCCGCAAGCCGCACGGCGTCCGCGGCGAGGCGTCGGTCGACCCGTGGACGGAGTTCGAGCGCTTCAGCGAAGTGCACGACGTCACGCTCGTCTCGCCTGACGAATCGCAGACGCGGGACGCAAAGATCGAGTCGGCGCGCGCCCACGGCGGCCGGGCGCTCATCAAGTTCTCCGGGATCGAGACGCCCGAGGAGATGGCGCTCCTTCGCGGCTGGACGATCGAGATTCCGGAGAGCGAGGCGCGAAAACTCGAGCCGGACGAGTACTTCCTGCACGATCTGATCGGGCTGACGCTGGTCGACGAGTCAGGCGCCGAGCGTGGGCGGGTCATCGACGCCTACGAAGGCGGCAGCGGCGTGCTGCTGGAAGTCGAGCGCGGCGCGCACAAGTTCGACGTGCCGTTCGCCTCGGAGATCTGCAAGACGATCGACATTCCCGGAAAGCGGATCGTGGTGGATTTGCCCGAGGGAATCGATGCGCTTTGACTTCGTCACGATCTTCCCGCGAATGTTCGATGCGCTGATCGGCGAAGGGGTGATCGCGCGCGGGACCAAGCAGGGGCTGCTCGACGTCCGCGTGCACGACCTGCGCGACTACACGAGCGACAAGCATCGATCGACGGACGACGAGGCGTACGGCGGCGGGCCGGGGATGGTGATGCTGGCCGAGCCGGTGCTGAAGTGCGTGGAGGCGATCGGGAGCGGACACGTGATCATGACCACGCCGCAGGGACGCGTGTTCGACCAGGCGGTGGCGAAGGAGCTGGCCGCGAAGGAGGTGCTGGTGTTCCTCTGCGGCCGCTACGAAGGCTTCGACCACCGGGTGCACGAGATTCTGCAGCCGGACGAGATCTCCATCGGCGATTTCGTCGTCTCGGGGGGCGAGTTGCCGTCGATGGTGATCGCCGACGCGGTGGGACGGATGATCGAAGGGGTGGTCGGAAACGCCGGCTCGGTGCAGGAGGACTCGTTCTTCAGCGGCGTCCTCGACTACCCGCACTACACCCGTCCCGAGGAGTTGCGCGGACGACGAATCCCGGAGATCCTGCTCAGCGGCCACCACGAGAAGATCCGTAAGTGGCGGAAGGAGCAGGCACTTCGCGCGACACTGGCGAAGCGTCCGGACCTGCTGGAAACGGCGGAGCTGGATGACGAGGCGGCGCAAATTCTGAGGAAACTGAGGTTCGAGGTTCGAGGTTCGAGGGAAGAGTGAAGAGTGTGAGGGTCGCTCGGTTGTTCTCACCTCTTCCCTCTTCATTCGGACCTCGAACCGGAATTCCCGGAATGCTCTAGCGACCGGCCCGGTTGTTGCCAAAACCGCGAGAGTCCTGCCTCTTGCCAATCAGTCTCGAAATCAGCGATCCTTGCGGGCTCGCTGTAAGAAATCGGAGTCTAGTCATGCCTGACATCATGAAATTGGTCGAGTCGCGCGAGGCGCGTACCGACCTCCCGAATTTCGCCCCCGGCGATACGATCAAGGTCCACGTCAAGGTCAAGGAAGGCGAGAAAGAGCGCATCCAGATCTTCCAGGGCCTGGTGATCTCGCGCAAAGGCGGCGGATCGCGCCAGATGTTCACCGTGCGCAAAGTTTCCGGCGGCATCGGCGTCGAGCGCATGTTCCCGCTGTACTCTCCGACGATCGATAAGATCGAGGTTGAACGCCATGGCCGGGTCCGTCGCGCAAAGCTCTACTACCTCCGTGAACTCCGCGGCAAAGCCGCGCGCATCGAAGAAAAGCGCCCCCGTTAAGAAGACGGGAAAGAAGACCGCGGAGGAGAAGCTCTACCTCTCCCTCTTCGCGGAGCTCGCGCGCATCGCCGAGATGTCCTCGGTCGAGCGCCGGCTCCGCGATTTTGGTTTTCGGTGCATCGCGGGAACGGACGAGGTCGGCCGCGGCTGCCTCGCCGGCCCGGTCGTCGCCGCGTGCGTCATCCTCGACGCCGACCCGACGCTCTTCGGCGTCAACGACTCCAAGCAGGTGGCGCATGACGACCGCCTCGACGTCTGCCGCGTAATCCTGGCGAGAGCCCGCGCCGTCGCCGTCGGCGTCGTCGAGCATACGACCATCGATCGCATCAACATTCTCCGCGCCAGCAAGCTCGCGATGCTGCACGCCGTCGACAACCTCTCGCTCCGTCCCGACATCCTCCTCCTGGACGCCGTGACGCTCGAACAGCTCGAGATGCCGCAGGTGCCGCTGATCGGCGGAGACCGGCGAAGTGTCTCCATCGCCGCGGCTTCCATCGTCGCCAAGGTCTACCGCGACATGCTGATGGAGTCGTATGATGCGCGTTACCCTGAATACGGTTTCAAACATCATCGGGGGTACGCGACGGAAGCGCATCAGGCCGCGCTGAAGACTTTCGGCCCGAGCCCGATACACAGACGATCATTCGAAGGGGTTGACGAGCCGATGCTGCTGTTCGGCTCATGTGCGGAAGATGGCGGTTCAGCGAGATAAAGTCATCGCCAACGCGGAGAAGCTCGTCGCGAAGGGGAAGATTGACGCCGCGATCAAGGAGTACGAGCGGCTTCTCGAGGACAACCCCAACGACGTCAACACTCTGAACCGCATCGGCGACCTCTGGGTCCGCATCAACCGCAACGACGAAGCGGTCAAGACGTTCAGCAAGATCGCGGACCACTACTCGAAGGACGGCTTCTTCCTCAAAGCGATCGCGATCTACAAAAAGATCAACAAGCTCGATCCTTCGAAGCTCGACATCTACGCCAAGCTCGCCGACCTCTACGCCAAGCAGGGGCTCGCGATGGAGGCGAAGAGCCAGTACCAGGTCCTGGCCGACTACTACCTCAAGCACGGCGACCCGGCGAATGCGCTGACGATCTACCGCAAGATCTCGGAGCTCGACCCGAGCTCGATCAACGTTCACGTCAAGCTCGCCGACCTCTATGGCCAGAACAACCAGACCGCCGAGGCGCTGAAGGAGTACGACCGCGTCGGACGGATGCTGCTCAAGCGCGGCATGCTCGACGAGGCGGTGCAGGTCTTCAAGAAAGCGCTGAAGATCGACGCCAAGAACATCGAGCTGGTCGAGTCACTCGTGACGGCGCTTCTCGAAGCGCGCGACTACGACAACGCGCTCGCCATCGTCGAGACGGCACTCGAAGCGAATCGCGATCACCCGCGGCTCACCGGGATGTGGGGACGGATCCAGCTTGCGAAGGGCGACGTGCAGTCGGCCCGGTCGACGCTGGAGCGCGCGGTGCGCGGCAACCCGGACGAGCCGGCGATCCGCGAGACGCTCGCCGAGATCTACCTCAAGAGCAACAACGCCGACGGCGCGCTGGAGATGATCGCGCCGCTGGTCGACAAGGCACTCTCCCGCGGTGAGCGCGGCGGCGCGGTGGAGATGCTCAATCGTGTTCTACGCGTCGACTCGGGCCACGCGCCGACGCTGGAACGCCTCGTAGGCGTCTACATGCGCCTGAACGAGGAGACGAACGTCCTCGCGTCGATGAACTCGCTCGCCGAGGCGCATGTCGCCAAGGGGCAGTACGAGCGGGCCTCGCAGGTGCTCGAACGCCTCATCCGGCGCGAGCCGCAGAACGAGCAGCACCGCAACAAGCTGCAGTTCGTGAAGTCGCAGATGGGCGGCGTCGACACGATTCCGGCGAAACAGAAGAGCGTCGAACAGGCGCTCCCGAGCTCGTTGCCGTCGCTCGAAGTCGAAGAGCCGGCGCCGTCGTTCAATTTCGACGAGCCGTCGCCCTCGTTCGACCTCGACCTCGACTCGTCTCCTGCGTTGGAGCTCGACTTCTCGTCAATCCCGGAAGCTGCTCCCGCCCCGCCGCCGCCCGCCGTCCCAACGCGCCTCGCACCGGCCGTCGAGATCGCGGCGGCGGACCTGAGCGGCAACGAGAACGACGATCTCGACTTCATCACCGAGCACCTCACGGAAGCGGAGGTGTTCGCGAAGTACGGCCTCGCGGAGAAGGCGGCGGAGCACCTGCGCGCCGTTCTCGAACGGTCGCCGACGAATCTGACGGCGCACGAACGGCTGTACAAGATCCTGCTCGACGAAGGCGATGTCGACGCGGCGCGCGATGCGGCGCTCGCGTACGTCGACCTCCTCATGCAGAACGGCGACGACGACGCGATCGCCGCCGCCAACAACGACTTTCTCTCGCGCGGCCACGCGCTCGCCCCAGCGGCGGCGCAGGCGGCGCCGGAGATCGAGACGGCCGAGGAAGAGCTCAGCTTCGATCTCGACGCCACCCCTTCCGAGTTTGCCATCGACAACGTCTCGACCTCCTCGGTGGCCGACTTCGCCCCCGCCTTCGAGGAGCCGGAGCCGACAATCGAGTTCGCCGACCTGTCGGCCGAGGTCGAGGAGGAAGAGGCGGCGAGTACTGAAGAACCGTTCTTCGGCAATGAGGCGTCGACGAGCTTTGCGCCATCCTCCGAGGAGATCGGCGAGGTCGATTTTTACATCGGCCAGGAGCTCTACGACGAGGCGCGCGAACGCGTCGAGGCGCTCGCCGCACGCTTCCCGGGCGATCCCGACGTCGAAGCGCGGCGCGCGAAGATCGACGATGCACTCACGGTTGCAGCGCCTCCACCGACGCCGCCTGCCAGCACGAAGACGTCGCCCGGCGCGCTGTCACGCGATGAGATCGAGAGCGAGTTGCTCTCCGCGATTCCGGATGATGACGAGGAGGTCGCGCCGGTACCCCCTGCAGCGGCTCCCGTAGCACAGCCAATGGCACCCGTCGCGGAAGAGAACCTCTTCGCCGACGAGGACGACTTCTTCGACCTCGCCGCCGAGCTCGAGTCGGAGCTGAACGAGGAAGAGGAGCCGCTCGCGCTCTCCGAAGAGGAGCAGTCGCTCGAAGAGATCTTCAAGGAGTTCAAAAAGGGCGTCGAACAGCAGCTCGACTCCGAGGATTACGACACGCACTACAACCTCGGCATCGCCTACAAAGAGATGGGGCTGACGGACGAGGCGATCGGCGAGTTCCAACTCGCGTCGAAGGATCCGAAGCGCGCCGTCGAGTGCGCGTCGATGCTCGGCCTCTGCTTCCTGGAAAAGGGCATGCCGCAGCTCGCGATCAAGTGGTACCGCAAGGGCCTCGAGATGCCGGAGATCAACGAGGAGGAGCACGTCGGCCTCCTCTACGACCTCGGCAGCGCCTACGTCGAGGTGGGTGACACGCAAAACGCGCAGAAGGCGTTCATGGAGGTGTACGGCATGAACACCAACTACCGCGAAGTCGTGGACCGGATCAAGCAACTCGAGGGCGCGACTTGATGAGTTGCCCGTTGCCAGTGGCCAGTTGCCGGATGGGCGGCGGCCTGGCAACCGGCAACTGGCTGCTGTCAACTCGGTGATCGCGCATCAAACGATCGTCCTCTTCCTCGGCGGCATCGGCGCAGGCGTGATCGGCTCGATCTTCGGTCTCGGCGGCGGGATCATCATCGTCCCGCTGCTGGTCCTCATTCTCAAGATTCCGATTCACTACGCGGTCGCGACGTCTCTGCTGTGCGTCATCGCGACGAGCAGCGCGGTCGGGTCGCGGAACGTGCAGCGCGGGATGACGAACCTCCGCCTCGTGTCGGTGCTCGAGATTGCAACGGTCATCGGTGCGATTTGCGGCGGTGCGATCGCGGGATACCTGCACCCACAACAACTGGAGATCGTGTTCGCGGTGGCCGTCTCGCTGCTGGCGATTCCGATGGCGCTTAGCCGGGAGGTTGTGATGCCGGCGCCGCCCGACCACCACGACGGCGGATTCGTGGCACGCCTTCGTGGCGCCTATTACGACCCGGCACTCGGGCACGAGGTCCACTACGACGTCGAACGGCTTCCGGTCGCGATGGCGATCTCCGGCGTCGCCGGAATGGCGAGCGGCCTCCTCGGCATCGGCGGCGGCGTGATCAAGGTGCCCGCGCTGACGCTCTACTCGCGTGTGCCGGTCAAGGCGGCGGCCGCGACGTCGAACTTCATGATCGGTGTCACCGCCGTCGCGAGCGCGTTCGTCTACTACGGCCGCGGCGAGGTGCTGCCGGTCGTCACAGCGACCGCAGTCCTCGGCGTCTTCGCCGGCTCGCGCCTCGGCCTCGTCTTCGCCGAGCGCGCACACTCGTCGGTTCTCCGGAAGGTCTTCGCGGTGCTGATGCTCGTCATCGCGGCGCACATGGCATGGCAGGCGATGCGATGACGCGGCGCAACCTCATGTCGATCATCCTCCGCCTCGGAGTGCTGGTCAGTTGCTCGCTCTTCATCGTCGGCATCCTCGCGGACGCCGTCGATCCGATCGCTTTCGGCACGATCAAGCCGGGCCATATCCCTCTGCTGCTGCAGGCGCTGATCCACGGGAGCCCGGCCGCGATGCTTCACATCGGCATCCTGGTCCTGCTCATTACGCCGGTCGCGAGGGTGGTCGCGATGGTGTGGACGTTCGCCCGGGAACGCGACTCCACTTTTGCAACGATTTCGATCGGTGTACTCTTGTTGTTAATCGTGAGTTTCACGATCGGCGCGATGGCATGATGGGGGGCGCGTTGAATCGTTCGATTGAGTCACTACTGAGATTCGTGAACCTGACTTCGTCGGGCATCCTGGCCGGCTCGCTCGGTTTCGGCGAGGCGGCGCTGGTGCCGGGATGGGAGCAGGAGCTCGGGCGCAACGAGAAGTTGCTGAGCCAGGAGACGAAGTATTTCAACGCGATCGGTCCGGTCGCGCTGGCGAGCGCGGTGACGCTCGCGGTCGCGTCGCGCGGAAACGGCGCGGGGCGTCGCGCGCTCGACGCGGCGACGGCCATCGGTCTCGCGGGCGTGCTGGCATCGACGATCATGGTCACGGTGCCGATCAACCGCGAGCTCGAAACGCAGCCCGCACGCGACTATCCGAGCGAGCGCTCGCAGTCGCTCACACGGAACTGGTCACTCGCCCACGCGGTGCGGACGACACTCGGCCTCGGCGCATTCCTGTGTGCCGTCGCCTCGAACGTCTCGCGGCGCGGTCACGCGAAGTGATCCCAGCCGCGAGGCGGTAGCGGCTCGCCGTCGAGCTTCACGCCGCGTTCCGCGACGATCTTCCCGATCGCGTAGACCGGCCGGCCGGTGCGCGTGCTCAGCTCCGCCTCGCGTAGCCGCGACGTGAAGAGAAGCGCGTACTCCTCGCCGCCGTTCAACACCGCGTCGCGGACATTCAAGCCGCTCTCGAGCAGACCGGGGAACACCGGAATCCGCTCGCGCGTGATCTCGGCGCCGACGTTCGACGCCTCGCAGAGGTGATCGAGATCGGTCGAGAGACCGTCCGAGATGTCGATGCATGCGGTCGCGATGCCGGCGAGTCTCTGTCCCAGTTCCAACTCCGGCTCGGGATCGATCTGGCGCTGCACCGCCGACTGCGCGAACTCGCGCAGGGCGTACGGCATGTCGTCGAGCGGCTTGCCGAGAAACGCGAGGCCGGCCGCGGCGCCGCCGAGGGGGCGGGAGACGTAGATCCGGTCGCCGGAACGGGCACCGCTGCGAAGGAGCGGCTGCTTCGTCTCGCCGATGGCCGTGATCGCGATGACGAGTTTGTCGGACTTCGAGAGGTCGCCGCCGACGATCTCGATGTCGTACTCGCGCGCCGCCTCCGCGAGCGCATCCGTCAGCATCTCGACGTTCACCCACTCCGGGAGGCCGAGCGCGACGACGGCGTAGCGCGGCTGCGCCCCCATTGCGGCGAGATCGGAAAGATTCACGGCGAGACTCTTCCGCGCGATGAAGCGCAGCGGGACGTTCCGCGTGAAGTCGACGTCCTCGACCAGCATGTCGACCGTAATCACCTGATCGCCGATGACCGCGGCATCGTCACCGGTCCGCGGAAAGAGCTGCCGCAACCGCGCGACGATCTCCTGCTCACTCTTCATGACCGCACCGGCACGATCGGCTCGAGCGGCCGATCGAACGTCTCGCGCGGATAGAGGATCCGCTCGAGGAAGAGACCCGACGGCGGCGCGGTCGGCTGCCACGCCTCCTTCTGCGCGAGCACGTCCCCGCCCACCGTTCCGCGGCCGACCTCCGCGAGGTACGACACGATCTTCCGCACCATCTTCCAGAGGTAGTGCGACGCCTCGATACGGAAGAGGATCAGGTCGTCGGCGCGCCCGAGGTCCGCTCGTTCGACGACGACGATGCGCGACTCGTCGGCCGCGAGCCGCTTGTCGGCGAAGGCAGAGAAGTCGTGGCGGCCGGCGAGCGACGACGCGGCGTCCGCCATCGCCTTGAAGTCGAGCGTGTCTTTGATCCACCAGACGAACGGCTTCGCGAACGCCGTGCGGCGCGTCGAGATCTGGTAGAGGTAAATGCGCGAGACGGCGTCGTGCCGCGCATGGAACTTGTCGCTCGCCCGCTCGGCGCGAAGGATGTGGATATCGTGCGGCAGGAGGTCGTTGATCTTCCGCACGAGCTGCTGCGGATCGACCGCCTTTCGCGCCCGAAGATGCGCCACCTGTCCCGCCGCGTGGACGCCCGCGTCGGTGCGCCCCGCGCCGCCGATGTCCACCTCTCCCACCACCTGGGAGGCGGCGCGGAGGAGGTGTCCTTGCACCGTTTTCTGCGTGTTACCCTGCGCCTGCCAACCGGAGTAGCGAGTTCCTTCGTACTCGATGGTGAGCTTATAAGTCGGCATGCGTCCCAATTCAATTCAGGTGCTCGGCGACACGCTGGTCGTCGTCTGGGACGACGGCCACGAATCATACTATTCGCTCGAAGAGCTCCGCCGCGCCTGCCCCTGCGCCGCCTGCAGCGGCGAGCCCGACCTCTTCGGCCGCATGTACGGCGGCGCCCCGCAACGCTACACGCCGATGTCTTTCGTTCTACAAGCTGTGGAGACCATCGGCAATTACGCCCTCCAACCCAACTGGGCCGACGGCCACACCTACGGTATCTGGACCTACGAACGTCTCCGCACGTTCTGCCCCGATTGCCGAAATCAGTAACACCGAGGTAGCCTCGGAGCGTGGCGAGATATCGAGACATCTGGTGGACCGGCCGGAAAGCAGCAGAGAACGTCCGAAAGCACGGAGTCTCGTTCGAAGACGCTCGAGACGCGCTGGACGACCCGCTCACGATCGAGGTACCCGATATCGCGCATTCAACGATGGAAGATCGGTACTTTGCACTGGCGGAATCTCCGCGCGGCCAGTTGCTGCGATCTCATACACGATTCGGAACGACATCGCGTGGATCATCAGCGCCCGGCCTGCAACGCCCGGCGAAAAACGCAGAGCCATGAAAAAGACAGACATCATTCGTGACCGGCCGTTCAATGAAGACGACGATCCGCTGGATCGCGAAATCGATTTCTCGAATGCGAAGCCGATCGGCGACAAGTTCGCGAAGCTTCGCGGCTCGGTCGTTCTAGATGCGGATGTATGCGACGTATTCCGCAGTGCAGACGAAGTCAACAACGCCCTCCGCATGCTCATCCGCGAAGGACGCGTTCCTCACCTGAACTATCGTTAGCCGATGACCGTTCCTTCCCGCCCTTCCAGGGCGTCGCGGAGGTGGTCGACGTCGGTGATGATGACTTGCTTGCCGGTGGCGTGGACGAACTGGATCGAGGCTTCGATCTTGGGGCCCATGGAGCCTGCGGGGAACTGGCCGGAGGCTAGGTGTTTCTCGGCTTCGGCGACCGTCATGCGGTCGACGGTCTGCTGCGACGGTTTGCCGAAATCGATCGCCACCTTGCTGACGCTCGTGAGGATGATGAAGACATCGGCGTTCAGGTCGCCCGCGAGAAGCGCCGAGGCGTAGTCCTTGTCGATGACCGCCTCGATACCGCGCCACTGGCCGTCGCGGCCGCGGACGACCGGGATGCCGCCGCCGCCCGCCGCGATGACAACCGACGCCTCGCCGACCATCCGCGCGATCGTCTTCATGTTCAGGATGCGCAGGGGCCGCGGAGATGGGACGACATGCCGCCATCCGCGGCCGGAGTCCTCGCGCATCGTCCACCCGAGGTCGCGTTCGAGCGCCTCGGCGCGGTAGCGGGTGAAGAACGGTCCGATCGGTTTTGTCGGACGTTTGAACGCTACATCGGCCGGATCGACCTCGACTTCGGTGAGCACAGCCGCGACCTCGCCGCCGATCCCGATCGACTCGAGACGGTTCCGGATCGCCTGCTGCAGCATGAAGCCCATTGAGCCTTCCGTCTGCGCCACGCAGACGTCGAGCGACTGCGGCGGGATCTTCGTCGATGCCTCTTCGGCCTGCACCAGGATGTTGCCGACCTGCGGCCCGTTTCCGTGGACGACCAACAGCTTGTAGCCGTGGCGCACGATCTCGGCCAGCCAGCGCGCTGCCTGCTTCGCGCGCGCGATCTGCTCTTCCTGCGTGCCGCGGTCTTCCGCCCTCAGAAGAGCATTGCCGCCGAACGCAACGACGGCGAGACGCGATGCTTGCTCGGTCACACGAGGTCCTCGCGCTCGAGCGGCATGGTCATGCAGCGCGGGCCGCCGCGTGCGCGGGAGAGCTCGTTGCCCTGAATCTGGATCGCGTACTTCTTGTCGGTCCACGTCTCGAGCTCCGTGCGCCCGAGGAGGAGATCGTCTTCGTAGACGATGTGGTAGTCGTGCTTGGCCAGCTCCTCGGCCGTACGGACGTTGCGCTCGTATAGAAGGATGATCCCCGGCGCGAGCGCGAACGCATTCGCGCCGTCCGTCCATTGCTCGCGTTGCTGGTCGACCGCCTTCCGCCCACCGCAGAAGATCGGCTCGACCTTGATCTTGTGCCGCCGCAGCGCGTGAATGAGCGACTTTTCTTCGGTGTACTTCAGCGATCGCTGCGTGAGATCGATCGTCGTGACGGTGGCCGCCTCGTCGCCGCCGGGCAGCATGACGGGCGGATACATCAGGCATTCGTCACGGCTGATGAACGTGAAGACCGTGTCGAGATGCATGAACGAGCGCTGCTTCGGGAGCTCGACCGCGATGATCGAGCGGACGCCGGAGTCGCTCGCCTTCAGCGCCCGTGCTAGGTACTGCACGCCGGCTCGCGACGTCCGCTCGGTAATGCCGACGAGCAGCAGGTCGCGGCGTGCGACGAGGACGTCGCCCCCTTCCAGCGTCGGCGCGCCGCGGCGCATCGGCTGCTCCGGCTCGAGTCCCGTCATGAAGTCGACGCGGATCGGCGAATGGTCGCGGAAGAGCTTGTGGAACTGGAAGACGTACTTTGACAGCAGCGACTCGCGCCGCCGCGCCTGCGTCGCCATCCCGCAAACGATCACGCCGTCGCCGGCGACCACCTGCGGGTCGCGCATGAAGAAGAAGTTCGGGACAGGGAAGAGATCGAACGTCGGCAAGTCGCCGCTCTGCTTCCGCTCGTTCGGAATCCCGCCGATGAGCACCTCGGCGAGCGCTGCCGGCGCGAGCTCTTTCAATGCGCCGACGAGCTTCCGCGAGCAGCGGTTGCGCTTCGTGAAGTCGCGGATGACGACCTTCCGGATCTCGTCATCTTCGAGCGTTTCCTCGAGAAGGTCCTGGATCTCGTAAACCTCCTCGGCGACGAAACGGATGAGCTGTTGGAAGCGGCGATGCTCCTCGCGGGCGACCTGGCCGTAGAGGATGTCGTCGAAGAGAAGCTGCCCCATCATTGGCGGGACCATGTCGTCGATCTCGCGGCCGGGGAGGTGAACGAGAACGCGGCGCAGCCGGCCGATCTCGCTCGTAACGTTGAGCCTCATGCGGGCGGCATTCTATCGGTCCGACCCCACGCATCGCGCGTAGTAAACTGCGACATTCCATGCGCCCGCGCGCAGTCGTACTCTTCGCCCGCTCCCCCTGGCGTGAAGCCGCGGCGAAAGGATTGCCCGGTCAGACAGCGGCGCTCTTCCGCAAACTGATCTCCGCCTGGATGCATGCGGGCGTCTTCGCTGGAGCGCGAGTGATCGTCTCGTGCGACGACGCCGACCGCGACGCCCTTCTGCTGATCGAAAAGTCGATCGACCGCGTGATGCTCGCTCAGCGCGGGCGCACGTTCGGCGAACGGCTCGCCAACGCCGCCGATGACGCCTTCGCGCTCGGCTACGAACGCGTCATCGTGGCCGGCATCGACGCCCCGCCGCCCGATCTCGAGGGCGTTTTCGCCGCTCTCGACCAGCACGAAATCGTCGCAGCGCCGTCGACCGACGGCGGCGTGAACCTCATCGGCCTCTCCACGCCTGCCCACGCGCTGCTCGCCTCAATCGAGATCGGCGCGCGCTGCGTCGAAGCCTTCCCCACGATCCTCGACTCCGTCACCGACATCGACTCGCCGCACGACCTCGCCCGCGCCGCGCGCGAGCAGGCGTGGGCCGGCTATTTCGAAGCGAAACAGCTCGCACCGAAGCGCGTTCAAGAAGCGGCGACCGCCAACCCCGTAACCCTCCCACCCCGCGCCCCTCCTCCCGCCGCGATCCCCGGATAACGGATACCGGATAACGGAACACCGATCACGGATCACGAACAGGAGGCACACCTTTGCCCAGCTACTACATGTCCGAGGACCTCGCGCGTTTCGGCGAAATCTCGAAGACGACGCCGAAACATTTCGACCTCTTTCTGAACTGGTACCAGACCACCATGGCGCCCGGCGCGCTCGACGAGAAGACGAAAAAACTCATCGCGCTCGCTGTGGCGTTCGCGATCCAGGAGCCGTACTGCATCGACTCCTACTCCAGCGCCTGCACCGACAGCGGCATCTCGCCCGAGGAGATGGCGGAGGCGGTGAACGTCGCTGCCGTCATTCGCGGCGGCGGCACGATCGCGCACTGGGTGCAGGCGTGCAACACCGTGGCGCGTAAGGACTGATCGTGGCGCGTCGCCTTCTCGTCGTCGGCGCGGGACCGATCGGTCTCGCCGCCGCCAGCGGCGCCGTCGATCGCGGCTTCGACGTGACTGTCGTCGAGGCGGGAGAGGTCGGCGCGTCGCTACGGACGTGGGGCGCCACGCGGTTCTTCACCCCGCTGCGAATGAACGTTCACGGCACGATCGACGACGATTCCTTGCTCACGGGCTCGGAGTACGTCGACCGCGTTCTTGTTCCGCTCGCGGCGAAGCTGAACGTGAAAACGGGTACGCGTGTCGTGTTCATCGCTCGCCGCGGCCTGACGCGGACCGACTACGCCGGCCATCCGCTGCGCGCGGAAAGGCCGTTCCGCATCCTCACGAGCACGGACGAGGTTCTCGAAGCCGATGTCGTCCTCGACGCGAGCGGGAGCGCTTCGCCGATTCCCCTTCTCGCCCGCGGCGCGGGAGTCGCCGACATGATCCGTACCCTCGGCCAGCTCGACACGCGGAAGGATGAGCTCCGAGGGAAGCGCGTCCTCGTCGTCGGCCACGGCCACTCCGCCGCGAACGCGTTGCTCGTGCTCCGCGACGTCGGCGCGGAGATCACATGGGCCGTTCGCACGGCGAATCGCAATCCGTGCGAAGAGATCGCGAACGACCCGTTGCCGGAACGCCAGCGCGTCGCCGCGGCAGCGAACGCGATGGCGCAGACCATCCGCGTCGAGCGGCGCGCGAGCATCGAGTCGATCGAAGGTACCGCCGTTCAGTTGACTGGCGGCCGGAGCGTAGAAGTGGACGTCATCGCCGCGATGACCGGTTACCGTCCGGCGAACGACTTCACGACCGAGCTCGCGTTGGAGACCTCGCCGGTGAGCGAAGGGGGCGCGCGGCTGCACCGCGCGATCTCGAACATCACCGACTGCCTTTCCGTCCCGAAGCTCGCGACGGAAGACTTCGCGTCGGGCGAGCCGAACTACTACTTCATCGGGGCGCGCGCGTACGGGCGCAGCCGGACGTTCCTGCTGCAGACTGGCTTCGCGCAGGTCGAAACGATCCTCGAGTCGCTCCCTCGAGTCGCTCCCTCGAGTCACTTATGACTGATATCCCGCACGTCCCGATGTTGTCGCTCGACACGCTCTGGTTCCAGGTCGCCGGGACGCTCTGCAACATCGCATGCACGCACTGTTTCATCTCCTGCTCGCCGGCGAACCACGCGCACGAGATGATGACGTTCGAGGAGGTCGGGACGCGGCTCGCCGAGGCGAAGAAGCTCGGCGTTCGTGAGTACTACTTCACCGGCGGCGAGCCGTTCATGAATCGCGACATGCTGCCGATCCTCGAGGCGACGCTGCGGCAGGGACCGGCGACGGTGCTGACGAACGGCATGCTGCTGCGGACGGAGACCTGCCGTGCGCTTCGCGAGCTGATCGACCGCAGCGAGTACTCGCTCGACCTTCGCGTCTCGCTCGACGGTTTCGACCGCGAGACGCACGACGCGATCCGCGGGAGCGGCGTGTGGGACCGCGTGATGGCCGGCCTGGCGAATCTCGCGGAGGCGGGGATCAATCCGGTGCTCACGGTGACCACCGCAGCCGTGGGAGTCGACAGCGCCGAGGGACGCGCGCGGTTTCTCGACGTCGTCCGTTCGTTCGGCTTCACTAAGCCGCGCCTGAAGGTGCTCTCGCTCTTCCGCATCGGCGCGGAGGAGACGCGCACCCGCGCGTACCAGTCGTGGGAGCGGCTGACGGCGGAGGGTGTTGACGGCGCCGACATGAGCGTTCTGCAATGCTCGACCTCGCGCATGGTCACGAGCAAAGGCGTCTACGTCTGTCCGATCCTCATCAACTACGACGCCGCAAAGATGGGCGAGACGATCGCTGAGACGCTGCGGCCGTTCCCGCTCGCCTACGGCGCCTGCCACACCTGTTGGGTGGACGGAGTGACATGCCGGACGTGACGCGGCTCGCGCTCATCGGCGGGATCTACTCCAACTACCACGCGCTGGTCGCGACGCTCGACGACATCGCCCGCCGCGGCGTCGACGCCACGTACTTCCTTGGCGATCTCGGCGCGTTCGGGCCGTATCCCGATCGCGTTCCCGAGCTGCTCATGGAACGCGGGATCGGAGGCATCCAGGGGAACTACGAGGAGTCGCTCGCCGGCGGCGCGACGGACTGCAACTGCGGGTACACCGACCCGCGCGACAACGTCTACGCGCAGATCTCGTACGACTACACGGCCGAGCAGACGTCGGATGTGTACAAGCGGTGGATGGGGACGCTCCCGAAGTCGATGCGGCTCGAGATCGGCGGCAAGCGCGTGCTGCTCTCGCACGGCTCGCCGCGGCAGATCAACGAGTTTCTCTGGCGCTCGACGTCGCCTGACCCGTTCCTGCACCGGCTGTGCGACGAGGCCGAGGCGCACGTCGTCGTCTGCACGCACACCGGGCTGCACTGGCACAAGGCGCTCGACCGCGGACGGCATATCGTCAACGCGGGAGTGATCGGACGGCCGGCGAACGACGGCCGCACCAACGTCTGGTACACCATGCTGGCGATCGACGGAGGCGTTCGCGTCGAGTTCATTCCGGTCGAGTACGACCATGCGACGCTCGCGCGAGAGATGCGCGACGAGAAGCTCCCTGAAGAGTTCATCGAGACAATCGAGACCGGGTGGTGGACCACCTGTTTAGAATCATTGCCGGCCAAAGAACGCGCGGCGAGCCGATTCTGACGATGCTCCTAAAACTTTTCTTCGCAGTGGCACTCAGCGCAGTGGCGTCACCGCCGCCGCGCGTGGCGTTCATCCGGACGATCATTCCGCTTCACAACCTCGGCGGCAACGAGGTCGTGATCATCTACGCGCTCGGCGACAAGCCGAAGGACACCTTCGTCGACACGTTTCTCGATCGGACCAATCGTGCCGAAGAGCTGAGGATCGTGGCGGAGATGGGGCAGGTCAAGGCGTTGCGGGGAGAGACGCCCGACCCGCTCACGATTCGCCGTCTCCGGCGCGAGCACCCGGCCGACGTCTTCCTCGGCGTGAATCACTTCACCTGCTCGACCACAGACCGCGGCGCGCAGGGAAGCGAGCACACCTCGGCAGGCGAACGAATCAAGAAACATCACGCCTGGGCGGACGCCGTCTGTACCGCGCGCCTCGACGTGATCGATCCTGCGAGCGCGCGGACGCTCATGTCGTTCGACGTGCGGGGCGAGGGAACCTCTCCGCGCGTGACGGAAATGACTGACGAGGAGCGCAGCCTCGCCGTGGAGCAAGCGGCGCACTTTGCCGCGGTTCAGGCGGCGGAGATGGTGACGCCGCGCCGCGTGCGCGAGTCGATCGAGCTCGATGCCAGGGCGCCCGAAGTCGAGCGGGCGATGCTCCTCGTCGACGCCGGCCGCCTCGCGGCGGCGCGAACGCTATGGCAACGCGAACTGGACCGCTCGCCCGAGTCGGCGCCGCTCCACTTCAACATCGCGGCGATCTCCGAGGCGATGGGGGACATCGGCGTCGCGCGGGAGCACTACCAAGCGGCCATGCGGCTCGCGCCGAAGGAGCGGCGGTATCAAATCGAAGCGAATATGTTCGAGCGCCGCGCCGCCGGCGCGAAGTAGGAATGTTGCCCATCGCATCGTGTTGGAACGCTTCCGTAGCCGACTAAATGACCGCCCTCCCTCAGGAAACGACTGACCTCGCGCGCGAAGTGGCTCGACGGCGGACATTTGCGATCATTTCGCACCCCGACGCCGGCAAGACGACCCTCACCGAAAAGCTGCTGCTCTACGGCGGCGCCATCGACGTGGCCGGCGCCGTCCGCACCCGGAAGGCGCAGCGCCACGCCACGTCGGACTGGCTGGCGATGGAGCAGTCGCGCGGGATCTCGATCACCTCGACCGTCCTCCAGTTCGAGTACGAGGGCTACTGCCTCAACCTGCTCGACACCCCCGGCCACCAGGACTTCTCCGAAGACACCTACCGGACGCTGACCGCTACCGACAGCGCCGTGATGGTCCTCGACAGCGCCAAAGGCATTGAGCCGCAGACGCGAAAGCTGTTCGAGGTCTGCCGGATGCGGCACATCCCGATCATCTGCTTCATCAACAAGCTCGATCATCCCGGGCGCGATCCGTTCGACCTCGTCGACGAGATCGAGCGCGAGCTGCACGTCGGCGCGGTTCCGATGAACTGGCCGATCGGCAACGGTACGAACTTCCAGGGCGTCTACGACCTTCGCTACAAACGCGTCCTCCGCTTCGAGCGGACCCAGCACGGCGCATCGATCGCTCCGGTGGTCGTCAGCGGCATCGACGATCCGGCGCTCGAAGACGCCATCGGCCCGACGGCGTGGACCGACCTTCGCGAGGCGGCGGAGCTCCTTTCCGGCGCCGGCGCGGAGTTCGACCGCGAGCGCTTCGCGCGCGGCGAAGTGATCCCGGTGTTCTTCGGGAGCGCGATCAACAACTTCGGCGTCGAGCCGTTCCTCCGTTCGCTTCTCGAATTCGCCCCCCCTCCCGCACCGCGCAGCGACGTCGACCCGACGTCGGAGATGTTCAGCGGCTTCGTTTTCAAGATCCAGGCGAACATGGACAAGCGGCATCGCGATCGCCTGGCGTTCATGCGCGTCGTGTCGGGCGTCTTCGAGAAGGACATGCTCGTCCACCACTCGCGCCTCGATCGCGAGGTACGAATGACGCGGCCGCATCGCCTCTTCGCGCGCGACCGCGAGACGATCGAGCGCGCCTACCCCGGCGACGTGATCGGCTTCGTGAACCCCGGCCTCTTCCGCATCGGCGACGCCGTCTCCTCCGGCGATCCTGTCGAGTTCCCGCCGATACCGCGCTTCGCCCCGGAGCACTTCGCCACGCTGCGCGCCAAGGAAGTCACGCGCCAGAAGCAGTTCCAGAAGGGGCTCGAACAGCTCGAAGAAGAAGGCGTGATGCAGGTGCTCACGGTCCACGAAGGCTTGAAGTCCGAGCCGATCCTCGCCGTCGTCGGCGAGCTGCAGTTCGATGTGCTCCAGTCGCGGCTCGAGAGCGAGTACAACGTGGAAACCACGGTGACGAACCTCCCCTACACGATGGCGCGCTGGATCGACGCCGATATCGACGCCGCGGCGAAGCTGTCGCTCCCCTCGCGCACCCGCCTCGCCGTCGATAGCGACGGCCGCGCGGTGGTCCTCTTCACCTCAGCGTGGGAGCTGGAGCTCGCGGAGAAGGACAATCCCGCAGTCAAGTTCGAGCTGCACAGCTAGTCGATCCCCATCTTCGCGCACCAGTCGCGATACGCGAACGGCGAGATCTCGCTCGGCTTGATCTCGCTGCGGCCGCCCCAGAAGACGTTCGTGTAAAGCACCGGAATCCCGATGCTTTCGAGATGCTCGTCGATCGCGCGTTTGTGCGCGAGCACCGTCTCCCGCTCCGTCCCGTGCGCCACCGCCATGATGTTGACCTGGCGGAACTCCTCGCCGCCTTCGCGCCAGTAGCAGTGCGTCAGGATGTGGAAGCGGCCGACCTCGCGTCCCGCCTCGATCTCGCGGCCCTTCGGAACGGCCCAATGAAAGAGCGCGTTGAAGCGCGTGACACGGTCGCCGGTGGCGAGCGTCTTCACGTGCTCGAGGAACGTCGAGAAGCGGCCGATTACGCCACGCTTGTTGAGCGCCTCCGCCACTTCGTAGAACGTCTCGAGCGGCACGCCGGCCTCGCTTGCGCGCTTCTGCCAGACGTCGCGGACGATCTCCTCCGGCTCCAGCTCGCGCTTCAGCGCCGTCAGCACGCGCCATTCGAGGTCGCTCAGCTCCGCTTTGGCGGTGTCCTTTGCCTCCGCCAGCTCATCCGACTTCGAGCCGGGCTCCATCCCTTTGCGACGGACGTGGCCGACGCCGAGGGCGAAGATGCGGTTGGCGGGCATGACGCGGAAATGCTCGGCGCCGGTCATGCGCGCGAGTGCCTCACAATGCTTCTCGATCGAGTAGCCCTGCGGGACCTTGACTGTCGTCCAGAGGCGGTACGACGCGCCGGGCGTCGCCGGATCGGCGCTGCGGATGACCACGTGTCCGCTGAACGGGTCGTCCTTCACCATGAAGTCGAACGCCGCGTCGAGCTTGTCGTTCGGGTACACCCACGCGACGAGCGCCCCCTCGGCGAGGTTCGTCGCCATGAGCGTCTGGCGCACGCGGCGGATCGTCCCGGCGCGCAGCATCGCCCGGATCCGCTCCATCACCGTCTCGACGTCGACGCCCGAGTTCGCCGCGATCTCGCCGAACGGATCGCGGACGAATCCTTTGATCTGGTCTTCCGAGACCGCGAGGATCTTCGCGTTGACCGGTTCGGTATGGGCGATGGGCGTTTCGGCGACCTGGGACATGAATTGACAATATCAGATGAAACGGCGTAGCCTCGCCGCACTGGAGTGATTTGCGGGGCCGCTTGCAACCAGGATAAAAAAAGCTAAAGAGCCGGCAGTAACCGACGTTCGACTCGACGCGGCCCCGCGAATGATTCGCGGGGCTTTTTGTTTTTGGTAGACGTTTTTGGAGACCGTAATGGCGCAACCCGATCGCACCGCCGAACTTCGCCAACTGCTCGACCAGCGCATCCTCGTGCTCGACGGCGCGATGGGGACGATGATCCAGCGCTACCGGCTGGACGAGGCGGCGTATCGCGGCGAACAGTTCGCGAGCCACCATCGCGATCTCAAGGGAGCGAACGACATCCTCTGTCTGACGCGCCCCGCGATCATCGAAGAGATCCACCGCCTCTACCTCGAGGCCGGCGCCGACATCATCGAGACCAACACCTTCAACGCGCAGGCGATCTCGCTCGCCGACTACGACCTCCAGGCCTTCACCTACGACATCAACCTCGCGGCGGCTCGCCTGGCGCGAAAAGCCGTCGACGCCGTCTCGACGCCCGAGCGTCCGCGCTTCGTCGCCGGCTCCCTCGGACCGACGAACCGCACGGCCTCGCTCTCGCCCGACGTCAACAACCCCGCGTTTCGCGCCGTGACGTTTGACGACATCGCGGACGCCTACTACGAGCAGGTGCGCGGCCTGGTCGACGGCGGCGCCGACATCCTGATGCCGGAGACGACGTTCGACACGCTCAACCTGAAGGCGGCGCTCTTCGCCATCGAGAAGTACTTCGACGACCACAAGCTGCGCCTTCCCGTCATCGCGTCGATCACGATCACCGACGCCTCGGGCCGCACCCTCTCCGGGCAGACAGTCGAAGCGTGCTGGATCTCCATCTCGCACGCCCCCCTCCTCGCCGTCGGCATCAACTGCGCCCTCGGCGCCGCCGAAATGCGGCCGCACATCGAGGAGCTGGCGTCGCTCGCCCCCTGCTACCTCAGTTGCTATCCGAACGCGGGCCTCCCGAACGCCCTCGGCGAATACGACCAGACGCCGGCCGAGATGGCGGAGCTGCTGCGCGAGTACGCGTCGAACAACTGGATCAACCTCATCGGCGGCTGCTGCGGCACGACGCCAGAGTTCATCCGCGAGATCGCGAATGCCGTGAAGTCGTTCCCGCCGCGCGTCCCGCCCCGCATCGAGCCGCACCTGCGCCTCTCCGGCTTCGAGCCGCTGGTCGTCCGCGACGACTCGAACTTCATCATGGTCGGCGAGCGCACCAACGTCACCGGCTCCCCGAAGTTCGCGCAGCTCGTGAAAGCGGGCGAGCTGGAGCCCGCCCTCGCCATCGCACGGCAGCAGATCGAAGGGGGCGCGAACATCCTCGACGTCAACATGGACGAGGGGCTGCTCGAATCCGAGAAGGTCATGGCGGAGTTCCTCAACCTCGTCGGCAGCGAACCGGAGATCGCGCGCGTCCCGCTCATGATCGACTCCTCGAAGTGGAGCGTCATCGAGTCGGGCCTCAAGCGCACGCAGGGCAAGTCGGTCGTCAACTCGATCTCGCTCAAAGAGGGGGAGGAGAAGTTCCGCGAACAAGCGACCCTCGTGAGGCGCTACGGCGCCGCCGTGATCGTCATGGCGTTCGACGAGCAGGGGCAGGCGGACTCGGTCGAGCGGAAGATCGAGATCCTCTCGCGCGCCTACCGCATCCTCGTCGAAGAAGTCGGCTTCGACCCGACCGACATCATCTTCGACCCGAACGTTCTCACGGTCGCGACGGGGATCGAGGAGCACAACAACTACGGCGTGGCGTTCATCGAATCCGTCCGCGAGCTACGCAAGCGCTTCCCGCTGGCACACGCCTCGGGCGGCGTCAGCAACGTCTCGTTCTCGTTCCGCGGCAACAAGGCCGTCCGCGAGGCGATGCACGCCGCGTTTCTCTACCACGCCATCCACGCCGGCCTCACGATGGGGATCGTCAACGCCGGACAGCTCGCCATCTACGAAGAGATCCCGAAGGACCTCCTCGAGCTCGTCGAAGACGTCCTCCTGAACCGCAACGCTGACGCCACCGAGCGCCTCGTCGCATACGCCGAATCGATCAAGGGACAGGCGACGCAGCAGACCGAGAAGCAGGCCGCCGCATGGCGCAGCGCCTCGGTCGAGGAGCGCCTCTCGCACTCGCTCGTACAAGGCATCATCGATCATCTCGAACCCGACCTCGAGGAGGCGCGGACCAAATATCCGACCGGACTCTCGATCATCGAAGGGCCGCTGATGGACGGCATGAACGTCGTCGGGAACCTCTTCGGCGCCGGCAAGATGTTCCTCCCGCAGGTCGTCAAGTCGGCGCGCGTGATGAAGAAGGCGGTCGCGTACCTCCTACCTTACATGGAGGCGGAGAAGAAGGCGGGCCAGTCGGCGCGCGGCAAGGTGCTGCTCGCAACGGTGAAGGGCGACGTCCACGACATCGGCAAGAACATCGTCGGCGTAGTTCTCGGGTGCAACAACTACGAGGTGCTCGACCTCGGCGTCATGGTGTCCGCCGACAAGATCCTCGACACCGCGGTGAAGGAGAACGTCGACATCATCGGCCTCTCGGGCCTCATCACCCCGTCGCTCGACGAGATGGTGCACGTCGCCCGCGAGATGGAGCGCCGCGCCATCGGCAAGCCGCTCCTCATCGGCGGCGCGACCACGTCGAAGCTGCACACGGCCGTGAAGATCGCGCCGCGCTACTCGGAGCCGACCGTGCACGTCCTCGACGCCTCGCGCGCGGTCGGCGTCGTCTCGTCGCTCCTGAGCAGCGAGAAACGCGAAACACTCATCCGCAGCACGAGCGACGAGTACGCGCGGCTGCGCGCCGGACAGAAGACCCGCGAGGTCGCATTGCTGCCGCTCGAAGAAGCGCGCCGCCGGCGACCCTCATTCTCATTCGATCGCATCGAGAAGCCGACCGCCCTCGGCGTTCACGTCCTCGACGACGTGCCGCTGTCCGAGATCGAGCCGCTCATCGACTGGACCCCGTTCTTCGCCACATGGGAGCTGCGCGGCCGCTTCCCGCAGATCGTCGACGAGCCGCGGGCGAAGGAGCTGTATGACGACGCGCGCGACCTGCTCCGCGAGATCATCGAGAAGCGGCTGCTTCGCGCTCGCGCCGTCTACGGTCTCTGGCGCGCGCGACGGAACGGCGACGACGTCGAGCTGCCCGACCTCCGCACCACCATCCACACGCTCCGGCAGCAGCAGGAGACGGCGACCGGGAAGAACCTCGCGCTCGCCGACTTCGTGAGCGAGGGGGATGACTACATCGGGGGTTTCGCGGTCACGGCGGGCATCGGGGTCGACGACCTCGTCGCGCGCTTCCAGCGCGACCACGACGACTACAACACCATCATGACGAAGGCGCTCGCCGACCGGCTGGCCGAGGCGCTCGCGGAGAAACTGCATCGCGACGTGCGGCGCGGGTGGTACGGGAAGGACGAGAGCCTCACGAACGACGAGCTGATCGCGGAGAAGTACCGCGGCATTCGTCCCGCCCCGGGCTACCCCGCCTCACCCGATCACACCGAGAAAGGCACCCTCTTCTCCCTCCTCGGCGCGGAACGCATCGGTATGCAGCTCACGGAGTCATTCGCGATGTCGCCCGCCGCATCCGTCAGCGGCTTCTACTTCGCGCACCCCGACGCGCGCTACTTCGCCCTCGGGAAGATCGGCCGCGATCAAGTGATCGACTACGCCGCCCGCAAGGGCATGACCGTCGAAGAGGCCGAACGCTGGCTCGGGCCGAACCTGGCGTACGAGCCAAGCGAGCTTGGTGTCGGGGTCGTGTAGGGGAACGGGCCTCAGCGGAGCCCGCTGACCTGGCGGATCACGACGTTCTGCAACCCACCTTCCGCCGTGTCGTAGACCGATATCACGCGGATCGTCACCGGCTCGTTCGATCCCGTCACGTTGTTTCCCGTGTTCACCGCGGACACCGTGAATTCGACCGAGTCGCTGGCGCCGGGCGGCAGCGCCACGTTGAATGGAACCGATGACTGCCGCACGATGTATCCGCCCGCCTCGCCGACGCTCGACACCTCCACCCGCTTCAGCGTGATCTGGATCGCCGCGCGATTGGTCACCGACATGCGGAAGCTCACCGGAATGCTGCCGGTCACGTACTCCGCCGCCCCCGGCATCGTACTCGTCTGATCGAGCTTCACCTCGGGATTGGGGATCTTGTTCCCCGCGGTGTGGTTCGACGCACACGCAACGACCAGCAGAAGGGCTACGGCACCGGCAAGTTTTTTCATAATCCTCACTTCACGTAATTCAGCATCTCTTTCGCGGTCGCGACGTCGCGGCCGGTAGGAGCGAGCTCGATGTACTTCGAAAGGTTCGTCTTCGCCTCGGCATTCTTGCCGGCGCGGACGTAGATCATGCCGAGCTCGTAGTACGCCGGCGCGAACTTGTCGTCCGCGGCAATCGCCTGCTTGAGCAGCGGCTCCGCCTCACCGTCCTTCTGCTGGTTGATCAACTTCGCGGCGTCGTTGAAGAGCACCGACGGGTTCGCCGGCATCTTCTTCTTGTACTCCGCCGCCTTCGCCGTATCGCCGGTGGCGCTGTACGCGTCGAAGAGCACCGCCGCCATGTCGGTGTTGTCCGTGTCGTACTCCAGGACCTTGTTCGCCGAGGCGATCGCCTTTGGGTAATCCTTCTTGCGGAGATAGAGAGTGGCGAGCGCCTGATGGCCGGCGATGAACTCCGGCTTTGCGGCCACCGCCTCTTCCATCTTCGCGATCGCCTCGTCGATCTTGCCCTGGTTCGCGAGCTGCGCGCCTTCGTTGAAGGCGGCTACCGCGGGATCGGCCTTCGGCGGCGCGGCCTTCGGCGTCTCGGCGGTCATCGGCGCGAGCTCGATGTCCTTCTTGTTCGGCTCGCCGAGCTTCAGCTTCACGTCGTTGAACGTCTGCGACTGATGCCCCGGCGCGGCGTAGACGATGTCGTACTTGATCGTCCCGTCGAGGACGAAGATCGCGTAGCTGCCGTCCTTGTCGATCTTGTAGTCCTGCTTGAACGAGCGGCCGGCGCCTTTCACCGACGTCATCAGAATCGTCGCGCCCGGAATCGGCTCCTTCGTGACGGCGTCGACGACCTTTCCATTGATGCGCGCCTCACCGACCGCAAACAGATTCGCCGCGGTCCCGAGCACCACCATCAACGTCAGCGCGAAAGTTCTCCGCATGTGTTTTCTCCTGTAGTTGAGATCACTTGTCGAAACTCAGATAGGTCTGGTCCTTCAGTCCGCGCTCGTAATCCTGCAGGAGCCGCATCCCTTCGGTCGGCTTGAGACGGTCGGCCTTGATGGCGGCGTCGATCTGCGACTTCATCCGCTTCTCCATGTCGCGCCCGTCGTACTGCGTCATCGCCAGCACGTCGCCGATCGACTGTCCCGGGATCTCCTCTTCGATGTAGAAGCCGCTCTCCTCGTCCTGGTCGAGGAAGACATGCACCTCGTTCACGCGGCCGAAGAGGTTGTGGATGTCGCCCATGATGTCCTGGTAGGCGCCGGTGAGGAAGATGCCGAGGTAGTACGGCTCGCCGTTGCGGACCTCGTGGAGCGGGAGCGTCTCGCGGACGTCGTTGAAGTCGATGTACTTCGAGACCTTGCCGTCCGAGTCGCACGTGATGTCGACCAGCGTCGACTCGAGCTGCGGGCGTTGATTGAGGCGATGGATCGGAGCGATCGGGAAGAGCTGTCCGAGTGCCCAGTGGTCGAGCAGCGACTGGAAGACCGAGAAGTTGCAGAGGTGCTGGTCGGCGAGCTCGATCTTGAGGTCGCGCAGGTCCTCCGGCACCTCCTCGGCGTCCAACTCCTTCACGAGCGACTGCATCCGCTCGGCGATCTCCCAATAGTCCGACTCGACGCGCGCCTTCACGTCGAGCGAGAGGAGCCCGAACTCGAACATCGTCTGCACCTGTTCCTTGATCTGCTGCAGGTCGTGCCACGACTCGTTCAGGTTCGCCTCGTTCAGGCGGCGGTCGATGTCCTCGATCTCGCGGATCAGCTTGTGGTTCGCCGTCTTCACGACCCGCGGCTCCAGCGGCGTCTTCTCGATCGCGCCGAACGCCTGGACCACCAGCACCGAGTGGTGCGCGACGATGGCACGGCCCGACTCCGAGACGATGTTCGGATGCGGGACCTTCTCGTCGTCGCAGACGTCGCCGATGTTGTAGACGATGTCGCTCGCATACTCCTCGAGCGTGTAGTTCATCGAGGAGTGGAACTCCGAACGTGAGCCGTCGTAGTCGATCGCCAGCCCGCCGCCGACGTCGAGGTACTCCAGCGGGTGGCCCATCTTGTAGAGCTTCGCGTAGTACATCGCCGCCTCGCGAACGGCACGCTTGATGGTCAGGATGTCAGGGATCTGCGAGCCGATGTGGAAGTGGAGCAGCTTGAACGCCGACTCCATCTTCGCCTCGGCCAGGATCTCGATCGCTTCCAGGATCTCAGCGGTCGAGAGGCCGAACTTCGCGTGCTCGCCGCCCGACGTCGCCCACTTCCCTTTTCCCTTCGTGAGGAGGCGGACGCGGATGCCGATCCACGGCTCGACGTTCATTTCCGCGGCGATCTGCGCGATGGCGCGGATCTCCGACAGCTTCTCGGCGATCAGGATGACTTTCTTCCCGAGCTTGCGGCCGAGCATCGCCATCCGGATGTAGGTCGCGTCTTTGTATCCGTTGCAGACGAGGAGCGAGTCGGGATCCTGGTGCATCGCGAGCCCGGCGAAAATCTCCGGCTTCGAGCCGACTTCCAGGCCGTAGTTGAACGGCTTGCCGGCGTCGAGGATCTCCTCGACCACCTCGCGGAGCTGGTTGACCTTGATCGGGAAGACGCCGCGATAGGAGCCGCGGTAGTTGTTCTCCGCGATGGCACGGTTGAACGCGTTGTTCAGTGTCTCGACGCGATGCCGGAGCAGGTCCTGGAACCGGATCAGGATCGGCGTGTCGAGATTGAGCGACGCCGCCTCACGCACCACATCGAGGATCGGAATCGAGATGCCGCGGTCCTGCGAAGGCGCCACCGCCATGTCGCCGTTCGTCGTGACGCCGAAATACCCGGCGCCCCACCGATCGATCATGTACAGCGCCGTCGAGTCCTCGATCGACCACTGATCCTGACTCTGCGGCGGAACGATTTCGGGAGCCGTGCTCACGCCGCGAAGAATAGAACAGATTTAGAGCGCAGAGGGCAGAGCGCAGAGGGGCAGAGCGCGGAGCGCAGAGGGCGGAGCGCGGAGGGCAGAGCGCGGAGGGCAGAGCGCAGAGGGCAGAGCGCGGAGGGCAGAGCGCAGAGGGCAGAGCGCGGAGGGCAGAGCGCGGAGGGCAGAGCGCAGAGGGCAGAGCGCGGAGCGCAGAGGGCAGAGCGCGGAGCGCAGAGGGCAGAGCGCGGAGCGCAGAGCGCAGAGGGCGGAGCGCAGAGCGCAGAGGGCGGAGCGCAGAGGGCAGAGGGCAGAGCGCAGAGGGCGGAGCGCAGAGGGCGGAGCGCAGAGGCCGCGATCGCTTGACGGCACTTTCTGCGCTCTGCGCTCTCCGCTCTGCGCTCTCCGCTCCGCGCTCTGCGCTCTGCGCTCTGCGCTCTCCGCTCTGCGCTCAGGGTTCCTTCGTGATCACTCGTCCCGGCGGCGTGTCCTGGACGAACATCTCGAGAGCGGTCTGGAGCACACGTTTGTGGAACGACCGGTCGTCCGCCTTTCCGAGGATGCGGCCGATCGAGCTCCCTTCGAACGTCATCGCGCGCGGCGGGCGGACCGACTCCGTCGCGGCCGGAGACGCGCTGAGGATCAGCGTCGGGATCCCGCGCGCCTCGATCTCGCGCGCCATGTTGCCGATCGAACGGTGGCACGTCTCCGGGCAGCCGGCGGTCAGCAGCACGAGCTTCGTCTTCGAGCGTTCGATCTTGTCCGCCAGCTCGGGAAAGGTCTGCTCGTACAGATCGCGCAGCCGCGTCGTGAAGCCGTAGCTGTAATTCTCCGGATTCACGCCGGCGATGAAGCCTTCGCTCGCGAGCTCGCGCAGCGTGTCGATCGGGAAGACGATGTTCGGATCGCCATCCGCCTCGGCGTGATCGTAGTGATGGTGCGCGATCTTCAGCGACTTCGCCTCGGCATCCGCCGGAATGACGCGATACGTGATGTCGCCCGGATCCTCGGTCGGAAACGACTCCTGCCCGGAGGCGTAAACGCCGGTCGCCGACACCAGCGCCACGATGGCGTGCGACAGCGTCTTGTCGTACGGCGTGAAGGGAACGCAACGGCGGGCGATATTCAGCATCGATCACCCGCCGTCGTTTGACACATGGCCCTACTGCAAGTCGCGCAGAACGTCGAGGACCTGTGAGTTCTCAGGTGCCTCGCCGATGTTGTGGACGTCGATGTAGCGGACGACGCCCTGCTTGTCGACCACCACGATGGCGCGCTCGCAGTGGCCGCCTTCTTCTTTCCAGACTCCATACTTTTTCGAGACTTCACCCTTCGGATGGAAGTCGGCGAGCAACGGATACCGCGAGATGCCGCCGAGCGACTTTGCGAATGCGACGTGGCTGGGAACGCTGTCTACCGAAATGCCCACGACCTGGGCGTCATACCGTTCAAAGTCGGCCATCTCGGCCTCATATCCCGGCATCTGAACCGTTCAGACAGGTGTCCAGTCCAGCGGGTAGAAGACCATGACGACGTTCTTCTTCCCGCGAGCCTCGCTGAGCGTGAACTTCTCTTTGTCGCGGTGGCCCGTCAACGTGAAGTCGGGTGCTGGATCGCCGACTTTCAGCGTCGAAGTGCTGTCCGCAACGGACGTTCTTCCGACTGCAACCATGTAGATCCTCCTTGAGGTTTCGAGGTTTCGAGGTTTCGGGGTTTCGGGGTTTCGAGGTTTCGAGGTTTCGAGGTTTCGAGGTTGCGGGGTGACGGGTTCGCACCGTACCGCAACCCCGTAACCCCGAAACCCCGTAACCCCGCGTATCCGACAACTGCCAACGGTCGCGGATTCTATCCACAATCAAGGCTCCGAAGAATCACTCTTCGTCGAGTCACTCTTCTGGTCGTTCGCCTCGCGGGCCGCTTCGTTGGTCTCTTTCGTCTTCTCGTTCAATTTCTTTGCCGTCTCCTTCGCCTTCTCGATGGCGCGGATCTCCTCCGGCTTCTGCGGCGCTTCCGCCGCTTTCTTCTGCCCGCATGCGGCGAGCGCGACGACGGCCGTGAGAGCGATTGCCAGGTTCTTCATCGAAACAATTGCATCACACTTGCTGTTGGGCACGGGACCATGGACGACAGGCTCATTCAGGGGATGGCGTGCGGCGGCGACTTCCGCATCCTCGCCGCGGAGACGACGCGGACCGTCGAGACGGCGCGCGAGATCCTCGATCTCGCTCCGGTCGCCGCCGACGCCCTCGGCCGCGCGCTGACCGGCTCGCTCCTCCTGGCGCGCCTCCTCGACAAGAACATCAAGAACCAATACGTCACCCTCCGCTTCGAAGGCGACGGCCCGCTCGGAATCGTCATCGCCGAGGGGACGGTGGCCGGCGGCGCGAGAGGGTTTGTCGGCAATCCGGCGCCACCCGATCCGACGCTCGACGTCAGCCGCGGCATCGGCAACGGAAGGCTCACCGTCGTCCGCGGCACGCCGCCGTCCGGCAAACCGTACACCTCGCAGCTCACCCTCGGCGGCGGCGGAGTGGCGCAGGAGATCACCCGCTATCTCATGACCTCGGAGCAGATCGCCTCCGCCGTCCTCCTCGGCGTCCTCAATCGCCGTGACGGTGTGGCGGCAGCCGGCGGCATCATCATCCAGCGCTTCCCGCACACGACTCCCGAGGCGATCGAAGCGGTCGAAGCTCACATCAAAGAAGCGCCGCCACTCTCCACGATCATCGAGAAGATGCCGATCGAAGACGTCGTCGCGCAGGTCCTCCACGGCCTCGACTACAAACAGCTCGATCCGTCGTTCAACGTCCCGCTCGAGTACCGCTGTCCCTGCACCCGCGAACGCGCCCTGGCGCCGCTCGCGCTCTTCGCCGACGACGAGCTCGACTCGATGATCAGCGAAGGAGGGCAGGAAGTGATCTGCCAGTTCTGCGGGCGCAAGTACGCGTTCACCGCGGAGGAGATCTCACGCGCGAAGAACCGACCCTAACCGGAGCTTGAGGTTCGAGGTTCGAGGTTCGAATGAAGAGGTAAGAGGCGCACAGGCATCCTTCTTACTTCTTCCCTCGAACCTCGAACTTCGAACCTCAAGCTCCGGTACGCGCTCGGGATAAACTGCAACGCGAGCAGACGACATGCGATCCGTCATCACCGGCACCGGGATCGGGATCCCGAAGAACGTCGTTCCCAACGAAGTCCTCTCGCGCATCATGGACACGTCCGATGAGTGGATCCGGACGCGCAGCGGGATCGAGCAGCGCCACTACGCCGATCCTGGCGAGGGAAGCGCGGAGCTCGGGATGATGGCAGCGCAGAACGCGCTGACGTCGGCGAACCGCACCACCGCCGACATCGACGCCGTCATCTTCGCCACGATGACGCCGAACTACTTCTTCCCCGGCAACGGCCCGGTGCTGCAGGCGAAGATGGGCTTCGGGAACATCCCGACCTTCGACATCCGCCAGCAGTGCAGCGGATTCCTCTACGGCCTCGACCTCGCCGACTCGCTGATCAAGAGCGGCAAGTACGGGCGGATCCTCCTCGTCGGCGCCGAGGTGCATACGCCGTTCATGCCGTGGCAGAACGGGTGGGACATCACCATCGGCCGCGACGACCGCGAGGTAACGCCGGAGGAGTACGCCGCGAACACCGCCATCCGCGACCGGACGGTCCTCTTCGGAGACGGCGCCGGCGCGGTGATCGTGGAGGCGAGCGAGGACGACTCGCGCGGCTTCATCGCCACGAAGCTCTTCAGCGACGGCTCCAACATCGAAGCGCTCTACGTCCCCGGCGTCGGCTTCCGCCGCCGTCCGTTCGTCGACCACGACCAGATCGACCGCAGCGACCCGATCCCGGTCATGGAAGGCCGCGCCGTCTTCAAGGAAGCCGTCTCCCGAATGCCCGAAGCCGTCCGCGCCGTCTGCGCCGCGGCGGGCATGGCCGTGAACGACATCGACATCCTCATCGTCCACCAGGCCAACCTCCGCATCATCGAAGGCGTCGCCAAACAGCTCGCCCTCCCCGCCGCGAAAGTCCCCCACAACATCGAGCGCTACGGCAACACCACCGCCGGCACCTTACCCATCCTCTACCACGAGTGCGTCACCGACGGCCGGATCCAACCCGGCATGCTCGTCTGCTTCACCGCGCTAGGGTCAGGGTTGCATTGGGGGGCGGCGTTGTACCGGGCGTAGTTCGGCGATCAGCCTCGATGTGTAATTGCATTGAGAGCGGGGATGATGAGGGCGCCCCACCAGTTGGAGATGCCCGGCATGTCGGCGCGACGCAGGATGGGATGCACCGGGACGCCGCCGTGGATGCCTGCCACCCGAGGAGTGACCAGATCCCGAGCGTCACGAAGAGCGTGATCGCCGTGTGGAGTCGCGCGAATTGGTGCTCGGTGATCGCGTACTCCTCTCGCACGAAGCCGTGATTCCGAGGTTTCCGCGGTTTCCGAGGTCCATCACGGCGCGCTCCTGGACGGGGACGGCGCGTCGGCGGACCGTGTCTGTGTGATTGCCGGCGGCGTTGGTGTGTTCGCAGGCGGTGCGGCCGCGCCGCCGGACGGGGATGGCGCGCCGCTGAACGGGGAGCGCGCACCGGCGGACGGGGGCCGCGTACCGTCTGGCGGAGAGCCGGCGCCGTTAGACGGGGACGGCGCGCCGTGCGACGGGAACCGCGCGCCGCGAGCCGGCGCCGGCGTGATGGAAGACGGGGATGGCGTGACGGCGGCCAGTCACGGATTCCCCGTCCAGCGGCGCGCCATCCCCGTCCCGCGGGGCGCGCGCCCCGTGCGCCGGTGCGCAAGCCCCGTCTGCCGGCGCGCAAGCCCCGTCCGCGGACGCGGCATTCGGGTCCCACGGAGCACCTTCCCAGCGGTCGTCACACCGTGAACGCCGTCCGCGCGCCGTGAATGGGGCATTCACAGCGAGTCAGCGAAAAAAAACTGAGAAACCCTCTTGACGCCGACCGAGCCGGGCTTTACTTTGGGTTCGAGGTCAGAGTTCGAAAGAACAAAGACCTTGCGGCTGTCGGCGGTACAGGCTTCCCGGATGGGACACAAAGCTTGTACCGGTGCGGGAGTAGAGCCTAGCTCCTCCTGCCGCGAGACGCCCGAGGTGTACACCTCGGGACTAACACTAACCGGAGGTGTCGGCGCGTCGCCGCTACTTCCAGCCGGTGGCCGCTCTCGCACTCGTGCACAGAGTCCTGACGTCCTCCGGTCAACCGCCCTTCGGGGCATACGAGACCCAAATAACAGACAGGAGGACAGCTATGACATACATGAAGAATCAGGTACTCAACCCGACCACGGCCCAGGCTGCGGATACGCCGCAGCAGACGCCGGCCCTCACGCCCGAAGCGATCGTGGAACAGTTGCGCGCCATCAGCGGTCAGGTGCCGGAGGCAGTTCCTCTGACACCGGATCAGCGCGACACGGTTCGCAATCGCGCCCGGACGGCGAAGAACGGCGAGATCCTGCAGACGACGATCAGCATGGTCGGCACCACGGACGTCATCTCGAACGCGGTCGGTCACGACGCGGACGGGGTGCGCCAGTTGTGCGATGACTCCAACCGCTGGGCCGTCGTCGAGGATGAGCTTCGCGCTCTGCTGAACGGCGTTTCCAGCGCAAACCTGGTGCGCCGCCAGCAGCTCGCCGTCATCGCAGACACGGCGTACGGGGTCGGTCTGCAGTTGGTGCGGAACCCGGAGCACGCCGCACTCGTGCCGCACGTGCTGGAGGTCAAGCGTTTGAAGAGCATCGGCCGCCGGAAGAAGACGGCGACGACTCCGCAGACGCCGGCTCCCCCAGTACCCGTGACACCGAAAGTCGGCTGATCGGGAGGTAGATCCGGCCGGGCGCGTTATGAGCGCGCCCGGCCATTTTCGCGCCCTAATCCCGTAGGTACTTCTCCATCAGCGTCGCGTTCTCCATCATCGCGCGGAGCTCGATGACGTAGGCGCGGGCGAGGAAGACCAGGGTGACGACGGCCGAGGCGTCGTGGAGCCAGCGGGGGGTCTTGCCGCTGACGACGCCGCCTCCCATGATGAAGGTGACCATCAGGGCGGCGATGGCCCACATGGCGGCGGGGAAGACGCGCGTTTTGAAGTCCTTGGTGCGCTGCACCACCGCCGCGTCGTTGTTCGCTTTGTCCTTGATCTCCTTGCCGGTGCCGATGAAGAAGAACATGGTCATCGACTGGGAGAACAGGCCGAGAATGGTGGTCGCGAGCGCGACGAAGATGTGCTGCGCGGCGTGAGCCGGCGACGCGAGAAAGCCCATCACCCCCGTGGCGATGAGGCCGGCGAGCGAGAGGAGCGTGGTGACGAGGAGGAACTGCGCCATGGGGCGGTATTAGAGCGCAGAGCTTAGAGCGCAGAGCGCAGAAAGTGATCGGGCCCCGTTTTCTGCGCTCCGCGCTCTGCCCTCTCCGCTCTCTTTGCTAGATGGGGCGGTATTAGAGCGCAGAGCTTAGAGCGCAGAGCGCAGAAAGTGATCATGCCCGTTTTCTGCGCTCCGCGCTCTGCCCTCTCCGCTCTCTTTGCTAGATGGCGCGGTGTTAGAGCGCAGAGCTTAGAGCGCAGAGCGCAGAAAGTGATCATGCCCCGTTTTCTGCGCTCCGCGCTCTGCCCTCTCCGCTCTCTTTGCTAGATGGGGCGGTATTAGAGCGCAGACCTTAGCGCGCAGAGCGCAGAAAGTGATCGTGCCCCGTTTTCTGCGCTCCGCGCTCTGGCCTCTCCGCTCTCTTTGCTAGACTCCGCGCCGTTGGCTGAGAAAACGAGTTATCGCGATTCGGGCGTCGACATCGACGCGCAGGATGAGGCGCTTCGCGAGGTCCGGCGGATCGCTCGGGGGACGTTCACTCCGAACGTCATGTCCGACATCGGGAGCTTCGGCGGGCTGTTTCGGGCGCAGTTCGAGGGGATCACGAAGCCGGTGCTGGTCTCGTCGACGGATGGCGTCGGGACGAAGCTTCGCGTCGCGCAGGCGATGAAGATCCACGACACGGTCGGGTACGACCTCGTCTGCCACTGCGTGAACGACATTCTGGTGCAGGGGGCGCGGCCGCTCTTCTTCCTCGACTACTACGCCACCGGCAAACTGCGGCCGCCGGTGATGACCGACGTCGTCCGCGGGATGGCGCAGGCGTGCCGCGAGAACGGCTGTGCGCTGATCGGCGGCGAGACGGCGGAAATGCCCGGCTTCTACGGCGACGACGACTACGACATCGCCGGCTTCATCGTCGGCGTCGTCGACGAGCCGAACGTCATCGACGGCAAGGCGGTGCGCGAGGGCGACGTGCTCATCGTGCTGCCGAGCGTGGGACTGCATACGAACGGCTACTCCCTGGCGCGGCGGATCCTCATCGACCAGCTCGGACACGACTTCCAGTCGATCGTGCCGCAGATCGGCGGGAAGGTCGGGGAAGTCCTTCTGGCGCCGCACATCTCGTATCTCAAGCCGCTGCTTCCGCTGGTCGACCAGCGGAAGATTCACGCGCTGGCGCACATCACCGGCGGCGGGCTGACCGACAACGTACCGCGCGTCCTCCCCGACACGCTCGACGCACACATCAAGCTCGGCTCGTGGCCGGTGCTCCCGATCTTCCACTATCTCTACGACCACGGACATGTCGAGGCCGAGGAGATGCTGCGCGTCTTCAACATGGGCGTCGGGATGATCGTCATCGCCGGTACCGCCGACGTCCCGGCGATCGTCGAGCACTTCACCCGGATCGGGCAGAAGTTCTACTTCGCCGGCAACGTCGTGAAGGGATCGGGGAAAGTGGTCTATGACGCGCCGCCGGCTGGGTTCGCGTCGTGGATCGAATGAGACTCGCGATCCTCCTGTCAGGCCGCGGCTCCAACTTCGCGGCCATCCACGATGCGATCTCCCGCGGCGAGCTCGAGGCGGAGATCGTTTGTGTGATTGCGAACCGGGCGGATGCGGCGGGGATCGAGCGGGCGATGGAGTGGGGGCTCGACGCGCATGTGATCGACAACAAGGCGTTCGCATCGCGGACGGCGCATGAGCATGAGGTGCTGCGGCTGCTGGAGCGCGCGCAGCCGGACTTCATCGCCCTCGCCGGCTACATGCGGCTGCTCAGCGCCGAGTTCGTGGCGAAGTATCCGAACCGCATCGTGAACATCCACCCGTCGCTGCTGCCGGCGTTCCCGGGAGTCGACGCGCAGAAGCAGGCGCTCCACTACGGCGTGCGCGTCGCCGGCTGCACGGTCCACTTCGTCGACGAGACCCTCGACGCCGGCCCGATCATCGCGCAGCGGACGGTCGAGGTGCGCGACGGCGACGACGCTGACTCACTCGCCGCGCGCATCCTCGAGCAGGAGCATGTTGCGTACGTGGAGGCGCTCGTTGCGCTTTCGACACGCGAGTGGAGAGTGGACGGGCGGCGTGTGGTGTTCGGGTGAGGTTACGGGGTCACGGGGTTACGCGGTCACGGGGTTACGCGGTTACGCGGTTACGCGGTTACGGGGTCACGGGGTCACGAAGTTACGAGGTCACGAAGTTACGAGGTCACGAAGTTACGAGGTCACGAAGTTACGAGGTCACGAAGTTACGAGGTCACGAAGTTACGGGGTCACGAAGTTACGGGGTCACGAAGTTACGGGGTCACGAAGTTACGGGGTCACGAAGTTACGAGGTCACGAAGTTACGAGGTCACGAAGTTACGGGGTCACGAAGTTACGAGGTCACGAAGTTACGAGGTCACGAAGTTACGAGGTCACGAAGTTACGAGGTCACGAAGTTACGAGGTAGCCTGACTTCGCAACCCCGTAACCCCGTAACCCCGGTCACGAAGTTACGGGGTCACGAAGTTACGAGGTCACGAAGTTACGAGGTAGCCTGACTTCGCAACCC
>DASXHZ010000066.1:0-61401 GCA_036488085.1 Thermoanaerobaculia bacterium
CTGCGCTCCACGTGGAGAGCAGACATTCTTGTCTGCTCTACTGGATCAAAATCCCGCTGCCGCGCCGCTGCGGCGCGGGTCGGCGGCACCGACACGCAGGCCGGTCGCGGGGTCGATCATGACCGCGTTCACCTCGGAGAAGAAGGTGTTCGGCTTCTCGCGGAACGTGTGGCCCATCCGTTCGAGCACGGCGCGGGTGTCGGGGTTGGTGCCGCCCACCTCCCAATAGATCTCGTCGGGGAGCCACTGGTGGTGGATGCGGCCGGCGTCGAGCGCCTCCTGCAGGTTCAACCCGTAGTCGACGAGGTTCACGATCACCTCAAAGACGCCGCTGATGATGCGCGGGCCGCCTGCCGCGCCGACCGCCAGCCACGGCTTGCCGTGGTCCAGCATGATCACCGGCGTCATCGACGAGAGCGGCCGCTTGTGCGGCGCGATCGCGTTCTTCGCGCTCTGGATGAGCTGGTACTCGTTCGGGACGCCGGGACGCGCAGTGAAGTCGTCCATCTCGTTGTTGAGGACGATGCCGGTCCCCTTCGCCGTCACGCCCGCGCCGAACCAGTCGTTCAGCGTGTAGGTGTTGCTCACCATGTTCCCCTCGGCGTCGACGATCGCGAAGTGGGTCGTGTGATCGGGCTCCGGCGATGGCGCGATCCCGGCGCGGATGTCTTGCGAATTCGACGCATGCGCGGGATCGATCGTCTTCCGCCGCGCGTCGTTGTACTCGCGCGAGAGGAGCTGCGCGACCGGCATCTTCACGAAGTCGGGATCGCCGAGGAGTTCGGCGCGGTCGGCGAACGCGCGGCGCATCACTTCGACGAGGAGGTGGAGCGACGCCGCCGACTGGAACGGGATCGACGGCATGTCGTACCCCTCCAGCATCTGCGTCATCTGCACCGTCGCGATGCCGCCCGACGACGGCGGCGGGAAGACGATGAAGTCGTGGCCGCGATAGCTGCCATGCAGTGGCTTGCGGACCACCGGCTTGAATTTGCGGAGGTCGTCGAGCGTCATGATGCCGGCGTGTGCCTTCATGTCGGCCACGATGCGATGCGCCGTGACGCCTTCGTAGAAGTCGCGGGGGTCGCGTTCGATGCGCGCGAGCGTCCCGGCGAGCTCCGGCTGCACGAAGCGCTCGCCCATCGAGTACGACTTGCCGTCGCGTAGGAAGATGCGGCGCGTCTCCGGCCACGGATTGATCTTCTTCTGCGTGTCGGTCTCGCGGAGGACGCCGGCGTAGTAGTCGCTGACGATGAAGCCGTCCGCGGCGAGCTTGCGCGCCGGCTCGACGAGCTCGCGCCACGGGAGCTTGCCGTGCCGCTTGTGCACCAGTACGAGACCGGCGACGGTCCCCGGAACGCCGACCGCTTTGTAGCCATCGGTCGACGCGCCCGGGACGACGTCGCCCTTCGCGTCGAGGTACATGTCGCGCGTGGCGGCCGCGGGCGCGGTCTCGCGATAGTCGATCGCCTCTTCCTTCCCGTTCGCCTCGCGGACCAGCATGAAACCGCCGCCGCCGAGGTTGCCGGCCGCAGGCCAAACGACGGCTAGCGCGAAGGCGACGGCGACCGCGGCGTCGACCGCGTTCCCGCCCTTCTTCATCACCTCCACGCCGACCCGTGACGCGATGTCGCTCGTCGACGACACCATCCCGTGGTGTGCGCGCAACGGCGGACGCGACGCCGCGAACGCGGTGGTGGTGGTGGCGAGGAGGAGGAGCGCTACGACCTTACGCATTGCGCGCGGAAGTGTACGGCGCGAGGGGGCGCAGACAAGAATGTCTGCGCTCCACGTCATGGGTCTTGGAGCGAGACATTCTTGTCTGCGCCGTCTCTCCGTCTCTCAACTGCGATAGTCCGCGTTGAGGGAGACGTAGTCGTGACCGAGGTCGGAGGAGAGGACGATCGCCTTCGCGTCGCCTTCGCCGAGGTCGAGGAGGATGGGGACGCGCTCGCGGGAGAAGACTTTCGCGGCGTCCTTCTCCTTGTACGGCGCGGGCTCGCCGTTGACGACGAGTGGCACTTTGCCTGCTGTCAGCGAGACGCGCTTCACGGAGAAGCGTGCGCCGCTGCGGCCGAGGGCGGCGAGGATTCGGCCCCAGTTCGGGTCGCCGCCGTGGAGCGCGGTCTTCACGAGCGGGGATGTGGCGACGGCGTGGGCGGCGAGCTTGGCGTCACGCTCGCTGCGGCCGCCGCGGACTTCGAGCTCCATCACGCGCGTCGCCCCTTCGCCGTCGCGTACGATCATCCATGCGAGATCGCGACAGACGGTGTTGAGGGCGCGTTGGAAGTCGGCCAAATTATCGTAGCTTGCTCGCCCCTCACCCGGCGCTTCGCGCCATCCTCTCCCGGTGGGAGAGGGGGATGCCGTCGGGAGGTTGCCCATCTTGCCCGAGGCGAGGAGCAGGACTGTGTCGTTCGTCGAGGTGTCGCCGTCGACGGAGATGGAGTTAAAGCTTTGATCGACGGCCGTTTTCAGCGCGCGTTGGAGCGTTACGGGGTCGAGGGCGGCGTCGGTCATGACGAAGCTGAGCATGGTCGCCATGTTGGGGTGGATCATGCCGGCGCCTTTGGCGATGCCGACGATCCGGCCGCGCTTGCCGCCGAGGGTGAATGTGGCCTGCGTGACCTTCGGGCCGACGTCGGTGGTGAGGATGGCGTGCGAGAGGGCGTCGATGCCGGTCGCGGAGAGGCGCGTGATCGCGTCGGGCAGCGTGTCGGTGATCTTCTTGTCGGGAAGGACGACGCCGATGACGCCGGTCGAGGCAAGAAAGATCTCGTTCTCGCTGCACTGCAGAAGCGCCGCGGCGCGTTTCTGGACGCGTTTCGCCGCATCCATGCCGCGGTTTCCGGTCACCGCATTCGCGCATCCGGCATTGACGACGACGCCTTTCACACGGCCGCCGCTCTTCTTCATCGCGTTTTTCGCGAGGACGACCGGCGCCGCCTGAAACGCGTTCTTTGTGAAGACAGCGGCCGCAGTCGCACCGTCCGGCGCGACGATGAGGCCGAGGTCGGGGCGTTTCTTCCGGATCCCGGCGCGCACGCCCGAGGCGAGGAAACCCTTCGGCAGTTTCATTTCGACGCCACTTCCTTGGAGGGGCGGACGTCCTCGTCCGCCCGGCGCGGCGAAGCCGCGCTGTCGCGCGGCTGGGCGGACGAGGGCGTCCGCCCCTCCAAGCTGGCCGCCAGTTCGTTCAACGTGCCGTTCGCGATCGCTTTGCCGACGATCTCGTGGGCTTCGCGGAAGGGGATGCCGGTGGCGGCGAGCTTGTCGGCGTAGCTGGTCGCGACGAGGAGGTCGCTGGTCGCCGCTTTCGCCATCCGCTCGCGATTGAGCTGCAGGCCGTCGATCACGGCCGCGACGGCGGGGACGACGTGGGCGATGACGGTGCGGATGCGGAAGAGCGGCTCTTTGTCGAGCTGCAGGTCTTTGTCGTACGCGAGCGGGAGGCCCTTCAGGATCGAGAGCAGTCCGGTCAGTTCGCCGATGGCGCGTCCCGCATGGCCGCGCGCCAACTCGAGGACGTCGGGGTTCTTCTTCTGCGGCATCCGCGAGGAGCCGGTGGCCATCGAGTCCGGCAGCTCCGCGTATCCGGCCTCGTCGCTCGTATAGAAGATCAAATCCTCGGCGAGCCGCGAGAGGTGGATCATCAGCATCGTCGCGGCGAAGAGGTACTCGGCGGCGAAGTCGCGGTCGGAGACGGCGTCGAGCGAGTTGCGGGTCGGACGGGCGAAGCCGAGGGATTTCGCGATCTGCTCGCGGTCGACGGGGAGCGGCGTGCCGGCGAGCGCGCCGGAGCCGAGCGGACACTCGTCGCCGCGGTTCAGGGCGTCCTTGAGACGCGAGACGTCGCGGGTCAGCATCTCGACGTACGCGCCGCACCAGAGTGCGAACGTGATCGGCTCCGCCTGTTTCGAGTGCGTGTAGCCGGGCATCTTCGCCGGCTCGGCCTTGGCGTTGAGGGACACGAGTAACACTTCGACACGATCGATGGCGTCGACGCATGCTTTCTTCAGCCAGAGTTTGAGGTCGGTCGCGACCTGGTCGTTGCGGGAACGGCCGGTGTGGAGTTTTCCGGCGAGCGAGCCGACGCGATCGTAGAGCTTGGACTCGACGTACGAATGCACGTCTTCGAAAGTCGCCGCCGAGGCCGGCGGCGCTACGCTCGGTGATTCGATTTTGACGAGGGCGTTGACGATCGCCTCGACTTCCTCCCCCGTCAGCACGCCGGCGGCTCCGATGGCACGCGCCCAGGCAATCGACCCCGCGACGTCTTCCGCGAAGAGCTCGCGGTCGAAGGCGAAGGAGTCGTTGAGCGCGCGCAGGAGGTCCGACGGCGTGTCGCGGAAGCGGCCGCCCCACATCGTCATCGGTTCGCCGCCGCCGTCTTGACTTCCCTTTTCACTTCCATCGGTGCCAGCCGTTTACGGCCGCGGAGCTGCAAGCCGAACAGCTTGATGAAGCCGGCTGAGTCGGTCACGTCGTAGCCGGTCATGTCGAACGACGCGAGGTCCTGCTGATAGAGCGAGCACGGCGAGGTGCGGCCGACGACGGTCGCGTTGCCCTTGTAGAGCTTGAGCGTGACCGTGCCGGTGGCCGACTCGGCGAGCTTGTCGACGAACGCGTCGAGCGCTTCTTTCAGCGGCGAGAACCAGAGGCCGTTGTAGACGAGCTCCGCGTACTTCGTCGCGAGGCGTTCCTTCTCGTGCGCGCTCTCGCGGTCGAGCACGATCGACTCGAGCGCTTTCAGTGCCGTGACGAGCAGCGTGCCGCCCGGCGTCTCGTACACGCCGCGCGACTTGATGCCGATCAGCCGGTTCTCGACGATGTCGGCGCGGCCGACGCCGTGGCGTCCGCCGATCTCGTTGAGCTTCATCACGAGCTCCGCCGGCGAAAGCTTCTCGCCGTTCACGGCGACCGGAATGCCTTCCTCGAACTCGATCGTGACTTTCTCCGGCGTATCGGGCGCCTGCTGCGGATCGACGGTGAGCTTGAACATCGACGCTTCCGGCTCGAAGGTCGGGTCCTCGAGCGGGCCGCCCTCGTGCGAGAGGTGCCAGAGGTTGCGGTCGCGCGAATACGGATCCTTCTTCGTCACCGGCACCGGAATCCCGCGCGCGGTGGCGAAGTCGATGGCGTCTTCACGCGAGACGATCGACCACTCGCGCCACGGGGCGATGACGCCGAGCTCCGGCGCGAGCGCCTGGTACGCGAGCTCGAAGCGGACCTGATCGTTTCCCTTCCCAGTGCAGCCGTGCGCGAGGCCGTCGCATCCGGTAGCGAGCGCGATCTCGACCTGCTTGCGCGCGATGAGCGGCCGTGCGGTGGAGGTGCCGAGGAGGTAGTCGCGCTCGTAGATCGCCCCGGCCTTCAGGACCGGGAAGAGATAGTCGGCGGCGAATTCTTCCTTCGCATCAATCAGGTGGAAGTCGCACGCGCCGGTGCGGTACGCCTTCTCCTCGAGGTGCGCCGTCTCGTCGGCCTGGCCGACGTCGACTGCCACGGCGACGACTTCGCAGCCGTAGTTTTCCTTCAGCCAAGGGATGATCACGGAGGTGTCGAGACCGCCGCTGTACGCGAGCGCGACTTTCTTGTAAGTCTTCTTCATGCTGCCTTCTCCTGGTGGATTTCGAGGACGCCGGCGAGGGCGTTGAGGAACTCGACGAACGCTTTTTTCGGTGTGATGTACGGCGGGAGGAGCCGCAAGACGTTGTCGCGCGCGGTACCGACGACGAAGCCTTTTTCGAGCAGCTCGCGCGCGACCGGCGACGCCTTCCGATCGAGCTCGATCCCCCACATGAATCCCTTGCCGCGGATGTCGACGATCGCCGGCGACTTCGCCTTCAGCGCGTGCAACTGCGACTCGAACCACGTCCCGTAGGTGTTGATGCGCTGCAGGAGCGCGCTCGCCTTGATCTCTTCGAGCACAGCGAGCCCGAGGCGGCAGGCGACCGGGTTGCCGCCGAAGGTCGTACCGTGGTGGCCCGGCTTGACGACGCCTTCGATTGCGTCTCCGGTGATCACGGCGCCGAGGGGAAGGCCGCCGCCGAGCGGCTTCGCGAGGGTTACGACATCAGGAACGATGCCTGTCTGTTGGAACGCGAAGAGCGTTCCGGTGCGTCCGAGGCCGCACTGGATCTCGTCGAACACGAGCAGCGCGCCGTTGCGGTCCGCGATCTGGCGCGCGGCGGCGAGGAAGTCGTGCGAGAGCGGAATGACGCCTCCCTCCCCCATCACGGGCTCGAGGAAGATCACGCAGGTATTCGCGTTCACCGCCGCTTCGAGAGCGGCAACGTCGTTCGGCTCGACGAAGGTGACGTCAGGAACGAGCGGGAGGAACGGCGTCCGATACGCCTCGTGTCCCGTCATCGAGAGCGAGCCGAGGGTCCGTCCGTGGAAGCTCTCTGCCAGCGCGACGATGCCGCTTTTCCCCGGATTCGCGAGTCTCGCAAACTTCAGAGCCGCTTCGTTCGCCTCCGTCCCGCTGTTGCAGAAGAACGCCCTGCGCAACCCACTCGCGCGCACGAGCTCCTCGGCCAGCAGCCCCTGCGCCGGGTGGTAGTAAAGGTTCGAGACGTGCAGCAGCGCGTCGGCTTCGTCCTTCAGTGTCTTCACGAGCCGCGGATGTTTGTGCCCGAGGACGTTCACGGCGATGCCGCCGAGCAGGTCCCAGTACTCCTTGCCGTCCGCGTCGACGAGGCGCGCGCCCTTGCCGCTCCGCGGATGGAACGGTGTGCGTGCATACGTGCCGAGGACGAAAGCCGACTCGCGCGTTTCGACTGCCGATGGGGATTCGTCATGCAGCAACAAGGTTGGTTCCTCCGTTCTCGCCAATGGCGATGCTCTTCACGCCGCTCCGCAATGCATGCAGCGCCGCCTGGAGCTTCGGCTTCATGCCGCCGCTGACGTTGTCGATCCAGTTCTCGACGGCGTTCGCGTGCAGCGACGAGACGACCGCGCCGTTCTCGTCGAGAAGGCCGGCGACGTCGGTGACGAATTCGAGCGAGTCGGCTCGAAGGGCGACAGCAACCGCGGCGGCGGCACTGTCGGCGTTGACGTTGAACGCACCGGCGACGCACGAGATCACCGGCAGTCTGTCGATGACCTCGACCGGCTTCGCGGCGATGACGCGGCCGACGTTGAGGAGATCGACGCCGTCGATCGGCGGATGCTTCTCCGCGATGAGGAGCGACGATCCGCTGATCCCTTCCGCGTTCACACCGAGCGCGATCAGCTCTTTGACGATGAGCGGATTCACGGCACGGTCGAGGACGTCCACGACGATCTCGAGCGTGACGTCGTCGGTGATGCGGAGGCCGGCGTGCGTCTTCTTCGCGATGCCGCGCTTCTGCAACTCGGCGTCGATGTGTTTCCCGCCGCCGTGCACGATGACGAGCTGCTCCCCGGCGTGCCACTGGCGCGCAATCTCGCGCAACACCGCGTCGCGGCGCTGCGCGTCGTCGAGAAGGGAGCCGCCGAGCTTGATGACCTTCATCAGATCAGCCCCTCCGTCTCGGGATACCCGCACATCCGGTTGAAGTTCTGCACCGCTTGGGAGGCGGCGCCTTTCAGCAGGTTGTCGATGACGGAGACGACCACGGCACGCTTGCCGCCGTTCAGGAGCTTGAATCCGATCTCGCACATCGGCGTGTTGACGACGTTCTTCAGCTCCGGCAGCTCGCCCGCCGGCAGCATCCGTACGAACGGCTTCCCCGCATAGGCCTCGGCATAGATCGCGGCGATCTCTTCGTCGGTGACGGCATGCGTGAAGCCGACGTGCATCGTCGAGAGGATTCCGCGGACGGTCGGCAACAGGTGCGGGACGAAGACGAGCGTGGCGCGGTCGCCGAGCCGCAGCCCCTGCCGGATCTCAGGCTCGTGACGATGCGTGCCGACGCCGTACGCCTTGAAGTTGCCGTACAGCTCCGCGAACGACCACGAGACGTCGGACTTCTTGCCGGCGCCGGAGACGCCGCTCTTCGAGTCGCAGATCACCGGCTGCTCGCGGTCGAGGATGTAGGTCAGCGGCCGGAGCGCGAGGAGGATCGAGGTCGGATAGCAGCCGGGATTCGCGACCAGCCGCGCCTTCTTCAGCTCACCGTTGCACCACTCGGGCAGACCGTAGACAGCTTCGCCGAGGAGCTCCGGCTTCGCGTGCGAGAAGCCGTACCACGACGGATACAACGAGGGCGACGTGAGCCTGAACGCTCCCGACAGGTCGATCACTTTGAGGTCGCGATCGAGCAGTTGCGGGACGACTTCCGCCGACACTTCGTTCGGCGTGGCGAGGAAGACGACCTCGGCACCGCCATTCGCGACCGCGTCGACGGAAAAGTCAGCCGACGAGTAGAGGCCGGTGACGCTCGCATGCGGGTGCTTCTTGAGGATGGTCGCCAGCTCCGCACCGGCATAACCGGTGGCGCCGACGACGGCAACGCGAGCTGAACGAAGTTCCATGACGATTTCTCCTATGAACGGTGGCGACGGGTGAAAACGGGTCGCGCTATGCGCGAGTACGGCGTCGCGCCGGATGAATGAGCTGCTCGAAATGCTTCGCGAGCGCGGCCGCGGACTGCGGTGCGGCGAGCGCGATGAAAATCGTGTCGTCGCCGCCGACCGTGCCGAGGACGTCTTGGAGGTCCGCGGCGTCGATGGCGGAGGCGACCGGCTGCGCGGCGGCAGTGGGCGTCTTGATGACGACGAGATTCATGGCGGCGACGACCGAGAGGACGTTGTCGCGCACCAGCCGGTTCACCCGCTCCTCCCGCGTCTCGCGCGGAGTGAAGGAAGTAACGTTCGAGGTGGCGGCCATCGCTCCCGGGACGACGTAGCCGGACGGCGACTTCGCGACACCGAGCTCCCGCAGGTCGCGCGAGAGCGTCGGCTGCGTCACGCGCACGCCGCGCTTCTTCAGAAGGGCCTGCAGCTCCTCCTGAGAGTGCACGGCCGTCGTCCCGATGATCTCGAGGATCTCGTCGCGCCGCCGTACCGCCTCGCCTGCATAAGTATTCATCGACATGAATTTTTATTCATCCGGTCGGTCACTGTCAACTCTTTTCCGCCCGCTGTCATTCCGAGCGGAACCTGAGTGGGGCGGGTGGACAGAAGAAGAAGAGGTTCGAGGTTCGAGGGAAGAAATAAGAAAGGCGTTCGCGCCAACTTCTTACTTCGAACCTCGAACCTCACGTCCTCGTACCCCCCACCCGCCCAGGTCCCTCGCTACGCTCGGGATGACAACACGGAGCGCTCTGCGCTCTCCCCTCTGCGCTCTGCGCTCTGCGTTCTACGCTCTGATATATCCTCGCGGCCCGAAATGCCCGCTACCCGACACATCGAGCGACACTTCACGTCGAGTGACGTGGTGCGCGACGTCGTCATCGGGATGGCGGACGGGCTCACGGTTCCGTTCGCGCTCGCGGCGGGACTCTCCGGCGCGGTGGCGTCGACCGGAATCGTCGTCACGGCCGGTCTCGCGGAGATCGCCGCCGGCTCGATCGCGATGGGTCTCGGCGGGTATCTCGCGGCGAAGAGCGACGCCGACCACTACGACGCCGAGCAGGAGCGCGAGGAGCAGGAAGTCGTCGAGAAGCCGCGCGAGGAGATGAAGGAGGTCGCCGACATCCTGCGGCAGTACGGGATGGCCGAGGACCACATCGCGCCCGCCGTCGAGGCGATGAGCCGGCACCCGGGCAAATGGGTCGACTTCATGATGCGCTTCGAGCTCGGCCTCGAGAAACCGGAGCCGAAACGCGCCCGCACCAGCGCCGCCGTCATCGCCGGGTCATACGTCGGCGGCGGCCTCGTTCCGCTGCTCCCCTACATGCTCATCCACAATGCGTCGACGGCATTGATGATCTCCGTCATCCTCACCCTTGCCGCCCTCGCGATCTTCGGGTGGGTGAAAGGCCGCTACACCGGCGCCCGTCCCCTGAAGTCGTCGATCCAGACGACGGTGACGGGCGGATTGGCGGCAATGGCGGCGTTCTTGATCGCGAAAGCCATCGCCTAGACCTCGATCACAACGCAATTCGCTGTACCGTCCAGAACAAACCGGTCAACGCGATGGCCACGGAGCAGGTGACGACGAACCGGCGGTTGCGCAGCCACTGCGCGAACAGGAGCATGGCGACGGCGATCACGACGAGCTGTCCTGCTTCGACGCCAACATTAAACGATACCAGCGCCGGCACGAACTGCTGCCTCGGGAGGCCGAGCTCGTGTAGGACGCCCGCGAAGCCCATGCCGTGCAGCAGGCCGAAGACGAAGACGACGACCACCCGCCAGGGGTGCAGCCGCGGGGTGATGACGTTCTCGATCGCGACGCATGCGATCGACAGCGCGATCGCCGGCTCGACGACGCGCGACGGCAGCGAGACGACGCCGTACATCGTCAGCGCCAGGCTGATGGAGTGCGCGACGGTAAACGCGGTGATCTGCGAGAGCAGCGCACGCATGCTCGTCGCCAGCAGGAACAAGCCGAGTACAAACAGGATGTGATCCACGCCCTCGGGCAGGATGTGAGTAAACCCGAGTGCGAGGTATTGGCGGATCACTTCGAAGCGCGTCGGCGGAACGACCTCGCGCGAGAGCGCGAATGGCTTGCTGGTCGTCTCGGCGTCGAGCCACTGCGTGGCGACCGCGTCGCTTCCCTCGTTCTGCAGCATCAGCGAGTAGGTGCTGAAGGTCCCTTCGTAGCGGAACGTGAAGGTGTTCGCGTGCGGCGGGATGTCGCCCGTCAGCGCGCCGGCGCGGACGCCGTCGAAGTAGAGGAGCGCCTTTGCCGGCCGCGGCTTGCGGAGCGACTTGATCGTCACCGCGTACGTGTGGTCGCGGCGGAAGAGCGCATGGATCTGCGTCGTGCCGATCTCGTGCGCGTTAGCGATCGTGGCCAGCATCGTGGCCAGCAACAGCGCCAGCGCTAGTTTTCGAACGTGAGCGAGGCCCACAGGCTCTCCCATTCGGCGCCGGACGAGGGCGGGGCGTCGATCATGTGGACGCTCTTGATCAGCCAGACGCCTTGCTTCGGGAGCGAGAACGCGGCGCGGCCGTGGGCGTCGCTGCGGACGCGGATGCGGAGCGATGGGTCGTCGCGGTGCATGGCGATGACGAGCGCGTTCGCGAGCGGGTGCGAGTCGTAGTCGAGGCGGACGACGACGCGGTTCGCGGCAAGCGACTCCGGCGTCAGCTCGAGGCGGAAGCCGAGCGGGTGCGAGAAGTCGGCGATGCCGAGGAGCGTCTTGGCGCAGCGAGAGTAGATCTCGCGCGACGGCTGCTTCGACTCGCCGCGTTGCGCGCGCGTTGCGAGTACGCCGTCGAGCCCTTCGTCGCGGAGGTACTGCTCGAACTTCTCCGGCGGCATCGAGAGAAAGGCCGGCTTGCTGCGATAGCCGACCACCGCGCCGGTGCCGTTCTCCATGCGGACGAAGCCGGCGGGATCGCGTCCCTCGAAACCGGCGACGTTGCGCTCGCCGGCAGAATCGCGGACGACGAAACGTTCGATCTGCGAGGAAACCCGCGGCACCGGATCGCCCGTGAACTCCTGTCCGACCAGAAGCGAGGTCGCGACCATCGTCCCGGCGGCAGGGTGGAACGTTGATGGCTCGATCCAGAAGTCGTGCGCGACGAGCGGCGCGCACGACAACAGGCAAGCGATGAAGAGGAAGCGTTTCATGAAATCAAGGCTGGTACTCGGAAGCCATCACTAGGTGCGCGTCGTTCGTGGCGTTCTGCACGATGACGGCGTAGCAGACGGCGTTGTCGGTCGGATCGAACTGCACCGAGCCGTCGCTGACCACTGAGGTCACCGCCGTCTGTCCCCACGCGTTCGGCGGGAGGACCAGCGTCACCGTGCCGACCGTCGTCTGGCCGCTCGAGTCGTGCACCGTCGCGCTAATGGTGTTGGTCGTCGTCCCCTGGTTGAAGCAGCCGACGTTCGTGCGCGCGTTCGAGTTGACGGTGACGCCCGGCGCGAACGAGCGCGAGCTGGAGCCGGCGAATTCGAGGACCGGGATCACGGTGCCGTAGCCCGTGCCGGTGGTGTAGCTCTCAGCATCGACGATGAAGCGGTTGTTGTGCGTGCCGCCCGCCGTAGTCGCGGCTTCGAGCGTCACCGCGCCGCCGCCGGTGTAGCCGTCGAAGACAGCGCCGAGGAAGTTCTCGAACGTCTTCACCTCGCCGGGGGCAAGGCTCAGGACCGCGTTGTGCGCGGTGCCGGTGGTGTCGTAGAGCGTCGCCTGCACCGGAAAGGTAGACGACGTCGGGTTGAGCAGCGTGACCCTCGTTTGGAAGCGCGCTCCGGCGACGCCGACGACATTGCCGGCGACCGGAATGGTGTGGAAGTCGGACGCGAAACTGTCCATCGTGGTGCCGCGTCGCGCAATCGTTTTTTGCGTCTGGGCGAAGAGCGGCGCCGCGAAAAGCAGGACGGCAAAAGCGATTAGTGTTTTTCTCATGGTCGTTCTCCTAGCGTCCGTCCGTGTTACGGCGCGAACGGGTTCGGGATGTTCGGCTCGGTCGGTACGTTCGTTCCGCCGTGGCCCTGCAGCAGTCCGTTGTGCGCCGGCGCGAGGAACGGGAAGCGCGGCAGGAAGTCTTTGTCGTTCACCTCGACGCCCTTCGCGAGACCGGCATTCGGATCGCCCGCGGCGATGAGGCTGATGAGCACGGAGTTGACGTTCACCTGATGGCGATTCGGCGCCGTGCCGCCGCCGAGACGGCGGCCGTTCGGGAACGCCGAGTTGATCGCGGCATCGAGAGTGATGACGTCAGCCGTCGAGCCGTCGGCGACCGGAATCGGCCGGCCGAGGTTGATGGCGTTGATGATGTCGAGGCGCGGTCCCTTCAGCGTGTTCACCGTGGCCGCCGGAAGGCCGAGCGCCTTGTAGACGCCTAGCGCGTCGAGGTCGCGGACCAGCACCGGATAGAGGATGTCGGCGCCGAAGTTGGTCACGTCGTGCATCGGTGTCGTGTGGAGGTAGAGCGTCTGGCGCTGCGTGCCGACCAGGCCGGCGTTGAACAGCGGGAGGGCGTTGCGACCGACCTGGACGTAATTGCCGGAGCCGCGAACGCCCGAGACGATGTTGCTCGTGTCGACCGTCTGGACCGCCGGACGGCTGATGCTGACCCAGATGCGCAGGAGGCTGTCGGTCGAGTTGGCGGAGAACTGGCCGTTGTGCGGGATCCCGTTCGGGAAAAGCTCCGCGGTCGGAATCTCGAGCGCGATGGAGTAGACGTTGAAACCCGCGAAGACGTCCTTGATCGTGGTGCGGCGGGCGCCCGGGATGCCGCCGAGATCGCTGGCGCCGAGGTTGACGAGATCGAAGATGCCCTTCTCGTCGAGCTGGTAGGGATCGTCGAACTCGCCGGCGATGATGCGCCCGCCATTGCTCAGCGACTTGATGTAGGTGTCGACGAACGGCTGGTCGTAGAGCGCGTTCTCGCGCGAGGCTGGGTCGCCGGAGTCGTAGCCTTTGAATGGGCCGAGGCCGTAGACCAGGCGATCTGTCTGCGGGCCGTGGTTGTTCGGGAGGACCGGCAGGTCCTGTCCGATGATGGCCGCATTCGGCTGTCCGGGCGCCACGACGCGCGTGACCGTCATCGTCTCGGTGCCGCCGGTGAGCTGCCAGAGGAGCTCATTGCCGCCGCCGAGCGCATCGTTCGGTCCGGGCGCCGCTTCGGGCGAGAGCGCGACGTTGTACTCGACGCGGTAGACCGCCTCGTCCTTCAGGCTCGTCCCCTTCGCGATGTGGAACTCGTAGCGGTACCCGTTGCAGGCACGGAAGCCCTGGTTTCCCTGCCCCGGCTCGTGGAGCGGGTTGTAATCCATGATGAGGTAGAGCTTGTCGTGCGTGCCGTCGTTCACCCACGCGAAGGTGTCGGTGTTGTCGGCGCACGGCTCGTTGAGGATGGCGAGCGCCTCGCGATGGCTCGACGCGAGTGCCGGCGGCGGCGCAATCACGCCGAGCGCCATCATGCAGAGCGCCGTGGCAAATAGGGATATCCAGGAAAGTCTCATACCGTCTCCTTTGTCGTTCGGCTCTGGATACGGACGGCGGCAAATCCGCGGATGCCCGGGGGACGTAGGAAAACATTGAGGCCATACGTGTTCGACCGGCAGTTCCACGCGGTTCTCGACGGCGCGCCCGACGGGGTGCTGATCGAGTCAGGCGACCGGGTCGTCTATCTCAACTCGGCATACGCCCGGATGCTCGGGTACACCGCGTCGAGCGAGCTCGATTCGGCCACGATCCGCGACATCGCGCAGCCGGAGGAGGTGGAGCGGCTGCAGTGGTTCGGGCGCTGCCGGAGCGAGGGGAAGCCGGCGCCGACCCGCTATTCGTTCCGCGCTCAGTCTTCCTCGGGGGACGTCGTTACACTCGACGCCAGCATCTCGGCTGCACGCGTCGACGGCGATCTCCTGATCACGACGATCGTCCGTCGTATCGAGTCCGTTCCCTCTCCCCCTCTCGAGATCCCCGGAGTCGCCGCGCTCTCGCCGCGCGAACGCGAGGTGATCGAGCACCTCCTCGCCGGCAAACGCTCGAAGGAGATTGCGTTGCTGCTCAACGTCTCGGACAAGACGATCTGGACGCACCGGTGCCGCGCTTTTCAGAAGTTGGGCGTGCAGGGGATCGGGGATCTGTTCTGGTTGGTCAACTCTTCCATATGACGATGCGATCCCAGAGTAGACGGCGGAAGATCTTCCAGAGGATCTCTTTCACGTTCCGCGGCCGCCCCGGCCACGGGATCGCCACCAGCGTCTCGACGCGCGCGCGGTTCGGGAACATCCGGATCATCCCGCCGGCGGTCCAGAAGAGGTGCTCGACGTCGTAGTTCTCGACGACTTTCTTCTGGAGCACGTCCGGCAGCAGCGCCAGTCCGCGAATCTGGTAGTGCGGATCGGGCTTGAGCAGCCACCGAAAGCGCGCCGGCGTCGTGATCATCACGAGTCCGCCGCTCTTCAGGACGCGCATCATCTCCTTCGCCGCGGGCCGCGGCTTCGGCAGATGCTCGATGGTTTCCAAGCAGAGCACCGCGTCGAACGACCCGTCTTTGAACGGCAGCCCGTCACCGCTCGCGACGGCATATTCGATGTCTCCCCGAAGCTCGACCAGATCCGAATTCATGACCACATCGACCGCCGTCACCCGATACCGCGGCTCGGACGACAACGCGATCGACACGCCGCCCGCCCCCGCCCCAAGATCGAGAACCCGCAGCCCCCGCTCCCCATACTTCGACGCGAAGTACCCCACCAGCTCCAACCCCTCGGCGAACCGCTGCCTCACGAACTCCACGTTCGCCGCGTAGTGCGGCGCGTCGCGCGGCACCGTGCGCTCGAGTCCGCGGATGGCGACGTCCTCGTAGCGGGTTCGGAGGGGGTCGGTCACCGCGCGATTCTAAGGGTCTGCGAGCGTCGCCTGGCAGCGAACACGCTCGTGGGCGGCGCCACGCCCCTCACCTGGCCTTCGGCCACCCTCTCCCGTAGGGAGAGGGCCAAGGACGCCCACGCTGACAACTCCTTCTCCCGGCGGGAGAAGGTGGCGCGAAGCGCCGGATGAGGGGCGTGCGTCTCTCGCGAAACGACGTTACTTCGCTGACTGCAGCGTCGTTAGCTCCGCGAGGACTTCCTCGCTATGCGCCTGCGGCTTCACCTTCACGTACACCTTCCGGATCACGCCGGAGGGGTCGATGATGAAGGTGTTGCGGGCGGCGTAGGTCGAGCCTTGATAGTCCATGACCGAGCCGTACTGATTCACGACCTTGTGCTCGGTGTCAGCGAGGAGCTTGAAGTTGAGGCCTTCCTTCGTGCAGAAGCCCTTGTGTGAGTCGACCGCGTCGACGCTGACGCCGACGATCGCGGCGTTCTTCGCCGTGTACTTGTCCAGGTCGCGCTGGAAGTTGTGCGCCTCGATCGTGCAGCCGGAGGTGAAGTCCTTCGGGTAGAAGTAGAGAACCACCCACTTCCCGTGGAACTGGCTGAGCGACACCGGCTGGCCGTCCTGGCTAGGCAGCGTGAAGGTCGGCGCCGCCATCCCCTCTGCCGGAACGACAAGGGTCGGGGCCGGGGTGGTGTCGGCCGCAAAGGCACCGAAGGCAATGAGAAAGAGCGCGGTCGCGAGGGTGGGCTTCATATTCGTGTTCTCCTGGGGAGGAGATATCACAGCCTAGAACGTGAATCACGTTCACCGTAGGCGCAGATAGCTCTGTCTCCGGCGATTGTTTCCGTTTCGTGCGGAAACCACCTGGTCACGACGTGCACCTGTCCAACGGCACAAACCGCGTCGAACTCGTTTGGCGGAAGAAGTACTGCATCACGTCAACTGGAACGACGCTTCCGCTGCCGGATCAGCTTCTACAGGGAAGATATCTCATTCAAGGGCAGATGCTTTACCAGATCCATGGCGAGCAATCGTGCGTTACGAAATGCCAATAGGAGCCGCGTTCTGAGAGCGCGCGGGCTCGAAAGCCCGCGCCACACCGGCTGTCCTACCGTCCCCCGTACTGCTTCGCGTAGTACGCCTGGTACTCGGCGCTGCGTTCTTTGATGGCGCGCCACCATGGTTCGTGGCTCGTGTACCAGCGGACGGTTTCTTCGATCATGGCGTCGAAGTCGGAGCGGAAGCGGAAGCCGAGGTTCTCGATCTTGGCGCTGCTGATCGAGTAGCGGCGGTCGTGGCCTTGGCGGTCGGCGACTGGCTTGATGAGTGACTGCGGCTTTCCCAAGAGCTCGAGGATCTTGTGGGTAATGTCGCGGTTCTCGCACTCGTTGCCGCCGCCGATGTTGTACGTCTCGCTGTTCGTGCCATGCTCGATGAGGAAGTCGATCGCGCCGCAGTGGTCGTCGACGAAGAGCCAGTCGCGGACGTTGCGGCCGTCGCCGTAGAGCGGGAGCGGCAGGTCGTCGATGGCGTTGGTGACGAAGAGCGGGATCAGCTTCTCGGGGTACTGGTACGGACCGAAGTTGTTCGACGCGCGCGTGACGATGACCGGGAGACCGTACGTCTGCGCGTACGCGTAGGCCATGCGGTCGCCGCCGGCTTTCGACGCGGAGTACGGGTTGCGCGGGTTGAGAGGATCGGATTCCGTGAACGAACCCTCGGCGATGGAGCCGTAGACCTCGTCGGTCGAGATCTGGACGAAGCGCTTCAGATTCGGCGCGTGTTTGCGCGCTTCTTCTAACAGCACGAGTACACCGTGGACGTCTGTCTGGATGAAAGTACCGGCCTCCATGAGCGAGCGGTCGACGTGGGTCTCGGCGGCGAAGTTGACGACGACGTCAACGCCCGAACCGTCCGCGCCTTTGTACCCCTCGGCCACCGCGGCCGGATCGGCGATGTCGCCCTGCAGGAAGCGGTAGTTCTTCGCCCCTTCATACTCCGCGAGGTTCTCGCGGATGCCGGCGTACGTGAGCTTGTCGAGGTTCACGACCTGCGCATCGTCGCCATACTTCTTGAAGAGAAAGCGGATGAAATTCGAGCCGATGAAACCGGCGCCGCCGGTCACGAGGTAACGCATGATTTGTCCCGTTATACGCGCTGGATCAGTAGATCGCCCACGAGCGCGTCAGATAGTCGGCGAACGTTAGCACGAAGAGGACGCCGAGCCAGAGGAAGGAGCCGAGGATAACGACCCACGTGAGACGGGTCGAGTGGATGGCGTGCATGAAGTAGAGGATGACGAGCGATCCCTTGACGCACGCGATCACGAGCGCGACCGGAGTGTTCGCCCACCCGAGGTCGACCGTCGATGCGAGATACGTGAGGATCGTGCCGGCCGCCAGCGCCGCGAAGACGACGAAGTACACCCAGAGCGGCGTGACGTGGACGTGCGGGGTGTGGTCGGGCGCGGTGCCGTGTGTAGCGCTGTCCATCAGTGCTTGTGTCCGTGAATGAGATAGAGGAACGGGAAGAGGAAGATCCAGACGATGTCGACGAAATGCCAGTAGAGACCCATGATCTCGACCGGGCCGTAGTACTCGGGCCCGAACTGATCCTTCCAAGCCCGCCACATGAACCACAGCAGGAGGCCGGCGCCGATGATCATGTGCAGCGCGTGAAGGCCGGTCATCCCCCAGTAGAAGGTCATGAAGAGCTGGATCTTCGGCGCGAGCTCCGGATTCTCGTTCCAGTGCCAAGCGCTGCCGGGGAAGAGTCCCTCCTGCCAGTGCGCGTGGTACTCGTACATCTTGATGCCGAGGAAGCACGAACCGAAGATCAGCGTCAGGAAGAGCATCGCCACGATGCCGAGGCGCCGCCCGAGCTGGGCTTCGCGGACGGCGAGCGCCATGGTGAGGGAGCTCATGATCAGCACGATCGTGTTCGTGGCGCCGAGAGTCGTGTTCTGCAGCGTCGAGGCGACTGACCAGGCGTCGGGATACGCGAGGCGGTAGATCCAGTACGCCAGCATGATGCCGCCGAAGAAGAGGATCTCGGTGGTGAGGAAGCACCACATGCCGAGCGTCGAGGCTTCGTGCTGCTGCCCGAGGTCTTCGAAATGGTGCTGGAGGAAGGGATGATGCGGATGTTCCTCCACCTCGGGGACGGGGGGGACGGGAGTCTGACCGGTGTAAGTGACGTCAGACATTCTGAGTTTCTCCCATCGCTTCGAGGAGTGCCGGGTAGTCGTACGCTTCCCATGTCACGACCGGCGTGTGGTGGAAATTCTCCTTCGGCGGAGGCGAAGACGTCGTCCACTCCAGGCCGACGGCGCCCCACGGATTGACGCCGGCGGGACGGCCGAACTTGAGCGACCAGACGAGATAGACGATCGGGAGTGCATAGCCGAGCGCGAGCACCGAAGCGCCGGCGGTCGAGAGGACGTTGAGCACCTGGAACTCCGGCGCGTACGCGTGGTAGCGGCGCGGCATGCCGAGGTAGCCGAGGACGAACTGCGGGAAGAAGGTGAGGTTGAATCCGACGAAGACGAGCAGCGCTGCGAGACGCGCCCACCATTCGGGATACATCCGGCCGGTGATCTTCGGCCACCAGTAGTGAATGCCGGCGAGATACGCCATCACCGTCCCGCCGACCATCACGTAGTGGAAGTGCGCCACGACGAAGTAGGTGTCGGTGACGTGGATGTCGAGGCCGAGCGACGCGAGGAAGAGTCCCGTCACGCCACCGATGGTGAAGAGGCCGATGAAGCCCATGATGTAGAGCATCGGCGTCTGCCACGACACGGATGCCTTGTAGAGCGTGGCGGTCCAGTTGAAGACCTTGATGGCCGAGGGAACCGCGACCGCGAAACTGAGGAACGCGAAGATCATCGCGGAGTAGACGCTGATGCCGGCGACGAAGAGGTGGTGCGCCCACACCAGGAAGCCGAGGAACGCAATACCTAACGACGAGAACGCGACGAACTTGTAGCCGAAGATCTTCTTGCGCGTGAACGCCGCCACGACCTCCGACGCCACGCCCATCGCCGGCAGAATCATGATGTAGACGGCCGGGTGGGAGTAGAACCAGAACATGTGCTGGTAGAGGACCGGATCGCCGCCGAGCGCGGGGTCGAAGAAGCCGACGCCGAGGGTCCGCTCGAACATCAGCATCACGAGCGTGATCGCGAGCACCGGCGTCGCGAGGAGCTGCACGATCGCGGTCGCGTACATCGACCAGACGAACAACGGCAGCCGGTACCACGTCAATCCCGGCGCGCGCATCCGGTGTACCGTCACGATGAAGTTCAGTCCCGTCAGGATCGACGAGAAGCCGGCGATGAAGGCGGCGAAGGTCGTTCCGAAGACGTGGGTGTTCGAGTACTGCGTCGAGAAGGGCGTGTAGAAGGTCCAGCCGGTGTCGACGCCGCCGCTGATGATCACGACCAGTCCGATGATCGCGGCGATGACGTAGAGGTACCACGACAAGAGGTTGATCCGCGGGAACGCGAGATCTTTGGCTCCCAGCATGATCGGCAATAAGAAATTGCCGAGGACGGCGGGTATGACGGGGATGAGGAAGAAGAAAACCATCACCACGCCGTGGAGGGTGAAGAATTTGTTGTAGGTGTCGCTGGTGAGCAGGTCGCCTTCGGGCGTCAGGAGCTCGAGGCGCATCATCATGGCGAAGAAACCGCCGATCACGAACATGATCGAGACGGAGAAGAGGTAGAGGATCGCGATCCGTTTGTGGTCGCGCGTCAGCACCCACGAGAAGAACCCATAGTCTTCGTTGAGGTAGTTGCGCGTCCGTGCCGGCTCGACGAATCGGACGTCGTAGAGGGTCTGACTGGTGCTCATCGCGGTTGACCTTTGCTCGTGGTGGTAGCGCTCGTGGCGGTGCTGCTGGTGGTGGTCATCGCGCCGGGATTCGTCGGCGCTCCGGCGTTCGACTGCATTCCGGCCGCGGACTTCGGCTCGATCGGCGGCTTGTTCGGCGCGTTGAGCGACTTCACGTATGCGAGCAGCTTGAGGAGGTCCTCCTCGTTCACCTGCCCCTGGAAGGTCGGCATGATCGGCTGGAAGCCCTTCACCACCTTCGCGCGCGGGTTGAGGATCGACTCGCGGATGTAGTTGTCATCCGCCTTCACGATCGAGTCGTCGCTCAGCATGACGCTGCTGCCATACACGCCGAGAAGCACCGGACCGCGTCCGGTCGCGTCATTCGTGTGGCATGTGCTGCAGGCGTACTTCTGGAAGAGCTGTTCGCCTTGCGACGCCAGCGATCCCTCGGCGCCGCCGGCCAGCCAGCTCTCATACGCGCTCGGCTCCATGACATCCACCCATCCGATCATTCCGGAGTGGAGGGTGCCGCAGTATTCGGCGCAGAAGATGTGAAAGTGGCCGGTTTTCGTCGCCTGGAACCACATGGAGCGGTAGCGGTTCGGGAGGACGTCCATCTTCACGCGGAACGCCGGCAGGAAAAGCGAGTGGATGACGTCCTCGGACGCCAAGGTGATGCGCACCGGCCGGTTCACCGGGACGTGCAGCGTGTTGATCTCGCGCTGGCCGCCCGCGTGCTGGAACTTCCACATCCACTGTTTGCCGGTGGCGTAGATGTCGAGCGCGTTGTCGGGGACGCGCGCGATGTGGAAGTAGAGCCACGAGCCCCAGAGGAAGATGCCGACGAAGATGATCGCGGGAACCACGATCCAGGTGATTTCGAGCGCCTTCGGCGGCTCGATGTCCTGCGCCAGTTGGTTCTCCGGGGTGCGGCGGTACCTGACCGCCAGGTAGAAGATGACGAGGAACGTCAGGAGCGACACGCCGCCCGTGAGGATGCAGAGGAAGATGAACAGCGTATCCGTCGGGCCCGCGACGGTCGAGGCCTGCTCGGGCCACAGCGGAAAGTCGGAAAGCATCATTGCTTGCGGTTCTCGTTGCGACGTTCGTTGCGAACCATGATGAAGATGAAGCCTCCGAGGCCGAGGATCGTGGCGGCGCCGCCGGCGCGCATCACGTCCATGGCGGCGGCGCTGTACTTACCGGTCGACGGCGAGTAGTGAAAACAGAGGAGCAGGAGCTGGTCGACCGGCGTGCCGATCTTGCCGGCCGAAGCTTCGACGAGGCCGAGGCGAAGGTCGCGCGGCTTGTACTCGAAGCCGTAGAAGTACTTCGAGACCTTCCCTTGCGGCGTCACGGCGATCAGCACGGTGCCGTGCGCGAACTGGTTGCTCTGCGGGTCGTACGCGTACTGGAAGCCGACCGTGTTGGCGAGGTGCTTGATCGCGCTCTCGTGCGAGGTGAGGAAGTGCCACCCCTCGTAGGCCGACGGGCGGCCATAGCGCTTCACGTATTTCTCTTTCTTGACGCGCGCGTCGTCCGGCATGTCGCGCGGATCGATCGAGACGGTGATGACGTCGAAGTCCTTGCCGATGTCGAACTTCAGCTCCGTGAGCGCGCTGGTCGTCCCCTCGAGGACCATGCTGCAGAGCATCGGGCAGCGGTAGTACATGAAGTCGAGGAGGACCGGACGGCCGCTCTTGAAGTAGTCGCCGAGGCGGACGACACGGCCGGTGTCGTCGCGGAACATCTCATTGAGCGGGAGCTGCGCCCCCAAGTGCTGGACGATGGCGACTTTGCCGGGTAGCTGCGGCGGGGTGGACGAATTCTGTTGCGCGAATACCGCGCTGGCCGAGAGGAGGGCGAATGCGAGAGCGAGATGTTTGATCACGGTTGGGGTTGCGGAGTTGCGGGGTTGCCGGGTTGCTGGGTTGCCTGGTTGCCTGGGTTGACCTGATACACGCCGCTTTGCAGGGCGAGTTTTTTCGCTTCGTTGATGGGGATGTGGGCGATGCCGTGCTGCTTGTCGACCCAGCCGTAAGTGGCGAGGCGCTCGTTCTCACTCTGGCGCATGTCGGCCATGTCGGTCACCGGCGTGTTGCGCGTCGGCGGCACGACTTCGTTGTTCGGCATTCTGGTCGGGAACGGCTGGAGGTGCGGCGTCGGCGGGACGTCGGCGTCCTGCGGCATCGCGACGGCGCTCATCGGCGCATTCGCGGCCGCGCCGCGCTCCATGTTCCGGTAGAAGCGGTAGAGCAGATAGACGCCGACGTGCATCACGGCGGCGAAGACGATGAAGGCGACCATGAACCAGATCAGAGCGCGGACGTTGACGTCGCTCTCCTCGTGGTGCGTCTCGACGTTGACGACGTCGCCGGAGTAGGTGTGGTGGCGTTCGACGTCAGCCATGCACGGCCCCCTCCGCATTCACGACCCCGTTGGTGGTCTGCAACGTCGCTCCCTCACGCAGCGCTTCTTCGACCCACGTTTCATGGATCGGAATGATCGTCTGTCCCTTGAGCTGACCGAGGAAGAGGTAGAGCCAGAGGCCGCCGACGCCGACCAGCGACGCGAGCGCCATCCAGGAGTACTGGAAGTGCTCGCGGCTCCATGCCGGCTGCGTGAGCCAGATGATGCTGGCGTAGCGCGCCACGAGGATGACGATCGCGACGATTCCGATCGTGGACGGCCGATCCTTGATCGCCCGCATCAGCAGCATGAAGAACGGCAGGAAGAAGTGGAAGATGATGAGGAAGGCCGAGATCGCGCCCCACCAACCGGCGCGCCGCACTAGGTAGTACGGGATTTCCTCTTTCAGATTCGCGTACCACATCAGCAGGAACTCACTGAACTGCGTGTACGCCCACAGCATCACGAACGTCAGCATGAGGTTGCCGAGGTCGCGGAAGTGGTTTGGCTTCAGGATGTTGGCCATCGCGGGCGAGTCAGCGAGACGCGTGAGAAAGAACGTCACGAACGCGTACGCGGCGAGGGCGGCGCTGATGAAGAAGTTGATGCCGAACATCGTCGAGTACCACTTCGGCTCGAGCGACATGACCCAGTCGATGCCGGTGAACGTCAGCGTCATCACGATCATCACGAGGCCCGACGCGGCCCACTTCCGGCGCGACAGGTCGGTGTACGGCGAACGGTCTTCGTAGAAGCGGAGCGAAAGGACCCGGATCCGCCACGCCCAGAGGATCCAGAACGCGAAGTAGACGGCGGCGCGAATCAGGAAGCTTTGCGGGTTCAGGTACCAGGTCTTCCCGGAGAGAACCTCGCTCTGGGCGACGACCGCGTGATCGGTCCAGATATAGATGTACTTCATCCCGATCACGATCGGGACGAAGAAAACGATGAACCACATGATCGTGCGGGCGGCGGCGCCGAGCGGACGGCGGATCAGGATGCCCCACTCGCCGCCGGTCACGTACTGGAGGCAGAGGACGCCGAGCGATCCGACGGCGATCATGAACCAGAAGAGAAAGCCGGAGAGATACGAACGGAAGAACGTCTGAGGATCGACGAAGTAGCCGATCACGCACGCGATCGCGCCGACGATGCCGGCGATCAGCGACGGCATCTGCCAGCGCGCGATGCCGGTCGTGGCGGTCCGGGTGGTCGGAGTGGCCGCCGTCACTGCGTCCCTCCGGCGGGCAGTTGCGTCATGCGTGCGTTCTGGCTGATCTGCAACGCGCGGATGTAGGCGACGATCGCCCAGCGATCGTTCACCGGAATCTGCGGCGCGTAGGTCGGCATGGCGCCGAATCCGTTGGTCATCACGTCGAAGAAGTGTCCTGCCTTGGCGGTGCGCAATGCTTCGGTGTGGAACGACGGCGGATGGCGGAAGCCGCGCGACGGAATCATGCCGTTGCCGTCGCCGAGGCGACTGTGGCACGGCGAGCAGTAGATGTTGAATCGTTCTTCGCCGCGGTCGAGCACCTGCTGCGTGACCGGCATCGGGAAGCCGTCGCCGTCGGCGCCGTTGATCTTCCCGGTCTCGGCGTAGGTGCTGTTCACCAGCTCCCCGCGAGCAACCGTTCCCGGAATCCGCGGACGCGCGGCCATGTGGTCCGCAAAAAAGTCGCTCGGCTCCAGCGGGTCGTAGCGAGGCTCGTAGCTCATCTTCTGACGGCACGCGGCGAGCCCGAGGACGAGCGCGGCCAGCATCAGCTTCCTACCCACCCTCTTACCAAGGGACATCGACGACCTCCCTCGGCTTGAGCGTGTCCATGAACTTGTAGACGGAGTCGGTTTCGAACTTGGGGTCGCGCGACTGGATGACGAGGAAGAAACGGTCGCGGGAGGCGTTCTCGAAACGCTTGACGTTGAAGACAGGGTGATACGGCATCGGGAGTCCGTTCAGCGCCAGCATCCCGAAGACTGCGCCGAAGGCGGCGAACAGAATCGTGCACTCGAACGTGATCGGGACCCACGCCTCCCACGGGCTGAACGGCTTCCCGCCGATGTTCAGCGGATAGCTCATCACGTTCGCGTACCAGCACATGAAGTAACCGCTGCATCCGCCGAGGATGCCCATCGCCAAGATGAGGCCGGAGAGCTTCGTGCGGGCGAACCCGATCGCATCGGAGAGGCCGTGGATCGGGAACGGCGAGTAGGCGTCGATGTCTTTGTACCCGGCTTCACGCGTGGCGTTCGCCGCGTCGAGCAGCGCCTGCGGATCGTTGAACTCCGCCATGATCCCGTAGGTGCCTTCGATGCGTTTCCCGATCGCCATGGCTAATGTTCCTCCGCATGTGCCTGCGCTTCAGGCAGCATGGTCCGCACCTCGAAGATCGAGATCATCGGAAGGAACTTCAAGAAGAGCGCGAGGAGGAAGCAGAAGAGGCCGATCGACCCGATGTACATCCCCCAGTCCCAGATCGTACCGTGGTACATGCCCCACGACGACGGCAGGAAGTCGCGGTGCAGCGAGGACGGGATGATGACGAAGCGCTCGAGCCACATACCGACGTTCGAGAACATCGCACCGATCATCAGGCCGGTGGTCGAGGTGCGGACGCGCTTGAACCACATCAACTGCGGCGCGAGGCCGTTGCAGATGATGAGCATCGCGTACATCTTCCAGTAAGGGCCGGTCACGCGGTTCGTCCACATGAACCGCTCGAACGGGTTGCCGCTGTAGAACGAGAAGAAGGCCTCCATGATGTACGAGTAGAAGACCATCAGGCCGGTCGCCATCATCACCTTCCCCATGTTTTCGAGGTGACGCATCGTGATGAAGTCTTCGAGCTTGAAGAGCTTGCGCGCCGGAATGGCGAGCGTGAGCACCATTGCGAAGCCGGCGTAGACGGCGCCCGCGACAAAGTACGGCGGGAAAAACGTCGCGTGCCATCCAGGCAACTGCGAGACCGCGAAGTCGAACGAGACGATGGTGTGGACCGAGAGGACCAGCGGCGTCGAGAGGCCGGCGAGCAGCAAGTACGCGTGCTCGTAGCGGTGCCAGTGCTTCGCGGAACCACGCCACCCGAGGGACATCGCACCGTAGACGTAGCGCCCGATCCTGCTGCGCGAACGGTCGCGGAGCGTGGCGAGGTCGGGGACGAGACCGACGTACCAGAAGAGGAGCGAAACGGTGGCGTAGGTCGAGACCGCGAAGACGTCCCACATCAGCGGGCTCTTGAACTGCGGCCACAACGTCATCGTGTTCGGGTACGGGAAGAGCCAGAAGTCGTACCACGGACGTCCGGTATGCAGCGCCGGATAGAGTCCCGCCGATGCCACCGCAAACAGCGTCATCGCCTCGGCGAAGCGGTTGATCGAGGTGCGCCACTCCTGCCGCAGCAGGAGAAGGATCGCGGAGATCAGCGTGCCGGCGTGACCGATACCGATCCACCAGACGAAGTTGAGGATGTCGAAGCCCCAGCCGACCGGATGGTTGATGCCCCAGATGCCGACGCCGACGAAGATCAGCTTCATGACCGTCAGCCCCAACACGCCGACGCCCATCAGGCCGGCGAAGAAGAGGACCATCCAACCGAGCGGCATCTTCCGGCGGAGAACGATGGAGGAGATGTGGTCGGTGACCGACGCGAAGTTGTGCCCCGGCTCCAGGATCGGCGACGGGATGAACCGCGCGGGGATCGGCTCCGCCTGGGTGGTAGGGCGGACTTCGTGTTGGGGGGCTTGGTCTTTTTCTGCCATGACTTAGAAGCGTGAGGTTCGAGGTTCGAGGTTCGGATGAAGAGGTAAGAAAGAGGCGCTAGTTACCTCTCTTACTTCTTCCCTCGAACCTCGGACCTCGCACCTCATGCTTTTATCTCCGGGTTCGGGTTCCTCACGGTCGCGAGGTACGTCGTACGCGGCCGGGTATTGAGCTCGGCGAGGAGCGTGTAGTCGGTCGGCTCGGTCTTCAGCTTCGAGACGGCGCTGTTCGGGTCGTTCAGGTCGCCGAAGACGATCGCCTCGGTCGGGCATGCCTGGGCGCAGGCGGTGGTGAACTCGCCGTCTTTGACGCGGCGGTTCTCGCGTTCCGCGGCGATCTTGAATTCATTGATGCGCTGCACACAGTAGGTGCACTTCTCCATCACCCCGCGCGTGCGCACCGTGACGTCGGGATTGCGCATCGGCTTGAGCGACGGCGTGTCGTAGTCGGCGTAGTGGAAGAAGTTGAATCGCCGGACCTTGTACGGGCAGTTGTTCGAGCAATACCGCGTGCCGACGCAGCGGTTGTACGTCATGTCGTTCAGGCCGTCGGGCGAGTGCGACGTCGCGCCGACCGGGCAGACCGGCTCGCACGGCGCCATCTCGCACTGCATGCACGGCACCGGCTGGTAGTAGACCTCCGGGTTGTCCGGATTGCCGCGGTAGTAGCGATCGATGCGGAGCCACTGCAGCTCGCGCTCGCGATGGACTTCTTCCTTCCCGACCACCGCGATGTTGTTCTCCGACACGCAGGCGATGACGCAGCCGTTGCAGCCGGTGCAGACGGTGGTGTCGATCGACATCGCCCACTTGTACGCCGGGAGGTCGTACTTGTAGGGCGGATACATGCTGATGTCGCCGTCTTCTTTCTTCTCTTCCTTCTCCTTCGCGAACTCGGGGTTCTTCTGCCAATCGGCGAATGTCGCGGCGCGGATGATGCCGCGCTCGCCGATCACGGCCGGATCGATCGACTGGTGCTCCTGCGTGCACGCGATGATGTACGCCGGCTGGCCCGCGTCGGCGATCGTTGCGCCGGGGCCGCCGTGCAGCGCGGTCGAGTAGCGGAACTTGTAGGTGTTGAAGCCGGTGCCGTTCGCGACTTTCCCCTGGTGCTCTTTGCCCGCTCCGAAAAAGACGGTCGCGACGTCTTCGGGCTGCCCCGGCACTTCCCACACCGGCAGCATGATGTTGATGCCGTTGTACTTGACGTTCGCCATCAGCGTCTGGCGCTCGTTCACCCAGGAGTCGTGAACGCGGACGCCGAGACGCTTCGCCGTTTTCGGCGCGAGGAGCATGACGTTGTCCCACGTCATCTTCGTGACCGGCTTGGGGAGCTCTTGCAGCCACGCGTTGTTCGCGTAGCGGCCGTCGTAAAGGGTCGGGTCGGCGCGGAACTCGATTTCGAGGGCGGTGGCCGGGTTGGCGGGTTGCCCGGTCGCCGGGGGAATCGCCGTCGATGCCGTAACGGCCTTCGCAGGGAGTGCGCTGCCGCCGATCAAGCCGTCGTGGAGCCACTTGCGCCACTGCGATTCGAAGTCGCCGCCGACTTTGGTCTTCCAGTAGCTGCGCACGGAGTCGTACGGCGTTTGGTCCATGCCACCGATGAGGGCACCGATGACTTCGACGGCTGCGCGGCCGTTGTAGAGCGGTGCGATGAGCGGCTGGATGACCGACACGGTGCCGTCATGCGCCCTCGCGTCTCCCCACGTCTCCAGGTAATGCACCTCGGGGACGTGCCACTGGCAGAGCATGGCGGTCTCGTCGTAGTGCGACGAGAGGTTCGCGCGGAACGGCACTTTCGCCAGCGCGTTGTGGAAGTTCAGGTCGGCCGGCGCGTCGAAGACGGGGTTGCCGCCGAGGATCACCAGCGACTTCACGGCGCCGGCGTTCATGTCGTGCACAAGCGCCTGGATCGATGCGAGCTGATTCGTCGGAGCCACTTCGCAACTGTCGGTGACGATGACGGTCTTGCCGATGTTGCCGAGCTGTGAGTTGAGTGCGTGCGCGATGGCGTGGACGACGGCGGGCTGATCGTCGCCAACGAGGACGATCGATGAGCCGGCGTTGGCTTTGAGGTCTTTGGCGATTGCAGCGATCGCCGGCAGGATTGCCGGCGCCACACCGCTCATCAGCGCACGGGCACAGTCCTCGATCTGCGACGGCTTGACGCCCCAACGGTGATCGGCGACGCCGCCGGTCTGGGTCGGCATCGACTCGATGACGTACAGCCGGTTCATCGACGTCGTCGTGCCCTTCCGGACCTTGCGGCGCGACATGAAGTCGCGCGCGTAGCGGAGGTGGCCCGGCCCTTCGCCGACGAAGTCCGAACCGAGGGAGACGACGACGTTCGCTTTCGTGAAGTCGTAGACGACGTTCGAGTAGGCGCCGAACGCCATCTTCGATCCCTCGCGCGCGTTGTCGCGATTGACCGGCTCCCACTGGTGCCACTGCATGCCGGGGTAGAGCGCGAGGAGCTGTTGGATCAGCGCGCCGAGCGATGGCGAGGTGATGGTCTGCGTCAGGAGCCGGAATCCCGGGCCGTTCGTCTTCGCGGCCGTGAGGACCGGCTGCAGCGCGGCGATGAACTCGCTCCAGGTCGACGTGTCGCCGTACTTGCGGACGATTTGCGAGCGATCGGGGTCGTAGAGGTCGAGAACCGACGCCTGCATGAATGCGTTACTGGCGCCGAGGGACGACGGATGGTCGGGATTCCCCTCGATCTTGGTCGGATGAAACTCGTGCGACTCGACCACGACGCCCTGCGCGTAGCCGGAGAGCGGCATGGCGCTCGCGAAGAAGTTCGGCCTGCCGGGGATGAGGCTCTCCGGCTGGCGAACGTAGGGGACGATCGACTCGGACGGCTGGCGGCAGGCGGCCAGGCCTGCGAACGCGACCGAGGCGCCCATCAGCTTCATGAAGTTGCGGCGATCGACGCCGTTGCCGAGCGCCATCGCCTGGCGCGGGAACTCGTCGTGGAAGAAGTCGTCGAACGCGTCACTGCGCGAGAGCTCTTCGAGGCTCCGCCAATACTCCTTCCCGCGGAGATCGCCGATGCGCTCGCGGAAGGCTTTGTAATCGAGAGTGTTGGAGTCGCTCATCTCAGTAATGACACGTCGAGCAGTTCGTCAGCTTCTGAATCTTGTATTCCTTGACGAGCTGGGGTCCCAGCACGTCCTGGTTCTTCGCGACGTACGCCATGTTGAACACCTCGCTGCGCGGGCGGACGTTTTTCTCCGGCGCGCGGTGGCAGTGGATGCACCACTCCATCGTCAGCGGCGAGGCCTGGTAAGTCAGCGGCATCTTGTCGATGCGCCCGTGGCAAGTCGCGCAGCCGATACCTTTGTTCACGTGGATGCTGTGGTTGAAGTGGACGAAGTCCGGAAGACGATGGACGCGGCTCCAGACGATGGGAGTATTCGTCGAGAAGCTGGCGCGGACCGGCTCGAGCATCGAGGCGTTCGTCCAGATCTGCGCGTGGCAGTTCATGCACGTCTGCGTCGGGGGGATGCCGGCGAAGTTCGAGGTCTCCACCGAGGTGTGGCAGTAGCGGCAGTCGATGCCGAGGCCGGAGACGTGGTGCTGGTGCGAGAAGGGAATCGGCTGTTCGCGCTCGATCCCCTGGTTCGTGAAGTAGGGAGAGCGGACGATCCCGCCGATGACCCAAAACACGAATCCGGCGATGAATATCGCGCCGAAAATCGTGACGCGCGAGAGCGTATTCGCACTTCGGTGGAAGATTTGCGCCATAAATTCAGAGGGGGACTACTGCTGCGCGGCGGCGCCGATCATATACAAAATCAAACACTGCGCAAGATCACTCGTTCATGTGTTCGCGCGCGACACTCCGCCTGAAACGATGAGGGCCATGACGTTGGCACTCTCGGCTGCAATCGGCGTGACACGCGAGGACGGAACGACCAGCAAGACGCCCGCCATGCTGTACGAGAACGGGAGGTAGACGGCTACTTTCCCCGGCATGGCAAGGAACGCGAGATCGTCCTGCGTCACGAAGCCGAGGGTCGTCACCTCGTCGCTAATCGCGACGGCCACCGGCTTGTCGAACCGCTTCTTGTCGCCGACGAACGCCTCGAGCAGGTCCTTCAGCGACGCGTACACCAACCTCACGATCGGCGCACGCGCGAAGAGCGCATCCATCAGCCGCACGACCCGCCGTCCGATGAAGTTGGAGGCCAGCACGCCGACCAGCAGCGTCCCGCCGAGGATGACCACCACCCCCGTCCCCGGGTAGCGGAACCCGAGCAAGGCATCGATGGTCGTGAACGCCTTCACGATCACCCACACCGTGGCGACGACCGGCACGACGATGACGAGCCCGCGGAGGAAGTTCTTCAGGAGCCAGTTCATGGGGCAAGGATAGAGCGGAGAGCTAGAATTACAGCCCGTGCCCCTCGACCCTGCGTCCGAAGCGTTCTACGACGCGCACGCTTCGCGTGTGTATGCGCTTGCGTTGCGCATCACGGGCGACCGCGAGGTGGCGGCGGAAGTGGTCGAGGAGGTGTTCGTCGGGATCGGGAACGGGACGCTGGTGCACGGCCGCGGGAGTGTCGACGCGTGGCTGACCCGCGTCGCCCGCGACATCGCGCTGGAGCATCGAGAAGGCCAATCGGCGACGGCCGCCGTACACTCTACGGAGGCCACTCCGCGCGCGCTCGTCGAAGCGGCCTTCTTCGGCGGGCTCACGGTTCCCGAACTGGCGCGTACGTATTCTTTGACCGACGAGGAGGTCCGGCAGCGCTTGCGTAGCGGAATGGGTGAGTTGCGCACGCAGTTTGCCGAGACAGCCATACGATGACGGACACACCATGACGACAGGCCTCGACGATCTCGCGGCTCTCGACGCCCTCGGCATCCTCAGCGATGACGAGCAGGCGGAGCTCCGCCGCCTCGTCGCCTCGGCCGACGGCAACACACTCGACGACGCGAACCTCTACCGCGAGGCGGTCACGCAGCTCGCCGACTCGCTCGACGCCGTCATGCCGCCGGCGGACGTGAAGCAGAAGGTGATGCGCGCCGTCTCATTGGGACGGACGGTTCGCGCGAACGAGGGAACGTGGACGACGATCGCGCCGGGCGTCCGTCTGAAGAAGCTCTCCTCGGACCGCGTGCGCAATACCGTGACGGTCCTGATGGAGATGCAGCCTGGATCGAGCGTGCCTCCGCATGAACATCGCCACGACGAGGACTCGTACATCGTCACCGGCAGCGCGCGCCTCGGCGATCTCGTTCTCTTCGCCGGCGACTTCCACCACGTCGACGCCGGCACCCGTCACGAGTCGATCGTGAGCGAAGACGGCTGCCTCGCGCTCCTCGTCATGGACGCCGAGGACTACCTGGCGGCGTAGGTCATTCTCGGTCGCGCAGAGTGCGGATCTCGGCTTTGAGCGAGTCGATCTCCCCGCGCATCTCGCGGTGGAGTGTACGCATCGCCTTGAGAATCGCGCGATCGACGCCGAGTTGCTGCACCCAATAGACGCGCATGAATCGAATGGCGAACTGACGGAAAGGCCTTGCGAGCCGCTGCATCCGCGACGGCAGATCGGCGGTCGGCGAGCCGAGGAGCGCATCCGCCGCCATGGCGTCCACTTCGAAGTCGTTGCCAAATGGCGGCGGTGTGTCGATCGTCATTTCTGCACTCCCCTTCGATTGACGGCTTTCGTCGATTAGGCGGCGGAGCAGCGGCCCGCGCGCGGCTGGACTGTGCAACTGGGCGATGTCCGCGCGAGCCTGAGCGCCGACTGCGGCGGCAGCGGCGCGGCCGGCGAATACCTTCGCCATCTGCTCGGCGGCGATGGAGACGTCGGGCTCGGCCCACCGCGACCGCGGCGGATACGGTGGTGCACCGCCGCCGATGGCGACCATTCGCGCCGGAACCGGAAAGCTGTTCGATTCGTTCGCAAACTCCTCCGTCGAGGAGTACGCGGTCGTGATCACCGGCTTGCCAAGCGCCATCGCCTCGGCGACCGTCAGTCCGAATCCCTCCGAGCGATGGAGCGATACGTAGCAGTCGCACCCGTCGAGCATCGAGAAGTACTCATCGCTCGTGACGTAGGCGTCGCGGATCACGATGTTCGAGTGGCCACGCGCGGCGGTAAGCAACTCGTCGTTCTCGGCCGCATGACGTGCGGCGTTGGTCGTCTTGATGAAAAGGACGACGTCGTCACGGTCGCCGAACGCCTGCCGGAATGCCGCCACGGTCGCGAGGGGGTTCTTCCGCCGGAACACGCTGTCGTAGTCGAAGCAAAAGAGGAAGAGAAATCCCTCGGGCATCTCGAGCTCCGCGCGCGTGCGGCGCTGCACCTCGGGGACGACGACCGGCAGCGGAAACGCGTGTACGGGCTTGGTGACACTGCGCGCCAAAGTCTCCGCGGTGAACTCACTGATCCCCCACACCTCGTCGAGATAGCGCTCGCTCTGCGCCATCACGGACGGAAGGTCCTCGACTTCCCACGCCCAGAGACCGATGTTTCGTGCGCCGCGCGCCAACTCACGGCGCATGCTCTCAAAGAAGACCGGGACCTGGTCGGCATTCACGCAAATCAGATTCGTATCGAAGCGCGGAACGCCGGTGCCGAGGTCGTTGAATGCCTGCTGTTGCCGCGTCACCGTGCGCGTGAAGGGAACCACGGCGTACGGGATCCCTTCAGCCGCGAGCGCCGACACCACGGAGCGAACGATCTGTCCCGTCCCGCTTTCCGCGAACACGTAACCATAGACGGTCACCCCCGGCGCCAGCGTCTCCGGCTCGTCCGGTTTCGGCGGAACGAGCTGCGGCGGGATGTCGTGCTCGCGCACACCTTGCGTTCGCACCCACTCCAGGAACCGCTCGGCGTCGAGCGAGTCGATGCCTGGAAAAGCGGCGCGCAGGTCCGCACGCGCGCTCCAGAGCTCGAACAGCCATTCGGAAACGAGCGGAGCGTGCGAGGAGCCGCGACGCAGCCGCTCGATGACGTCTTCGGCGCCCGAGGGAGAAAACGGATCGGGAAATGAAGTCGCGCCGCTCGCTTCGTCGGCCAGATACGTCCGGCGAAGGGCGCGCCGCGCCCAAGCGTCGAGCGAGAGCCCGGCCGCCGTCGCCGCGAAACCGTAGGGCATGGAGGAATACGTTGCGAAACCCGCCGTCGTCAGCGCTGCCGCGTACTGCTCACAAAGCTCGGCGAGCAGCGGTATGTCCGTGAGCCGCACGCGGCGCCCGTCGTGCTGGTGCTTCGACAGAAGATGCGGCGTGAGCGGCGAAAATCCGCTGAAGTGGAAAAAGCGTAGACGGCGGCCATCGGAATAGAGCCGATCGCCTCGCTGCGTGAGCGCGCGATTCGGCAGGTTCCAGTAGGCGACGTTGTATCCGCGGTCCTGAAGAATGAACGCGTCGAAGAGGGCCGGCGCAAAATCGAGCCAGCGCTGGTCGACGAACACTCCGTTCGCCGGATCGTTGATGCAGTCGCGGCGGAGCCGCTCGCGCCACCACGGGAGGAACGTCGTCGCCTTCTCGCCTGAGAGGGCGAGAAAGCCGAGGTTGTAAATGCCGGCCAGCAGCAGATCGCGCTCGTCGGGCCGTTTGCCGTCGCGCGGGAGCGGCGCAGTGACGTGCGGCGTGAGCACCATGCCGTGCTCGCGCGTCAACGGCTCGAGCGGCCCGAGAGAATCGAACACTTCGATGTCGGGATCGAGGTAGAGGACGACCGACGCGCCGCGCGCGAAGAGATGCTCGAACGCCCACGGCTTCACTGCCGTCGCCAGCTCGGTGACGTCGTAGATCGCCGCCATGGTGCGAAAGTCCGACGGCGGATCAAACGGAAGCTCCTCGGGGTGGATGATCTTTATCGACGCGTCCGGCACGAGCTCGCGCTCCGGATCGTCAAGGACGACCACGTGCAGCTTCGTTCCCGGATCGTGGAGCGCGAGACTCTCCGCGAGGACACGGGCATACGCGAAGTAGTTGCGCGCGACGATCGTGAATACCTTCGTTGCCACGGAGAGCGGCGCGTCGGGCGCGGAGGCGCGTGAGGCGCCGGCCGTGGCGAGGCGGTCGATGTTCGCTTGCAGAACGTCGCGCGCGTCGCGCAGCGCCTCGATGTCCCGAAAGAGCTGGCGCCGTTCCGAGTGCGCTGCCTCCAGAGTCTCGATTGCGTACTCCTCGATCGAGTGGCGGTGCTTGTCGTAAATGCGATGCAGCGTCGGGAGGTAGTCGTCGCTGCGGAGAAATCGATGTTGCAACGAGTCGGGACGCACCCGATACTCGAACGCCGGACCCGGAACGCGAATGAATCGCGAGCCGCGTTCCGCCGCGCGGAGCCAGAAGTCCCAGTCCTCCCAGTCGCGCAGTTCGGGGTCGTATCCGCCGGCCTCCTTCCACAGCGTGCGGCGCACCACGGCGCACGCGTCGATGTAGTTGCTCCACAGCAGGTGCGGTAGGTCGAGCTCTGGCTGATCGACGTCGCCGCTCCGCGCACCGAACTCGCGGCGATCGCCGTACACCACGCCCGCCGTCGGATCGGCATCGAGCAACCGGATCGCTTCCTCCAAGAAACCTGGGAGAAGGCGGTTGTCGGCATCCAGCGGAAGAAAGTACTCGCCGGATGACGCTGCGATCGCGGCGTTGCGCGCGGCGGACAGGCCGGAGTGTGTCTGCTCGACGACGCGATGTCCCGCCTCGCGCATGGCATCGAGCACCTCACGCGTGCGCGGCTGCGTCGAGCCGTCATTGACGATGATCAGCTCCGCGTCCGGAGTGTTGCGCTCCACGCTCGCGACGGCGTCGATCAGATACTCGCCGTCGTCGTGGCAGGGAATCACGACGGAGAGGCGCGGAGGCTCTTGGCGCGCGGGCGCGCTGCGACGCGTGGCAGCTTCCCAACGTCGTTCATTGCCGAGATCCGCGGCGTCGTCGAGTGCACCGAGGAGATCCATCGCTTCGCGATGTGCAAAGTGCCAGAGGCGCGGGAGCGGATCATCGTCGGTCGTCGAGACGAATGCCTCGTTCGCGCGGAGCTGCGAAACCGTCTCGGCATTCGCGTCGATGCCGAAGCGCTCACGCAACAAAGCGGCGAACGATGCCGGCTCCTCGAAGATACGGTTCGTGCTGACGAGCAGCGATCGGTCGCGATGCTGCTCGTGAAAATCGAGGATCCGGCGGTTGTAGTACGTCCAGATGCGAGCGGCGTACTCGGGATGATTCAGCCAGACCGCGGCGCCGGTGCGCTGCATCGAGTCCGCGACTTCCCACGGGCGCCGGTAGACAAAAAGATAACGCGCCTCGCCGCCGAAGCGCTCATCCCAGAAGTCGAGCAGTATCGAGGTGCGCGGGTCCTTCCACCCCCACTCCTGACCTGTTCCATCGCAATCCTCAATCAGCTCATCGGCTAGATCGCGAAACGCGGGCAAAAGTGAAGGATCGAACGTCTCGCTCTCCGTCCATCCCCAGTCGCGATGCCCCTCCTCGGCGGGAGTACACGCGACGAGCATGCGGCGGTTGAGATCCAGGAACCGAACGTCCTCGAAGTAGCCGTGCGGATTCCCGCGATCGGCCGGCAACAGCCGGTCCCCAATCCGGATGTTCCAGGCCGAGAGGAGCGAAGCGATGAACGACGTGCCCGACCGGTGCATGCCGGTCACGATGAGGGTCATGGTTTCCGCTTTCGAGTTTATCCCGCGCGTCAGCGAGATAAACTCAACGCGCGTTGCGTACCAGCCTCCTCCTCGCGGTCTGCTCCTTCCTCGTCTACAACGCCAACTTCCGCGGCATCAGTGCGGGCGACACGTATCCGGCGCGTTATCTCCCGTTCGCGATCGTGCAGCACCACACGCTCTTCCTGAATCCGGTGGCGAAGGTCGCCGCGCAGGGACGGGGCGACGGCGCGTTCTGGATGTTGCCGATGCCGGACGGGCACATCCTGTCGCTGTATCCAGTCGTCACGCCGCTGCTGGTCTCGCCGCTCTACATCCCCGCTGTGGCGTATCTGCACTGGCGCGGCTGGGATGACACGCGACTCGACTTCGTCGCCAAGCTGATGGAGAAGTTGAGTGCGTCGCTGCTCGCGGCTCTTTCCGTCGCCCTCCTTTATCTATTGTTGCGGCGGCGCACCACCCACGGGAACGCGCTGCTCCTCACGATCGCATACGCGTTCGGCACCACGACCTGGATGACCAGCAGCCAGGCGTTGTGGCAGCACGGCACGGCGGAGCTGCTGGTCGTCATCGCACTCCTGTTTCTCACCGGTCCGTGTACGACATGGCGTGCGCTTGCCGCCGGCCTGGTCTGCGGCCTGATCGCCTGCAACCGTCCGCCTGACGTCATCCTCGCCGCTGCGCTCGGCGTGTACGCCCTCTCGTGGGCGGGCCGCTGGCGGCGCGCCGTCGGCTTCGCGACGGCCGCGGCGCTGCCGATGCTGCTCACCTTGTTCTACAACGTGCGATTCGGCGGCAACGTCGCCGGCGGATACGGCGTCATCGGACACTCGCGGTTCTTCTCGCATCCGCTGCTGCCGGGAGTGGCAGGCCTGCTCTTCACTCCCACGCACGGCCTGCTGATCTTCTCGCCGTTCCTACTTTTTCTGGTGCTCGCGGTGCGTCGGTCCTCGGATGAAGCATCTGAGGACCGAGGCCTGAGGCCCGAGGTCTTCATGGTGGCGGCTGTCGTCCTGCAAATCCTCCTTTACGCCAAGGTGGATTGGCGGGCGGGTCTCTCGTGGGGACCGCGGTACATGACCGACTTCCTCCCCTTCCTCATCTGGCTGCTGGTGCCGGTGGTGGAGCGGCTGCGCGGCGCGGGACGACTCACCTTCGCGATTGCGGTTGGCGTCTCGGTCGTTCTGGAGGCGATCGGGGCGTTCACATATCTCCCCGGAAACGACCTTCCGATTTTCAGGTTCGGCCGAGGGCCGCAGGAGATGGATGCGGCGTGGGATTGGAGCAACGCGCCGTTCCTCTCCTCACCAAAGCACGGCTTCGCTCCGCCGGACCTCACCGTCGCAACCCGCGGCACCTTCGATGCGATCGTCGACAGAAGCGGCCACGTGACGACGAGCATCAACGCGGGCGAGGAGGCCGCCGCGACGGGATGGGCATTGGCGGGGTACAGGACACCGGCCCGGGTTGCAGTGTCGGTCGACGGGCATCAGGCATTCTCGACCACGACGTTCACCGATCGGCCAGACGTCCGCGCAGCCCTCGGTGAGACGACTCCCTCGGGCTGGCACGTTCCGATCGACACCACGCAACTCGCTCCGGGCGAGCACCACCTAACCGCGATGGTCTCGCCGTTCGCAAACGGCGATGGACAGTACCTTGCCGAGAAGACGCTGACGGTTCGCAGTGCTCCCGAGGGAACCTTGGAAGACGAGCTCCGGAAAGCCGCGACTCGCCTTCGTGAGCATCAACAGCCCGAAGGCTTCTGGCTCACGGCATACACGAGCGAGCCGCGGTTTGCCGATCCGCATCCCGAAATGAACACCTTCCTCACCTCACTCCTGGTCGACCTGCTCGATCCGGTCGCCGCCGGGAGCGCCCTCGAAGAAAACGTGAAGCTCGCGCGCCGCCACCTCACGAATCAGATCGAGGCCACCGGCTTGGTTCGATACCACGGACTTCCGACCGCGCCGTGGATGGGACGCCTCGGCTGCCTGATCACTCCAGACACCGACGACACCGCGCTCGTCTGGCGCATCGCACCGGCGCCAAACCGTCGACTGCTCGATGCGGCGCTCGCGACGATCGATCGCTACCGCACGCCCGACGGTCTCTATCGGTCGTGGCTCGCACCGCGCGATGAGTACCAATGCCTCGATCCCGGCCGCGACCCGAACCCCACCGACGTCGCGATTCAGATGCACCTGCTGTTGCTGCTCGCGAAAGAACGGCCAGCCGCGGCCCGCTCGCTCTGCGATGCGCTTCACCGCTTCGTCGGCGACGATCGCATCTGGGTCTACTACCGCGATACTCCTTTGGTTCCCATGCTTCGCCTCACCGATCTCCGGAATGCAGGCTGCGAGCTGGCACTCCCTGCGTCGCGCACGCGGGGCGTCGCGGGACAGGAGATTTGGTTGTCGGTCGCGCGCATGCTCGGGTCGCCCTCGAATCCGACCCAAGAGCGAGACGTCCTCCGCGAGTTGGCCCACGACGACTTCAAGATCGTACGGACCAGCCCGCCGCTCCTCTATCACAACGATCTCACCGCGACCGTTCCCCGTTACTATTGGTCCGAGGATGTTGGCTACGCACTCTGGCTGAGGCTCTACCGCGTATACGAGCTCCATCAAAAATGATCATTGCCCCCTCGGCACTTCGCACCTCCACTTCTCGCTACCTCTCCCGTCTTCGCCTCCACGACATTCTGGTCCTTCAGGGACCTCCCCTCCTCGGCGCGGCCTTCGCGATCACGCGTCTCCACGCGAGAGACGCCGTATCGCTCCTCACGCTTCTCGCCGGCAACCTGTTCCTGATGACTCACGTCTTCATGCTCAACGACTGGGCCGGCCTGGAGGACGATCTCGCCGATCCAAACAAGACGACGACCGTCTTCACCACGAGAGGGATCGCGACGAGCGAGATCGCGGCGCTCTCCGCGGGCCTGCTGATTGTCAGCGTGCTCCTCTTCAGTTCACTCGGCAGAGCCGCGGCCGGAATCGCGCTCGCGATCGCCGCGCTCAGCGCCCTCTACTCGCTTCCGCCATTCCACTGGAAGGGGCGAGCGGTCCTGAGCTCCGCCACGCATCTCGCCGGCGGCATCCTCCACTTCCTCCTCGGCTACTGTGTCGGCCACGCGATCGATCGCCGTGGAGTGACGATCGCGGTCTACTTCGCCCTCATCTTCGCCGCCGGCCATCTGACGCAGGAGGTCCGCGACCACGCCGGCGACGCCATCAACCGGATCGGCACGAACGCCGTCACCTTCGGCGCCCGCCGCACCTTCATCACGAGCCTGCTGCTCTTCACATGTGCGAACTTGATCTTTCTCCGCCTCGCTGTCGACCGGATGATCCCCCGTCCGCTCGCCGTCGCCGTGGTCCTCTTCCTCTTCCAGATCTACTGGTCGTTCGAGACGATGCGCGACGGTCTCACGTACGCGAACGTCTCGCGCCTGCAGTCACGCTACCGGATGCTGTACGGCTTCATCGGCGCATGCATTTTCGTCGCGCTAGTCATCGCGCGCCGGTTCTAACTCATGGATCGCGGCCGAGGAGACCTTCGCGCATCGCGGCGCGGAGGCGGAGCGGCAGGAGGCGGACGAGCGGCCTCGCGCGCGAGAGGACGTGATACGCGCGGTACTTCATCCGCGCCATGACGGGCGGCGGCTTCGGCTCTTCGGTTCCGTGAAACAGCTCCGGGTATGCGAACGGATTGCCCGCCGCATCCGCCTGAAGGCGTGGCGAGCGGCGATAGGCGACTCGCATGGCGTCGGTGACTCGCGATCCGTCGTGAAACGCGCCGTATGAGTAGCCCGCCTGGCGAAGCGAGGAGTGCCCTGCTGCTTTCACGGCCCTCGCATATCGGTCGAACAACAGCGCCGCATCGCCCGACGCCGCCGCCTTCTGCGAGACATCGTGCTTCGAGACGAGGCCCGGCAACGACGGATCGAAGCCGCTGAAGTGAAAGAAGCGGAGCGGCCCTCCGTTGACGGAAAACGACCCGTCGTCATCACGCGTCACCGGCCGCTGCCGAAGGTTCCAGTAGGCGACGTTGTAGCCCTCGTGGCGGAGCGCGACGACGCGATCGAAGAAACCCGGCACCAGGTCGACCCACTTCTGTTCGACGAAGAGCCCGATCTCCGGCTCGACGACGCACTCGCGTATGAGCCGCCCCTTCCACCAGGCGAGAAACGCATCGAGCTGCGGATCGCGCGTGATGGCGATGAAGCCGAGGTTCCAGACGCCGGCGATGAGGATGCTGCGCTCGCGCGCGTGTCCTCCATTTTGGACCGCGTCTTCGACCGGCGTGGTGAGATGCGGCGTCAACGTGATGAACGGCTGTCCGTCGCGATCGAGCTCGGCGAGCCTGCTGTACACGACGATGTCGGGATCGAGATAGACGACGCGGTCGTATCCGCGGTCGAACAGGTGCGCGATCAGCCACGGCTTCACCGCCGTGTCCAGCTCTAGCATCGTGTAGCGGAACGTCAGATCGGGGGGGTCGGGCAAGCCGAGCGCGTCGACCGCGACCGTCTCGAACGGCTCCTCTTCACCGATGTCTGCCGGACCGCCGACGACGAGAACGAAGCGATCCCACTCCGGCTGATGCGTTCGCACCGACGACATCAGCACGCGCGCGAACGGACGGTAATTCGGGGAAATGACAGAACAAACTGCGGTGGGCATTCGTGGGTGGATTTCCGTTAGTCAGCGCGCGCGACATCATATCGCCGCGCCGAGGAACGCCAGCGCACTGGCCGCCGCCTCCTGGTGCTCCTTTCTCCACGGCGAGCCGGCTTGCTTGCCGAACTCCTTCAGCAACTCCTCGACGCGAGCTCTAGGCACCTGAAGCGACTCTGCGGCCGCGGCAACCCGATCGCTCTTCCGCGCGTACCGCTCGACCTTCAGCCCGAGCGCTTCCGCCGATGTCGCGAGCATCTCGCGATACATCATCCCGTCCGCCGCGCAGGTGATCTGCCACGACGCGAGGATGTCGCCGAGCGTCTCCGGCAACGCGTCATACGGACTGCTCTGGATGACGACCGCGCCAATCCCAAACCTCGCGATCTGCTCCGACAGCGCTTGCCGGCACCGCTCAGCAACCGATGCCCTGACGCTCGCGACCACCTCCTCCGCGGCCTCAAGAGGCATCGTCAGTGCCTCGTGGTGATACGGCGCCGCCGGCAACTCCGGATCGACCAACTGCACCCGCTCCTTTGAAAGCAGACGCAACGCGCCATCCGCCACACCGACCGTGACGAACTCCGACGCCGCATAGTGATCGGCGATCCCAAGTACCGCGTTCATGATCCGTCAGTCGATGGCGGTGCTACCGCCTCCACGATGTGATCGATCGCTTCCTCGAGCGTTCCATGGCCGTCGACGTCGAGATCCTCGATCAGCGTCTGGTGAAGCCTCATCCAAAAAACTGCTGTGGAATTCCCACGGCGCGACGCGCACCACCTCCGTTGCATGGGCTCCTGCCGCGAACGCGAAGAGAAGAGCGACCGTCAGACATGAAGCGCTCCGCATCGCGCTATCCTACCGCTTCGGTATGGGACGAAATCTCACTGTTGCTCTCGTCGCGTTGTGCGCGTTTTCGACGGCCTGCGGCCGGTTCGCGCAGAAGGAGACCAAACAACCGACCGCGCAGCGGATCGTCTGCATCGGGTCACAGTACAACGAATTCATCTACGCCCTCGGCGCGCAGCAGAACCTGGTCGGCGTCGACTACTCGAGCACCTACCCGCCGGAAATCAGGAAGATGCCGACGGTTGGGTACCATCGCGCGCTCAGCGCGGAAGGGATTCTGTCGCTGCATCCGACCGTGATCATCGAGGACAACAACATCGGCCCGGAGACCGTCGTACGGCGGCTCCAACAGCTCCGCGTCCCGATGAAGACGTTCAACGCCAAGGACGACTCGATCGACGGCGCGAAGGCGCTGCTGCGCGAGATGGGCGCGTATTTTCATCGGGAGCGGCGCGCGGAAGAGCTGTGCGCCAAGATCGACAAAGACATGGCGGCCGCGGCGCAGATGGTGAAGCAGTACAAGGACCATCCTCGCGTCGCCGTCATCCATTTCGGACGTGCGTCCAACGTTTACCTCGTGGTCGGCAACGGCGGAAAAGGCGATGCGGGGTCGGCGGGAAAGATGGTCGAGTGGGCGGGCGGCGAGATGGCGATCCAGAAAGAGGGGATGCAGCGTCTGGCGTCGCCCGAGGTTGTCGCGAAGAGCAATCCGGACGTCATCCTGATGACCGAGTACGGCTTCGATCGTCTCGGCTCGGCGAACGCGGCGAAGACGCTGCCCGGCGTCGCGGAGACCGCGGCCGCGAAGAACAACCGCATCTACCGCGTCTCCGAGCACGAGCTGATGTACTTCGGCCCCGACACCGGCGAGAACATCATGAAACTCGCGAAACTAATCCACTCCGGCGCAACTGCACCGTGACGTCGAGAGTGACATCGCGCGACGCCGACCGCGTCACACTCCTCGTCCTCCTCGCGATCATGGTCGTCGTCACGGCCGCGTCGATCCGCTTCGGCGCGATCGACTTCTCCTTTCGCGACATGCTCGAGGCCGCCTCCGGCACGCTCGCCGGCCGCGCCGACCTCACGCTCGACCAGCGCATCTTCATGCAGCTCCGCGTGCCGCGCGCGATCCTCTGTCTCCTCGTCGGCGCGTGCCTCGGCGTCGGCGGCACGCTGATGCAGGCACTCTTCCGGAACCCGATCGTCGAGCCGGGCCTGGTCGGTACGTCGAGCGGCGCAGCGTTCGGCGCGGCGCTCTTCTACGTCTTCGGCGCGCTCCTGAAAGTGGACCTCGGCGCGTGGACGCTCCCGCTCGCAGCGTGCGGCGGCGGCGTGCTGTCGACGTATCTCGTCTTCGCACTCGCGCAGACCAAGCACGGCGCGCGCAGCTCCATCATGCTGTTGCTCCTCACCGGCCTCGCCATCAACGCGCTCTTCATGAGCGGCATCGGCTTTCTCTCCTACGTTGCGCGCGATCCGCAGGCGCGGTCGATCATCTACTGGAACCTCGGCACGATGTCGGGCGCCGACTGGTGGTCGGTGACCGTCGTCGGCATCTGCACCATTGGCGGCGTTTTCGCGGCACTGCTCTACGCCAAGCCGCTCAACGCGCTGATGATCGGCGAGGAGGAGGCGATCGCGCTCGGCGTCAACGTGCGGCGGCTCAAGTGGATCGTCCTCACCATCAACGTGATCATGGTCGCCGTCGCGACCGCGTTCACCGGCGTCATCAGCTTCGTCGGACTGATCGTCCCGCACATCCTCCGCATCATCCGCGGCCCCGACAATCGCTTCCTCATCACCGGCAGCGCCCTCCTCGGCGGAACGCTGCTCAGCGTGGCCGATCTCATCGCGCGCGTCTCGCTACGCCCTGCCGAGCTGCCGATCGGCATCGTCACCTCGGTCGTCGGCGTGCCGGTCTTCCTGTCGCTGCTGCGACGCCGGGAGTATTTGTTCTAGCGATGCTCGACGCCCGCGACATCGTCTTCCGCGCCGGCGGCAACGTGCTGCTCGACCGCGTTTCGGCGGCGTTCGAGCCTGCCCGCCTGCACCTCATCATCGGCGCGAACGGCGCGGGGAAGTCGACGTTCGTCCGCGTGCTATCGCGCCTGCTACGGCCGGACGAAGGGCGCGTCACCTATGGCGGCGCCGACGCCGCGCATTGGAGCGAACGCGATCTAGCGCGCCATCGTGCCGTGCTGTCGCAGGCGTTTGAAGTCGCGTTCCCGATTCCTGTCCGCGAGCTCGTCATGATGGGACGCTATCCGCATTTCCGCGGACGCCCGAGGGCGGCCGACGACCAGGTGGTGAACGAGGTGATGCAGTTCTTCGACGTCACCGACATGGCGGAGCGGAGCTATGGCACCCTCAGCGGCGGCGAGCGCCAGCGCGTCAACTTCGCCCGCGTCCTCGCGCAAATCTGGCAGCCGCTCGACGGCGCGTCGCGCTACCTCTTCCTCGACGAGCCGCTCACCTTCCTCGACATCCGCCACCAGATTGACTTCATGAAGAAGGTCAAGGCCTTCGCCACGCAACCCGACGTCGTGGTCGTCGGCGTCGTCCACGACCTCAACCTCGCCGCCCGCTTCGCCGACCGCCTGCTCGTGATCCACCACGGCCGCGTCCTCGCCGACGGCCCAACCGCCGAGGTGCTCACGCGCGAGTATCTCGAGCGGGCGTTCCAGGTGACGCCGGTACTGCTGACGAATCCGGCAAGTGGCGATGTACTGCTGGCGTTTGAGTAGGCGTTAGACCGGTCTCAACCGCTCATCAATGCTGAAGGTTCCTTTTTAGATGGTAGGAAATCTGTATTGAACTGACACTCCCTCCACAGCCACAGCAATTGGCGAACAAGGAGGAATCATGTCGAATGTAGTGAATGTGACTGGCAACGTGGAGATTTCGGGTGTGGTTGGCGGCAACAATTCGATCGGCGGCGGTGCGGCAAGCATTCAGGGGTACACGACTGGGTCGGATGCGGGAGTCTTCGCTTTCAAGTACGACTCGAAGAATTTCGGCAACGAGCCCGGGTCCATTCAGATCTGGAACTCGTCCACCGGTGTGTTCAAGACGTTCGTCGTCGGACATCCGACCGATACCGCCAAGTACCTCGTCCATGCAACGCTCGAGGGACCGGAGGGAGCCGTGTACTACCGCGGCACGGGCCGCCTCGAGAACGGCCGAGCCGAGGTCTCGCTTCCGCCGTACTTCGAAGCATTCACGCGAGAAGAAGGCCGCACCGTCATCCTCACGAACGTCGACGGATTCGATCCGCTCGCGGTTCAGAAGGTCGACGGTAGGAAGATCAGCAACAGCCGCTTCATCGTCGTCTCGTCGAACCCCGAGTCGACTCAGGAGTTCGACTGGGAGGTCAAGGCAACTCGAGCCGACGGCGATCCTCTCAATGCAGAACCGAACCGCGACGCAATGAAAGTGGCGGCGTTCGGTCCATACGCGTTCGAAGTTCGCTAACGGCACGTTGACGGCCACCACCGGCGCGCCCCGTCGCGCCGGTGGCTCACGTCGCAGAGAGTCCGTCACCCCCATGGATGGAATCGCCGGACTTTCCACATAAAGTTCGCCGAAGGGGGGCGGACGTCTCGTCCGCTCCCCTTTTCCGACGATCTCGCCCTACTGTTGACGAATCCGGCGAGCGGGGATGTACTGTTTGCGTTTGAGTAAGGGACGATTCCTCCAGCGCCTTGCGCTGCTGCTCTTGGCGGCCGCTGTATTTGCCCAGACGCCGACACCCGACACGCTGACGAGACAGGGTGCACCCGGTCCGTTCTTCGTATCGAGCGCTGCCGCAACGAACGCTAATGGCAGCATCCGATGGGAGTCGTTCGACGCGGCTTCCCGTCTTGTGCTGCAGCGTCGCACGACCGGTGATCCTCGATGCGAAGACAGCACGGTCGACTCGGTTCATGTCAGCGGCAACACCCATTCGTTCGAGGCCATGATGACGCGGGCTCCCGCCGTCTATGCGGCGGAGATCACGTCCATGAAGCAAGGCTTTGAGGGCGCGATGCCAACGACGCTCATCGCCGCGATGATCCGGACGGTCGTTCGCAGCGGAGCCGGCTTCCCGCATAGCGGTACGGTGTATGTCCTCGATCCCCAAGCCGATTTTCGTCTCGCCGGCCGTCGTTTTTGTAACGCGGGTGTACACCCCGCCTACACCCCACAAATTGGCGATCAGGTCATGATCTTCTCTTACGACCCGCCGAACGACATGACGGGATCGTTTCTACTGACACGACCTGAGCAGTTGCTATTCGAGCGGGGAGACCGCCTATTTGCCGCCAGGGCGTTCTCACACCATCCGCTGATGCGCAACGGCTCGACGCTCTCGACTCTGGAGCGGACCATTGTCACCCCGCGGTGAGGCTCACTTCGGCTTCAAAACGAGGTCGACGGTGCCGGGCTTGTGAGCATGCACGGCTCCGGTCCAGAAATCGACTCCGAAGATTGCGAGGCCCGCGGCTACCAACCCGACACCCGCCGCCTTGCCCGAGTCGGAAATTGCCGTGGCGTATGCGGCGGCTGGGGGGACGGGAGAAAAGATCATATTGCCCCAGTAAGCGGGGTTGACACCCTGCTCGAGAGCCATCGTCCGCTCTTCGAATCCCTCTTTACGAACCGTGAGCGTGCAGTCCCCGGCGTTTCGCCGGATCTTGAACGTCGCGGGAGTCTTCCCCTCGCCAGACGGGTGTCCTGCGCAGACGAGCGTCGCATCGGCCGCGCTCGGAGAGGAGCTGACGTGAATCTCCTCGAATCTCCCGGTGGCGATCGTGGCACAGGAGGTCAGAAGCATCGGCCCGAGGAGCACTAAAGCGAGTCGTCGCATGAGCGATCACGGTACAGCACTTCGCTTGCAGTATGGTCGCGTGGACGTGAGGGACCGCCAACATGAGAGACCGCTACTTACTGCTGATGCTAGTCGCCGGGCTTACGTTCGGCCTCGGAGAGCCGCGACTGTTCGCAAGCGGAAGCGGATGGCAACCGTCCGCCGGACACACGCAACTGCCGATCTGGCCGGGAGTGCCGCCGAATGCGAGGGCGGTCGACGGACCGGAGGTCGCCGGGACGGTTCTCGATTCCGGCAAAGCGCGACTGGTCGGCGGCCGGCCGTGGACCTACGTCGACAAGGTTTCCACACCGACGATGACGGTCTATTCGCCCCGGGGGACGAACACCGGCGCCGCGGTCGTCGTCTTCCCCGGCGGCGGCTACGAAGTTCTGGCGATCGATCTCGAGGGGACGGACGCCTGCGATTGGCTGACGTCGAAGGGGATCACCTGCGTGCTGCTGAAGTACCGCGTCCCGTGCGCGAAGGTGGGGCCATACCGGGAGTGCCCGACGGCACTGCAGGACGCACAGCGGACCCTCGGGCTCGTGCGCTCTGGAGCCGCGCGCTGGCACATCGATCCGCACAAGATCGGCGTCCTCGGATTCTCCGCCGGCGGCCACATGGTCGCCGCCATGAGCACGCAGTTCGACAAGCGCCTCTACAAGCCCGTCGATGCCGCCGACAAGACGAGCTGCCGCCCCGATTTCGGCATCGCCCTCTATCCGGGACATCTGGCCATCCGGGAAGCCAGCTTCGTGCTGAACCCCGATATCCGCGTCACCAGCCAAACGCCGCCGACGTTTCTCGTTCAGGCCGAGAACGATCCTGTCGATCCGGTCGAGAACTCCCTCGTCTACTACGCGGCCCTTAAAAAGGCCGGCGTTCCCGCCGAGCTGCACGTGTACGTGAAAGGCGGCCACGCGTTCGGGATGCGGCGTACGGACTCGCCGATCACGGAGTGGCCGGACCTGGTCGAGAAGTGGCTGCGGTCGATCGGGATTCTCTCGAAGTAGACGATTACGACTGCTGCACTTACGACTGCTGCACTGCGCGTTCTGAGGAGATGGCAAACATGAACCCGTCCGGGTCGCGCAACCGGAACACGCGCGCTCCCCACGGCATGACGGTCGGCTCAGTGGCCAGCTCGATTCCGGATTTCTTGATCCGAGCGGCCATCTGGTCGACGTCTTGATCCGTCGTAATGCGTAGCGAGAACCCTTCTCCCTTGAGACGGTCCCACCCCTTCTCGCCATTATCCTGAGCGATCAAGATTGCGACGTCGCCTGCTTGCAGCGAGACCGCCACCAACTTCCCCTCGCGCTCATGTTTCCGGTCGACGCTGAAACCCATCACGTCGCGATACCAGGCCAAGCTCTTCTCGAGGTCTTTCACCGTAAGTGACGCGGAAAGTGTACGGCCTTGAAGTGATGTAGGGTCTGAAGGGTTTGTGGCCATCGATGATCTCCTGTGAAGGAGACGAACGATAGCACGACGAATCTTCGCCCTCAGGTCCTTCTCCCTGCGGGAGAAGGAGGCGCGAAGCGCCGGATGAGGGGCGTCCCGCCACCAAATCGTGCGAAACACCAGGTGCCCGCGCCCGGATACCCGATGTTCCTGGAAAGATCGAACCTTCTTTCGCGAAGATCGAAGCTTCTTCCGCGAAGATTGAAGCTTCTTTCGCAAAGATCGAAGCTTCTTTCGCAAAGATCGAAGCTTCTTTCGCGAAGATTGAAGCTTCTTCCGCGAAGATCGAAGCTTCTTCCGCGAAGATCGAAGCCTCTTTCGCGAAGGTCAAAGCCTCTTTCGCGAAGGTCAAAGCCTCTTTCGTGAAGGTCAAAGCCTCTTTCGTAAAGAACGATGCCTCTCTCGGAACGAACGAGGGCCTCGTTCGCAAGGCTCTGTACGGTTTGTGACGGCGCACGGCTGTAGATCCCGAGCCGGTCCGGAGGATCACGTTACCTTCAACGACGTGATCGAGTGGCACATCATCTCGGCGCTCGAGCGATTTGACACCTGAACTCACGAAACACGGCGCGGACGAGCCGAGCCAATGCGTTCAGCAGCCGGAAACGCCACCCTCATTCGACTTTGCACCGTGGGTCAGCCGCCCGCCCCCTCCACCGCCCCCACCACCGCCCACCCGCCCCCTACCCGCGTGTAGTGGGCGCCCAGCGTGTCCAGGGTCAGGGCCATGGCGGCGTGGATGGCGTGGCGGTCAGCGGTAGCGTCACGGACCGAGTCGGGCGAAAACGGGGTGTCGGGGTCGAGCAAGAGGTAGTGGTCGGCGAGACGGGTGCGGGTGGCGATGAGCGCTTCGAGCCAATCCGGGGCGGCACCGTAGTAGTGGCGGGCGTAGACGTACGTCGAGACGAGGTCGGTGTCTAGGATCAGGAGGCGGGCGCCGGTGCGCTGGGCTTCGGCGATGGCGCGGTCTTCGAGGGCGAGTTGGCCACGGGCGATGGGATCGGCGTCTTCCGCGGTTAGCGGGCGGGCGACGCGGGCGGCGTATTCGCGGGCGTACTCGGGGACCCAGATGGTTCCGTTGCGGTCAGCGAGGCGCGCGGCGATGGTGGTCTTGCCGGTGCACTCGGGGCCGATCAGGCAGATGCGGTAGAGCGCATGGAGCGCTTCCAATCGACGATCCCCTTGATGCAGAGAATGCAGAAGAGTGCGTAGAGGCCGGCGCTCGGCAGGCGGTGCGCCGCGAGGAACATCGGCACGTATACCAGGTCGACGGCCAGCCAGATCCACCAGTTCTCGAGCAGCTTCTCGTTCAGCATCCACTGGCCGACGATGCTGAAGGCCGTCGTCGCCGCGTCGGAGATCGGCGCCGATCCGTTGACGGAGCGAAGAAGCAGGTAAAGCGCGTATGTCAGGAGACCGCCGCTGATCGCGCAGGCGATCCACTGCCGCGGCGTCGTCCGGCGGACGTGCAGCTCGCCGCGATTCTCGCCGCCGTGCAGCCACTCGTACCAGCCGTGGATCGAGAGCACGAGGAAAACGACCTGCAGGCCGGCGTTCGCATAGAGGCGCGACTGGTAGAAGACGACTCCGTAAAGGATGACGCTGACGATGCCGGCCGGCCACGACCAGATGTTCTCCTTCACCGCCAGCCAGACATTGACCAGCGTGAAGACTACCGCGGCGATTTCCAGGGGACTCACGGTCTTGCGCTGAGCATGATGACGAAGTTCCGCGTCGCCTGGGGATAGAAATATGAGGTTCCGCCGATGACGCCGGCGGGCGTCATGGTGAGGTAGCTGTAGCCGCTCGGGTAGTAGGTCTTGCGGTTGGTGAGGTTGTTGACCTGAAGGGTGACGCGGGCGAGCGTTCCTTTCGCGGTGGGGAGCGCGAATTCGGCTTTCCCATCGACGACGAAGAAGGACGGCGCGACGAAGTCGGGGTTGTTGGTGTTGTCGAGGTACGACTTGGCGACGTAGCGGCCGGTGGCGCCGAGGGTCAGGCGGCGCGTGGCGAGGTAGTCGACCGACTGGTTGACGATCACGGGCGGCGTGAGGAGCGGGTTGACGTCGTGGTGCGTCAGTAGGCGGCTCTCGACGAAGTTGCCGGCGTCGTCGTAGACGTCGTACGACTGCACCCACGTCCGGATCCGGTTGCGGCTGACGTTCGCGTTGGTGCGCAGTTTTACCCGCGCGCTTGCGTCGAATTTCGCATCCAGCTCCAGTCCTCGGCGGTAGCTGCGGTCGACGTTGACGCGGAGCGGGAGGCCGATGTCGGAGAGCTGGCCGGTGGCCGCGATCTCGTGGCGGAACTCCATGGCGTAGGCGTCGAACGCGATGGTGGTGCGCGGAGCGGTGAAGTTCCATCCGGCCTCGAAGTCGTAGAGGCGCTCGGGGCGAACGGCGTGGAGGTCGTGCGCGAAGGTGGCGTTGTCCTCGCCCTGGAAGAGGTCATTGCGCGCCGGCTCGCGCGTTGAGACGCCGGCGGAGCCGTAGACGGACGAACGCGAGGTAAGGTCGTAGCGCGCGCCGAGCTTCGGGTTGAAGAAGGTCCAACGGATCGGGGCAATGGCTACGTCGCCGTGGTAGTGGAAGTCGGCAGTGCGGAGCTGCGCATCGCCGTAGTAGTGCCAGCGCGCGCGGTCGTAGCTTGCCTTCGCGAAGGCGTTCTCCTCCGATTTCGTCCCATAGTTGTCGTAGTCGCGGACGCCGTCCGCCTCACCGTACCGTTCATCAAGCGTGTGGACGCGTTTGAACGTATTCGCGCCGAGGCCGTAGCTCGCGCTCAGCGCCCCTCTGGACCAGCTCATCGTGAGCAGCGTGCCGAGGAGGCGGCCGTCGAGTGCGTAGCGATCGCCGGTGAGCGAATACCAGCCGTAGCCGCGTTGGTAGTACGCCTGCGCGCTCAAGTTCGTCGACGTCGAGAGCGTCTTCAGATACTGCAGGTTCGCGAGGTCGTAGCCGAAGGAGTCGTTGTCGTCGGGGCCGAGGGGGTTGTTGCGGCGGTCGATCTTCAGGGTCTCGAGGTCGGTCGCATCGAAGGACATGTGCTGCCGTTCGTGGCCCGAAAAGCCGGTCAGGCGGAGCTGCGAGTCCTTGTTCTGCTTCATTCCGGAGAAGAAGACGTCGCGCTGGTGGACGCCGGAATGCTCGCGGTAGCCGTCGTTCTCGAGGTCGGAGATCCGCGTGTACATGGCGTAGCCGCCCGGCGTGATGCCGCTCTGCCACGCGACGCTGCCGTATTTCTGGCCGAATGAGCCGCCGGCGACGTCGACGTCTGTCTCTTCCTTCGGCGCCAGTGCGATGCTCTCGAGGTTGATCGATCCGCCGAACGAAGGTGATCCAACCGTCGACGTCCCGACGCCGCGCTGGATCTGGATCGACTGCAGCGATCTTGCGAGGTCGGGGAAGTCGGCGAAGTAGGCCGCCATGTCTTCGGAGTCAGCAAGCGGGACGCCGTCGAGCGTGAAGTTGAGACGCGTCGGCGAGACGCCGCGGAGTGTGATGTAGGAGTAGCCGGAGCCGCCGATGCCTGACTCGGTGTAGGTGTTGATCGACGGCGCGTCGCGCAGCAGGAGCGGGATGTCCTGCGTGGTGTAGTCGCGCTGGATGTCGTCGCGCGTGATGTTGGTCTTGGTCACCGGCTTCTCGTCGTCGGCGCGGATTCCCGAGACGACGATCGACTCTTCGACGACCGGTTTCTGGTCTTTCGGTTGTTGCTGCCCTTGGGTGGAATCCTGTTGGAGAAGAAGTAATAGAAGAATGAGCGTCGACATCTCTGCCTTTCCCTACGCCGGTGTCACCCGGATCAGGTTCGAGGGTTTGATCTCAGGCCGCGACGTCGCGGCCACCCCTAGGCGAACGCGTGGGAGTGTATACCTGGTGACTGGTGACTGGGTCTACCGCTTCGCAGCCAGACCGAGTTGCTCGGCCGGGGACCAGTTTTTCGGCGGGTGCGTGTGGGTGCTGAACCACTGCATCCGGCGCGCGATCCATTCATCGCGGAGTTGAGCGTGCGTCTTCTGCTCGTCGTCGAGAGCGAACTCCGTCCCGCAGCAGGGGCATCGGAGCTACTTCAACGTCAGGACGAGGGTGGCTCCGGTCGAAACGTTCTCGGCAGCGGCGGTTGGGTCGGTGGGAGCTTTGGTGAGGGGGTTGCCGTCGCTGTCGAGGCGGGCTTCGAGGTGGACTTTCTTGGGGAGGGGCTGGCCCATCATGGAGTCGGCGGAGCTGAGGTCCACGGTGACGGGGAACGACGGCACGTTGATGCGCTTGACGGCGAGGGGAGGGCCGGAGGTGACGCCGGGAGTCCTCGCGATGACGTAGAGGACGCCGGTCTTAGTCGCGGCACTCGGGGAGAGGGAGAGGGTGACGTGGATGGCGTCGGGGGCTGCGGGCAGAGCTGGCGCGGGAGCAGCTGGCGCTGGCGCGGCCTGCATATTCGCCATCTGGGTCCACACGTCGCGCAGACGGTCGGTCTCGGCGGGGACGTTGGCGATGGCGGTGTCGATCGCGGCTTTGGCTGCTACTTTGTCGCCCTTCTGCGCGCGGATCCATGCGAGGGCGACCCAGGCGTCGGCGAGCTTGGGATCGTTTTTTGTGGCGCTGTCGAGCATTGACGCAGCCTGGTCGAGCTGGCCCATGGTCATCCGCACGATGGCGTTGTAGGTCTGCGCGCGCGCGTCGTTCGGGTTCTTCTCGAGGACGGCGCGCGTCTGCTCGAAGACGCCCATCATGTTTTCTTTGCCGAGGTACAGGCGGGCGAGGGCGATGCGTTTGTCGGCGTTGTTCGGGTCGGCGGTGACTTCTTGTTCGAGACGTTGGATGGCGGGGTCGGATTGGGCGGGCGGCTGTTGCGGCGCGGCCTGCGGGGACGCCATCGGGAGGTTTTGATTGGCTTCTTGTTTGACCTCGGATTTTGAGAAGACGTAGTAGCCGAGGAGGACCAGCGCGGTGACGGTGGCGGCGCCCCAGAGGAAGCCGGCTAGGGGGCCGGGTTGCTTTTTCGTAACTTGCTCGCCCCTCACCCGGCGCTGCGCGCCACCCTCTCCCGTAGGGAGAGGGAGATGGGCGGCACCTTCCAGCGCTCTCAGTACTTTGGCGGCTTCCAGCTCTAGGCGGTTTCTCTCCTCGACTTCGTCGTCGGTGAGCTCGCGGAGTTGGCGGATCAGGGCGTCGCGTTTGGCTTCCAGGTCGCGGCGATCGAGGTCGGCGGTCGCGGGGGCGGTACGGTTCTTACGGAAGGTGTAGACGAAGAGGAATCCCACGATGAGGCCGGAGAGGAGGATTCCGATTGCGCTCAGCCAGTCCGTCATTTCTGTTCGCCTTCAACGAGCTCGCGGACGCGGGCGAGGTAGGGATCGGTTTCTGAGTTGCCGGTTGCCGGTTGCTGGTTGCCGGAGGGCGGCTGTTCGAGGCTCTTCATTTTCATGAAGACGATGACGACGCCGAGGATGAGGGCGAAGATGGGGAGGGTCCAGACGAGAGAGCTGACGCCCTGGAACTTCGGTTTGAGAAGGACGAACTGGCCGTAGCTCCGTTCGAAGTAGCTGGAGATCTGGTCGCGGGTGTAGCCGCGGGAGAGAAGCTCGCGGACCTGGGCGCGCATGTTCTGGGCCATTTCGGCGGGCGAGTCGGCGATCGAGAGGCCCTGGCATACCGGGCAGCGGATGGTCGACGCGACCTCCTGCGTCGTCCGGGTCAGCTCGTCGCCGGCGAGCGGCTGGCCTTTCGGTGGACCTACTAGCGTATCGGCGTCGGGGACTTTGACCGCAAGGAGCAAAAGGACTGCGATCAGGGCGAGCTTCCTCATTCCGCCATCGCCTTGGCCACATCGGTGCGCAGCTCGTCGGGCGTGATCGGGCCGACGTATTTGGCGACGATCTTTCCCTGGCGGTTGAGAAAGAACGTTTCAGGGACGCCGCCGACGCCGTATGCAATCGCGGTCTTGCCGCGTTGGTCGACGAGCGTGGGATACGTCCAGCCGCGCTCGCGGAGGAAGTTGGTGATCTTCGTTTCGTCGTCCTGGAAGACGACGCCGAGGAACTGGACGTTGTCGCCGTAGGTCTGAGAGACGGCGGTGAGGGTCGGGTGCTCGTCCCAGCAGGGATGGCACCACGTCGCCCAGAAATTGACGACCACCGGTTTGCCGCGGTACTTCGCGAGGTCGATCGTCTCGCCGGTGCCGACTGCTTTGAGCGCGAAGTCGGGAGCCGCTTTACCGATCAGCGGCGAGTCGATGGCGGACGGATCTTTGCCGAGGGCGAGGTAGAAGACGGCGCAGAGCGCGCCGGCGATCACAAGACCGATGGTGAGGACGGTGCGGTTCATGCCGCGACCTCGCCTCCGTCGACTTCCCGCGAACGTGCTGTCCTCATCGCGTACGTTTGGCGCATCGGGATGAGGGCGATCACGCCGCCGAGTCCCATCAGCAGGACCGCGAGCCAGATCCAGGAGACCATCGGGGTGATGAGGAGCAGCAGTCCGACGTTGTCTCCGTTCGCGTCGAGATTCTGGATCGAAACGTAGAGGTCGGCGGCGATGGTGGAGTAGACGGCGGGGGTTCCGACCGGCTCGCGCATGGCGAGGTACTGATTCATGCGCGGCTCGAGCTTGGTGGCGAGCGAGCCGTTCTTCGCCACGTCGACGTGGACGATTTGCGCGGTGCGGTTTGGCTCCTGGCGCTGTTCGGTGCCGGTGAAGGTGACGGTGTACTTGCCGATCGTCGCCGACTGGCCGCGCGTCAGCGAGACTTCGCGCTGCGTCCGCATCGTGCTGGAGACTGCAATTGCGACGATGACGACCACCGCGCCGGCGTGCACGACGTAGCCGCCGAATCGGCGGCGTCCGCGCTGCAGCAGCGCCTGCGACGCGGCGGTGGCGACGTTCTCGCCGCGCTTCATGCGTTGAGCGACCGGCAGGAACATCTCGGCGAAGGTAACCCACCCGGCGTAGCCGCCGAAGCCGAGGGTCGCGACGGTCCAGGGGTTGCGCGCGCCGAGGGCGAGGCCGATGAACGCGACGACGAGGCCGCCGATGAATGGCGGGATGAGCGAGCGCTTCACCTGCTCGCGCGACGCGCGGCCCCACGGGAGTGCCGGGCCGATACCGAGGAGGAAGACCAGCGCCGTGCCGATGGGGACGACCATCGAGTCGAAGTACGGGCGTCCGACGCTCATCTGCTTGCCGCGGATCGCTTCGACGACCAGCGGGAAGACGGTGCCGATGAGCACCGTGAAGGTGAACAGGACGAAGAGAAGGTTGTTGATGAGGAACATCCCCTCGCGGCTCACCGGACCTTCGATGCTTCCTTCAGCTTCGAGCGAATCCATGCGGAGGGCGAGCAATGCGATCGAGCCGACGAGCACCGATCCGAGAAAGACGAGGATGGTCGGGCCGATGCTGCTCTGCGTGAAGGAGTGGACGGAGTTGAAGACGCCGGAGCGCGTCATGAAGGTGCCGAGAATCGTCAGGAGGAAGCTCGCCTGGATCAGCGTGACGGTCCAACCCTTCAAGACGCCGCGGCGCTCCATGACGATCGCGCTGTGCAGCGCGGCCGTCGCGGTGAGCCACGGAAGGAGCGACGCGTTCTCGACCGGATCCCACGCCCAGTAACCGCCCCACCCGAGGACCTCGTAGGCCCACCAGCCGCCGAGCATGATGGCGACGGTGAGGAAGATCCACGGCACGAGTAGCGCGTTGCGCAACGGGCGCAGGAATGCGAGTCCGAGACGGCCGCGCAGCAGCGCCGCGGTGGCGAGGCCGAAGGGGATCGTCATGCCGACATACCCGAGGTAGAGGCACGGCGGGTGGACGACCATGAGGACGTGGTTCTGGAGGAGCGGATTCGGGCCGGGGCCGTCGGTGGCAGGATTGGGGACGCTCTGGAACGGCGACGCCGGTCCGGCGATGAGGAAGCTGAAGAACGAGGCGCACGCCAGCCAGGTCGCGATCGAGTACGCCATGTATTCAATGTGCTCGTTGCGCGTGAGCCAGGTGGCGGCGGCGATGTAGATGCCGAGGATGAAGCCCCAGAAGAGGATCGAGCCTTCGAGCGATGACCAGAGGCTGACGATCGTGACCCAGGTCGGCACTGATCGCGAGCCGACCTGCGCGACGTAGCTGACGGAGAAGTTGTGGGTCAGCAGGGCCCACTCCATGACGCCGGTCGCGAGCACCATCATCGCGGCGAAGAGGTACGCGAACCGCTGCGTCCACTTGAGGCCTTCCGGGGAACGCTTCGCGCCGGCGGCGTAGCCGAGCATCGCTCCGGTGGTGGAGACGAGGAGCGAGGCTAGAATCAGTACGCGTCCGAGCGAGGCGGTCATTTGTTTCGTCTGTCAGCCGGAGATTGAGGTTCGAGGTTCGAGGTTCGAGGTTCGAATGAAGAAGTAAGAGCGACCCCGTCCTTCGCCTCTTACTCTTACCTCTTCATTCGAACCTCGAACTTCGAACCTCAATCCATTCATCACGATTTGTCCATTCCTTCCGTCGTCCGCATCAACCTCTCCAGCTCCTGCCTATTCATCGGGTGTCCCGTCTTCGGCGCGCGGTATTCGTTGCTGTGCGACACCATGAGGCGGTTGCACTGGAAGTAGCCGCTGCGCGACATCGTCCCTTCGACGACGACGCCCACGTTCTCGCGGAACATCTGCGGCGGGACGCCGGTAGACTTCACGTGGACGAAGCCGGTGGCATCTTTGACGTCGAACTCGAGGCCGGAGACGCCGGTGTGGTTCTTGATCGACCCCGGCACGACCATCCCGCCGAGGCGGATCGACGCGCCGTACGCCTTGTCGCCCGCCTTGTGGAGGTCGGTCGGCGTCCAGTAGTAGACGAGGTTCTTGTTGATGCCTCCGGCGGCGATGACGATGAACGCGATGCCGGCGACCGCGAACGCGGCGATCATGAAGAGGCGGGTCTTTTTGCGCATCGCGTCGGTCGCAGTGGTAGGGGCAGTCGTCATTCTCTTCCCTCGCTACGAAGCCTCATGATCAGGGTCACGCCGTAGATTGCCAGCGCGGCGATTGTGATGCTGTACGCGGCGATGACGAAGCTCCACCCGCCGGTGATCACGCCGTTCATACCGCCTCCGCCTCCGCGAAAACCGGCGGCGGCGCCATCTCGGTCTCGAGCCGGAGCGAGGCGATGCGCGCGCGCAGCATGATGAAGCCGACCATCACGAAGAGGATACCGAATGCGTTCGCGCGCAACGGGATCCAGAACGGCTTCGAGACGGTGTTCGGATTCGACTGCAGTTGGTGGAGCGAGTTCCACCACTTCACGGAGAAGTAGACGATGGGGACGTCGACGTACGCGATGATCGTCGCGACGCTCGACCAGATGGCGCGCTTGACCGGGTCGTCGACGAATTTGCGGAGCGCGAGGATGCCGAGGAACGCGAAGAGGAGGACGGCCGTCGTCGTCAGGCGCGGGTCCCAGTCCCACCAGACACCCCATGTCGGCTTCGCCCAGATCGCTCCCTGGCAGCAGAGGAGGAACGAGAGCAGGACGCCGACTTCGATCGACGCCTCCATCCGCGCGTCCCACTTCCAGTCGCCTTTGAAAAGGTAGAAGACCGCGCATGCGAAGGCGACGGTCAGCGCCAGCAATGCGTTCCAGGCGGTCGGGACGTGGACGTACATGATCCGCTGTACGTCGCCCATGAACTGCTCGGGCGGGGCGACGAAGAGGCCGAACCAGGTTCCGATCGCGATGAGGACGACGCCGGTGAGGATGATTGCGTTCGCGCGTCGTGGGGACTTCAGGTCGTCGGCCGTCAGCCAGATCACGCCGCCGGTGAGGCCGGAGAAAACCGAGATCAACGTGCGTGCGGCGACCGAAAGGCCGAGGGATATGTCGGCGTGGAGATACTGGTCGACGAGCGTCGTCGCGAGGCCGAAGTAGAGCGCGATCGCGAGGAGCGCGGCAGCGATGCCGTACGGATATCGGCGGGGCATAGTCGGACCTTTCACTCCTCGACGACTCGACCAAATAGAAGTCCACAAAGAGACCAATAAATTGCGTCGAACGCGGCCAGCAATGTGAGCCACGGACGAATCTGCCCCATCGGATCGCCCAGGACTATCAAAGATGTGGCTTTCACCGAGGCAAGTAGAGCGGGGACGATGAGCGGAAAGAGCAAGAGCGGCAGCAGGGTCTGCTTGGAACGGACCTGTGCGGTCATGGCGGCGTAGAGCGTTCCCGGCGCCGACAAACCGGCCGTCCCGAGGCCGATGACCCCGACGAGAGCGAAGACGCGCGTCGTGCCGGCGTCGTAGAGGATGACCATGACCGGCGTGAGCGCGACGCCGAGAATCCAGAGCTGCAACCAGTTCGCGATTGCTTTTCCGTAATAGAGCGCGTGCGGATCGGAGGGCAGCAGCAGCAGCCCCTCCAGCGCCCGGTTCTCCATCTCGGCGTGGTAGCTCTCGGCGAGGGTGAGTGTCGACGAGAGGAGCAAACCGAGCCAAAGGAATCCGGCGGAAAACTGCCGCAACATCTCGGCGACCGGCCCAACCGCGAAGCTGAATAGCAGCAGCGCCGCGGCACCAAAGACGAACACCGCCATCATCTGCGCGCGCGTTCGCCACTGGAGCAGGATTTCTTTTCGCAGAGCGGCAGTCAGCATTGCAGCCGCCCCGCTTCGAGCGTCAGCGCGTTATCCGCGAGGCCCGCTCCGCGCTCCAACTGGTGGGTCGCAATGAGGACGGTCGTGCCCTTCGCCTTCAGCTCCCTCACCACCTCATCGACGAGCATGAACCCCTCGGGATCGAGTTGTCCGTACGGCTCGTCGAGGAGGACGACGCGCGGCTCCTGCAGGAGGACTCGCGCGAACGAGAGGCGCTTGCGCATGCCGGCGGAGAAGGTCGAGACGACGTCGTCGGCGCGACTGGCGAGGTTCACCCGCTCGAGAATCGGGATGAGGGGATCGCGCCCGATGCCGAGGTGATCGGCGGCGACGCGGAGATTCTCGCGAGCGGTGAGCGACTCGTAGAGGTACGAGTAGTGGCTCAGAAGCGCGGTCATCTTCCGCACGTCCTCGCGTTCACGGACGACGTTGAACCCGCCGACCAGCGCCTGGCCGCGGTCGGGGCGGATGGCGGTCGCGAGCACGCGCAAGAGGGTCGATTTGCCTGCGCCGTTCCGTCCGGCGATCATGGTGACGGACCCCTCGGAGGCCGTGAAGCTGACGTCGCTCAGCGCCCACCGGCGGCCGTAGCGCCGCGCCAGGTTCTCCACCTGGATGATTGGAGTCGCCCCCATGCAGTCCGAAGTTATCATCCCGGCTCATGGAACGAGTTGCCGGTTGCCGGTTGCCAGTTGCCGGTTGTCTCCTTTTCTTTGCCTGCACGACTGCCGCTCCCCCGCCTGCGCCCGTCGCGCCGGCCGTAAAGCCTGCGCCGCATGTGTATGGGCTGACGGTCGAGGATGAAGCGACGATTCTTCGGTTGGAGGACCGCCGCGAGTTCGATCCCGCGCTGGCCGAGGCTTGGCTGAACAATCCGAATCCCCTGCAGCGCAACCGGATGGCGCTCGCCCTCGGGCGCATCGGTCCGCACACGTTCGTCGACGCAAATCACAACGGCGAACGCGATCCTGGCGAGCATCAGGCGGGTGTCGATCTCCTCGGCCGCCTCGTCACCGACAGCGACCGCAACGTTCGCGAGACCGCCGCGTTCTCGCTCGGCGAGATCGGCGACGCCTCGGGCATCGAATCGCTCATGCGCCTCGCACATGACACCGATCCCGCCGTCGCCGCCGAGGCGATGGAAGCGCTGTCGAAAATGGCGGCGCAGGTCACGCTGGCGCGATATGCGGAGTTCACCGGCGAGTCGTGGCCGGAAGGCGTACGCACGCGCGCGCTCCGTTTCCTATTCCGCTTCAACTCCGACGACGCCGGCGCCATCGCCGCGAAGGCGCTCGACTCGAATGTGGAGTCGATCCGCGAGGCGGCCGCGTATTCGCTGGCGCGCCGCGGCTACGCTCCCGCCCGCGCCCAGCTAGAGATCCTCCTGGGCGACAAGGATGCCGATGTTCGCGCTTACGCCGCCGGAGCGCTCGGGCGCATCGGCGACAAGCAGTCGATCGGACCGCTGATCGCGTCGTCGCACGACCCGCATCCGTGGGTCCGCACGAATTCCCTCGTCGCGATGACGCGGATTGCGGCGAAGGACAAGACGGCACTCGACCGGCCGGAGATCGCGCAGGACGCCCTGCGCATCATCGACCTCACCGACGATCCCGACGCCGGAACGCGCGCGTCGTCGATCGACGTGCTGGGCCTCTACGCTGTCCGCAGCGAAGTCGCGAAGAAGCGGCTCGCGGAGATCACGACCACCGGCTCGCGCTGGGATCGCGAGCTGGCCTGGGGCGCGTGGGCGAAGCAGTTCGACGACGCGCATCCGCAGACGAACTGGGAGAAGGTGCGCGTCATCGAGAACCGCTTCACGCGTGCGTGGGCCGACGACCCCGACCCGATGCTGCGCGAGACGACGCTCGCGAACATCCCCGACAACGAGGTCGAGGCGAACCTCGACATCATCCGCAAGGGGCTCGACGCCCGCGACGTCATCGTTCGCGCGAACGCGATCGAGCGCTATGCAAAGACGAAGGGACGCGATGTCGCGGTGCTGCTCGCGGCCGAACAACGCGGCCGGAACGACACGATGAACGACGCGCGCCTCGCCGCGATCGTGGCGCTGTCGGAGATCGATCGGCCGGAGCGGGAGGCGTTTCTCCGCGGACTCCTCGCCGATCGCGACCCGGTCGTCCGCCGCATCGCCGCGGATCAGATCGAGGAGAAGCTGAAGAAGAACCGGCCGCAGTTCACTCCGCTTCAGGTGATGGACCGCGACTACGCGGCGATCGCGCAGTGGTCGCACATGCCGCATGACGCCACGATCCACACCGCGCGCGGAAACATCGGCATCGTGCTGCTCGCGAGCGACGCGCCGATCACGGCTTGGAACTTCGCGGAGCTGGCGAAGAAGCACTACTTCGACCGTTCGAGCTTCATGCGCGTCGTCCCGAACTTCGTCATCCAGGGGGGCGATCCGCGCAACGACATGAACGGCGGCCCCGGCTACGCCATCCGCGACGAGATCAACCTGCAGAAGTACACGCGCGGCGCGGTCGGCATGGCGCTCTCGGGCCCCGATACCGGCGGCTCGCAGTTCTTCATCACCCACTCGCCGCAGCCGCACCTCGACGGCGGCTACACGATCTTCGCGCGGCTGACGAGCGGGATGACGGCGGTGGTTGACCAGGTCGAGCGCGGCGATGTCGTGGAAACGGTCACGGTCGATCCATGACCTTTCTGTTCGGCCGCTTCTTCCAGATCATCGGGATGATCTTGTTGCCGTACGGCTTGCTCGTCGGCCTGCTGCGCGACAACATCCAGCTCGAGGTCCGGCTCCTGTTCATCGGCGGCGCCTTCTTCGTCGTCGGCTGGCTGATGTCGCGGAAAGCAGCTTGAGATACACGGTCGTGCTCACCGCGGAGTACCCGCCAATCGCACGGGAGATCCTC
>DASXHZ010000093.1:0-45790 GCA_036488085.1 Thermoanaerobaculia bacterium
TGGGAGCCGATGTGGAGCAGACCGGATTCGAACTGCATCGGCCGCGCATCATAGAACGGGTTACGGGGTTACGAGGTGACGAGGTCGACCGAGTAACTCCGTAACCTCGTAACCCGGTTCCCAACGGGTTACGGGGTTGAGAGGTGACGAGGTCGAGCGAGTAACTCCGTAACCTCGTAACCCGGTTCCCAACGGGTTGCGAGGTGACGAGGTCGACCGACTAACTCCGTAACCTCGTAACCCGGTTCCCAACCCCCGTACAATTCCCAAATGCAGCAATACCTCTCCCTGATCAAAACCATCCTCGATCACGGGACCCCGAAGTCGGACCGGACGGGCACCGGGACGCTGTCGATTTTCGGGCACCAACTGCGGTTCGATTTGCGGGCGGGGTTTCCGCTCGTGACGACCAAGAAGGTGCATCTCCGGTCGATCATCGTCGAGCTGCTGTGGTTCTTGCGCGGCGATACGAACGTGAAGTTCCTGCGCGAGAACGGCGTCACGATCTGGGACGAATGGGCGGACGCGAACGGCGAGCTCGGGCCGGTGTACGGCTACCAGTGGCGTAACTGGCCGGCGCCGGACGGGCGGCACATCGACCAGATCAGCCGCGTCCTCGCCGATATCAAGACGAATCCCGACTCCCGCCGGCACCTCGTCAGCGCCTGGAACGTCGCCGATCTCGACAAGATGGCGCTCCAGCCGTGTCACGCGCTCTTCCAGTTCTACGTCGCGAACGGAAAGCTTTCCTGCCAGATGTACCAGCGCAGCGCCGACGTCTTCCTCGGCGTGCCCTTCAACATTGCCTCATACGCGCTGCTGACGATGATGATGGCGCAGGTGTGCGGCCTCGAGCCGGGCGATTTCATCCACACCTTCGGCGACGTCCATCTCTACTCCAACCATCTCGATCAGGCGCGGCTGCAGATCGAACGCGACCCACGGCCGCTACCGGTGATGAAGATCAATCCGGATGTCCAGTCGATCTTCGATTTCAAACTCGGCGACTTCACGCTCGAGAACTACGACCCGCATCCCGGCATCAAGGCGCCGATCGCCGTATGAGGCTGTCGATCATCGTCGCCGTCGCCACGAACGGCGTTATCGGCCGCGACAACAAGCTCCCGTGGCGCCTTTCGACGGACCTGAAGCACTTCAAGGCGCTGACGAGCGGTCACGCCGTGATCATGGGCCGCAAGACGTTCGACGAGATCGGCCGGAAGCCGCTGCCGAATCGCACGAACATCATCGTCAGCCGCAGCAGCGCGGCGCCGGCAGTCACGCCGGCGGTCGTCTTCGCATCGTCGATCGATGAGGCCCTCAAGAAGATCCCGCCCACCGACGAAGAAGCCTTCATCATCGGCGGCGCGGAGATCATCCGCCAGACGATGGCGCTCGCCGAGCGGATGTACGTCACCCAGGTGCACGCCGAAGTCGCCGGCGACACGTTCATGCCGGAGTTCGACGACGTCAATGAATGGCACCTGGTCGACCGCGAGGACTTCGAGGCGGACGAAAAGAACGACTATCCTTTCTCGTTCCTGACCTACGACCGCGTCGCGGCGCACGAAGAGACGGCCGGATACGACGAACAGGGGTAGGCGCGCTTCATGCTGCGCTCGCTTACCCAGCGGAGGTGCACATGAGAACGCTCGCCATATCGATCCTTACCGCGGCCACGCTGGCCGCATGTCAGCAGACGACGCAGTCCAACACCACAGTAGGCAGCACCGGTACCGTCAAGACGAGCACCACGACCGACACCGTCAACGTGCCGGCGGTCGAGGTCGACACGGCCAAGACGGAGCACGCCAAAGAGGATCTCAAGCAGGCCGGCCAAACCGCGAAGGAAGACCTCAGGAAGGCCGCCGCCGCGACCGGAACCGCGCTCGAAAAGGCGGGGAAGAAGCTGCAAGAGAAAGCGAAGCACTAGAGCTGCCCGTGTGGCGCGGGCCATGCGCCGAACGAAGAGTCAGTTAACATCCGCGCCGCTTGTACCTGCGGCTGCTGCGCGAGAATCGCGATTTCCGTCTGCTCTACATCGGGACGCTGATCTCGCTCGGCGGTGACTGGTTCCTCACCGTCGCGCTGCTCGATCTCGTTCTCTCGCTGACCGGCTCGGCGACGCTCGCGTCGTTGATGCTCCTCTGCCAGACGCTCCCGATTTTCTTCTTCACGCCGATCGCGGGACACGTCGTCGACAAGGTCGACCGGCGCAAGCTGATGATCCTCGTCGACGTGTTGCGCACCGGCGCGTGCCTACTCCCGCTGCTGGCGCGGACGCCCGCGACGCTCCCGTTCGCTTACCTCGGCGTGGTGCTGATCTCGATCGGCTCGTCCTATTTCGAGCCGGCCTCGCAGGCGGCGCTGCCGAACATCGTCGCCTCTGAGGATCTCTTGCCGGCGAATGTGCTGATGGGATCGACGTGGGGAACGATGCTCGCCGTCGGCGCCGCGGTCGGCGGCCTCGTGACGATGAAGCTCGGGCGCGACCTCTCGTTCGTCATCGATGCCGCAAGCTTCCTCGTCTCCGCGCTCGTTCTCTGGCGGATGCGGGCTCGCTTCTCGGAAAAGCGTTCGCCACTTCACGAGCATCCGCCGCTCGTCGAGTCGATGCGTGAGACCGGCCGCTACGCGAAGACGCATCCGCGAGTCCTGGCGCTGCTCGTCGTGAAGGGCGGCTACGGCACCGGCGCGGGCGTCATCGCGATGCTCAGCATCTTCGGGAAGGAGGTCTTCCACGCCGGCGCCATGGGCATTGGACTTCTGTACGCGTCCCGCGGCCTCGGCGCGCTGGTCGGTCCGTTCCTCGTGCGGGTCATCGCAAAGACCGACGAGGCGCAGTACCGCGCCATCACGTTCGCCGTGTTGGTATTCGCTCTCGGGTACGCCGGTCTGGGCCTGGCGCCGACGCTCACGTTCGGCCTCGTGGCGATCTTTTTCGCACACCTCGGCGGCGGCATCGCCTGGCAGGTGTCGAGCTACGGTCTGCAGCCGGAGAGCGACGACTGGATCCGTGGCCGAGTCTTCAGCGCGGACTACGGCATCATGACGCTGACCATGGCGCTCTCGAGCCTCCTCGCCGGCGTTCTCTCCGACCGCATCGGACCTTCGATCACGACCGTCGGCCTCGCATCGGTCTGCGTTGTGTTCTCGGTCGTATGGGGATTCGCTACCTGGCGGCTGTGGGGTCATCCATAGACGCCTCCACTTCGCGGCGCTGCGAGCCGCGGGTGGTGCCGAGGTACCACGACACGAAGCCGGTTAAGAAGTAGATGTAGCCGGCGATTCCGACGAGGTGGTCCGGCAGCATCAGGGCGAGGAGAATCGACGCCACGCCGATCGCCACGTTTCCCGCAAACATCAGAACGTGCGTCTGCGTGTCGTGCTGCTCGACCGCGTTCAGCTCGAGCTCGTCGCGCTTCTTCAGAGCATGCGAGTAGAGGAGCGTGTAGATGAAGAAGATGCCTGCGAAGCCGAGGCCGTAGATCGTGAAGAGCACGCGGGCCTCGTGCGGTCCGTATCCGCGGTGGCCGGCGAACGAAGCGAACACGAACTTGAGCGGATAGACGTAGAACAGCACCAGGAACAAGAGGAACGTGTTCATCCAGATGGTGAACTCGTCGTGCAGCCCGTACCGGCGGAAGTAGGTGTAGTGCGCGTGCCAGATCCAGATGAGGATCGCGAAACAGAGCGCAAAGGCCGGGAAGTCTTGCATCGCGGCGATCAGCTCGGCGTAGGTCTTCGGGACCTCGAGGGAGACGACGATGAGCGTCAGCGCGAAGCCGAACACGACGTCGCTAAACGCCTCCAGCCGCGACACTTCGTGCGCTCGATTGCGGAAGGGTACGCGTTGTGGCATCGCACGATTTTACGCGGTGTTCCGTGTGCTAGAGTCGCGCGCCATGGGTGTCGTGCAGTTTGATGGCAAAACACCGCGCCTCGGCGAGAAGGTATTCGTCGCCGACACCGCGCGCGTGATCGGCGACGTCGAGATCGGCAACGACTGTTCGATCTGGTTCGGAGCCGTTCTCCGCGGTGACATGCACTTCATCCGCATCGGCTCGCGGACGAACATCCAGGACAACACCGTCATCCACGTCACGACCGGAACGCATCCAACGGTGATTGCGGAAGAGGTGACCATCGGCCACGCCGCGATCGTGCATGGCTGCACGGTCAAGCGCGGCGCGCTGATCGGGATGGGCTCGCGCATCCTCGACGGCGCCGTCGTCGGCGAGTCGGCGCTGGTCGGTGCCGGCGCGCTGGTCTCCGAGGGGATGCACATCCCGCCGCGGACGCTCGCCATCGGAGTTCCGGCGCGCGTGAAGCGCGAGCTGACGGACGAAGAGGTGCAGCGCCTGGAGTTCTCGTGGCGGCACTACGTCGAATACAAGGACAAGTACCTTCGGGCATGAGTCGTCAATTTGCTGGAACCTTGCGCGCCGCGAATGCTGGCGAGTCGATCACCCTCAAGGGTTGGGTGCAGAAGCAGCGCGACTTCGGGGAGCTGATCTTCGTCGACGTCCGCGATCGCAGCGGCATCTGTCAGGTGGTCGTCGACCGGGAGCGCGGTGCGGGCGATGAGCTGAACGCGATCGCGAAGGAGCTGCGCTCCGAGTTTGTCGTGCAGATCGACGGCAAGGTCGAGATGCGCGCGGAGGCACAACGCAATCCGAAGATCGCGACTGGTGACGTCGAACTGGTGGCAACGAAGATCGAAGTGCTGAGCAAGTCGGCTCCGCCGCCGTTCCCGATTGAAGACGACACCGATGCCGCCGAAGAGCTGCGGCTGAAGTACCGCTACCTCGACCTGCGGCGGCCGTCGCTCACGAACAACCTCATACTCCGGCACAAGGTCGCATTCGCGGTTCGCGACTTCATGAACCGCAATGGCTTCCTCGAGATCGAGACGCCGATGCTGACGAAGTCGACGCCCGAGGGGGCGCGCGACTACCTCGTACCGAGCCGCGTGCACAACGGCAACTTCTACGCGCTCCCGCAATCGCCGCAGATCTTCAAACAACTCTGCATGGTGGCGGGACTGGAGCGCTACTTCCAGATCGCGCGCTGCTTCCGCGACGAGGACCTTCGCCGCGACCGGCAGCCGGAGTTCACGCAGGTCGATATCGAAGCGTCATTCATCGATGAGGAGTTCGTTTTCGACCTGATCGAGCGCATGTTCGCGGAGGTCTTCCCGCTCGCGAACATCCACCCGCCTGCGAAGTTCCCGCGGATCACGTGGACGGAGTCGATGAACCGCTTCGGCATCGACCGGCCGGACACGCGGTTCGGGATGGAGCTGGTCGACATCACCGATGTCGCCAAGACGATCGAATTCGACATTTTCAAGGCCGCGGCGGCTATCCGCGCGATCGTGGTTCCTGGCGGTGCCTCGTTCTCACGCAAGCGGCTCGACGACATCGTCGCGGCCGCGAAGTCGCGCGGCGCGACGCTGGCGTGGATCAAGTTCGACGCGCAAGGCTCCTCGTCGATCAAGAAGTTCGTGACCGATCCCGGAGTCTTTCGCAACGCCCTCGGCGCGAACGAGAATGACCTCGCGCTCATCGTTGCAGGTACGCAGTGGGGGAGCGCCGAAGTCCTCGGCGACCTACGGCTCAAGATTGCGGCCGAGGAGAAGCTCATCCCCACGGAGCGCTTCGACTTCCTCTGGGTCACCGACTTCCCGCTCTTCGAGTGGGACGAGGAGACGCAGCGCTACTTTGCGCGGCATCACCCCTTCACTTCACCCGCGCTCGCCGACATCGACAAGCTCGAGAACGATCAGGGGAACACCTACGCGCGCGCATACGACGTCGTCATGAACGGCCTCGAGCTCGGCGGCGGATCGATCCGCATCAACCAGTCCGAGGTCCAGTCGCGCATGTTCCGCGCCCTCGGGATCAGTGACGAGGACGCGCAGGCGCGCTTCGGCCACCTCCTCGAGGCGTTCCGTTACGGAGCACCGCCGCACGGCGGCGTCGCCCTCGGCCTCGACCGCATCGTGATGCTGATGGCCCGCGGCGAGTCGCTCCGCGAAGTCATCGCCTATCCGAAGACCTCCCGCGCCCAAGACCTGATGAGCGATGCCCCGTCGCCTGTCGACGACCGCCAGCTCGCCGAGCTCGGGATCGCTTTGCGCGCGAAGCCGTGATCATCGAGACGAAGCACTATCCCATCTACATCGATCGCGATCTGATCGATCGCACCGGCTCGATCGTGCGGACGCGCGGGAAGGTTTTCGTCGTCACGTCGCATGCGCTACGCGAGCATTTCGCGGATCGCGTTGCGGCGTCGTTCGAGCCGGTGGCGGACGTCATCGCGATCGAGGAAGGGGAGTCGCGGAAGACGCTGGGGACCGCGAACGGGATCGTGACGCATCTGCTCGACCGCGGCGCGAAACGCGACTCGACGCTCGTCGGGGTTGGCGGGGGAATGATCGGCGACACCGCCGGCTTCGCCGCCGCGATCTTCCTCCGCGGTATCGACCTCGTGCACGTCCCGACCACCCTGCTGGCGCAAGTCGACAGCTCGATCGGCGGCAAGACGGCGGTGAATCACGCGCGCGGGAAAAACCTGATCGGCGCGTTCCATCCTCCGAGCGCCGTCGTCATCGATCCGGCTGTGCTGCATTCGCTTCCGGAGCGCGAGCGCGTGAGCGGTCTCTATGAGGCGCTGAAAGGCGGCGTGATCGCCGATCTGACGCTCTTCGAGATGTTCGAACACCCCATCGGAGACCTCGACGACCTGATCGAGCGCGCCATCCGCGTGAAGGTGAACATCGTCGACGCCGACGAGCGCGAGGCCGATCTGCGTCGGCTGCTCAACTACGGCCACACGATCGCGCACGGCATCGAGAACGCCATGAATTACGAGGGGATCACGCACGGCGAGGCCGTGGCGTGGGGGATGGTCGGCGCGAACGCGATCGCGGTTCGGCGCGGCATCCTGCCGGCCGGCGTCAGCGCCCGCATCGAACGCGCGATTCTTGCACTCGCACCTCGGCGTGTTCCGCGCGGCATCGACGCTCACGCGATCCTCGCCGCGACGGAGCATGACAAGAAAAACACCGGCAGCACGCGAGTGATGGTGCTGCCGCGTGCGATCGGCGCTTGCGAGATCGTGAGCGAGGTCGCCGAGGAGGAGATCGCATATGGCATCCACGCCGTTCTCGCTTGACCCGAAATCGAGCGCGCTCGTCTTGATCGACCTGCAGCGCGGGATCGTGGCGCGCGACACGAAGCCGTACACCGCGACGCAAGTGGTGGAGCGTGCGTCTCGACTGACGAAGCGCTTTCGAGAGGCGGGCGCGCTGATCGTGTTGGTCCATGTCGCCTTCGCCGCCGATTTCGCCGACCGTTTGAACCCGGCGGCCGATTCGCCGACGCCTGCGACTCCGCTTCCTCCCGAGTGGTCCGAGATCGTTCCCGACCTCGGCAGCGACTCGCGCGACGTCATCATCACGAAGCGCAACTGGGGCGCGTTCTATGGCACCGCGCTCGATCAGCAGCTCCGAAGACGCCAGATCCGAACGATCGTGCTCGGCGGGATCGCGACGAACATGGGCGTCGAATCGACGGCCCGCGACGCGTACGAGCGCGGCTACGAGCAGGTGTTCGTGGAGGATGCGTGCTCGACGTTCAGCGAGGAGATGCACGCGTTCACGTTCAAGAACATCTTCCCGAGGATTGGCAGGGTGCGCTCGACCGAGGAAGTGCTCGCCGCGCTCGGGTGAAAGGGCGCGGGCTTGGAAGCCCGCGCCACACGTGGGATTACTTCCTAGCAGTTGCCTTCTTGCACGAGTTGTTGGCGTGCGTCGGGCAGGTGTGAGTCTCGCTCGTGCACTTCTTCGTGCAGTTCGGGTCCTTCTTCTGGCATTCGGCCGCTGACATCTTGTCGCAGCTCTTACCTTCGGCAGGCTTGGAAGTGTTGTCAGCGAACGCGCTCATCGAGACCGCGAGCAGGCCCGCGATGGCGAGCGCAGAGATTCTCTTCATGATGTTCTCCTCATGTGCAGTTCAACCAATGGTGGAGGGGCGGACGCCCTCGTCCGCCCGCCGCGCGTCAGCGCGGCTGTCGCCGCGCAGGCGGACGGGGGCGTCCGCCTCTCCAAGAGGCGTGGTGAGGATGCGCTTCGGGTATCAAATGCGGAGAACCAGCGTGAGGGGGTTCCGTTCGAGCGCCGGCGGCGCGACGGCGAGCAGATACGCCATCACGATCGGCGCGATCTGGCGGGTCGCCTGGGGGAGAGCGATGTTGGCTGCGACAGGCTTCGGTCTGATGGCGGTGGAACGCTGCGGCGCCGTCGCGGAGCAACTGTTCTGCCGCTGCAACGGGCAACCGCCGTGGAACTTGAGCGGGCAGCTCGACGAGGGCGCGGCCTGGATGGGCGGCGCACAGCAGATCTGGGCGGCGATCAACGCCACCCCGGCAAGCAGACCCAATCTGCGCTCCGTCATAGAGATGAGGATAGGCGCCGCGGGTCGCGGCGGCGGTCACGCATCGGCAAAGGAACAGTGACTACTGCTGCAGGTTCGCGACTTCGAATGCCTGTTCCTGCGGCGGCATCGTGAAGCCTGCCGAGACGCCTTGTTTCAGCGCCGGCATCAGCACGTCGTCGCGGAACCGCTCCCAACTCTCTTTCGAGTCGTGGATGGCGACGATCGTCCATCCGCCGGACGACGGTCCCGCCGCGTGGTAGATCTGCCCTTTTGGCAACGTGCTGCGGTCCGGATGCACCGCCGCAATCGACGCCTCGTACTGCTCCCTCGTGCCGCCCGGAAAAAAATGGACGATTCCGTAGGCCATGCTGGCTCTCCTTCTTTGTTGTTCCTGGAGTTTACGGACGATGTGGTCTCGCGGTTTTCGCGAGACGCGAAAACCTACGCCGCCCGCTTTACCGGGAGGCGCAGCACCATGCTGGTGCCGACGCCTTCGATTGAGGCGACGGTGACTTCGCCGCCGTGGGCTTCGACGATCTGGCGGACGATGTAGAGACCGAGGCCGGTGCCGCCGCCGCCGCGGAGCGACTTGTTCTTGGTCTGCTTGTACTTCTCCCAGATCTTTTCGAGCTCCTCGGGCTTGATGCCCATCCCCGTGTCAGTGACCGTAACGACGATCGCCTCGGGCGCCTGCTGATCGTTCCGGGTGATCTGTGCGCCGACGGAGATGAGGCCCTTCTTCGGCGTGAACTTCAGCGAGTTCGAGATGAGGTTGATGATCGCCTGCGTCAGCTTCTCGACGCTGCCGATGATCTCCGGCACGTCGCGGCCGTGGGCGTTGAGGAGAAAGATCTCGTCGCGCGCGGCGACCGACTGCAGGGAGCGGACCGCCCGTTTGAGCACACCGGCGACGCGGATCGGCTCCGACTCGACCACGAAGTTGCCCGACTCGATCTTCGAGAAATCGAGCAGCTCGTTGATGAGGTTCATCATCCGCTCGCTCTCGCGCTGCGCCTCCGTGAGGAGGTCGGAGTACATCGAGTCGAGCTTCGTCCCCTCCTGCGACAGCACGAACTCGAGCGTGCCCTGGATGCCCGACAGCGGACCGCGCAGGTCGTGCACGATCATCGACGTGAAGTCGGACTTCGCCTGCTCCATCTCGCGCTGCTTGGTGACGTCCTCGAACAGCAGCGCGACCGCGGGGGAGGAGTAGTCGTCGATCTGCATGATGGAGTCGACGCGATACGTCCGTCCTTCGATCTCGACGTCGACGGTGTGCTCCTCGTTCCGATCGACGAAGAAACCGAGGAGCCAGCCGCGCTCGCCGGCGACGGCGCGCGAGGCGTCTTTCAGCCAAGCGGCGGCATCGTCGCCGAAGGCGTCCTCGAAGGCGGGGTTTCGCCATTCGACGCCGCCGGTACCGTTCACGATTGCGATCGGCGATTTCAGCCGGGTTGCGATGTGGTAGCGATTGTCGTCGTTCATTGCGGCACCGTGATTGCGCGCTCCTGCTGGAGCTTCGCGAGGATGAAGAACGTGTTGAATGCGTCGAACGGCGAGAGGATGGTCAGCTTCTGCAGGTCGAGGCGGCCGTCGATCAGCGACACGAGGTAGCCCTCCTGCGCGTTCAGGTTGAAGCGGTCGAAGTTCGTGAGGAACTCGGCCGAGAGCCGCGGTGCAGCCTGCAGCCCTTTCTCGGTGCTGAGGAACTCGCGCACGATCGCGGTCCGGATGATCTCGACGTACCCGCGCAGACCGAGGTCGTTCGGATACATCTGCCGCGCCTCGTTGAGCTTGTTGTACGTGTGCCATTGCCCGTACTGCTTCATCGAGTCGGTGACGAGCCGCGCCCAGTCGGGGGTTGGGGCGGGGGCTGGGTTTGCTGCCATTTGCGAGGTTGATCTTACTGCGCGCCAATAGGAGCGTGAGGTTCGAGGTCCGAGGGAAGAGGTAAGAAATAGCCAATTCTTCATTCTTCCCTCGGACCTCGAACCTCGAACCTCTTCCCTTAGAATCACGTGGTGACCAGCCGCCCCCGCCTTCTGATCGTCTTCGTCATCCTCATCCTCGGCATCCCCGCTGGGTTCGTCCTCGCGCATGCCGTGAGGATGCCGGTGGTCAAGTCGCTGGAGGACTACTCGCCGGCGCTCATCACGCGCATCTACGACCGGAACGGGATCGCGTTCGCCGATTACTCGATCCAGCGGCGCATCGTGGTGAAGAAGAGCGAGATGTCGCCGTACCTGGTCAACGCCATCATCGCGACCGAGGACGCCGACTTCTACCACCATGGCGGCATCAACCCGAAAGCGGTGCTGCGCGCCGCACTCAAGGATCTGATCGCCCGCAAGAAGGTCGAAGGCGCCTCGACGCTGACGCAGCAACTCGCGCGCGGCGTCTTCCTCACTCCCGCGAAGGACTGGCGCCGCAAGATCAACGAGGCGCTGCTCTCCATTCAGATCGAGAAGGACTTCACGAAGGATCAGATCTTCGAGCTGTACGCGAACCAGATGTACCTCGGGCACGGCGCGTACGGAGTCGAGTCGGCCTCGCGGCTTTACTTCGGGAAACACGCGAAAGACCTGACGCTCCCCGAGGCGGCGACGATCGCGGGACTCTTCCAGCATCGTGGCGGCTACAGCAGCCCGATCGTTCACCCTGACCACGCCGTGGCGCGGCGGAACAACGTCGTGCTCTACCGGATGCTGAAAGAGCACTACATCAACCGGGAGCAGTACACGCAGGCGGTGAACGCGCCGCTGGTGCTCGCGTCGTACAAAGAAGAAGCACCGAAGATCGGCGCGTACTTCGCCGAGGAGGTCCGGCAGTACCTCGAGCGCAACCCGGAGTACGGCGCGCAGGATCTCTACCGCGGCGGACTGAAAGTCTCCTCGACGCTCGACGTTCACATCCAGCAGGTGGTCGAGAATGCGCTGCAGCGCGGGTTGCGCAATTGGGACCATCGGCGCGGCTTCCGAAAGCCGTCGCGGAATCTCGCGGCCGAGGGGCTCGATCCCGCGACGTACAAAGACCCGAGCTGGAGCAACGACCCGTACGGGCCGGACAAGCTCTATCCGGCTGTCGTCATGGAAGTCGACCGGCAGGACATCACGGCGCGCGTCGGCAGGAACGAGTTCAAGCTCGGACCTGCGGCCTATGCGTGGACGCATCGGAAGACGCTCGACGACCTCGTGAAGCGGGGAGACGTCGTCCAGCTCCGGCTCGACGTCGACGCGAAGACGAAAAAGCAGCAGTGGATGATCGATCAGGTGCCACTGGTGCAGGGTGCTGCGGTCGTCCTCGACGTGAAGTCGGGGGAGATCCGCGCGCTGGTCGGCGGGTACGACTTCGCGCTCTCGAAGTTCGACCGCGCGGTGCAGTCGCGGCGGCAGACGGGCTCGGGATTCAAGCCGTTCGTCTACGGCGCGGCGTTCGAGAAGGGGCTGACGCCCGCCGACACGCTCTTCGACGCGCCGCTCGCGATTCAGGTCGGCAATCAGACGTATGCGCCGAAGAACTACTACGGCAAGTACGCCGGCATCGTGACGATCCAGCGCGCGCTGGAGCTGTCGATCAACGTCCCCGCCGTGAAGACGTACATGATGGTCGGCGGCAAGAACGTCGTCGATTTCGCGCGGCACTGCGGCATCACCTCCGATCTCCCTCAATACCCCTCGCTCGCCCTCGGCGCCGCCGGCGTCGCTCCGCTCGAGATGACGGCCGCGTACAACGTGTTCGCGAATCAGGGCGTCTACGTGAAGCCGCGTTTCATCCGGAGGATCACGGACCAGACGGACAAGGTGCTGGAGGAGCCGCTCTCGGAGCTTTCCGAGGCGACGCAACCGCAGATTGCATACGAGCTCGCGCACGTAATGCGGGGGACGATCGAGCGCGGGACGGCGTACGACGCGCACACGCTCATGTCGCCGCTGGCAGGCAAGACCGGGACGACGAACAGCTATACCGACGCGTGGTTCACCGGCTTCTCGCCGGAGTTCACGGTCGGGGTGTGGGTCGGGTACGACGATCCGTCGAAGACGCTGGGCGGCGGCGCGACCGGTGCCGAGGTCGCGCTGCCGATCTGGATCGAGATCTTCAAGAAGTTCGAGGAGATGAAGCTACGGACGCCGCGGCCGAATTTCGACGCGCCGCCGGGCATCGTCATCGTCCCGATGGATCTGACAACGGGCCGCCGCGGCGTCGGTCCTTGCACCCGCGTGATCGAAGAAGCGTTCATCGCGGGGCAGGAGCCCGACAAGGACTGCAGCGGCGCGAGCGTGGAAGTCAGCAAGCTGCCTTACTACCTCCAGCGGCCGTTCTATCAGCCGAAGGAAGCCGAGCCGACGGCGATGGCGAACGACGCGAGCGCCCAGACCGGCGAGAGCGCGGAGTCTCCCGCACCGAACGTCGATCAGAAGCCGCCCGCGGAAGCGCCGCCCGCTTTGCCGGTGCCACCGCCGGTGAAGAAGCCTTAGTGGCCGGTGGCCAGTAGCCGGTGGCCAGTGGCCGGTGGCCAGTAGCCGGTGGCCAGTAGCCGGTGGCCAGTAGCCGGTGGCCAGTAGCCGGTGGCCAGATAGATACTTGGCAACCGGCCACTGGCCACTGGCAACCGGCCACTGGTTACGCGGCCACTGGCAACCGGCCACTGGCCACTGGTTACCGGCCACTGCTTACCGGCCACTGGTTACGCGGCCACGTAACGGTTGATCATGTCGACCATCTTGTCGCGCGTCAGCGGCTTGCGCATCCACGCGTTCGCGCCCGAGCTCGGGAACATTTCTTCGAGCGATTTCTCGGGGAGGTCGGAGATGAGGACGATCGGGATGTCTTTCTTGTTCGACTGCGACTTGAGCACTTCGCTGAGGCGGTTGCCCTTGATGCTCGGCAGGTTGACGTCGAGAAAGATGATGTCCGGCGAATGGCTGGCGAGCACGTGATTGAACTCGATCCAGCTCGATGCGGTCAGCACCGTGCACCCTTCGCGTTCGAGTAGCGCGCGTCCCAGTTTCAGGACGAGCGGGTTGTCATCGAGAATCAGAACCGTCACTTGAGAGAGCGGCTGCATTGGTACGTACTTCCTTTCCCTGGGGGCGATTGGACCGTACGGCCATGATACATTCACTCGTCTTCCGTGTCCGACCTGACTCCGACCTCCGGGCCCACCGGTTTCACATTACCCGCCGACTACTATGCGTCCCCTGTCACGGCTCGGCCGCTCTTTCCGAGCTGGGTACCGATCGGTTGTGGACTCGCCTCCGCCATCCTGCTCGCGATTGCATTCGTCGGCGGCGCGCTGGTGATGTCGATGGGTGTCGGGAAAATGATGGCCTACGTGATCGACTCGTCGCACGGAGAGCTGAAGGCGATGTACGGCAAGGACGTATCGCCTGCGAAACGCGCGCAGGTCGACGCGGCGCTGGACGGAATCTCCCACGATCTCGCCGCCGACAAGCTCGCATACGCCAAGCTCGAGCCGCTGCTGACGGCGATGCGCGACACGATGGACGACAAGAAGATCACGAACGCCGAGGCGGATCAGTTGCTGGCGAAAGTACAGGAAGTTCGGAAGCCGAAGGTTTTGCACGGCGGCACGCCCCTGACCCGGCGCTCCGCGCCACCCTCTCCCGCGGGGAGAGGGAGATGACAAGAACAATCCCTTCTCCCTACGGGAGAAGGTGGCGCGAAGCGCCGGATGAGGGGCGTGCGTCTCGCGAAAGACGCGTTACCTAGCCAATGGACTTCAAGCTCGTCTCGACGTTCGAGCCGCAGGGTGACCAGCCTGAGGCGATTCGGCAGCTCACGGAAGGCATCGTGGCCGGGGCGAAGGATCAGGTGCTCCTCGGCGCCACGGGGACCGGGAAGACGTTCACGATCGCGAAGGTGATCGAGGCGATCAACCGGCCGACGCTGGTCCTGTCGCACAACAAGATCCTCGCGGCGCAGCTCTACCAGGAGTTCCGCAACTTCTTTCCCGACAACGCCGTCGCGTACTTCGTCTCGTACTACGACTACTACCAGCCCGAGGCGTACATCCCGCAGACCGATCTCTACATCGAAAAAGAGATGACCAAGAACGATGAGATCGACAAGCTGCGGCTCGCCGCCACGAAGGCCCTATTCGAGCGCCGCGACGTGATCATCGTGGCGTCGGTCTCCTGCATCTACGGCATCGGCGATCCCGATCTCTATCACTCGATGCTCGTCTTCTTCGAGCGCGGCGTCGAGAAGCCGATGACCGACTACCTCCGCCGCCTCACCGAGATGCAGTACGAGCGGACCCCTTACGACCTCGGGCGCGGCTCCTACCGCGTGCGCGGCGACGTGCTGGAGCTCTGGCCGGCGTACGAGGACGACGCCGTCCGCATCGAGTTCTTCGGCGACGAGATCGACAAGATGACCCGGATCGATCCGATCACCGGACGCGCAACGGGTCGCACGTACGACCGGCTCGCGGTCTATCCGCGAACGCACTACGTCACTCCGCGGGAGCGCCTGATGCAGGCGATGGGGAACATCCGCGTCGAGCTCGACGAGCGCGTTGCGGAGCTTCGCGCCAACGACCGGCTTCTCGAGGCGCAACGGCTGTCGCAGCGGACGCTCTTCGATCTGGAGATGATCGCGGAGCTCGGCTACTGCAACGGCATTGAGAACTACTCGCGCCATCTCAGCGGACGGATGCCGGGCGAGCCGCCGCCGACGCTGATCGACTACTTCCCGAAAGACCTTCTCCTGGTCATCGACGAGTCGCACCAGACCGTGCCGCAGGTGCGCGCGATGTGGGGCGGCGACCGCGCGCGCAAGGAGACGTTGGTCGAGTACGGGTTCCGTCTCCCGAGCGCCATCGACAACCGGCCGCTCTCGTTCGACGAGTTCCAGACGAAGCTCGATCAGATCATCTACGTCTCCGCGACGCCGGGGCCGTACGAGCTGCAGAAGACGGAGGGGCAGTTCGTCGAGCAGGTGATCCGTCCAACCGGGCTGCTCGATCCCGAGATCATCATCCGGCCGGTGAAAGGGCAGGTGGACGATCTCATCGGCGTCATCAAGGACCGCGTTTCCAAGAGCGAACGCGTGATGGTCACGACGCTCACGAAGCGGATGTCCGAGGATTTGACACGGTACCTGATGGAGATGGGCATCAAGGTGACGTACCTGCACTCGGACGTCGAGACACTGGAGCGCATTGCGATCCTGCGCGACTTTCGCCTCGGCGTGTTCGACGTCCTGATCGGCATCAATCTGCTGCGTGAAGGGCTCGACGTCCCCGAAGTCTCGGCCGTCACGATCCTCGACGCCGACAAGGAAGGCTTCCTCCGCTCGACAACGTCGTTGATCCAGACGATCGGGCGCGCCGCGCGCAACGTCGGCGGTCAGGCGATCCTCTACGCCGACAAGCTGACCGACTCGCTGAAGAACGCGATCGAGGAGACGAACCGCCGGCGCGAGCGGCAGAGCAAGTACAACGAGGAGCACGGGATCGAGCCGGCCACGATCATCAAGGCGATCGACTCCGATCTCGTCAAGATGGCGAACCTCGACTACCACGACCTCGCCCCGCTCCCCGGCCAGCGAGCCCGCCTCGATGCCCTCGGCGGCGAGGATCTCGACAAACAGATCGCGCGTTTGACGAAAGAGATGAAGGACGCCGCGAAGAACCTCGATTTCGAGAAAGCCACCGAGATCCGCGACCGGCTACGCGAACTGAAGGAGATGCGGATCTTCGTGTGAGGGTCGTGATTCGTTACCCGTTACTCGTGATTCGCGCGTAGCGGTCCCGCGGAACGCCGTTGCGGTAGCCCGAAACGCTACTCCGCCTCCACCGTCACCGCGGTCCCGTAGCAGAGAACCTCGGTAACTCCTTGCATTACCTCGGTGGCGTCGTAGCGAATGCCGACTACGGCGTTCGCGCCGACCTGCTGCGCGTGCGACAGCATGAGGTCGAACGCCTCGTTGCGCGTCTTCTCGCATAACTCCGTGAAAAGAGTGATGTTGCCGCCGACGAGGGTCTGGATGCTGGCGCCGAGGGTGCCGAAGACGGAGCGGGAGCGGACGACGATGCCGCGGACGACGCCGAGGTTTTGACGGATGCGGTAGCCGTCGATGCTGAAGGTGGTCGAGGTCATCTTGTGGATCATGATGACGGCAGGGTACTTCAGTCGAACTCGCGCCGCGCGGCTTCTACACGGCGGCCTGACGCGTGCCGTAGGTGTTCTTCACCCTCCATTCACCTCCCGGCGCGGCGCACCCGCCCCGCTGCAGGTTGCAAACGGCCGTCTCCGGCGTCCACACCGCCGGATGCGGGGCGTACACAGCCATCTGCACGTCGCCTACTGCTGTCTGCAGGCCGCAGACAGCGGGATGCAGTCCGCAAACGTTCATCTGCACCCAGTAGATGGCCGGTTGCGAGCCGTAGACGTCCAGTTGCAAGCCGCAGACGTCCGGTTGCAAGCCGCAGACGGCCAGTTGCAGGGCGCAGACGGCCCAGTTGCAAGGCGCAGACGGCCCAGTTACAAGGCGCAGACGGCCAGTTGCAGGGCGCAGACGGCCCAGTTACAAGGCGCAGACGGCCAGTTGCAGGGTGGCTACTCCGAGTATGCGAGGCGTCGATGGCCGGATGCAGCCTGCATCCGGGTGTGTGCGAAGGCGCATCCGCGGAGCGCCCGCGCAGACACTCGCTGTTTACGACGGGCAGACGGCCGTATCCAGCGTGCAGCCAGCGGTGGACAGGTTGCAGACGGCTATCTGCGGTGCGCGCGTCGGCGGCTGGCGGCCTCAAACCGATGCGAATGCATTTCCTGGAGGAGCGGACGCCCTCGTCCGCCCACGGCGAAGCCGCGCTGACGCGCGGCCGGCGGCCTCAAACCGATGCGAATGCATTTCCCTGGAGGGGCGGACGCCCTCGTCCGCCCACGCGGCGAAGCCGCGCTGACGCGCGGCCGGCGGACGAGGGCGTCCGCCACTCCAAAACCGTGTCGCATACCTTGTGCAGAGCGGCGAAGCCGCGCTGACGCGTGGCTGGCGGCCTCAAACCGATGCGAATACATTTCCTGGAGGGGCGGACGCTCTCGTCCGCCCACGCGGCGAAGCCGCGCTGACGCGCGGCCGGCGGACGAGGGCGTCCGCCACTCCAAACCGTGTCGCATACCTTGTGCAGAGGTTCCCTAGAACGTCCACCTGAGGCCGAGGCGTACCGACCTCGGGGCGGTGCGGACGACGGCTTGTTTGTAGTTCGGGTTCACAGGGGTGGGGGAGGCGTTGTCGGATTCCTGGAAGCCCCAGCGTTCGTCGACGAGGACGGCGCGTTGGGTGTCGAGGAGGCTGAAGACGTCGAGGAGGATGTTGAGCTGCGAGCCGCGAACGGCGACCGGATATCCGAGGTGGACGTCGACGTCGTAGTTGCTCGGCGTGCGCCCCTCGGAGCCGCGGTTGTTCAGGAAGAACTCGTAGCGGCCGTAGGCGTCGGAGTAGCCGTAACGCGAGATCGGCGTGCCGCTGCGCCAGTAGCCGGCGGCACCGATCGAGAGCTTGAACGGTGTGATGTAGACGCCGGAAAGCTTGAATTGGTTGCGCCGGTCGTTCGAGAGCGGGCCGCTGTTCGTGATCTTGGAGAGGTCGCTGCCGTTGGTGAAGAAGTCGTAGTAGTCGTACGCGGCGGAGATGTTGGGGTCGGCGCCGACGTTGGTGAACGGCGCGTACTCACCGTCGTAATTGCCGTCAAGTTTCGAATAGATGTACGACGCGATCGCCTCCCAGTTGTTCGAGAAGTGCTTCGTGGCGTCAAGCTCCACCGCCTTGTACGTCCGCTTCGGCTTCGGCGCGGGATAGGTGGTCGAGTAGTCGAGCGTGAAGACCTGCTTCATGATCCCTTGGCCCGGGTTGCCGATGCAGTACGTGCCGTCGTCGGCGCAAAGGAAGTCCTCGATGACGCGGCCGTAGTTGCGGTAGATCCCCTTGACGCCGAGGGCGAGCGAGGGCGTGATCTCGCGCTCGCCGCCGACGATCATCTCGGTGAGGTACTGGTTCTTGATGTTCGGATCGGCGGGCTCGGTGAATCCGCCGAGGATCGCGGACGGCGTGCCGAAATCGCTTTCGGCGTTCGGGTCGGGCGTCACGCTCGTGGGGCTGTAGTTGACGATGCGCGGCTGGCGCTCGTAGGAGAAGGAGCGGATGACGAGATCCATCGGGATCTCTTCGTAGTAGCGGCCGTAGGACGCGTAGATCTTCTGCGAGTGGTCGCCCTTCGGATCCCACACGACGCCGAGGCGCGGCGCGTAATCCTTTTTCATGTCGATCTGCGTCACGCCCGACGCGTCGATGATCCGCTGCCGGTCCCACCGGATGCCGGCGTTGACGGTGACGTTCGTCAGCGACCACTTGTCCTGGAGGTATGCGGTGGTGTTGCGGTGCGACGGTTGCGCGTTGAGCGCGGAGACCGGGGCGTTCGCGAGGGTGGCGTCGGGCGTCGTCCAGTAAGAGTGGCGGTAGATCGGCTTCGACGGATTGACGTCGTTCGCGAAGACGTCGACCTGCTGGCCGCCCGACATCCGTTTCACGACGTCGGCGGTTTCGTTCTCATACTCGATGCCGCCTTTGATGTCGTGCCGGCCGTAGTAGCGCTCGAGCGAGCCGCCGTAGAACTTGCGGTCGAACGACTTGTCCTGGATGAGGCCGAAGCCGCCGCTCTGGAAGAAGTCGTTGGATGCGTCGCGGTACTGGATCGTGTCGCCGGACGACGTGGCGGGGCCGACGGAGTTCTTCTCGCGATGCCGGGCGATCTGTCCCGCCGCGATCCACGCCGAGCGGAAGTTGCCGTCGTAGCGGAGGGCGTAATCGCGTCCGCCGAAGTCCTGGCGGCCGAGGTACGTGTTCGGGTCGCCGTTGAGCGTGTGATTCGAATCATTGATGGCGCCGGTGTCGGCCCGCGGATCCTGCAGCCACGTCGCGAAGATCGACTGATTCGGCGCGACGTTCCAGGTGAGTTTCGCGGAGCCGAGATTCCGCCGGCTCTTCGACGTAGCGTTCTGCCCGGCGGCCGGGCCGGCGAGGGTCGCGGAGTCGACGCTGTTCGAGACGCGGTCGAGCGCCCCGAAGAACCATAGCTTGTCTTTGAGGATGTAGCCGCCGAGGTCCGCGCCGAAGTCCTGGTTCGTGAAGCCGGAGACGGTGCCGGCGGTCGAGACGACGTTCTTCGAGCTCGCTTGCAGCGAGTCGTTGAAGTGGTAGCCGAAGACGTCGCCATGGAGCTCATTGCCGCCTGACTTGGTGATGACGTTGATGATGCCGCCGGTGGAGCGGCCGTACTCCGCCTCGTAGCCGCCGGTCTTCACGTCGACTTCCTGGATGAATTCGAAGTTGAGCTCTTTGCCCTGGAAGCCATACTCGGCGTTGGTGGTGTTGACGCCGTCGATGAAGAACGCGTTCTCGGCGCCGGACGAGCCGTAGACGCTGATCGTCGAACCGTAGACGCCGGTGACGCTGCTGGCGCCGGGATTCGCGTCCGACGATACGCCGGGCGTCACCTGAGCAATCGTCGAATAGTTGCGGCCTGTCGGCAGCGTCTCGATCGAGCGCGTGCCGAGGGTCTGGCCGGTGGTGGTCGAGGAAACGTCGAGCACGGGGGCCTGTGCGGAAACCGTGATCTCGGCCGACTGCGAGGGGCGCATCTTGGTGTCGATCGTGGTGTTGCGTCCGAGGCCGACCGAGATGTCGCGTCGTGTGACCGGCGCGAAGCCGTCGATGGTGTAGGTGACGTTGTATTGCCCGGGCGGGAGCAGCGGGAGGCGATAGGCACCGTCTGGATCGGTGATATCGACTCGGGCGCCCTGCAGCGCCACGCTCCTCGCCTCGACGGTGACGCCGGGTAGCGGCGAGCCGTTCGGATCGGTGACGGTGCCGACCACGCCGCCGGTGGTCTGCGCGACGAGCGGGGCGGAAAGAGAAACAACCAGGAGGACGAACGCGAGGCGCCGGAGAGAGGACATGAGCGCTCCTTCGAAACGCGAGTTGGACGAGTTGTCGTGAACTATAGCTGATGCATGTAGGGTGCGGCTCTTAGCCGCATCGGGCCGGCTAAGAGCCGGCCCTACATCAATGCGCGAATCGGGCGATCTCGGGCTGGTTCGGATCGATGGCGAGCGAGTGGCGGAAGGCGTCGCGCGCGGCGGCTTCATGTCCGAGGCACGCTTCGGCGGCGCCGAGCGAGGTGTAGAGGAGGGCGTTGTCGGGCTGGAGCGGGATCGCTTTCGCGAAGTCGCTTTTTGCAGAGTTGCAGTCGTGGCGTTCGAGTGAGTAGCGGCCGCGCGAGAGGAGCCAGCGCGGCTCGTTCGGATCGATCTCGAGTGCGGCATCGAGCAGGGCGTCGGCGCGGGAACGATCGCGGTCGAGGTGGCGGAGAAGGTCGCTGAGGTTCCACATCGCGGTGGCGCTGTGCGGATCGACCTTCAGCGCGTCTTCGAAAGCGGTGAGCGCCTCGTCGTCGCGGTGCTGCTCGCGGAGGATGACGCCTTCGTTGTTGAACGAGCCGGAGGTGCGGGTCGATCCGGCAGGTCCTCGGGACGGCTCGCTGGAACCGAGGTAGCCGAGGGCGGTGAGCTTCTTGATGTCTTCGGAGGATTGCGGCGGCCGGATTGCCGGCGCCACGCTCCGTTTTCGCCAGTGACGTCGGTAGTCGTTGAGGTCGTGGGGGAGTTGCAACGCGTCGAGGAGGATTGGAGTGATCTGGTCGACGCGCAGTGACGTCGTTGTGAGCGTCGGTAGGAGACGGCGCTGCGGCGACCAGCGGAGGAAGATGCCTTCGTCGCGATGCCACTTCGCCGCGGTGGCGACGGCGGTGCTCGATTCGGGCGGACGTTTGGTGTTCCAGTCGAAGCCGTGATCGGAGGCGACGATCAACGTCGCGTCGAGGGGCTGCGCGAGGTCGCGGTAGTCGCCGACGATCTGGTCGATGCGTCTGAAGTACGCCGGGTTGCCGCCGCGCGGGGCGAAGAGATGGCCGGCGATGTCGGTCCCCTCGAAGTAGACGATCGCGAGGTCTGGCCGATTCTTCGCGATCCATTCCTTCGCGATCCGATGGGTCGCCTCCGTCTCGCACTCGGTGCGCTTCCACACGTCGTCATCAGTACATTGCGCGTGGATCATCCGGTCGCTGACGATCGTTCCGTTGACCGGCTCGGGCGGATCGGTCGCCCACATCCCGAAGACGCCGACTCGCTTTCCCTTCGCGCGCGCCATGTTCCAGATCGCCGGCACCGCACGCTCGTCGCTCGTGATCGGCTCGCGGACGTGCGTGACGGGGTTGTACCGCGTGAAGTCGAGGATGCGGTGCTCGAGCGGCGAGACGCCGGTCATCATGGTCGTCCAGACGAGCGGCGACAGCGGCGGATGCTGCGTCAGCAGCACGCGCTTGTCGCCTTGGCGGACGAGCGACGCGAGGTTCGGCATCGTCCCGTCGGCGCAGTAGCGATCGAGAAGCTGCCAGTCGGCGCCGTCGAGTCCGATGAAGAGGACGCGGGGCGGGGTGGGTGTCGGGTGATGTGCGGGCGGTGCGCACGATACCAGTAGGGTTATGCCGAGAGCGCAGAGGGCAGAGCGCAGAGCGCAGAGGCAACGCCGCCACCTCTCTGCGCTCTGCGCTCTGCTCACTCCGCTCTGATTCACAACGACAACAACGCCTCGCGCACCCGTCCGAGGCCGTCCTGGATGTCCTTCGGCGACACGGCGCCCGCGGACAGGCGAAACCAGCCGGTCTCGCTCTTGAGGCCGAACGCCTGGAACGGCACGACCGCGAAACCGGCGCGATCGAGGAGGAAGCGGCGGATTTCTTCGTTGGTCTTGAAGCCGCGGTCCATCAGGTCGAACTGGACCGATAGATAGATCGCCCCCTGCGGCGGAATGGCGCGGACGGGGAGGCCGTCTTTCTCGCGCATCGCCTCGATGCCGTCGTGCAGCAGGTCGAGGCGGAGCTGCAGCTCCCGGATCATTTGATTGTGATAGGCGCGCACCGCGTCGCGCTGCCCAAGAACCTGTGCAGTCGCGAGCTGCTCGGCGCGCGGCGCCCACGCGCCGAGGTGGCCGATGATGTCGCGCATGGCGGCGGTGATCGGCGGCGGTGCGACGGTCCAGCCGACGCGTACGCCGGTTGCGGCGAACGCCTTCGAGATGCCGTCGACGAAGATGGTGTACGGCATCACCTCGGGGACGAGCTGCGGCGGCGGGTAGTGGTGCGACTCGCCGAACGTCAGCATCCAGTAGACGGAGTCCCACATTAGATACAGCGCGCGTGCACCCGCGGCCTTCCGTCGCTCGTTTTCTTCGACGACGAGCCGCGCGATCTTCTCGACTTCGTCGCGCGACATCACCGTGCCGGTCGGGTTGAGCGGCGTGCAGATCGCGATGAGGCGCGCGTCGGCCACGTGCGGGCGGAGCATCTCGGCGGTGGGGAGGAAGTTCGACTCGGGGCCGACGGGGATCTCGACGGGGACGGCGCCCATCAGATAGGTGTAGTGATTGTTGTTCCACGACGGGATCGGATAGACGACCTTGTCGCCGCGGTCGACCGTCGCCGCGTACGCGGAGTAGATGATCGGCCGCGCGCCGCCGGCGATCAGGACCGACTGCACGCCGTAGTCGAGCCCGAACTCGTCCTTGTAAAGCTTCGCGACGGCGCGGCGGAGCTCCATCGTCCCGTCGGACGGCGGGTAGTTCGTCTCGCCCGCGTGCAGGCAGTCGACGATCGCGGTCTCCAGCTCCTTCGGGATACGGAACTCTTTCGGCGAGAAGTCGCCTACCGTGAGGTTGCAGACTTCGCGGCCGCTTGCGGCGAGCTCGCGGATCTGGCCGGCGATCTTGAGAATTTCGGAGCCGGTCAGGCCGGCGGCAAGGCTCGAGAGGTCGTTCATCGTTTGTACGCTGCCCGTATTCTCCACAGATCGCGGAGCGCGCGAAGGAAATCGGTCGAGCGGAGCTTGGAGCCCTGGACGTCCTTCCAGGCCCGAAGCGGGAGCTCATAGATCGCGCGCGCCGCGGCGTCGCGGCCGCGAGCCTTCACGAATCGCGCGAGGATCTCGACGTCGAAGATCCAGCGCGAGAGGAACGGTGTCGCGAAGAGCTGCCGGATCGTGTCGTTGACGCGGAAGAGCTTCGCGCCGCATTGGGTGTCGTAGACGGCGAGCCCGAGGGTGCGGGAGATGAGGGTGGCGCCGACGCGGCCGAAGTAGTGACGGCTTTCCTGGCGGCTGATGGTGCGGCCGAGGAGGCGGACACGCGCGCCGTAGACCATCTCGATGGCCGGACGCTCCCGCATGATGTCGAGGAACAGCGGCAATTCGGCGAGGGGGGTCGCCAGGTCGGCATCCCAGAAACCGACGACGTCGGCACCGCGGTCGATGGCGGCGACGATCCCGCGCCGCACCGCCTCCGCTTTTCCGACGTTCCGGTCGAGCCCGAGGACGTCGAAGCCGTTCGCCTGGAGGAGGCGGCGCGTCCCGTCGCGGCTGCCATCGTCGACGAAGAGGAAACCGACCTGGTCGCTGCCGGCGTGGAAGTTCCGGAAGGCGTCGAGGTCGAGGCGCTGCTCTTCGTTGTAGCAGGGGACGACCAGGGTCAATTGCACGGCGCGCATGATAAGGGGAGAATGGCGCCGTCACTGACTCGTCAATATATTGACCAGTCAGTGCGCTGAATCATGGCCGAAACGCATCTCATCGAGACGACGATCCATGGGCGGTACCTCGTCCGGCCGGGTTCCTCGCGCTATCTCGTGGGCTTCCACGGATACGGGCAGACGGCTGAGATCATGCTCCGGGACTTGGAGCAGATCTCGGGCTCCGGCGAGTGGACGCTGGTCAGCATCCAGGGGCTGAATCGGTTCTACGCCAAGAACGACGAGACCGGTGCGTGCTGGATGACACGGCAGGATCGGGAAGAGGCGATCGCGGACAACATTGTCTATGTGCAGCGGGTGATTGCCGCCTTTCCGGAGCGTACCCGGCTCGTCTTTGCCGGCTTCTCGCAAGGGGTGGCAATGGCGTGGCGGGCGGCGATGAACATCCCGTGCGACGGGGTGATCTCGCTCAGCGGAGACGTTCCTCCCGACGTCACCTCACCCAACCTCCCGCCGGCACTCCTCGGCCGCGGCAAGTACGAGAACTGGTACAACGAGGAAAAGTTCAACAAAGACTTGAGCTTTCTCCGTGGCCGTGCCGAAATCGAGACCTGCGTCTTCACAGGCGGGCACGAGTGGACCGACGAATTCCGCGGGGCGGCGACCGCGTTCCTGAACAGCATTGTGTAGCGCCGCCGACTCGGCGGCGGTTTCCGACGCCACGCCGCCGAGTCGGCGGCGCTACACAGGTATCGGATGATCGGCTCGTCCGGTATTGTTGTACCCACGCTCATGGACTCGCGCATCGACCGCCTGAAGCGGCGGATCAAGGAGCTGCCTGAGCGTCCCGGCGTCTACCTTCACAAGAATTCGACAGGCGAGGTCATCTACGTCGGGAAGGCTCGGAATCTCCGTAACCGGGTGAACTCGTACATCGTCGGGAAGGGTCTGCGCGACCCGAAGACGATGTCGCTGGTCGCCGAGATCGACGCTATCGATTTCTTGACGACGAACAACGAGCTCGAGGCGATCCTCCTCGAGAACAACCTCATCAAGACGCACCAGCCGCGGTACAACATCCTCCTCCGCGACGACAAAACGTACCCGTACATCAAGGTCACGACCTCCGAGGATTACCCGAGGGTCGTTTTTACGCGACGGGTCGATCGCAAGAAAGGCGATCTCTTCTTCGGGCCGTTCTTCGCCGGTACCGCTCGGCGGATTCTCAAACTGATCGCCGACCAGTTCAAGCTGCGGAGCTGCGATCTCGACATCGTCGAGGGGAAGAACGCTCTCACGCGACCGTGCCTCTACTACGACATGCACCAGTGCCTCGGCCCGTGTGTGGTCGGGCTCACTACGCCCCAGGAGTATCGCGAGATGGTGGACGACGTCGTCCTGTTCCTCGGCGGGAAGTCTCGCGAGCTGCAGGAACGCCTGACCGGACGCATGTACCGCGCGGCGGAAGGGGAGAGCTACGAGCTCGCAACCTACTACCGCGACCTGATTCGGACGGTGGAGCGTATCCAAGCGGAGCAGCAGGTTGCCTCGGCAGGATCCGAAGACGTCGACGTGTGGGGTTTGTACGAGGAGGGGACCGACGTCGCGGTGCAGCTCTTCGTGCTGCGTGACGGCAACGTCGTCGACCGCCGGGAGCTCTTCTGGGAGAAGGTCGGCGAGTACGCACCGGCGCACTTTCTGAGCGAGGTCCTCCAGCGCTACTACCAGGACAACCTCTTCATTCCACCGGAGATCCTGATCCCGTTCGACATCGAGGACGCCGACCTGACCAGCGAGTGGCTCACGAATCAGGCGAACCGCAAGGTCGCCGTTCGCGTGCCGCAGCGCGGGAAAGGGGTCGACCGGATCGAGCTAGCGAATCGCAATGCACGGCTCTCGCACGAGTCGCGGTTCCGCAAATCGACGCAGGACCGGCTCCAGATCGCGGCTTCGCGTCTCGGCCAACTCCTCGGCGCGCCGGGAGAGATCCAGCGGATCGAGTCGTTCGATATCTCGAACATCCAGGGCTCCGACTCGGTCGCCGGCATGGTGGTGCTCGACCGCGGGAAGTGGGACAAGAACCAATATCGTGTCTTCAACATCAAGAGCGTCATCGGAGCGGATGACTTCCGTTCGATGGCGGAGGCGGTCGACCGGCGCTACCGGCGCCTGCTCGACGAGTCGAAGCCGCTGCCCGACATGATCCTGATCGACGGCGGCCGCGGGCAGCTCAACGCGGCGCTGACGGCGCTGAACAAGCTCGGGATCGAGGAGATCACGATCGCCGGGCTGGCGAAACGGGAAGAGGAGATCTATCTGCCCGACCGCGAGGAGCCGCTGCGCCTCGACCGGCACGACGTCGCGCTGCAACTGCTGCAGATGGTCCGCGATGAGACGCACCGCTTCGCCGTCTCGTCGCACCGCCGCCGCCGCTCGAAACGCGTGCTGCACAGCGAGCTGGAAGACCTGCCGGGCATCGGCGAGAAGCGCCGCAAGCTGCTGATCGAGCGATTCGGCTCTTTGTCCGCCGTGAAGCAGGCGTCCGAACAGGACCTCGTTCACGTTTTGGGGCGGACGGTCGGGCAGCGGGTTTTCAAGGAACTGCACGCGTAGTTCAGAGCGCAGTGAGGAGAGCGCAGAGCGGAGAAGTTTCACTGCGCGTTCTGCGCTCTGCGCTCTGCGCTCTGCGCTCTTTCAATGCGATAATCGACACGGTCCACATCGTTTTGTGAAAGGTTGTGCGGATGAAGCTGGAAGGTGATATCGGCGAGATCAACGTCATCGATCGTCTCGTCGAGCTGGGGCGGGAGGGCTTCACCGGAGCCGTCCGATTCGAGAACGACGGCATCATCAAGATCATCTACTTCAAGAACGGCGACGTCCTGTCGGCGAGCACGAACGACCGCTCCGACAGCGTCGACGAGATCCTGCTGCGCGCGAACAAGGTGACGCGCGAGCATGTGAAGCAGGCGCTCTCGCGCCGCAAAGAGAACGAGACGCTCGGCGACGCGCTCCTCGGCCTCGGCTTCATCACGAAGAAAGAGCTTTCGTGGGCGCGCCGCGTCCAGGTGATCGGCGCCGTCCGCTCGATCGCGGCCTGGGGCGCCGGGACGTACAACATCGTCGCGGACTATCTGCCGAAACGGGAGGAGGGAACGCTCTTCTCTCTGCCGCAGCTCATCGTGGAGCTGATCGTCACGGACAACGACCGCGCCAAAGTGGAGCGGGCGCTCGACGGCGGCAATGCCGTCTTCGCCCGCGGCGCCGATTTCGACGAGCAGTTCTCGCGCCTCAGCCTGAACGACGAGGCGGAGCAGATCGTCACGCACGTGGACGGATCGCGGAATGCCGCCGAGGTGTCGGTGGAGTCGGGGAAGGACGCGTTCAACGTTTATAAGCTGCTGCTGGCGCTCGGGACGATCGGCGTTCTGACGCGTCGCGAGGGCGGCGCCGCTCCGCAAGCGGCTGACCAATGGTCGTTTGACGACGCACCGGAACAGCCGGCGATGTCGGCGTGGGACACCGACGACGAAGTAGCGATGGAGCAGAATGCACCGGAACTTGTGCATCCCGAGGAGCCGGGGCCGACGCTGGAAATGCCGGTGACGATGCCGGTTTCGACTCCGGCGCCGCCACCGATCGCGATGCCGGTACCGCCTCCGCCGCTCGCGCCGGCGGAACCGCAGTGGGGATTTGACGAAGCACAGATCGAAGCGGCCCGCCGGGCCGCCGTGCCGGTGTCGAGCGCCAGCTCCGAACCGCCGCCGCCGCCGATGAAGGACGTCGTGAAGAAGGCCGCGAAACCCGATCGCTGGCTATGGCTCATGATGTTCGCGATCGTCGTGGTCGGCCTCGGCGTCGCCGCGCCCTACGCCTGGAACTGGTGGGAAGCGCGGAACGCGCCACCCGTACCGGTGGTCGTGAAGCACAAGCCGCGTCCTCGTGTAGCGCCGCCGACCTCGGCTGCGACCCCGGTCACCGAGACGACGACAACGACAACCGCAACGACGACGACAACCGCAAAACCCGCCGGCGAGGTCGCCGGCGCTACACAGAACCAGGTCACGGCGACTGTTCCGCCGCCGCAGGCCGCGCCGGTGGTCAAGATCACTCCAAAACCGGCACCTCCCGTCACGGCAAATGTCGCTCCGAACACGACGCGTATCGAACGCAACGCCGCCGGAGTGGCGACGATGACGAACAGCGGGTCGGCGACTGCGGCTCTCCCGAAAGTAAACGTCAAAGAGGGAGCGATCCGCTCGCATTACGACGAGATGGCGACGACCTTCGCATCGCAGGCAGCGGGGAAGTACACCGTGCAGTTCGAGCTAGTCTGCCAGACGTCTTCGGTCACGAAGGCGATCCAGGCGGGCGGCAGCAACGTCTGGTTCATCCCGGTCTCATACAAGGGCCAGGGTTGCTACCGCGTCTTCTGGGGGCATTACCAGACGAAGGCTGAGGCGCAGCAGGGGCTCGAACAGGTTCCGAGTGCCTTGCGCGCGGAGTCGAAGCCGGCGGTCGTCAGCGTCCCGAAGAAGTAGCCGGCCGTGTGGCTGATTGACGGCAGCAACGTCCTTGGCGCCATGCGCGCCGACCGGGACGCCGTCGAGTCGAAGCGTGAGCTGGCGCGCCTCGTTGCCTCGTTCGCACGCGCCAAGCGAACGAAGGTGACGCTCTTCTTCGACGGCCCCGAGCCCGCGAACTTCGCGCGTCACCTCGGCGGCGCGACGGTCGTCTTCGCCGGCAAGCGGTCCGCGGATGACCTGATCGTCGAACAGACACGTGCAGCACGCGATGCGCACGTCGTGACGTCGGACCGGGAGCTCGGGGCGCGGGTGGGCGGCCGGAGGATCGAAGTCGTCGACGCGCAGCAGTTCGCGCGCGAGCTGGAGACGGCAGAGAGAGAGCCGGGCGCGACGGCGGAGGAGGATTGGATGAGCTACTTTTCCGATCCGAAAAACCGCGAGAAATTTTAATGTCGGCGTGCCGACATCGTTTGTAAGTGCTGAATCAGAAGCTATTTAACAGAAGACATTTTCATGGCCTATCGATGATCGCCTTGCAGGCGGCGCTTCTGTTACTCTTCCCATGTGGAGCGGCTCGGGGATCGCTGTGTCGCGAGACATGGAGGAAAGTCCGAACTCCCACGGGCAGCAGGCTGGTTAACGGCCAGGCGCGGCGACGCGACGGAAAGTGCAACAGAGAACAGACCGCCGAACTATCTCGAAAGAGGTGGAGGCAAGGGTGAAACGGTGCGGTAAGAGCGCACCGCGGACCGCGTGAGCGGGACGGCATGGCAAACCCCCTGCGGAGCAAGACCAAATAGGGAGGCAGTGGAACCGCCCGTTTCCGTATAAGCCTCCGGGTAGGTTGCTCGACCACCGCGGCAACGCGAGTGGCAGATGAATGATCCCCGCCGCACCTCGCGCAAGCGAGGGGCGGAACAGAATTCGGCTTACGAGCCGCTCCACTTTTTGTTTTCGAGGTTACGGGGTTTCGGAGTTGCCGAACCTCGTAACTTCGTAACCTCGTAACCCATGCTCTAATCGAACGCATGCCGCTTCGCCGTCCCCGCTCGATCAACCGCAACTCCCATCTCGCCGTCCTCGCGATCTCCTCGCCTTCTGAGTCGCGGCGCATCGAAGACGCCAAGCGGAACCTCGAGCGGCGCGGGCTGCGCATCACGCTGGCGGACAACATCGCGCACCAGGGATCGCATAGCTACCTTGCAGGGACGGACGACGAGCGGCTCGAGATCGTCAATCGCTTCCTTCGCGATCCGCAGTTCGATGGGTTCTTGTTCGCCCGCGGCGGGTACGGCGCGATGCGGATCCTTGACCGGATCGACTACGACGCCATCGCCGCGAGCCCGCGGCCGGTCATCGGATTCTCCGACCTGACGGCGCTCCATCAGGCGATGGCGGTCCGCGCCGGCGTCGGGTCGTTTCATGGGCCGATGGTCAACCTAGACTTCCATGACGGTCTCTCAGCGGCAAACGAGGAGTGGTTTTGGTCGATGCTCGCCGGAGACGCTCCGCTCACGCATCGCTTCACCGAACCTCAAGTAGTGCTTGAGGGCGCAGCGGAAGGTCCTTTGTTCGGTGGATGCCTGTCGCTGACCGAAGCGCTGGTGGGAACGCCGTTCGACTTCTGGATCGACGGAGGGATCTGGTTCTGGGAAGAGGTCGAGGAGCGGCCTTATCGCATCGACCGAATGTTGACCACTCTCAGGCTGTCCGGTAGACTCGAACACATCCGTGGTGTGGTCATCGGGAAGCTGAAAAACTGCGGCAGCGAGGCTGAAATCGATCTCCTTCTGCGCGAGTTCCTCGCTCCTCTCTCGATTCCTGTTGTGCGCGACTTTCCCTTCGGGCATTATGGAGATAATCTCCTGATGCCGATCGGTACCCTCGTTCGTCTCAACACACAGGACCACTCGTTCACGGTCATGGAGCCCGCGGTCGAGCGATGAGAGAACGAAGGTAACCGAGCAGATGAAGGCGGTTTTCAAGACGACAGGCGGAAAGGATCCGGTGAAAGAGGGGACCGCCACGTACGCCACCGGGGACCTGATCTTCTCCCAGGGCGACCTCGGCACGGAGATGTTCATCATCCTCGATGGCGACGTCGAGATCGTCAAACACATCAACGACGAGTCGCACGTCCTCTCGCACCTCGAGAAGGGCGACTTCTTCGGCGAGATGGCGCTCCTCGAATCCGCCCCGCGTACCGCCGACGCCGTCGCGAAGTCGGACGTGAAGGTCCTGGTCATCAATGGATCGCAGTTCGACGAGATGCTCCGGAAGAATCCGGAGATCGCCGTCCGCATCATCCGCAAGTACTCGAAACGCCTCCGCGAGGCGAACACGCTGCTCGAACGGCTGGTCGGCCGCCCGGTCGACGACGATCATCACTCGCTCGAGGCGACGAACATCGCTCCGCCGCCGAAGGCCAAGCAGCACCGCATCGTCGATCTGGTTTCGGGAACCGCGTTCTTTCTCTCGACCGGCGACGAGACGACCATCGGCCGCGCCGACCCGGTCACCGGAATCCTTCCCGACGTCGACCTCACCGCCGTCGACACGAACCGCTCGGTCTCGCGCCGGCACGCCAAGATCCTCCGCACGGGAGCCGAGTACCACGTGCTCGAGGAAGTCGGCACCGTGAACGGGACCTACGTCAATGAGCAGCGCATCCCGACCGGGGTGCCGGTGACGATCCACGACGGCGACCTCGTGAAGATCGGCCTCGTGGCGATGAAGGCTGTCTTCGAGTAGGGCGCTTCTGTGTGGTGCCGCCGACTCGGCGGCGTTTGGGGTGACATCGCCGCCGAGTCGGCGGCGCTACACAGAGCTACGCCTTGTAGAAGAGTGATCGTCGGAGCGGCACTCGGTACACAATCGAGCCGATGAATCCCGACACCGCGGTGCAATTCCTCAAAGGCGTGGGGGACGGGCGCGCCCGAGCGCTTGCCGCGCATGGCATCGAGACGGTTCGCGATCTCCTCTGGTTCTTCCCGTATCGCTACGAAGACCGGCGCCATCCGACGCGGATCGCCGAGGTGGGGCGGCATGTCGATGAGCCGGTGCTGCTGCGGGGGAAGGTGATCTCGGCGAAGTCGCATGTCTCACCGCGGCGCCGGATGAAGATCTTCGAGGCGGTGCTCGAGGACGGCAGCGGTGGGATCAAGCTGATCTGGTTCAACCAGGCGTACCTGAGCGACCAGATCGATCGCGGCGATCGGCTGTCGGTGTATGGCATCCCGCGGCATGGGACGTACGGCTCGTTGCAGATCGAATCGCCCGATTGGGAGAAGTTCGAGGGGGACGACGAAGAGCAGGGAGCGATCGTTCCGATCTACTCGAAGGTCACGAACGTTCCGCCGCGTGCGCTTCGGAAGATCATCGCCACGGCGATCGAGCAAGCGCTTCCGGAGATTGACGATCCGATGCGGGAGGATGTCCGTGCCACCCTCAGCGTCATTCCGCTCCGCGACGCGATTGCCGCCTTGCACCATCCCGAGGAGCTGACGGAAAGGTTTCTCGCGCAGCGCTCGCCGGCGCATCTACGGATCATCCTGCAGGAGTTCTTCAGCTTTCAGCTCGCGCTGCGCGTGCGAAGGGCAACCGAGGAGACGAAGGCGAAGGAGCGGAAGATCGCCGTCGACGATGCGCTGCGCGGCGAGGTGAAGAAGATCCTGCCGTTCCGCCTCACCGGCGCGCAGAAGCGGGTGGTGCGGGAGATCGCGGACGATCTCCAGTCGACCCAGCCGATGTACCGGCTGCTGCAGGGCGACGTCGGGAGCGGCAAGACGATCGTGGCGCTGATCGCGGCGATGGTCGTGATCCGCAACGGACATCAGGTGGCGCTCCTGGCGCCGACGGAGATACTCGCGGAGCAGCACGAGCAACGCATTCGTCAACTAGTTGACCACTCCGTCGTGATGACGAAAGCGACCGGCTCGATGACGGCCGGCGAGCGGCGCACGCTCATCGCGGGTCTGCGCGACGGCTACATCCAGCTCGTGGTCGGGACGCACGCGCTGCTCGAAGAGAAGATCAAGTTCAAATCGCTCGGCCTCGCGATCGTCGACGAGCAGCATCGCTTCGGCGTCGAGCAGCGGCAGAAGTTGTTCGCGAAGGGGGACACGCCCGACATCCTCGTGATGACCGCAACGCCGATCCCGCGTTCGCTTGCCCTCGCGATGTACGGCGATCTGGAGCTTTCGGTCATCGACGAGCTCCCGCCGGGACGGCAACGGGTGCGGACCGAAGTGCGAACCGGACCGCAGCTCGAACGCGTTTACGCCTTCATCGATCGCGAGATCGAATCCGACGCCCAGGCGTATGTGGTCTATCCGATCATCGAGGAGTCGGAGAAGACGAACCTGAAGCCGCTCACGGTCGGGTTCGAGGCGACGCAACGCCGATTTCCGAATCGCCGTGTTGCGATGTTGCACGGACGCATGTCGTCCGCCGACAAAGACGCCGTGATGCAGCGATTCAAGCGCGGAGAGGTGGACATCCTCGTCTCGACGACGGTCATCGAGGTCGGCATCGACGTGCCGAACGCATCGATCATGCTCATCCTCGACGCCGGCCGTTTTGGCCTCTCGCAACTGCATCAGCTTCGCGGACGTGTCGGACGCGGCGAGCGGAAGTCGTACTGCATCCTGATGCACGAGGAGAAGGCGGCCGGCGAGGCGCAGGATCGCCTGAAGGCGTTCGCGGAGACGAAGGACGGTTTCGAAGTCGCCGAACGCGACCTCCAGATCCGCGGTCCCGGCGAGTTCCTCGGCACGCGGCAGTCCGGCGTCGCGCGCTTCCGTTTCGGAAACATCGTCCGCGATCACGCGCTGATGGACCGCGCGCGGGACGTCGCCATCGAGCTTCTCGCACGCGACGGAGTCGAACGTGCAACCGGCGTTGTGCAACGCCTCATCGGTGCCCGAATCGCGGCCACGAGCCGCGATTAACTTTGCTACACTCGCGCGCCATTAAAGCGTTATCCGTTACCCGTCATCCGTTATCCGGTCGTTGATTGGCGATAACGGATAACGGATAACGGCTCCGAGCTCGACTTGAACCCAAACCAATACGTCCTCAGCGGTCTTCGTCCGACCGGCCGCGTGCACCTCGGCAACTACTTCGGCGCGGTCAAGAACTGGATCGACCTCCAGGACCGCTACAACTGCTACTACTTCGTCGCCGACTGGCACGCGCTCACGTCCGACTATGCCGATCCTTCGAACGTCCATCAGGCGACGTTCGAGGCGGTCGCCGATTGGCTCGCCGCCGGGATGGATCCGAAGAAGTGCACGATCTTCCTGCAGTCGGAAGTGAAGGAGCACGCGGAGCTGCACCTGCTGCTCTCGATGACGACGCCGCTGCCGTGGCTCGAGCGGGTCCCGACGTTCAAGGACCAGCAGCAACAGATCGAAGACAAAGACCTCAACACGTACGGCTTCCTCGGCTACCCGCTGCTGCAGACGGCCGACATCATCATCTACCGCGCGAACTTCGTCCCGGTCGGCGAGGATCAGGCATCGCACCTCGAGCTCTCGCGCGAAATCGTCCGGCGCTTCAACAATTTCTACGGTGACGTTTTCCCCGAGCCGCAGCCGCTCTTCACCGCGACGCCGAAGGTGCCGGGGCTCGACGGCCGGAAGATGTCGAAGTCGTACGGCAACACGATCGGATTGACGGCGAGCGCCGACGAGATCCGCGCGCTCGTCTCCAACATGTTCACCGACCCGCAGCGGCTGCGCCGGAAAGACCCCGGCCGTCCCGAGGTCTGCAACCTCTTCCAGTTCCACAAGCTCTTCTCGAGCGAGGAGACCGTGGCGCGCGTCGATCACGAATGCCGCAATGCGCTGATCGGCTGCGTCGACGACAAGAAGCTGCTGACCGAGATCATGATCGAGAAGCTCGCGCCGATCCGCGCCCGCCGCGAAGAGATCGACCGCGATCCGTCGATCGTCTGGGACGTCCTGCGCGAGGGAAACCGCAAAGCGCGCGAACGGGCGCAGGAGACGATGGAGAACGTCCGCAAAGCCGTGAAGATCGACTATCCCGAGTTGCGCGAATGACGAACATGCCGGACGAAGAGAAGATCGAAGACGAAGAGTCGAACGCGTACAAGGTCACCGTACCTGCGTTCCAGGGCCCGCTCGATCTGCTGCTACATCTCATCAAGAAGAACGAGATCGACATCTACGACATCCCGATCGCACGGATCACGCAAGAGTACAACCTGTATCTCGAGACGATGGAGCAGCTCGACCTCGAGATCGCCGCCGACTTCGTCTACATGGCGGCGGTGCTGATCAACATCAAGTCGAAGATGCTACTGCCGCGCGACGAGTCGGCGGAGGGGCTGGACGACCCGCGCAAGGAGCTGGTCGACCGGCTGCTCGAGTACCAGCGCTTCAAGGCGGTGGCCGAGACGTTCGCGGAGCTCGACGTGGTCCGGATGGGGATGTGGAAGCGTCCGCCGACGAAGATGCCCGGCACCGAGGCGTCGGAGATCGACATGAGCGAAGTCTCGCTCTTCGATCTCATCGACGCGTTCCGCACGGCGCTCAATCGCTACAAAGAAGCGCACCCGCAGTCGATCGAGCTGCAGCGGACGGTGCACAAAGTCTCGGAGAAGATGTCCGAGATCTACCAGAAGGTGACCGAACGCGACGAGCTCCGGCTGCAGTGGTTCCTGGAGGGCCGCGGCCGCGACGAGCTGATCGCGCTCTTCCTGGCCACGCTGGAGCTCGTGCGCCTCGGCGGCCTCTCGCTGCGGCAGAGCGACACCTTCGCCGAGATCGTCATGAAGAAGACTGAAAACCAGATCGACACGGCGCAGTTCGCGCTGTTCGACGCGTGAAAAGAGACTGAATGGATCCGAAGGAACTACGAAGCGCCATCGAGGCGATCCTCTTCGTCGCGACCGAGCCGGTCAAGACGAACGATCTGGCCGAGGCGCTGGATGAGAAGGAAGCGGACGTCGTGGCGCAGCTCGACGAGTTGCGGAAAGTGCTCGACGAAAACGTCGGCGGCTTCGCGCTGGAACAGACGGCGGGCGGATGGCGGCTCGCCACGCGCGCCGAGCATGACTCGGTGCTCAAGAGTTACTTCGCGAAAAAGGGGGAGAACCGCCTCTCGCTCGCGGCGCTCGAGACCCTCGCGATCACCGCGTATCGCCAGCCGGTGACCGCGCCGGAGATCTCCGACATTCGCGGCGTGAATTCCACCGGCGTCATTCGCACGCTGCTGGAGCGGCGGATGATTCGCGTCGCGGGGCGCAAGAACGTCGTCGGCGCGCCGTTCCTCTACCGCACCACGAAAGACTTTCTCGTGCACTTCGGCTTGAACGACATTCGCGATCTGCCGCGGCTCGAAGAGTTCGGCGATCTCATCGGCGAAGCGATGAGCGACGATCTCGTCGCCGCGATCAGCAGCGCCGAGCCGACGCCTGCATCCGAAGTGCAGGAGATCAGCGCGGAGGAGACGGAGCGCGCCGAAGCGGAAGCGCTTGCCGAATTGGAGAGCGCTCAGAACGGCGAGCAGAGTTAGAATCGTCCGCCAGCAGCCAACAGCGAGAGTGATGCAACTGGAGCGACTGCAAAAAATAATCGCCCACGCCGGATTCGCGTCGCGACGCGAAGCGGAAGCGATGATTCGGGAAGGGCGCGTGACGGTGAACGGACGTGTCGTCACCGAGCTCGGCTCCCGGGCGATGGCCGGACGCGATCACATCAAGGTCGACGGCAAGCTGATCACGCGCGCCGAGCCGCATCGCTACATCCTCCTTTACAAGCCGAAAGAAGTGATGACGACGGTCGAGGATCCGCAGGGACGCAAGACCGTCATCGACCTGGTGCGCGGCATCCGCGAGCGCATCTATCCCGTCGGCCGTCTCGACTTCCACTCCGAAGGTTTGATCGTCCTCACCAACGACGGCGACCTCGCGTTCAAGGTCTCGCATCCGCGGCACGGCTCCGTGAAGACGTATCACGTGAAAGTGCGCGGCGTCCCGGAAGCGCGGATGGTTGAGAAGCTGCAGCGCGGCATCACCATCGACGGCAAGCGCACGCTTCCATGCGGCATCGAGCAGATGAAGACGACCGGACGGGGCCTCGAGGAAGGGAACAGTTGGTACGAGGTGAAGCTGCGCGAAGGACGGACGCAGCAGATCCGCAAGATGTTCCAAGCGGTCGGCCATCCGGTGACGAAACTCCGCCGCGTGGCGATCGGACCGATCTCCGATCCGAAGCTGACGCCCGGCGACTGGCGCGAGCTGACGAAACAGGAAGTGAAACTGCTGTCGACGCACATGGAGCCGAAAGCGCCGCCGAAGCCCCGGCGCACCGCACGGCCGGCGAGGCCGAAGACCGCCGCGAAGAAGAAGCCGGCGGCGAAAACCGCAGCCTCGAAACGGCGTACACCCGCCGGCAAAGCGCCGCGAACGCGAGCGGCACGCGGCCGCTGAGGCGCGATGCAGCCGCCGGTCCGTTCGATCATAGTGGCCATCGACGGGCCCTCGGGCGTCGGCAAGACGACCACGAGCCGCCTGGTCGCACGTGCGTTGGCCCTCCCGCACATCGACACCGGCGCGATGTACCGCGCCATCGGACTCGCGGCGTTGCGCGCCGGCATCGACACGCACGACGAGACCAAGCTCACCGACCTCGCGTCGCGCGTTCGCATCGACTTCGTGCCGGGCGAGAAGGCGCGGACACTGCTCGACGGCGACGACGTGACGTCTCTGATCCGGACCCCCGAGGTGAGCATGGCCGCGAGCGACGTATCGACCGTGCCGGGCGTGCGCCGCGTTCTCGTCAGACTCCAGCAGGACCTCGGGCGACGAAGCGGAGGCGTCCTCGAGGGGCGCGACATCGGGACGAAGGTCTTTCCCGACACGCCGTACAAGTTCTTCCTGACGGCGCGTCCCGAAGTACGAGCGGAGCGGCGGTTTCACGAGCTGCAACAGAAGGGGACGCCGGTTACGATGGAGCAGGTTCTCGCCGAGACCGAGCAGCGCGACGAGCAGGACTCCACGCGCGCCGACTCGCCACTTTCGTACGACGAGACATATGTGGTGGTCGACACATCCGATCTCTCGATCGATGAGGTCGTTCTACGGATCGTAGGCAAAGTCCGGAATCCAGCCGGCTGAACCACCTTTTCTTGACGCCTCTCCACCTCGCCGGTAAACTCAGATTTCGGCTACTATCAACAACTTAGCGTTGTTTCGGCAGTTGCCGAGATGCCCGAGCTCTCGTGGAGGTTTCCCAGACCAATGCCGTCCAGTGACGAACCAAAGAAAGCGAATCCGTCGATCCGCCAGACGGATACGGGAAACAATCTAGAGGGGCTCGGCATGGACGAGCTGCTCAGCCTGTACTCGAAGTCGACGCTCACCGAAGGCGAGATCGTCATCGGAAAGGTGTTGAAGGTGACCCCGACCGACGTCGTCGTCGACGTCGGCGCCAAGTCTGAGGGGTTGCTGCCGGTCGCCGAAGTGACGTCATTCGACGGCACCGTCAAGGTGAAGCGCGGCGATGACGTCGAAGTCTTCATCGAGCGGCTCGAAGACCCGTCCGGATACGTGATCCTCTCGCGCGAGAAGGCGGCGCGTATGCGTGTCTGGGACGACATCGAGGCGGCATTCAAAGCCGAGGAGCCGATCACCGGACGCGTCATCGACCGCGTCAAGGGCGGCCTGTCGGTCGACGTCGGCGGCGTCAAGGCGTTCCTCCCCGGATCGCTGGTCGACTCGAAGCCGATCAAAAACCTCGACTCGCTCAAGGGTCACGACTCGAAGTTCAAGATCGTCTCCTTCGACAAGAAGCGGAACAACATCGTTCTCTCGCGCCGCGCGGTCGTCGAGGTCGAGCAGCAGCACCAGAAGGCGGAGACGTTCAGCCGCCTGGAAGAAGGAAAGCCGACGCACGGCGTGGTCAAGAACATCACCGACTACGGCGTCTTCGTCGACCTCGGCGGCGTCGACGGTCTGCTGCACATCACCGACATCTCGTGGGGCCGCGTCGGACATCCGTCCGAGTACTTCAACGTCGGCGACGAGATCGACGTGATGGTGCTGAAGTTCGATCCGCAGAACGAGCGAGTTTCGCTCGGGTACAAACAGAAGTCGCCCGATCCGTGGAGCGACGTGCACCAGCGGTATCCGCTCGGCTCGCGCGTGAAGGGGAAGGTCGTCTCGCTCACCGACTACGGCGCGTTCGTGGAGCTCGAGGAAGGGGTCGAGGGCCTCATCCATGTCTCCGAGATGTCGTGGACGAAGAAGGTACGCAACCCGTCGAAGATCCTCACGATCGGCGACGAAGTCGAGGCGGTGGTCGGCGACGTGAACACGGCGAACCGCCGCATCTCGCTCTCGCTCCGCGCGCTCGAACAGAATCCATGGGAGACGGTTGCCCAGCGCTATCCGGTCGGGAGCGTCATCAACGGAAAGGTGCGGAACCTGACCGACTTCGGCGCTTTCGTCGAAGTCGAAGAGGGGATCGACGGCCTCATTCACATCTCCGACATGGCGTGGAACCGCCGGATCAAGCATCCGAGCGAGGTGCTCAAGAAGGGCGACGCCATCCAAGCGAAGGTCGTCAACGTCGACGCCGAGAACCAGCGGCTGTCGCTCTCGGTCCGCGACTTCCTGCCGAACGGCTGGGACGATTTCGCGAAAACGCACCAGGTCGGCGACGAAGTGATCGGGACGGTCTCGAAGATCACCGACTTCGGGATCTTCGTCCGTCTGGCCGACGGCGTCGAGGCGCTGGCGCACATCTCCGAGATTTCGCGCGACGGAAAGCTGAAGCTCGAGCGCATCTACCAGCCCGGCGAGCCGCTTCGTGCGCGCATCCTGAAGATGGATGCGACGGAACGGAAGATCGGACTGACGATGCGCGACGTGGAGCCGCTGACGGAAGAAGAGCGCGCTCACTACGGAACGCATGAAGAGGAGGCGGAGCCGCCAGCCGAAGAGCCTCCAGCCGAAGAGCCTCCGCAGAGCGACACGCAGAGCTGATCATGGCGGAGCTCGACCCGACCCCCCCCGATCCGAACGTCGAAGATCCGAACGTCGAAGCGGCGCCAGTGTTACAGCCGCTCGCGCCGCGTAAGAAATCGCGGACCGGAGTGTTTTTCGTTGGCGCTTTCAGTGGGTGCCTTCTCGCGCTCGTAGTCGGCGGTTTTCTCCTGGCGTTCTTCGCGATGTCGCACTCTGATGAGGGCGAGTTCTCGATCTCCGGCTCGAAGGTCGCGATCGTTCCCATTGAAGGGGAGATCGTCGATGCGCGCGACACGATCGAGGCGCTCCATCGCTATGCCGACAACTCGATGGTCCGCGCCATCGTCATGCGCATCAACAGCCCCGGCGGCGCCATCGCGCCGTCGCAGGAGATCTACGAGACGATCCGCTCCGTGCGTGCCAGCAGCGGGAAACCGATCGTGGCGTCGCTCGACAGTGTCGCGGCGTCGGGCGGCTTCTACATCGCCGCCGCGTGCGACCGGATCGTGGCCAACCCCGGCTCCATCACCGGGTCGATCGGCGTGATCCTCCAGTGGATGGAGACGAAGGACCTCATCGAGTGGGCCAAGATCAAGCCGCAGACGATCACCGCCGGCGCGATGAAGGACATCGGCTCGCCCTACCGCGACATGACCGATGCCGAGCGCGCGTATTTGCAGAACGTCGTGGCGCAGCTCCACTCGCAGTTCATCCGCGCGGTGGCCGCGGGACGCAAGGGAAAAATGACCGAAGCGGACGTCGTGAAGATTGCCGACGGCCGCATCTTCACCGGTGAGCAGGCTCTCTCTCTCAAGCTCGTCGACAGCCTGGGCAGTCTCGATGACGCCGTACGCATGGCCGCGAAGTTGGGCGGCGTGCACGGTAAGCCGGCGACGATTTATCCCCGCCGCCGGAAACCGACTCTGTTCGACGTGATGAGCGGCTCGGGAAGCGAGAGCCGCTCGACCATCGAGAAGATTTTCAGCGAACAGATTCTCAACCGTCGCACGCCCCGGTTTCTCTTTCAGTGGCCGGCACAATGAGCGAGGAGGCAAGCGTGGTCGACTCCGATCTTCAGGAACAGGGCAGCGATGGCAAAACGGGCGTGATGACCAAGGCGGAGCTCGTCGACGAGGTCGCGAGCGTCGTGCAGCTCACGAAGAAACAGGCCGAGACGATCGTCAACATCGTCTTCGACTCGATCGTCGACTCGCTCCGCAACGGCCAGAAGATCGAGCTCCGCGGGTTCGGCAGCTTCCGCCTGCGCAACCGCAAGTCGCGCACGGGACGGAACCCGAAGACCGGCGAAAAGGTGGAAGTACCCTCGAAGAAGATCCCGTATTTCAAGCCGGGGAAGGAACTGAAGGAACTGATCAACCGCGCCATCGCCGACGGGACGCTGGTACCGGAGGTCGAGTCGTCCGAGGAATCGGCGGCCGCGGCGGAGTAGATTGCACGTTCTCTTCACCCCCTGGAGATATCCCTACTTGACCGCTCCGAAGTCCGACGCGCCACCCGGCTGCATCTTCTGTATCGCGGCCGGCGATTCCGATCGGCGCGACACGCTCACGCTCTTCCGCGGCGGCCAGGCTCTCGTGATGATGAACCGCTATCCGTACACGAACGGCCACCTGATGGTCGCGCCCCTGGCACATGAGGCGAGGCTGTTCGAGAGCAGCGACGGCTCGCTGCACTCGCTCATCCGCCTGACCGCCGAGGCGCAGCGGATCCTCTCGGACGTCTACAAACCGGACGGTTTCAACATCGGCATGAACTTCGGGCAGATCGCGGGCGCCGGCTTCGCCGACCACTACCACGTGCACATCGTGCCGCGGTGGGGCGGCGACACGAATTTCATGAGCGTCACATCGGAGACACGTCTGGTGCCGGAAGATTTGGGAGTCACGTTCGATAAACTGCTCCCGCACTTCGACGCGATCACGAATGAATAAACGAACCATCACCGCAATGGTGCTGGCGCTCCTGGTCCCAGGCCTCGGCCACTTCTACCTCGGACGCCGCGGCCGCGCCGTCGCCTTCTTCGCGATCGTGATCGCACTCTTCGTGATCGGACTCTCGATCGACGGCCGCCTCTACACCGTACAGGAGGGGAACGTCCTCTCCCTCCTCGCGACGCTCGGCTCCATGGGCGTCGGCATCGCGTATTTCATCGCCCGCCACATGCGCGACTTCGGCGACATCACATCGATCACCTTCGAGTACGGCACGGCATTCACGCTGACCGCGGGCCTGATGAACCTGCTCCTGGTCGTCGACTCGTTCGACATCGCGGAGGGGAGAAAAGAGTGACCCTCCTCCGCAGCCACATCGTCCTGATGCTGATCTACGCCGTTGCAACGGCGCTCTTCTTCACGCTTCTGTGGAAGAGCGGACGCACCGAGCGGCTCCGCTTTTTCTTCTTCGTCTTCCTCTCCCTCTTCTTCGGCGGGATCGTGCTGGCTTGGGTGATGTTCCCGTTTCCGCTCCGATGAAGCTGGCGATCGTCGCCGGCGAAGCTTCCGGCGATCTGCATGCGTCCGAGGTCGTTCGCGAGCTGAAGAAGCTCGATCCGGCGCTGACGACGTTCGGCATCGGCGGCGACTTTCTGGCGCGCGAGGGGATGACGCTGCTCCATCACGCGCGCGAGATGGCGATCATTGGCCTCTTTAACGTGCTGCGGAACATCCGCTTCTTCCGCCGCGTGATGCGCGACCTGATGGAAGCGATCGAGCGCGAGCGGCCCGATGCCGTGATGCTCGTCGACTATCCCGGCTTCAACATGCGCGCGGCGAAGCGGATCAAGGCGCTCGGTATCCCGGTTGTCTACTACATCTCGCCGCAGATCTGGGCGTGGCACCAGAGCCGGGTGCGCGACATCGCGAAGACGGTCGACCGGATGATCGTCATCTTCCCGTTCGAAGAGGACTTCTACCGCAGCCACGGCGTGGCGGTGACGTACGTCGGCCATCCGACGATCGAGCAGTTGGCGGACGTGAAACGACCCGCCGCAAAGGAAGGAGTCACGCGCATCGCCTTGCTGCCTGGCTCCCGCAAGCAGGAAGTGAAAGGCCTCCTGCCGGCGATGCTCGACGCCGTACGGATCTTGCGTCGCGATCGCAACGTCGAGGCGTACATCGTCCAGGCGCCGACGATCGAATACGCCGAGCTGGAGAACCCTGACGTTCCCGTCCTCCCGCATGACCGCGGCGAAGGCATCGCGGCGGCGGACGTCGCGCTGTCGTCTTCCGGTACCGCCACGCTGGAGTGCGCGATCCTCGGCACGCCGGTGGTCGTCATGTACCGGCTCTCACGGCTGACGCATTGGCTGGGGAAGCGGCTCGTTCGCGTACCGCATTTCAGCCTCGTGAACATCATCGCTGGCCAGGAAGTCGTACCGGAGCTATTGCAGCGGGACGTGAACGGCGAGCGCATCGCGGCCGAGGCGCGGAAGCTCCTCGAGCCGGAATACAATCGATGGGTGAGGGACGAGCTCGCAACGGTCCGGACGAAGCTCGGCGAGCCGGGCGCGAGCCGCCGCGCCGCTGAAGCGATCATGAGCGCGGTACGGCGGTGAAAGAGCGATGAAAGTCCTGCGCCGGCTCTACCGCTACCTACGCCATTACAAGGGATGGGCGCTCCTCGCCTTCGGCTCGATGATCGCGTTTGCGATCACGCAGACTGCGATGATCGGGATGCTGCAGCCGATCGTCGACATCGGTCTCTCGCCGCCCGGTGCGACGCAGGTGGTGCGCGAGCATCCGTCGCGCGAGCAAACGGTGAAGAACAGGGTCGCCGACTTCATGCTCCGCCGCGACAAGCCGGAAGGGCAGCGCGGCGTCATCGTGAACGCCCTCGACGATGCGAACCGGAGCTTTCACACCTGGTGGGATGGTGCATCGCGGAAGGAACAGTTTCACCGCATCCTCTGGGCGCTCTTCATCGTCTTCGTCATCCGCGCCTTCGCGTCGTTCTTTTCGGAGTACGCCTTCCAGAAGGTCGGCCTTTCGACCGTCCGCGACCTGCGCAACGAGTTGTACGAGCGCCTGATCTTCCAGTCGCACCGGTTCTTCTCCGAGCGGTCGACGGGCGAGATGGTGAGCCGCATCGTCTCGGACGCCGACGCAATCCAGGCGGCCGTCTCGACGCGGATGGGCGATCTCTTCCAGGAGTCGATCACGCTCGTCGGGCTGATCATCCTCGTCTTCTGGAAGACGCCGGAGCTGGCGGTCGTGACGCTCCTCATCGGACCGTTGCTCGTCTTCCCAGTTGTCCACTTCGGGCTGCGTCTCCGCGCCACGACGCACCGCTCGCAGGAGCGGATGGCCGACATGGCGACGCTGCTCGAGGAGACGATTCGCGGCGTCCGCATCGTGAAGGCGTTCACGATGGAGCGCTTCGAGATCGGACGCTTCCGAGAGGCGACCCGCCGGCACCTCCGCTCGAACCTGAAGGCGCAGAAGATCCAGGCGCTGACGTCGCCGGTGATGGAGGTGATCACCGGCGTCGGCATTCTGGCGCTCTTCTATTACGCGCAGCGCCGGATCGCCAACGGCACGCTCACGATGGGCGAGCTCCTCACGTTTATGGCAGCCCTCGGCGCGATGTATCAGCCGGTCAAGAAGCTGAACAAGGTCAACCTGTCGGTGAACACCGCGCTCAGCGCCGCGGAGCGCGTCTTCCGCATGCTCGACATCCACAACGAGGTCGTCGAGAAGCCGGACGTGCCGCGGCTGGCGGCGGTCGGCAGCGGGATTCGCTACGAGAACGTCAGCTTCGCATACAACGATCAACCGGTCTTGCGCGCCGTGAACCTCGACGTGGCGCCGGGCGAGATCGTGGCGCTCGTCGGCGGCAGCGGCGCCGGGAAGTCGACGTTCGTCAATCTGCTGCCGCGCTTCTATGACGTGACGTCCGGCCGCATCACGATCGACGGCACGGACGTTCGCGACGTCAATCTCGAGTCGCTGCGGCGGCTGATGGGCTTCGTGACGCAGGAAGTGATCCTGTTCAACGACACGGTGAAGAACAACATCGCGTACGGCCGGAGCGACGTCGACGAGTCGCTCGTGATCGCCGCCGCGACCGCCGCGAATGCGCATGACTTCATCAGCGCGCTCCCGAACGGATACGACACGAACATCGGCGAGTCGGGTGTGCTGCTCAGCGGCGGACAGCGGCAGCGGATCGCCATCGCGCGCGCTCTCTTCAAGGATCCGCCGATCCTGGTGCTCGACGAGGCGACGTCGGCGCTCGACACCGAGTCGGAGCGCCTGGTCCAGGGAGCGCTCGAGATGTTGATGCGCGGGCGTACGACTCTGGTGATCGCGCACCGGCTGTCAACCATCCGCAGCGCGGACAAGATCGTGGTACTCGACGCGGGGGAGATCGCCGAGGCTGGCAGCCATGAGGAGCTCCTGACGCGCCGCGGCGTCTATCGCAAGCTCTACGACCTCCAGTTTCTCGAAGAGGAGCGGCCGGTCACGGTATGAAGTTCGTTGCGTTCCTCGCATCCCTCTTCATTCGCAGCCTCTACGCGACCTTGCGCGTGCGTCACGTCCGCGTGCAGAACCTCACGGACGTACCGCAGTGGATCATCGCCTTCTGGCACTGTCACCTGCTCCTAATGCTGCACACGAAGTGGCATGGCCGGCCGACCGTGATCATTTCGCAGTCGAAGGACGGCGAGTACATCGCGCGAGTGTTCGACTGGTACGGCGTCGAATCGGTGCGCGGCTCATCGACGCGCGGCGGCGCGAAGGCGCTCCGCGACATGATCCGGGTGGCCCGCGCCGGCCGAAGCCTCGTCATTACGCCGGACGGACCGAAGGGTCCGGCGCGCGTCGTCAAGGAGGGGATCGTCCTCGCGGCCGCTGCCACGGGATTGCCGATCGTGCCGATCGCCTTCGCCGCAAAAAAAAAAAGCTGTTGCGATCGTGGGACCGGATGGTCATCCCTTGGCCGTTCACGCGCGCGCTCTTTCTCTACGGCGAGCCGATCGTCGTGCCGCGTGACGGAGACGTGGAAGAATGGCGGGCGCGCATCGAGGAGCGCATGAATGCCTTGGCTGATGACGCAGAGCGGGATTTCGAGAAACTCTGGAGAGATGTGTAAGGGCTGGCTCTCAGCCAGCCCCACACGAAAACGATGATCACGTCGATGACAGGCTTCGGCCGCGCTGCCGGCGCTCTGAGCGAGCGCTTCTTCGTCGCGGTGACGGCCAAGAGCGTCA
>DASXHZ010000109.1:0-28026 GCA_036488085.1 Thermoanaerobaculia bacterium
CCTGATCACCTTCGCGATCTGGCGGATTCAGTTGCTAGTTGCCAGTTGCCGGTTGCCAGATCCGGCAACCGGCAACCGGCAACCAGCAACTCTGATGCTCGCCGGCATCGCCCTCGGCATCGCCACGCTGATCAAAGGGCCGATGGCGCCCGTGATCGCAATCGTCTTCTTCGCGCTCGAATGCTGGCGGTTACACCGCGTGCCGCGAGCGAAGTACATTCCTGGCGTCGCCGCGATGGTCGTCATCCCGCTGCTCTGGTTCATCCCTGCGATGACCCTCGGCGGCGGCGCGTACACGCACGAGGTGCTGCAGAAGCAGCTCGCCGGACGCGCCATCGGCGCATGGGTGCATCAGTCGCCACCGTGGTTCTACCTCCTCCACTCGCCCGGCTTCCTCTTCCCGTGGTTCGCCGCGCTCGTCGCCGCGCTGATCGCCCGCTGGCGCGAGGAGCGGCTCAACATCAACTGGATACTGGCAGTGCTCATCCCGTACTCACTGATGTCGAGCAAGCTCGATGTCTACATGATGGCGCTCGTCCCCCCGGTCGCGATCATCGTGGCGAACGCCGTCGACCGCACGCGACTCGCGAACGTGATCACGATGGCAGTCCTGCTCCTCGCCGCGATCGTCGCGCCGTTCTTCATCCATGAGTACACGACCGTCTTCATCGCCCTCGGCATAGCGAGCGCTATCGCGCTCGTTCTGTCGTTGCTCGGTGGAGATGCCCTGAGATCTGCCATCGTCCTCGGCCTCGTCCCGATCGCGGTCCTGCTCTACGTCGCCATCACCCAAATGCCGCTCGTGAACGACCTCGCCACCCCGCGCCCACTCATCGCGGCGCTCGAGAAGCAGCACGTCCCGGGGCAGGACATCGCGCTCTACACCTGTCCCCACCTCTGGGCCCACGACATGCCGCGCGACCTCGAAAACGTGCACTACGTGCTCACCCCGAACGCGACCGTCATCGCCACGGCCAGAGCCCACGCGAAAGAGATCGCCCCCCAGCTCGCCGGCTACCACGTCGTCAACTCCGTGAAGATGATCGGGAAATGGTTCGATGTCTATCGACGCTAAGCGCCGGACGGCCGCGACAGCTTTCGTGGGGCTGCTCCTGCTCGCGCTCTTCTGGCCCGCGCCGGTCGTCTCGGTCAACGACGTCTGCTGCCACGCGCAGCTGCCGATCGACGACCTCTCGTTCCTCGGACGGGAGGCGCCGTCGTGGGACGTCGTCTACTGGTGCGTCGCCGGCATCTTCCTGATCGCGCTGCTCCAGACCGGCGAGTCGCGCGATTTCGGCGAAGCGTGGCGGATCGTCAAAGCGTCGCGCCTGCACGTCCCTCGGCGCACCGCGCTCTTCGTGATCACGAGCGCGATCGCGGTCGCGCTCACCTGGCGATTCGCCGACACCCCGGTGACCGCGTTCGCCGAGCGGATCGAGTCGGACCAGGTCGAGAACACGATCCGCATCTTCAACCGCCTCGGCGGCGGGATGAACCCCGCGATGATCGTCCTCTTCTTCCTCGTCGCCGGCGTCGTCTACACCCACCGCCGCTGGGTCGAGTACGCCGTCGCGATGGCGCTTGGAGGCCTCGCGGCGGGGATCGTGGCGCAGGCGATCAAGTACGCCGTCGCGCGCGCGCGGCCCGAACTGTGGCTCGGCCCCGCGGTCCGCGCGCGCGTCGCCGCGTCATTCCCGAGCGGCCACACCATCGCCGCGTTCTCCCTCGCCGGCGTGCTCGTATTCGCGTCGCGCAGCCGCGCGCTCCGCGCCACCGCGCTTCTCCTCGCCGTCGGCGTCGGCTGCGCCCGCATCCTCGCCTTCCGCCACTGGAGCAGCGACGTCGTCGCCTCCGCCCTCCTCGCGCTACTCGCCGGCTACATCGCCGTGAAGAGTGTCCGTACTCGTACTCCCTGAGAGTACACTTAGGATCTAAACGAGTATGAACATGCGCTAGCAGCGTGCGGATAGGATTAGAAAGATCGCATCGCTCGTCATAAAACGCATAGACATACTACCTGACAGTACATACACAAACCAAGTGAGTACAGATATACTTGGCATCAGTATGATTCCGATCGTTTAGAGTATAGTTATACTCTCCGAGCGTAGGTAGGAGGCGAGAGCATGAAGATGACGCCGAATGAAGCAGCCGAGCAGGTCGACGCCATCCGCCAGGCGCTCAAAGAAAAGCTCACCGCCATGAGCCCCCGTGAGCGACGAGACCTGCGCAATCGCACGAAGACCTCGCCGGAGCTCATCCAAAGCTCCCTCACCGCAATCGGAATGTCGGACAAGATCTCAGTAGGCGTGGGCAAGAACGCGGACCAATTCGCGGATCTCATGCTCGAGAATTCGCGATGGGGCCTGCTCGAGGGCCAGCTTCGTACGTTTCTGAACGAAGTGACCAGCGCGCGCCTCGCGCGCAGCCAGCAACTCGACCAGATCGCCCGGCAGACGTTCGGCCTGATGAAGCAACTCGTTCTCACCCCCGGGAACGAGGACCTCATCCCACAGTTCGAGGCGATGCAACAGCTCCGCAAAATCGAGCGCCGCAAGAAGCGCCGCGCGACCGGCACCGCCGAGGTTGAGCCAGCGGCCGAGTAGCGTTAGTGCCGCGCCGCGCGGCGGCGCGGCGCAGGGGCGGGAACGTTGATCGTCACCATCGCCGTGGCGGTATTGTTCGACGTATGAGCTTCCTCGGATGAGGTGCTCACCGTGCTCGTGCTGCTGACCGTTCCGCCTGCGAGGGCGCGAGTCGTGATTGTCACAGCCGACCAGTTTCCGGGCGCGATCGTTCCGACGTTGCATGTCAACGTGGGGTAGCCGGCGCAATTCACGGACGCCGAGACGAATGCCAACGAAGACGGGAGAGACTGGGTGAGTACGACGTTTGACGCCGGTAAGCTACCCGCATTCGTGATGTTCACTGCATACGTCACGAGATCGCCCACTGAAAGCGTGGCGGGAGCCCCCGTGAGCGAGACCGAAAGGTCGGCCGCCGGCGGCGGAGCGAGCACGAGAATCTCGGCTGTCATGAAGGCATCCAAGCTGTTTTGAGCGGTGCCGGAGAAGCGGCTCTCCGCGCCCCCGACACGCTGCGGAGCACGAAACGGTACCGTCAGCGTCAGCGACCCGCCGGGAGCGAGTGTCGTCGCGACACAATGGAACGCGCCCGTGCACGAATCGAAGGTCGACGACGGCGTCATTACCGTCGCGCCCGAGGGCACTGACGCGTCGATCGCGACTTCCGTCGCGGGGTCGGGGCCGTTGTTCTTCAGAACGAACGTCTCCGTCACGATTTCGCCTTCGACCGCGGCTGTCTTGTCGGTGACGATGCTCGCCGCGAGACTCGCGAGCGTTGTGATCGACGTATCGGCCGATACGGTGTTGTTCGACGGGACAGGATCATCGTTCGTCGTGGAAATCGTGAGCGTCGTGTGAATGGGCTCTGATGTCCCCACCGGGACGCTCAAGCCGACGATATAAATCAGGGGATTCTCGTAATCGAGAATCGTCGTCCCTTCACACTCGATTGTTCCTCCGGTCGTACCGCTCGCCGGGGCCGAACAGGCGGCCAGATGGTCGTCACGCACGATGTACGTCGCGTTGGCGGAGATATGGAACGACAGGTGCCATTCCGTCGGAACATCCGGCCCGGCGTTCTTGATGCCGACCGTCCAGACTCCGACGTCCCCTGCGCGAAGCACGGCGGGGCCGCTCAGAACGGCGCGCAGGTCGACATGCGGCGTACCGGAGATCGTCGTCGTCAGACTCCCAGATTGGGGAGCGAGTGCATTTGTCGCCGTGGCGAACGTATTCAGATAGAGAGTCGTCCCCGCTCCGGCGTCGACACGGGCGTTGATCGTGAACGATTGAGCGGTCCCTGCCGCTAGTGTCCCGAAGTTGCAGGTGTTGGAGGTGAGCGCGACGGGACAGTTCGAGCTGACGAACGTCAGTCCTTGCGGCAATGGGAAGTAGTAGCTGACGTTCTGCGCGTCCACTTGTCCCGTGTTGCTCAGCTGCATGGTGTAGGCGATGGTGTCGCCGGTGTGTGCCGTCGTCGGGTTCTGCGTCATGGCGAGCGAGAGGGGGGCCAGCATTGCAGTGCTCACCGCGATCGTCGCCTTCACGACGTTGTCGAAACCGTTGGTGTCGCTGATCGTCGACAGAAAAACGGTCTCCTGAAGTGGGCCGCCTCTGAATGATTGCGGGAGAAGCATCGAGAAAATCATCGTTACCGTTGCTCCGGCGGGGAACGAGCTGACGGAACACGATGCCTGCGTCAACGAGCGCCTGCAGGTCCAGCCCGCCGGTCCGGACACTCCCGTGACCTGCGCACCCCCTTGGATGTTGTAGATCAGCGTCACGTTCAACGCGGGATTGGGTCCCTTGTTCGTTGCCGTCAGCGTCGCGTTGAACGTGTCGCCGGGGTTGACCTCCGCGGGAGCCGCCAGCGAAACGCCGGCATCGGCAGGAGGAGTGACCGTCAATGAGCCCTGCGTCGACTGGTTCGGATTCAGGGCGTCGCTGCACGTCAGCGTCGCGTCGAAGGTGAGAGTCGCTCCCGGCACGGTATCGGGATCGACTCTGGCAAGTAACTCGACAAAGTCACCCTCGATGTTGCCGAGGTTCGAGGCTGTACAGACGAGGTCTCCACGGGTCCCGATCGCCGGCTCGGTACAGTGAAACCAGCTCTCCCAATAGCCGCCGTCGTAGGTGGTGTGCGGCGGCATCGAGATCGTGATCGTGGCGTTCGATGCGTAGCTCGGGCCGCGATTTTCGTAGTAGGCGTCGATAGCGACGTCATTCCCAGGCGCTATGAGACTCGCCACGTCGAGCGGATCAAGGCGAACGTCGGCCTGCCAGACAATGGTGGTGTTGTAGATCCCAGCGTTGTTCGTCGTATCTGGATCAGCCGTCGTAGCGGACACGGATGCTGAGGCCGAAACAGACGTCCCGTTCGCAGGCTGCTGCAGGAACATGCCGCCGCCGCCCTGAACGGTTCCAGGTGCCATGGACGCAGCCGAACAGCGCATGTGGTCTCCTGCATTGGCACACGTGAAGGAGTACGGCATGTCCGGCACCACGCCAGGACTGAAGTCGACGACTACACCTTGCGCAATCGAGGGACCGCTGTTCGTCAACGTCAGGCTGAAAAAGACAGTCGCCGCGCTTCCGGATGGCGCGACCGACGAAGGCCCAGTCAGGACCAGCGAGAGATCCGCGCTATCAGCGAATGCCGCACTCGCGATGAAACACGCGAAGACTGCGAGCCCGAGCAGCCGGCGGCGCATGAATGTTAGACGGCTACCGCCAGTGTTGATCAATTCCCTGATCCCAGTCCCCGCTCAATTTACTCTCTGTAGGACGATCGCCCAAGGATCAGTGACGCGTGGCTCGGCGGCGCACCGGAGCAGGAGTGACGTTGACGGTTGCCGTCGCCGTGTTGTTCGACGTGCGACCCTCGGCTGATGTCGTAGCCAGCGTGAACCTGCTGCTGATGCTGCCCGGCTCCAGTACACGGTCGGTCACCGTGACCGTCGTCCAGGCTCCGCTCGCCAATGTACCGATGACACATGACACGTCATTTCCATCGTTGCAGTTGGCGGACGAGGAGACGAAAGAGTGGGCTCGGGACGACGCCTGCTGGATGGAGACGTTGGAAGCGGGCGCATCGCCGGCGTCCAGGAACAGCAACGCGATCGGAAGCAGCCGGCGGAGCATGATTTCAAACGGGTAACCGCAGCGTCGGGTGTACCATTTCCCTCATCCCACAGAGAGAGAATTGAAACAGCCCCGGAGCGATCGTGAGGTTTCGTCGTCGCGGCGCCGACTCGCGTCGGTGCTCGTGGCGCATGGAAGCATCGGCTTCCTGATCCTCGTCACGCTCACGTTCATGCGCGCCGACGCCACGGGCGCCACGCTGCGCGCCCTCGGGCCGTCCGCGGCGATGCTGATCGCCATCTTCGCGGCATTCGCGCTGGCGCTCTCGCTGCTGAAGTTCAAGCTCACCGAAAGCATCTTCGTCGCGTTCGGCCTCACCGCCGTCACGACCATGCTCCCGCTCCTCGGGCCGATCCTCTCCGCCTGGATCGCCGTCACCGCGTCGGCGACGTCGCGCCTCCTCGGCATCCGCCAGATCGGACCGAACAAGTCGATCGATCCCGCGATGGACACGCTTCGCGCGTTCGCGCAGTTCGCGACCTACGGCGTCCCGACGCTCTTCGCCGGCGAGGTTTACGAGCGGATCGGCGGCGCGACGCCTCTCCTGCGCGCGACGTGGACGGCGGCGGGACAGATCGCGCTCGCCGGCGTCGCGCTCCTCATCGCGAACCACATCGTGATGAAGCAGGTCGAGGCGGCGCACGGCTACACCATCCTTCAGATGATGAAGGTATCCGTGATCGACGGCGCCGTCTATGCCACGACGCTCCCGTACGCGATCTTCACCGCGCTCTCGTATCCGGCGCTCGGCGCAGGCGCGATCGCGGCGTGGGCCTTTACCGGCGTCCTCCTCGACTACATCACGCGCAATCTCGCGACGACGCGCGCGACCCGCGATCACCTCGTGCAGCAGCTCGCCTCGGTCAGCAACGTCGGCAAGACGATCTCGCTCCGCTTCACGACCGACGAGCTGCTCGACGCCATTTACAAAGCATGCGAGAAGGTCATCGAGCTCCAGTTTTTCTCCATCGCCGTCTACGACGAAGAATCGAACGAGCTGGCGTGCGAGCTCGACGTCCGCGGCGGCGAGCGCCTGCCGAAGTTCCGCGTCAAGATGGGCTCGGGCCTCAACGCCTGGGTCGTGCGCAACCGCGAGGTACTCAATCTCGCGAGCAGCAGCGACGAAGCGCGTTTCGGCATCGTCTCCTACGATGACGGCAAGCCGACCGAGTCATGGCTCGGCGTCCCGATGATCGCGCGCGAGCGCGTCGTCGGCGTCATCTCGGTGCAGAGCTACCGCCGCCGCGCCTTCTCCCGCGACGACGAGATCGTCCTCACTACCATCGCCAATCAGGCGGCCGTAGCGCTCGACGACGCGCGGCTCTACCGCGAAATGGAGAAGCTGACCGCCGACCTCGAGCAGCGCGTCCTCGACCGGACGAACGAGCTCGTCGAAACGAACGTGAGACTGCAGGCGGCCGATCGTTCGAAGAACCAGTTCCTCGCCAACATGTCGCACGAGCTGCGCACGCCGCTGAACTCGATCATCGGCTTCTCCGCCGTGCTCCAGACGGCCGCGGAGAAGCTGCTCCCGGCGCGTCTCTTCAAGTTCATCGAGAACATTCACATCGCCGGCAATCACTTGCTCGACCTGATCAACGACATCCTCGACCTGTCCAAGATCGAAGCCGGCCGCCTCGGCCTGCAGCCCGCGGAGTTCGATCTCCGCGGCACGGTCGCGTCGATCGAGCGCGTCGTAAAAGGCATCTGCGCCGAGGCCGATGTCACGCTGCTCACCAACGTCGAGGAGAGCGTGCCGCAGGTGTTCCTCGACGAGGGCCGCACCAAACAGATTCTGTTGAATCTCATCTCGAACGCCGTGAAGTTCTCGCCGGCCAAGAGTTTTGTGCGCCTCGACGTCGGCTACGTCCCCGCCGACGCCTCGCCGCTCCACGCCGCCGCCGTCCGCCTCACGATCGCCGATCAAGGGATCGGCATGCCGGCCGAGGAGCTACCGAAGATTTTCGACCAGTTCTATCAAGTCGAGAACGGCGTCATCCGCCGCAAAGGCACCGGCCTCGGTCTCTCCCTCACCCGCGGCTTCGTCGAGCTCCACGGCGGCGCAGTCGACGTCGAGTCGACTGTCGGCCAAGGCTCCACGTTCCGCGTCACGCTGCCGGTCGATTGCCGCGCCGTCGCACGCGAAGAGCCGATTCGTGTAGGGGCCGGCTCTTAGCCGGGGATCATTCAGGCCGGCGGGCTTCCGTTGAAAGGTAGGGAAATCCCCATCCGAGGCACTCCTCAGTGTGGGGCTCTGCCAAGGAGGGCGGCGTGAAAGACAACTATGGACCTGAACAGCACGACTCGGAACGCCCGAGCCGGCTCTCGGCACCCGTCACGACCGCAATCGTAGGTGGAGTCGTCGCAATCATCACCGCGACGCTTCAGTTCGTGGTAGCGCCGATGGTGGCGAAGCGAAACCCAGTGCCCGCCGGCACGGTCGTCCCACCCGTCGCAGTCACGCGGCAGTCTGTGGTGTCCGCAGGTACTGGGCTCAATGTCCTGGGCACGGCCGATAACGAGGTGAGAACCGATCCCCTCGCGCTTCGTTTGGCTCAGTCCCTTCCGATGGATCCTTCGATCGTGGAGCATATCGATCGTGACGTAATCAGCGCCGTCGCCAGTCGTCCGCTGAGTGTCGATGACATTCGGCAACTGAATTGCTGGCAGTTGCGGGTGGTGCGCAACGGTCTTCCCGCGCTCCACGGCCACAAGTTCCAAGATCCAGCACTTGCTCGCATCTTCAGTGCTCAGCCGTGGTACCGCATCGGGTCGGAATCTCCGCTCTCTACCGTCGAAGATCGAAATATGGGGATCATTCGTGGAGTGGAAACGGGAAATTCCTGCTTAGACGGCGGCGCCTAACGCTGCGCGATCCGATTGCCCCTACATACGAGACCCAGCGCCGGCTGAGAGCCGGCCCCATACACAAACCCGGAACTAGGCCTCGATGTCCGCGAAGTTGACCGACACCAGGCGCGAGCAGCCGGCTTCCTCCATCGTGACGCCGTAGAGCACGTCCGCCGCTTCCATGGTGCGGCGGGAGTGGGTGATGACGATGAACTGGGTGTCGCGCGACATGTCGCGGACTAGGCGGACGAAGCGCTCGGTGTTGACTTCGTCGAGTGGGGCGTCGACTTCGTCGAGGATGCAGAACGGGGACGGCTTGTAGCGGAAGATCGCGAAGAGGAGGGCGATGGCGGTGAGGGCGCGCTCGCCGCCCGAGAGGAGCGCGATCGACTGGTTCTTCTTGCCCGGCGGCTGCGCGACGAGCTCGATGCCGCTCTCGAGGACGTCTTCCTCGTCGAGGAGCTGCATGCGGGCGGTGCCGCCGCCGAAGAGGTTCGTGAAGATCTCGGTGAAGTATTCGTTGGTGGCGTTGAAGGCATCGCGGAACAGCTCGCGCGACGTGAGGTTGATCTTGCGGATGGTCTGGCGCAGCGACTCGATCGAGCTCACGAGGTCGTCGCGCTGCGTCCGTAGGAACGACTCGCGCCCTTCGAGTTCCAGGTGCTCGTCGATGGCGAGGACGTTGACGGGGCCGATCTTCTCGATCGTGTCGGCGATGCGATTCACATCCGCTTCGAGCGTCGCGCGTGCTTCTTCGTCCGCGGGCGGCTCGATCTCCGCGAGAGCGTCGATGCCGGCGTGGAGGTCGAGTGCGATCGTCTCGCGCAGCAGGTCGAATGCAGCCGCCGCGCGATCAGCGCGGCGCTCGGCCTCGAACAGCGTGTCTTTCGCGGCGTTCCACTGCTCGCGCGACCCGACCGCGCGCTCTTCGAGCTCCTGCACGCGCGTTTCGAGCTCGGCGACTTCCTGCTCGAGCTGGATGCGCAGCTCCGAAACCTCGACCAGCTTCGCTTTCGACGCTTCGAGCTGTTCGCGCGCCTGTTCGGCCGCCGCTTCGGTCTCCTGCTGCTTGCGCGCGAGCGACGCGATCTCCTGCTGGAGCTGCGTGGCTCGGCCGCCGAGGGAGACGACGATGCGCGAGAGGTTTTCGTGCTCGCGTGCGATGGCGTTGACGTTGCCGGCTGCGGTCTCGACGTCGACGCGCGCCTTCGACGCGACGTCGGTGATCTCTTCGAATGCGACGCGGGCCGCGGAGAGCTGCTCTTCGTGGGAGCGGATGGTCTCCTGCGTCTCGCGTTCGTGTCCTTCGAGCGCCGACAGCTCGTCGAGCGCCGCGTTCTTCCGCGCGATGAGCTGTTCTTTCTCCTCGGCGTACAGCGTCGCTTCCTCGGACGCCACGGCGAGGTCTTTCTCGAAGCGCTCCAGCTCGGCGATGGCGCGCTCGCGCTGGCTCTTCCGCTCGCGCAGGTCGCCTTCGGCCGTGCGTGCGCGCTCTTCCGCGATGATGCGCGCGTCGTCGGCGGCACGCAGCTCGTCTTCGAGGACGTGCAGCTCGTCAGCGATGCGGCTGGCGTGCGTCTCGACGTTGCCGAGGTGCGACTCGAGGTCGGAGAGCTGCCGCTTGATCGAGAAGACGCCGGGGGTCGCTCCCTCGGTGCGGCCGCCCATGACGAGCGGTCCACGGACGATGTCGCCGTCGAGCGTGATGAACGTCGCGCTCGGCCGCTCTTTCGCGCGCTCCATCGCCTCGCGCAGGTTGCCGACGATGTACGCCTCGGGGATGGCGTGACGGACGGCGTCGGCGACGGCGCCTTCGCCGACGACGGAGAAGGCGGCATCGCCGCGGCGGCTGCCCTCCGCGGCCGGCTCGTATTCGAGATTGATGAACGCGCCGCGGCCCGCGCCGCGCTCGCGCAGACGGTGAATCGCTTCGAGCGCGGTGTCGCCGTTCTCGACGACGACCGCTTTCGAAACTTCGCGGAGCAGCGTGTCGAGCGCCGCTTCGAATCCGGCGGCGGCGTGCACCGACTCGGCGGCGGAGACGGCGTTCGGGATCAGCTCCAGGATGGCGCGGCGGACGTCCTCGTCCTGCGACTCGAGCGAGGTGAGGAGCGTGCGGAGCGAGTCGATCTTGTACGTCGTCTGCGAGATCGTGTCGCGCGCGGAGGCGAGCGACTGGCGCAGCGCATCGCGGCGTGCGGAGAGCTCGTCGCGCAGCGCGAGCGTCTCGCGAGCGTGTTCGACCGAGGCATCGAGCGCGTTCTGCGCATCGACGACGCGGCCGTCCCAATCGTGCACCGTCGCGAACGCGCCGGCGCGGTTCTCGGACGCGCGGCGGGCCTGATCACTCAGCTTCGAGAGGTAGAACTCGCACTTCTCGACCGCGATCTCGATCTGGTGCACTTGATTGCGCGCCTCGCTGATCTTCGCGATGGTGCGCATGAGCGACTCGCGCGCGTCGGCGAGAGATTTCTCGTGCTGCCGCACCGCGTCCGACTTCTCCTGGCGGTCGCGCTCGAGTTGGTCGGCGACTTCGCGGAGGCGGTTGCGCTCCGAGCGCGCGGCGTCGAGCTGCTGCGTCTTCTCGTCGAGCAGCGCCTGCTGCTCGGACGCCTCGGCTTCGATGTTCCCGATCTGCGTCTTCGCGGTGTCGATGCGCGTCAGGAGGTCGGTGAGGTTCGTATCCGACTGCTGGAGGAATGATCGCAGCCGTTCCACTTCGGCGGTGAGTCCGGCGATCTCCTCGCGGACGTGCGAGGCACGCGCGGCGCGCGTGTTGTGGAGCGACCGTGTCTCGGTCAGCTCGAAGTCGTGCTGCGACTGCTCCTTCTGCAGGTCGGCCTCGCGCGTCTGAGCCTCGGTTACCGCGAGCGTCGCCGCGGCCTGCTCTTCCTGCGCGAGGACGATGCGTCCTTTGTACAGCGCGCGCTTGGCTGTCGAGAGCTGTTCGCTCAGCTCTTTGTGGCGCCGCGCTTTGCCCGCCTGGCGCTTCAGCGAGTTCAGGTTGCGCGTGACCTCGGCGAGGGTGTCGTCGATGCGCAGGAGGTTCTGCTGCGTCTCGTCGAGCTTCAGCTCGGCCTGCCGCCGCTTCGTCTTGTACTTCGTGATGCCGGCCGCTTCTTCGATGAGGCGGCGGCGGTCCTGCGGCTTGTTGGAGAGGATGAGATCGATCTTCCCCTGCTCCATCACCGAGTAGTTGCGGATCCCGAGGCCGGTGTCCATCAGGATGTCGGAGATGTCCTTGAGGCGGACACGCTTGCCGTTGAGGCGGAACTCCGACTCGCCGGTGCGGAAGACGCGGCGGTTGATGGTGATCCTGCCGTCGTCGGCGAGCTCGCTGTGGCCGTTGCTCGCGCCGAGGGTCAGGGTGACCTCGCCCATCGAGAGCGCGCGCTTGCGTGCGGAGCCCTGGAAGATGACGTCTTCCATCGTTTCGCCGCGGATGTGGGAGGCGCGATTTTCGCCTAGCACCCAGACCAGGGCGTCGCAGATGTTCGATTTCCCGCAGCCGTTCGGACCGACGACCGCGGTGAGCGGAGCCGGGAAGGTAAGGTGGGCGGGATCGTAGAAGGACTTGAAGCCGTGGATCTCTAGTTTTTCTAAGCGCAGCATGGACGGTTTGGATGGTACTCCGAAAGTTTCACGTGAAATGCAATCGTTTTTGGTGCGTGTAAACGTTTGATTCAAAAGGGCAATTTACGATTGACAGCAGCCGTGCGCAGCCGTTCCTGTGCAATGATCGTTTCGACGTGAGCATCGCCGCCTTCTTACAACGCGAGATCGAGCTCGGGAGTTTCCCCGGTGCTTCGTGGGCGGTCGGTTCCAGTCGCGGAATCGACCAAACCGGCGCCGTGGGGCATGCCGTGACGGTGCCGCTGCGCATCCCCGCGACCACCGAAACGATCTACGACTGCGCCTCGCTCACGAAGGTGCTGGTGACGACGCCGCGGGCGTTGGAGCTGTTCCCGCTGGACCATCTGATTCATGGCTTCACCGTCCGCGAGCTGCTGACGCACACGTCGGGTCTGCGCGCCTGGCTGCCGTTGTACGCGTTCGACGATCCGCTGCGTGCGATTCTCGAAGAGGGACCGGAATGCGAGCGCGGCACGCGCGTCATCTACTCCGATCTCAACTTCATCCTTCTATGGATGGCGATGGACAAGTTTGCCATCGAGCCGCCGCTAGCAGCGGACAAGCCGCGCATCGCCGCGACCGAGTGGGGGCAGCGGTGGGAGATGAAGATGTGCGCGGAGCGGAAGATCGCTTTCGATCGTTTTCGCGAGTCGCTCATCTGGGCCGAGACGCACGACGGCAACTCGTACTTCCTCGGCAACGGCTGCGCCGGAAACGCTGGCCTCTTCGCGACAGCGACCGAGGTGTTCGAGATGACGCGTTCCGTCCTCGCTCGTACTCCGCCCGTTCGCAACGAGACCGCGCATCTGAACGACGCGCGCGCCCTCGGATGGCAGATGGGCACCGGCAGCGCGATGACGGAGATGCTCTCTCCCGGCAACTTCGGTCACACCGGCTTCACCGGCACATCAGTATGGATCGATCCGCAGCGCGACAAGATCATGGTCTTGCTCACCAACCGCGTCCACCCGTGCGCCGCCCCCACCGCCATGCTCCACATCCGCGGCGAGTTCCACCGGCTGGCGTTAGCGGAATAGGCTGTACTTGTACGCGACGACCATCAGCGCGGCGAGGATGAACATGATGATCGCCTGGGCGACGACGCAGCCGGGGACGACGGAGCCGCCGAAGACGATTGCTTGTCCGTCGGCGAGAGGCTTCTTGGCGACGATCATCGCCACGCCGACGGCGACGAAGAGCACGACGCCGATGGAAACGAGGAGCACGGTGCGAGTTTAAGTGAAGGGCTTGTGTGAGGGGCCGGCTCTTAGCCGGCCCATGGTGCGGCTGAGAGCCGCACCCTACGCTACGTTTGCGCGCGGGCCCACATTGCCCACACGCTGTCGGGGGCCCAGCTTGCGGCGCGGGTGCGGAGGAGTTGGGCGGCGGGGCGGTCGCCGGTGGTGTCGGCCAGGACGGAGAACATCCAGAGGGTTTCGGCGAGGAGAGGGTCGGGGTCGGTGTAGTCGTCGCGGAATCGGGTCTCGAGGAGCTCGACGTTGTCGCGGTAGATGCGGAGGGAGTCATCGCGGTCGCCGCTCTTGAGCAGCACGTACGCGAGACCGAGCGCCTGGAACTCCTGGATCTGCGGATGGAGGGCGATGTTCTCCTCCATCAGCCGCCGCGCTTCGTGAAGGTCGCGGCCGAGGTGCGCCAGCGAGAGGGCGATGCCTTCGTGCGCGGCGGGATCGTCGGAGCGGCGGTAGGCGACGATCGCATCGTCGAAACGGCCGAGGAGTTTGAGCGCCTCGGCGCGGTGCAACGGATCCTGTGCAGCGGCGACGACCGCTTCCTCGTAGCGATGCTGCTGGATGAGGCGCTGCGCGCTCGTCGCAGGCTTCTGAGCCCGCATGTAGGCGACGAGGAAGATGATGATGATGGCGGCGACGATGAGGGTGGCGAGCGGAAACGACATCAGCGGCGCGCCGGCCCCCTTTGCGGTTGTGGTTGTTGTTGGGGTGGAGGCGCTGGTTGCGGCTGCTGCGCCGGTTGCGCCGGCGGCGCGGGCGCGACTGCGCCCGGTTCGGTGATGAACGTCTGCATCGTCTGTCCGCGGCCCTGGAATTGATACTTCATGTCCGGCATCGGCGCCGGCTGCGCATCATTCTTCTGGTTCGCGACGTCCGCAATCTCGCTGAGCGAGATCGCCGGTCCGTTCGAGACGGTGCTGTTCCGCGAGGTGACGAAGGAATGCACCGCCGCGAGGATCAGGAAAACGAACACAGCCCCCATGCCGACCACGATGCCTTGCCGGCGGCGCGCGTAGTCGAGGACCGTACCGGCGGTCGTCAGCTTCTTCGGATGGAAGACCTGTTCGATGGCGGCCTGCGTGTCGACCTTCTCGCCGGTCGTCGGATCGGCGCCGCAGTACGGACAGATCTTCGCGTGATCGTCGATCGAGTGCTTGCAGGCAACGCAGGGTTTCATCGCGGCCGGAATTGTAGTGAAGTCATGAACGTCGAGGGCACCGGCGTCCCATTTTGTGTCGCGGGTTTGAAACGCCACGCCTGAACGGCGGCGAGGAGTTGCGGTGTCGCACCCGGTAGCGGCTGGATGACGTTGACGCCGCTGACACGGCCGTCGGCGCTGATGGTGAGGAGGAGGCGCGCGTTCGCGTAGCCGCGGACGCCGATGTCGGGGAGGCCCTGGTATTCGGGGACCGGCGGCGTGCGCGATGCGGCGCGACGCGCGACATTAGTGGAAGACGTGGTTGACGATGTCATCGGCCGCGGCAGCGGATTGCCGTAGGCGTTCCCCTGGATCGTCAGCGGATCGACGAGGCCAGACGTTTTCTTGCGCGCTGCTTCCGCCGCCACACGTTGCGCCATCTGCGAGTACTCGACGGACGACGCGGCGGTCGCGTCGGTGCGGTCGGTCTGGTTGGCGAGTCCCTGCGCGGTGTCGGACACCGGCGCGCTCGTCACCGGCTGGCCGGGCTGCGCGGGAGCCGGCCCATTGTCGGGAATGAGCGTGACGTTTGTCCGCTGTTGGGAAGTTGCCGCGCCGGCTGGCGCGGCCGCCTGTTCGGTCGCGGTGACGGGCGGCGGGCCTTTGCCGTGGACGTGGGCTCCGACGAAGAAGAGGACGATGACCATCACGAAGCCGCCGACGCCGCCGAGGACGTACTTGCGCATCTTCGTCTCTTCGGGGGGCTTGTAGTCGGTCGCGAGGGTCTGCTGCGCCGCTTCCGCCGGCACGGGCGCGCTCTGGTCCCAGTTGCAGTACGGGCACAGCCGCGCGTATCCATCGATCGCGCGGCCACAGCGGACGCACGGTTTTCGGTCGCTCATTCCATCACTCACTGAGGGGGCTTTTCTGCAACCAACGTACCGTTCTGCCAGTACGCAACTCCCTCGGGTGTGAGGGCAAACGCATGAGGCCCGAGGCCGTGCGCGATGACGGTCGTCCCCTTCTTCGTCACGCTGTAGAGCGTTCCGGTCGCGGAGTCGAAGGCGAGGTATCGCGTACCGAGCGCGACGACCCGGTCGACGCGGGTAGGGAACTCCGTCTCGTTGGGCCCGAAGAGTCCGAGGCCGAGGACGCCGCGGAGGAAGCCGCGGGCGACGGCGTCGCCGGTGGACTGGGCGCCTTCCCCGAGCCAGACGTGTTTGGCGGACGGGTCGGCGACGGCGAGGCGGGTCGCGGTGAGGGCGGTCGGGTCGCCGGCGATCGCGATGTCTACCGGAACGCTGCCGGCGCGTAGTTCGCCGGCCGGTTGCATCGTCACGAGATTGACGATGCGGACACGGGCGTCGCGCGGGTAGACGAGGTAGGCGTTGTGCGCATCGCACTGCATGGCCGAGGCGAACGGCGCGATCCGGATCGTGCGGAGGAGCGCGAACGGCTCGATGCCGATCTCCTGCAGCGCGCCGTCGATGCGCGAGTAGACATACGCATGGTTGTTCGTGACGCTCAGAAACTCGGGATCGTTTGCCAGCTCGATGCTGCTGCCGCTGCCGATCTTCTCGATGACGTGGGCATCGCGGTCGACCACCAGGAGGTCGTTGCCTGCGAACGCGACGGCGACCGGAGTTGCTCGCGTTCGTTTCAACGTTGCGAGACCGGTCTCGAGATCGACGATCGCGACATGGTCGTGAATCTCGTCGAGGACTGCCGCTTTTTTATCGCTGACCGCGATCGCACCCGGCGCGCTGACGCCGGCGCTCTTCCACTTCCCCTGCAGCTCGATGACGCCATCGTGCGCGACGATCACGCCTCGCGGCGTGCTCGCGACGGTTTGTGCGAAGAGGGCAAGCGCGAGTAGCGCGCTCATGGCGCCTCCAGCTTGATCGGCTCGAGCAGGAGGGCGTTGCCGCTGACGCCGAGAATGCGGTAGGTGAGGCGGGAGGTGGGGGGGAAGGTGCCGGCGAAGGTGACGGGCTCGGAGAATTTGAAGGGGACGTCGCCGATGATGCCGGATTCGAAGGCGCCGGGGTTGAACCTGACGACGCTCGTGAAGGTGATGCGGTCGAGGGCCACGCGTTGTTCCGGAGTGAGGTCGAGCTGGAGCAGCGCGCGGAGCTCATCGGGTTTCGGGGTTACGGAGGTTACGGGGTTGGTCAGGAACGACGGGGGCGCCGTGTTCGGCATCGTTGCGAGGTAGCGGAGGGTGTCGTTGTTCGGGAACTCCCTCATCAATGTGTCGAGCGTCGGCCGTTCGCCGCGGACGATCTGCTCGACGGCGTGGCGGACCCGCGCGCCGGGCGAGGGTGAGTCGTCGTGAATCGCGCCGCCGGCGCGGAGCCACTGCTCGTATGCGCGGATGGTGTCGAGCGAGAAGGGGTTCGCGTCGAAGGCGTCGATGAAGTAGCGCGCCCGCTCCTCGTTCGACTGCGAAAGGCGCGCGACCGCGGCGAGCGCGGTCGGATCGTCGCTGCGCGCGGCGAGGACGTCCTGATACGTCTTGCGCGCGCGTGCGGTCTCGCCGCGCTGCTCGTAGAGCTGCGCGAGCTTCAGTTGCGAGCGGTTGAGGAGCGAGATGTAGGCGCTCGCAACGTTGTGAACGCTGGAGTAGATCTCGAATGACTCGTGCCGCGCGATGTCGCGGCGGGCACCGTTGAACTCCTTCGACTGCAGCGTCTCGATGACGCGCTCCAGCAGGGTGACCGCCTCGTCGGGCGACACGTGGCTCGCGAGCGTAAAGAGGTAGATCGCAAGGTCGATCGGTTGCGTCGACGAATCGCGCTCCGCGATGACGACCGCATTCAGCGCCGCGGCAGCCGCTTTGTCGCGGAACGAGAGGACGTTCATGGCGTTGGCGTAGAGGTTCCACGTCTTCGCGTCGTCGCCGGCGTAGCGCGTTGCCTCGTCGAGGAGCTCGAACGCGTCGTGCTCGGAGCCGAGCTCCGCTTGCGCGAGGCCGGCGTACATCGTCGCGGTGGCGTACTTCGCGAGGTCGCCCGCTGTCCGCCACCGGGTCCGCTCTTTTGCGGCGATAGCGAGCGCTTTGCGGAACTCGTTCTGCGCAAGCGCGCTCTCGTTGCGCGTGAGATGGAGCTCGCCGAGGTTCAGGTGCGCCGAGAGTTGCGACGCGAAGTCCCTCGCTGTCTCCGCCTGCCGTTCCATCTGCTGGATCTCGAAGTCGGAGGACATGCGAGTTTGCTGCGCGGGCAGGATTGCCGGCACCACGCCGAGGCACGCTGCGATGACGAGCGCTCTCATTCCGCGAAGTAGCCTTTGCGCGCTGCGACGATGGTGATGCCGCGGCTCCGGGCAGTCACGTCGATCGTGCGCCAGCCGCGTGGAGTGCCGTGGCTCTGGTAGACGGCCAGGTAGCGGCTGTTGATGTCGGCGATGGCGTCGTGGAGGGCCGTGTTCATGGTTCCCGGGGAGGCTTTCGCGACGCCGCCGCCGGTGTTTCTCGCGGCGCGGTCGAGAAAGCTGCTGCGGCTGCCGAGGATGATGGCGTCGATCAGCGTGCGGGTGTTGCTGATGCGGCGGAGCGCTTGTTCGTCGCTCAGCGCCGAATTGCGGTCGCCGCCGTCGGTGATGACGATCGCGTAGGTTCGATCGTCCGAGCGGATGGATGCGAGAGCGTCGCGCAGCGACGTGCCGCCAGAGGGGGTGATGTCGCCGAAGAGATCGGCGACGTGCTCGCCACGCGCGATCGGCCGCGCCTTCATGACGCTGTGGTTGAAGAGCACGATCGACGCTGTGTCGTCGGGGCGGAGCATGCCGAGGTTGGTGTCGATCGCGTGAAGCACTGAGGTCAGCTTGCCGTTGCCCATCGAGAGCGAGCGATCGACGACGAAGACGAAGTGCGCGGCGCCGCGCTCCGGTTTCACCTCGCGGATGGTCTGTTCGATTCCGTTCTCGCGGATGCGGAGGTCGGACTCGGTCACCGGCTTCGACGCGCGCACGCGCAGCAGGACTTCCACGAGGTCGACGACCACCGAGTCGGCGGTCAAGGGGACCGTGGTCATGGTCGCCGTCTGGACGTTGCGGTAGCCGTTCGAGAACAGCTTCGCCTCGATCGTGTGTGCGTCGGCCGAGGTCCCGAAGTCGTGCGCAATTCGCCACGGCGTCTTGCGCGCGACGCCGGCGAGCGTGCCGTCGACGCTGAACTCCACGCGATCGACGTTCGCAGCGTCGGTCTTCACCTCGATGTACGACGGACCAATCACCTGCGCACCGGGCGGCGGCTGCACGAATGTAAGCAGCCCGGCAAGCGCGAGGGTTCCGATCACGGCATCAGGATAACGGCTGACCTACAATTCGCACATGCTCGCTCCCGATCAGATGCTCGGTTCCTACAAGTTGATCGCGCGCGTCGGCGCCGGCGGGATGGGCGAGGTGTGGAAGGCGGAGGACACGCGCCTCGGCCGCACGGTCGCGGTCAAGATTCTGCCGGCGCAAGTTGCCTCGGACGCCGAGGCGATCGCACGGATGCGGCGTGAGGCGCGCACGGCGGCCGGGCTCTATCACCCGAACATCGCGACGATCCATTCATTCGAGGAAGCGGAAGGGCAGACGTTCATCGTCATGGAGTTCGTCGACGGTGAGCCGCTGTCGAACATCATCGCCCGCGGCGCGCTGCCGGAGAGCGAGGTGTGCCGGATCGGACGCGGGGTCGCCGAGGCGTTGGCGGAGGCGCACGAACAGGGAATCGTGCATCGGGACATCAAGCCGGACAACATCATCGTTCGCGGACAGCGGGTGAAGGTGCTCGACTTCGGGATCGCGAAGCGCGTCGGCGCGGAAAGCATCTCGTCGGACGCACCGACCGCTTTCGTCACGCAGCAGGGGATGATCCTCGGCACGGTCCACTACATGTCGCCGGAGCAGGCGCTCGGGAAGCCGCTCGACGCGCGGACGGATCTCTTCTCGCTCGGCATCGTTCTCTATCAGGCGGCGACCGGGAAGTTGCCGTTCCACGGCGAGACCGTCACCGAGACGATCACACGGCTCGTCCGTGACGAGCCGGAGCCGCCGCGAGTGGCCAATCCGCGGATCACGCCCGGACTGGCGCTGCTCATCGAGCGGTGCCTCCGCAAGAACCGCGACGAACGGATCGGAAGCGCCACGGAGCTTTCGGCGGCGTTGGAGCGGTTGTCCGCGGTCGTCGCGACGGAGCCGATGACGGCCGCGATGACGGCGCCGATGGTTGCGGCGGCTGCTCCCACGATCATCGAGCGAGCCCCACAGGTTCAGAAGCGTGGGCACAAGTGGCCGCTGATCGCGATCATTTTCGGTCCGATCATCGCGCTCGGATTGGCGTTCGTGTTGATGCGTCGCGGGGAGCAGCCGAAGGTTGCGGTGCCGGCGACCGTTACGCAGACGGCGAAGCCGTCGACGAGCAGCATGGCGGTGACCGCGGCTCCGGCGACGGTGGCGACAACGAGCTCCGCTCTCAGTGGGGCGGCGGCGGCCCCGCCGGTGGTCGTCGAAAAGAAAACCGAAAAGAACGGCGGCGAGGCCGCCGCCGTCCCACTGAGTCCTTCGCCCACCCCCGTCACGCCATCCGCGGAGCAGCTTTACGCGCAGGGGCTCGATGCGATGGTGAGTCGGAAGCAGGGGGAGGCGCGGCGGCTGTTCAACGAGGCGATCGCGGCCGACCCGCACAACGCGAAGGCGCACTTCCGCCTCGGTGAGATCGCGCTGCTCAACCGCAACTTCGACCACTCGGCGGACCAGTTCAACCGCGCGCTCGCCAACGCGGAGAACCTCGACTCCCGCGAGCACTCGCTCTGCGACCTCGGCCTCGCCATCGGCCGCGACGACCGCGTCGAAGCGAACCGCATCGGACGCGAGATTCGCGAGCAGTACCCGAACGATCCCGACCTCGCCGCCATCCACCGCCAGTTCGGTCCCTTTTTCGGAAGGGTTGAAGAGGAGCAGCAGCGCAAGTTTCCGCGGCGGCGGCGATTTCCATAAGATCGCCCCCGCTTGATCGATCCCATCGCGCTCGCGCGGCAACTCATCGACATCCCATCCACGACCGGCGACGAGCTCACGCACGCCGAGTTCCTCGACCTCGAACTGCAGCGGCTCGGGTTCAAGACGCGGCGCCAGGAGGTGACGGAGACGCGTTTCAATCTCTTCGCGTCGGCCGGCGGGCGTCCGCACGTCGTCATCAATTCGCATCTGGATACGGTGCCGCCGTGGTTCGCCTCCCGTGAGGATGAGACGCATGTCTACGGCCGCGGGGCGTGCGACACGAAGGGCGTCATCGCCGCGATGGTGGCGGCGGGGGAGAAGCTGCTCGCGGACGAGGTCCGCGACTTCGCGTTCCTCTTCGTCGTCGGCGAGGAGACAGACTCGGTCGGCGCGAAGAGCGCGAACGTCGCGTTCCGCGACCTCGGCTCGGAGTACGTCATCGTCGGCGAGCCGACCGGCTCGAAGTTCGCGCGCGCGTCGAAGGGGGCGCTCACCTGCATCATCCGCTTCGACGGTGTCGCCGCACACTCGGCGTACCCGCACCTCGGCGACTCGGCGATCAACAAGATGGTCAACGCGATCGCGGAGATCAACGCTACCAACTGGGGGCGCGATGACAATCTGGGTGAGACGACGGTGAACGTCGGCGTCGTCCGAGGGGGCGAGAAGCCGAACATCATCGCGGCGAAGGCGGAGTGCGAGCTGATCTTCCGCCTCGTCACGACGCCGGAGGACATCCGCGGCCGCCTCGAGCCGATCCTCGCGAAGAACGGCGGCACGATCACATGGACGCATGGCAATCCGCCGCAGCACATGTTCGTCCCCGACGGCATCGACTCGATCGTCGTGGCGTTCAATACCGACGTCCCGCACCTCGGCGCCCTCGGTAAGCCGATGCTCTTCGGCCCCGGCTCGATTCTCGATGCGCACGGCGCGAACGAGAAGATCGGGAAGGGAGAATTGTTGGAGGCGGTGGAGACGTACTACACCACCGTGGCAGGACTCCTGACTTGAAAGAGACCATTTATCTCGTCGCTGCCGTCCGCACGCCGATCGGCAAGTTCGGCGGCGCGCTATCGAAACTCACTGCTCCCGACCTCGGCGTTGCATCGGCGAAGACGACGATCGAACGCTCCGGCATCGATCCCGCCGCCGTCGATGAGACGATTTTCGGCAACGCGCGGCAGGCGGGCGTCGGTCCGAACGCCGCGCGTCAGATTTCAGTGCGCGGCGGGCTGCGGCACGAGACACCGGCGTATACGGTGAATCAGGCGTGCGGCTCCGGGCTACGCGCCATCATGAACGCCGCCGATGAGATCCGGCTCGGCCGCGGGAATGTCCTCCTCGCCGGCGGCACGGAGTCGATGTCGAACACGCCGTACCTCCTCCCGCGCGTGCGCTGGGGGATGCGCATGGGCAACGGGGAAGTCGTCGACGGCATGTATCGCGACGGTTTCTTGTGCCCGCTCGCCGACGAGATGATGGGCGCTACCGCGGAGACGCTCGCCGACCGCTACGACATCTCGCGCGAAGAGCAGGACCGGTTCGCGATCGAGTCGCAGCGAAAAGCGGGGCGCGCGTATGCGGAGAATCGCTTCGCGAACGAGATCGTGCCGCTCCCTCAGCTCGACCACGATGAGCACCCGCGCTTCGACACCGACCTCGGTTCTCTCGCGAAGCTTCCTCCCGTCTTTCGGAAGAACGGGACGGTGCATGCCGGCAACTCGAGCGGGGTAACGGATGGCGCGTCGTCGATGCTCGTCGTGAGCGAGGCCGCCCTCCGGGAGCACAACCTGACGCCGATGGCGCGCATCGTCGGCTACGCACAAGCAGGCGTCGATCCGAAGGTCATGGGCATCGGCCCCGTTCCGGCCACGCGGAAGCTGCTCGCGGAAACGGGCGTGACGCTCGACGACGTCGATCTCATCGAGCTGAACGAAGCGTTCGCCGCACAGGTGATCGCGTGCGACCGCGAGCTGCACTTCGACCGTACGAAGCTGAACGTGCATGGCGGCGCCATCGCCCTCGGCCATCCGATCGGCTGCACCGGCGCGCGCATTACGACGACGCTCCTCCACGCACTCCAAGCCCACGACAAGCGCCTCGGCCTCGCCACGCTCTGCATCAGCGGCGGCATGGGCTTGTCGATGCTGGTGGAGCGAGTGTGATCTTCACCGACTCGCACTGCCATCTCACGATGGGCGACGCCGGCGCGGCGCTCGAACGAGCGCGCGGAAGCGGTGTGCGCGGCTTCGTCGTTCCGGGGACGAAGCTCGAGGATGCGTCCGAGGCGCTTGCGGTCGCGAAGGGGCACGACGATGTCTGGTGCGCGGTCGGGTTTCATCCCCACGAGGCGAAGGACTGCGACGACGCGGCGTTCGCTGAAATTGAGAGATTAGCGAACGATCCGAAGGTCGTCGCGATCGGGGAGTGCGGGCTCGACTACCACTACATGCAGTCGCCGCGCGAGACGCAGATGGCCGTCTTCGAACGCCACATCGCGCTCGCGAAAAAGCTGGACAAACCGATCATCGTCCACAACCGCGAGTCGACGGACGACTGTGTCGGCATCCTGCTCCGGACTGGCGTGTGCGGCATTCTCCACTCGTACACCGAATCGCTCGACGTCGCGCGGAAGCTCGTAGACGCCGGGTTCTTCATCTCGTTCTCCGGGATCGTGACCTTCCGCAGCGCGGAGATGCTGCGCGGGGTCGCGAAAGCGCTCCCGCACGACCGCGTGCTGATCGAGACCGACACGCCGTTCCTCGCCCCGGTGCCGTATCGCGGCAAGGACAACGAGCCGGCGTTCGTGGTCAAGATCGCGGAGCTGCTGGCCTCATTGTGGGAGAAGCCGGTCGACTACGTTGCGGACGTGACCACGGCGAACTTCGAGCGCGCGTTCTCGGTTACTCTGCTCCCGCGAAGATGAGCTCCCAGCCCGACCTCTCCGTCGTCTTTCCCGTCTACAACGAGGAAGAGAATCTTCCGATCCTTTTGCAGGAGATCGCGAAGGCGCTCGACGGGACTGGATGGAGTTACGAGGTCGTGGCGGTGGACGACGGCTCGTCCGACCGCTCGCTCGAGGTTCTGCGAGAGTTGACGGCGAAGCATCCAACGCTCCGCATTCTCTCGTTCGAGAAGAACAGCGGCCAGACGGCGGCGCTCGACGCGGCATGGCGCGCGGCGCGCGGCAAGCTCGTCGTCTCGCTCGACGCCGATCTGCAGAACGATCCGGCCGATATCCCGAAGATGATGGCGGCGCAGCAGATGGGCGGCAGCGACATGGTCATCGGCGTCCGCGTCAACCGCAACGACACCTGGTCGCGGAAGATGCAATCGCGCATCGGAAACGGCGTCCGGAACTGGATCACGAAGGACAAGATCACCGACACCGGCTGCTCGCTGAAACTGATCAAGCGCGAGGCGATCGACCGGGTGCAGCTCTACACCGGCATGCACCGCTTCCTCCCGACGCTCGTCCGGATGGCGGGGTACAAGGTGATCGAGATGCCGGTGAACCACCGGCCGCGCAAGTACGGCGTCTCGAAGTACGGCGCCATGAACCGCGCCTTCCGCGGCCTGGTCGACTGCATGGCGGTGCGGTGGATGGGGAAGCGGATGCTGCGGTACAAAGTGCGACAGGAAATTGAATAGGTCGTCATCCGTTATCCGTCATCCGTCATGAGAATCTCGGATAACGGATAACGGATAACGCATGACGCATGACGGATGACGATTCATGATCGCGCCCACACAGTTCGACCCCCGCTCCTGGCACTGGGACCTGCTCGCCGCCTTCGGCTTCATCGCGCAGGCGCTCTTCGCGGCGCGTTTCATCATCCAGTGGATCGCGTCGGAGCGCCGGCGGATGTCGCACGTGCCGGTCGGCTTCTGGTGGCTCTCGCTCTCCGGCGGAATCCTGATGACGATCTACGGCGTTCTTCGGCGTGATCCGGTCATCGTGTTCGGACAGGCGCCCGGCCTCGTCGTCTACGCCCGAAATCTGATGCTGATCCATCGCCATGCTGAACGTTCCCCAGCGCAAACAGCTCCTGACCCTCGCACGTGAGTCGATCGCGGCGGTCTTTGCCGGCAAACGGCCCGAGCTGGCCGCGGAGCGCTTCGACGCCGACCTTCGCCGTCCTTCCGGCGCATTCGTCACGCTGACCGAAAACGAGGAGTTGCGCGGCTGCATCGGCTCGATCGAGCCGGTGGCGCCGCTGTACCAGGCGGTTTCGCAGAGCGCGATCAACGCCGCGTTCCGCGACCCGCGCTTCGAGTCACTCCGGAGCGACGAGCTGCCCGCCATCCACGTCGAGATCTCGGTCATGGGACCGATCGAACGGGTTACCGACATCAACGACATCGAGGTCGGCCGCGACGGGTTGATCATCCGGCGAGGCGGGAATGTCGGCCTGCTTCTCCCGCAGGTCGCTACCGAGTACGGATGGGACCGCGAGACGTTCCTCGAGCAGACGTGTCACAAGGCCGGATTGCCCCGAAACGCATGGCGGGAAGCGGGCACGACCATCGAAAAGTTTTCCGCGGAAGTCTTTGGTGAGAAAGAGCTTATAGACGTAGCAGGCTGAGCGCGCAATAACCCTCCTCCTCCTCCCGTTTTCAGCGACGTTACTACTTATTCGGAGGAGACTACCCCTGGTGAAAAGCGCTCTCACGACTCGTGTCGCCCGTGCCCGCAAACGCGCCGACAACAGCCGCACGTACCGCCTCCTCGGCGCCCGCGGTGCGGCGGCGTTGCTCATGGGGGCGGCGCTCTCGGTGGGTGGGCTTACGGAGGCGCTCGAAGGCGCTCACTTCGTGGTCGAGAAGGACCTCGACTCCGTCCGGGTCGTCCAGCAGCAGGGGAAGAGTGCAACCGTGGTGGCCGACGTCCACGACGGCTTCGCCGCCAACTCGATCTTCAAGCTCTCGCGCGTGCTGCCGGCTTCGCTCGTCTCGCAGCGTATCGCGCTGTTCGATGACGCGTGGCTGCCGAAGACCGCGACCGACGGCGTGAATTCGCTCACCGCGCCGCACGTGAAGCACGACGTTTTCCACGAGGAGATGGCGCGGATCAATGACGCCATCCGCGGCCAGTTCTTCGCGAATGCGATGCCCTACGGCGACCTCATTCACGACAAAGCGATCAAGTACGACGTCGATCCGGCGCTCGTGGCGGCCGTCATCGAGCAGGAGTCGAAGTTCCACCGCACCGCCCATTCGTCCGTCGGCGCGCGCGGGCTCATGCAGCTCATGCCGCGTACCGGCCGCTGGCTCGGCGCGCGCAACCTCTACGATCCGGAGCAGAACGTCGACGCCGGCGTGAAGTACATCAAGTACCTCCAGCACCGCTTCGACGGCAACGTGAAGAAGACCATCGCCGCCTACAACGCGGGCGAAGGCAACGTGAAGCGCTACAACGGCATCCCCCCGTTTCGCGAGACCCAGACGTACGTGAAGCGGGTCATGAGCAACTACGCGAAGCGGAATGAGGAGCTGCGTGACTTCTCGGCCGACCATGCCGCGGTGGCGGACGGCGGCGTCAGAACTCTCAGATAATAGCGGGAGCCTTTGACTAACTGTCTCGATTTGCGCTACTTTTCCCCTACTACTGGCCTGAGAAACCTGGGAGGGGATAATGAGTGTGCGTCGGGTGGCTCCCGTTCTCCTGTTGGTCGCTGCGCTGCCGCTGTTCGGCGCGAAGGCGAAGCATTCGTCGCGTCCGCCGACTGACCTGCACCGCGTAGGCGATCACTGGACGGCCTACAACCCTCCCGATCCCACCACTTACGCCCCGGCCGCCAAGACGTACGTCGTCAAGTCAGGCGACACGCTCTGGGCCCTGGCGAAGCAGTTCTACGGCAACGCGTATCTCTGGCCGCAGCTCTGGGAGTCGAACACCTGGATCACCGACGCACACTGGATCTATCCCGGCGACACGCTCCTCGTGGAAGGGGAGGCGAGCAACAAGACGGCCGACACCCAGAGCACCACCACCCTCAGCGGCGGCACGACCGGCGACCAGTCGAATAGCAACAAGCCGCTCCCGACCGTCAACGTCGCCACGTCATCTGCCCCACCGACGGCGCTGGGCGCCGAGGCGGATCTGTACTGCTGGGGATACCTGGGGTCGGCGAATGAGCCGATGCCGAACGAGATCGAAGGCTTCGAGGACGTCGAGATGCTCTATCAACAGGGCGTCGTCGAGCAGTCGATGAGCGTTCGCGACGGCGACATCGTCTTCATCAAGGGCGGGAGCGCGACCGGCCTCGTCGCGGGAGAGACGTACCTTCTCGTCCGGCCGGGCGATCTCGTCACGCACCCGGTCAAGAACACCACACTGGGACGCCATTACGACTTCGTCGGCCAGGTCCGCGTCCTCTGCACCGACGCGAATCGCGCCACGGCCATCGTGACGCAGGCATGCCAGGAGATCTACATCGGAACGAGGCTGAAGCCGCTTCCGCAGCTCCCGATCCCAATCGCGCGCGTTCCAGACTTGCCGACAGTCTGCGACAGTCCGTCGAGGCAGCGAAACGGCTACATCGTCAACTCGAAAGGGTGGGAGGACGGCCTCGGCGTGAGCGATCTGGTCGAGATCGACCTCGGGCGTGACGACTCGGTGCAGCCGGGCGATGTCCTCACCGTCTATCGCGATAGCCCGGTTGCCGGCCAGCCGCGGCAGGTTCTCGGCGAGATCGGTGTTCTCACCACTGAGGGCCACACCGCGACGGCGCGCGTCGTCGCGATGCGGCTGACGATGACAGTTGGCGACAAGATCGAAATGCGATAAGGTTCGCCGTCGCGCCGGCAGCAAACCGGGGTCCATAGCTCAGCGGTTAGAGCTACCGGCTCATAACCGGCAGGTCCCAGGTTCGAATCCTGGTGGACCCACCAGAACAAAACGATGAATCGACTCTGTCCCACGAAATCGAAACAATCGATCCGCACAGGCGTTCCGTTCGAGGAACGCCTTTTTTGTGTTCGGACGGCTCACTGGAGGCTCTGTTGAACAATGAGGTGGAGAAGTTGTGGGAGCTGCAGCAGGTGCTCACGCAACTCGGCGAACGCGAGAAACAACTGAACACCAAACCCGAGTCGTTCGCCGCCGTCGACGATGAGTACCAGTCGGCCAGCCAGGAGATGGAGCGCCTCGAGACGCAACTCGAGTCGATCGCGAAAGAGCGCCGCCGCGTCGACGGCGAGCTCTCCGACCAGCAGGAGCTCCTCAAGAAGTACCAGGGGCAGCTCATGCTCGTGAAGAACCAGCAGCAGTACGCCGCCGCCTGGAAAGAGATCGACGCCTCGCGCAAGCACGTCAAGGAGCTCGAAGACTCAGTGCTGAAGTCGATGAACGATAGTGAAGGCGTGCAGGCACAGCTCGACGAACGGCGCACGAACTTCGATCCGCTGAAGGAGCTTCACGGCGAGGAACATGCCG
>DASXHZ010000046.1:0-159494 GCA_036488085.1 Thermoanaerobaculia bacterium
TTCGAGTCGTCCACCGTCGAGGCGAGCAGCTGCATCTCGGGCGTGTAGAAGAAGTAGCGGCTCGCGCTGCCCGCGTCGGTCGGCGTTTCCGTCCTCGACACGCGCACGCCGCGGTAGTCGTAGCCGTAGGTGACCGAGTGCGCCGGGCCTTCGGCGCTGGTATCGGTCACGCTGTTCATCAGGTTCCGCGGCGAGTAAGTACGGGCGGCGAAGTAGCTCGTCTCGTTTCCCGCCGCGTCGTAGCTCACAGTGTGATCGATGCCGTTCGCGCTCACCACCGAGATCTCCGGCGTCGTGGAGTTGTATCTGAAGCCAAGCGTATCGACCTGGCCGGTCACGGCGGTGCCGGCGCGCAGGTGACGGCCGGGCACCGAAAGAACCGTTCCGTCGTCGACCGGAGGCGTGCCGAGGCTTCGTGAGGTCAGGTTACCCATCGCGTCGTAAGCATAGCTCCCCGTTCCCCAGAGCGAGGTCCCGGTGTTCGCCGTCACGAGGCGGTTCAGATCGTCGTATGTGAAGTCGCGGTTGTATGTGGCGTCGGCCGTGTCATGAATCGAGGTGATGTTGCCGGTCGGATCTTCGGCGTAGGTATAGTCGGCGAGCGTCCCGGTCGTGCCGGTAAAGCTGTTCTCAATAACGCGGTAGCGCGAGTCGTACTGCATCGTTCTGGTCGTTCCATTCGCATACGCGAGGGTCGTGAGCGGCCCGAACGGAAGATAAGCGGCCGAGCTGGCGAAGGTCGTTCCTCCCGTCGCCACAGAAAGGGGTCTTCCCGCTAGGTCGTACGTGTAACTGACCACGCGGCCGGAGGGGTATGTAATCGTGGACCGGTTGCCGTCGGCGTCGTACGTGAAGAGAGTGAGATAAAAAGATACTCCTCCAACCAACTGCTGGAGCTGCCGGAGGAGTCCTCGGTGGTCGTAACGGACGATCGTCACGCCGGTCGGATCGTTTGCGGCGGTGAAGCGGCCGATGTTGTAACCGGGGACGTAAGAGTCATCGTAGGAGTAGGTCACGCTTTCCGAGCTTGACCCTAATCGGGCAGACGTCGCGGCCGCGACGCGCGACAGCACATCGTAGGTCCGTGTGGTGGTCGCGCCGTTGGCATCGGTGGTGGTGAGAAGATTGCCTGCGAGGTCATAACCGTAGCTGGTCGTGCCGGTGACCGGGCTGACCTGAGTCGACATCCGGCCGAAGTCGTCGTACGCGTAGGTGGTGACGTTCCCGTTCGGATCGGTGACGCTCACGAGGTTCCCCTGGGCGTCGTACGCATACGAGGTCGTGATCTGGCCGACGCCGAGCGTCTGGCTGACCGATGCCAACGCGCCCGCCTCGTTATAGGCGTAGAAGGTGTTCGCCGCCGCGTGGTTCTCGTCCTGAATCGTCGCCGGCGCACCGGCCACGTCGTATGTGTAGATCACCTTTGCCGCGTCCGGATGTTGGACCTGCGTGAGATGGCCCTGCGAGTCGTACGTGTAGGCGTCTGACTTTCTCACCACGAACGACCCTGTCGAGTTGTCGAGCAGCCGTTCGGCGCTCTTCTGTCCCGTATTCGGATCGTAGTCGAATTCGATCCGCTCGCTCACCGTAGAGGAGATCGTTCGTGTGATGCTCGCGACACGTCCTCGGGTATCGTAGGTGTACGAGGTGAGGCCGCCACGCGGCTTCGTCTCGGTCGCGAGCGGCCCTCCCCCCGGCGAGTACGAGCGCGAGTTGATGATGTCGACGTTGCACGTCGGGTCGGCGGTCGTGTCGCAACCGCTGATCGCCGGATATTTCGTTGTCAGCAACCGTCCCAAGCCGTCGTAAGTCGTGTTCACGACGACACCATTCGGATCGGTGACGGTCATCGCGTTGCCGAAAACGTCATAGTCCGAGTAGGTCGTGATGTGGCCCAGAGCGTCGCTGACCGCTGCCAGCCTGCCCCGCCACGTCGCGGCCACCGACGTATCGATCGGGTAGTACACGAACGTGATCACGTCGGTGACGTCGGTCCGCGGTCCGTCCATCTGCTTCCGCAATCCGGCCGGTTGCGCGAGCGTCGCCCAACTTGACTGGAATGGACCACCCGGATTGAACGCCGCTCCTTCGGTACCGTTGTAGAGCGCGGTCGTGGTCGTGTGCGTCTCCGACTGTGTCGCCGAAGTCCACCCGGTTTCGCTGTGACTCAGCGGTACGCCTGTGGTCGCGTCGTAGGTGAACGACTCAGTCTTTGTGTCCGACGGATTCGCCACGCTCGTGGTCGTGATCAGCGTCGGAAGGTCGGGCCACGTGGTGTTGCCGTACACATAGGTGGTGGTCTTCGTGAGCGACGTCGCTACGAGAGTCGCTGCGGCAAGATCGTCGGTCGTCATCCGGCAGTGACCCGTGTCCGTCTGCGGATCGCAGGTGCCCGGCTTCAGCGGTCCCGTCACCGACGTGAGCTGCCCCGTGTTGAAGTCGTAAGCCGACTCGCGCACGTATCCGCGACCACCCTGCTCGCGGATGACGTGGTTGAACGCGTCGAAGGTGTATGTCACGTCTTCGTCCTGCGAACAGGTGGAACAGCCGCCCCGGACCTCGACGGTGTGCAGCACTCCGTTCGTTCCCCGAACGTAGTAGCTCACCACGCGGCCGGATTTGTAGGTCACCTGCGTGACGGTCTCGCCGGCGACGCGTCCCGCCTGGCCGAACGAAATGCTCTGCACGTCATCGCTCGCCTGCAGGGAGCTCGTGCCGCGGCCGTTCGCGTCATAGGCATGCGACTCGAGGAGATTCCCGAGGGCGTCGTGCCCTTCGGTCAGATGGCCTGAGGCGTCGTAGACGTACGTTCGCCACGGCTGGCCATCAGGTGCGAGAACGCCCGTCAGGTTCGTTGACGAGTACTGGTAGGTCCATGAGAAGTCAGTATTCACCTGGATCTTCGTGATGAGGCGGCTCGTCGAGTCGGTCGTGATAGTGAACGAGAACGTTCCCCACGAATCGGCGATGGTCGTCGGGAGGCCGTTTCCGTCATATGAGATGGTGATGACGCGGCCGTCGCGTAGTGACGTGACATTCATTAGCCGGCCCGTTCCGCTGAAGGTACGCGTCATCTGCGAGCCCGCTTCGCGGAAAACGAAGCCGCTCGACGTGTTGCCGGAGAGGGTCGCCATCACCTGCTGGCCCTTCGGCCAGAGCTGGCGGTACTGGCCTCCGTCGACCCAGAAGAGATACTGCGTGTGCGACTCGAGCGTCACCGCCACGACCTGCGACCCAGCGCTGGGTGCGAAGGTAAGATGCGAGTCGAGCAGCGAGGTCCAGCCGGTGCCAAACAGGCCCGTCGTGTGGTTGTCGCTGTCGTATGCGCGAGAAAGATGAAGCACGCTTTGCTGCGGAAGCGGATCGGTATCGTCGGCCTGGACGCTGCCGATGTTCACCAGAACCGGTTTGCCCGCGGATCCGGCGGGGCAACAGCCGCCTGCGCCCGCTCCCTCTTTCGCGGTGATTACGGGGTTGCAGTGTGAGTTCGTCGCGGTCGCCGTGAAGTGGGTGTAGCCATCGAGAGCGCCGATCGTGAACGTCTTCGAGCTCTTGGCGGGATCCGCGGTGATGGCGCCAATAGTCGGACAGTTGCCGGTGTCGCAGGTAACGACGACGCTGCGCTGCGGGAGCGTTGTATTCGAGGGGAAGTCCCAGGAAACGGTCAGGTCGTAGCTTGGGTCACCAGCCGGCGTCTGGCCGTTCTCAGCCACCGTGATGTGCACGTCGGTCGTGCCTCCCTGCACATTGACCGACTGCTGGGCGGTGGCCGACTCATTCGGCTGGACACAGACGTTCGTCGCCGTCGCGACCCAAGTATGCGTTCCTTTCGGCCAACAGGTGGTATCGATCGTAAACATGGCCGAATCCTGCTGGTTCGCCGGCCCCTGATAGTTCCGATAGTCCGTTGCAGATCCGTCCCGAACGACGGTAACGGCCCGGGCCTGGGAAGAGCGCGTATTCGGGAAGTTCCATCCCACCGTGAAGGTGATGACACCGTCCTGATTGTTCGAACTTAGGGTGACCGTCGGTTTGGAGTTGACGGTGACGGTGGTGTGCGCGACCGGGGAGACGTCACCGGAACAATTCACGCCGGTGGCGGTGATGTCGTGTGGGCCGGTCGACATGCATGCCGTGTTGACGATGCACTGGTAGCTCCCGGACTGAGGCAGATTATTGGCCGTACATTCGCTGAAAGGCGACGTGATCTGCGGCAAGACGCCTGAAAACCGGGATAGCGGAAAGCCGTAGGCAACCGTGACGGGGGCCGATGCCGTAACTGGATCGGCCGTCCCCCCCGTGAGGGTGACGGTCGGGATCGTCGAAGGGAGGTTGATGTAGATATCCTGCGACGCGTCACCGCATCCGGCGGCGAGTGCCTGGAAGTGCAACGGATTCCTGGTGCTCGTACGGCAGAGCACATTCACGGACGGCGAAAAACTCCCACTCAGCCCGGCGTGGGCGTTGGAAAAAAGCACAGAATTTGTGTACCAGTCGATGACGCTGACGTTGCCCGACGCGAAGTTTGGGTTTGTATCGTGATACGTCCAACCCCCGGTGATGGTGATGTTTCCCTGCGCGTCGGGCCCCGACGCAGAGGCTGTGATGGTCGGCTTGGAGATACACGTCGCACCTGCCGCGGCTGCGTACCATGAGATAACAGCCCCGACGAAGAGGGCGAGAGGTCTACGCATCGATTTTCCTTTCACGGTCCATGAGCTCAGTCACTCAAGCGCTCCATCAGCCGGTTCACGCGATCGAAGACCTCTTCGACCTCCGGGGTGATCGTGCGCAGCTCGCCGGCGGCATCGGTCCCGAGGAAGTCGAGGATGTCATCGGCGTCGAGCATCAGATCGGCGAGGCGGTCGAGAACCTGCTCGCGCACCGGGAGGCGGGTGAAGCCGATCGCGGTGTCGCGCTCATCGCGCGACTCTCGGTCTGTCGTTGCCATTGTCTTTCTTTATGGAGTGAAGTTGTGTGCGGAAGATAGGCCCCGAATCTACCGGCGTAAAGTCGCATTTTGTTGCCTTGCGTTGGCGGTCTTGCGGTACTCACCCGGCGTCATACCAAAGCCGGCGCGGAAAGCGCGGAAGAAGGTGCTACGGTCGCCGAAGGCGCTTCGCGACGCGATTTGAGCGATTGGGAGGTCTGTCATTCGGAGCAGCCGCGAGGCGTGTTCGAGCTGCCGCTTTCGCATCTCGGCGAGGAGAGTTCGCCCGAGCGTTCGCGTCATGGTCCGGCTGAAAGTGGCGCGATTAGCGCTGAGCCGTTCAGCAAGCTCCGAGGCGCGCGCCACGGTGCGGGCGCGAAAACACTCGCGAAGATAGTGACTGATGATGAATTCGACCACCCGGCGTTGGGCGATCGTGCGTGGCAACGATTCATTCACTGCTCAGTAGGTGATCGAAACGAGGAAATCCCTACCCATCTGAGTGGGGGTTGCGAGGAAGTTTTTCGCACGCGGGCTAACTTCGGACCCGCCACTCAGGGTTGCGGCACGCCCAACTCGTCGAAAATCCAGACGACGATTCGCCGTATGACCTTGACCGGATTGGTTGGATCGCCGTCACGGCTAATTGCCAGGCGGTGCGTGTGCTGCCGATTGCCCAACGGAGCGAAAAGGCTCAGGACGAGCGCGACGGCAAGTAGAAAACGAGAAGAAAATCTCACGGCATCCTCCATGATCGAAGTTATGCCGATCAGGGCAGACCGGCATATTGAAGGAGGAACGCGAGGGCGCCGAATCTTTGCTGTGGGGGCGTTACAAGGGGGGCGGCGCGAACGGCAGTTCGGGATCTTCCCGGACAGCGAGGAGGTAGTTGCGGACCACCTTGATGTGCTCCTGCCGGAGAAGGCGCTTCGAGGCGGCCTCCTTCAGGAAGGTCGCGGCCGTCAGGGCTCCGGTCACCAAGCCCGCCTCGCGATAGAACAATGCCACTTCAGCGCAGAGCATTTGAACCTCGTTCAGACCGCCGGTCATGAGGAGCGTCTCAGCCAGATCGAGCTTGGCGTCGGCGACGTCATTCTGCAGACCCTTGGCGTCCAAGTCGCGTAACGCGACGCGGAGCCGACGCTCGGCCTCCGGAAAATTGCCGGCCACCAATGGCAATCGGGCGATGGACCAGCGGGTACGCGCAACCGAGACATCCTGCCGCAACTCTTCGTAGAGTTGCATCGCGATGAGCAGGTACTTGGCTGAATTACCAAGGTCGCCGGCATCGCGATAGTTAACGCCTAGATTGCGAGCGGCGCGCGCTTTCATTTCGAGATTTTCCAGATCATCGGCGGCGTCGAAAGCACGCTCGTAGATCTCGCGCGCCTTCAGATGTTCGCCCATGCGTTCCAGTACCACGGCCTCCACTTCCTTCGACTCGACGTATCGAAGCATGTCACGTCGCTGTTCGTATTCGCCGGCAGCCGAGCGCACGAACGGGAGCGCCTCCTCATATCGCTGAAGCTTCCAAAGCACGATCGCGCGCGACAAGTTCACGGCGGCCATTCCGGCGCCGGAATCGGCCAGGCGAAGGTAATTGCGTTCCGCTCTGACCAAGGCGTCGAGAGCAGGACGATAACGGCCGAGATAGCGACACGCCCCCGCATACTCCTTCCAGGCTCTCCCGCGAAGTTCGTGCACCAGTAATGAAGGATAGTAGTCATCCGGCAGTCCTGACGCGATTGACTGTGCCGCTTGCGCCAGTTCCATCGCATAAAGCGGCTCTCGATTGCACTCTTCGCGTACAGCCTCGCAGAGCCGCCGCACGACGCCTCCGCTCCGGAAACGTTTCCTCCCGAGAATGTTCGCGCGCGCGAAACGGTACGGCGACTCGAGAATCCGATCGAGGAGCCGCCGCGCCTCGGCATCCTCAGAGGCAATGCGCTCGGCGAACTCACGAACGGCTTTTTGACCCGCTTCCGTCCGGAGCTCCTCTTCGTGCGTCCAGACTTCCTCCTCGCGAAGCTCGGCGTTCAGCGTCCGGTAGAACGAAAGCGCGCTCGAGCAATCCGAACAGGCCGCGAGATGCGATTCGATCTCCGGGTGCGACGCGGGATCGTCGGCATACGCGATGAGGAGATCGTCGGGAACGTGCTCGGCAGTCATGGGACCTTTGTGAGCTCCTCATAGATACGACGGGCTTTCTTCCGGCATCCATGCATCAGGTAGTTGACGTTGCCTGGCGTGGTATCGAGGGATTGCGCGATGCTTCCGCTGTCCTCGCCGTCGAAGTAGTAACGGCGCAGGACCTCCCGGCAACGGTCGCCGAGGCGGGCCAGCGTCGCCGCGATCACGAGGTGAAGAGACAAGCCGTCGAAAAACGTCTCGGCGAGCGGGAGCGTTTCCGTCCCGTCGCCCTCCTCCGGATCGGCGAAGAAGCGCTCGTGCAGGCGATGCGAGCGCCAGTAGTTCCGGCTGGCATTGCAGATCGCTCCGATGAGATAGGCGCGGAGGTTCGCCCGGACGGCGCCCGGATTCGCGATGTAGGCGGCAAAGACGTCATGCACGAGCGTCTCGGCATCGGGATTCGGAATTCCGAATTTCCGGACGGCGACGCGGCGGAGCAGAGGGGCGTGCTCGAGGTAGATGCTCTCGATCATGTTGCCCGGCGGAGCAGCCGGCAGCGCCTCGAAGCCCCTCGAACGTTTGGAGTCTGTCGTTTCCGGAATGAGGTCGGAGGTCACTGAGGGTTCCTGTGAAGGAGTGTCGCCGGCCGGCATAACCCCTACCCGCACTTGGAAATGCGAGCGGTCGGGCCGTATCTCACCGCGGCCGGAGCCGGGATTCCCCAGCCCGGCACCTACGGATTCACCGCCCCGACCAGCAAGCCGACTGTCCGTGATTGCCGACTCTTGGTCCGCACCTGCAGTTTGTCAGCCTGCACCTGCAGTTCGTCAGCTTGCACCTGCAGTTCGTCAGCTTGCGCGTGCAGTTCGTCAGCTTGCACCTGCAGTTCGTCAGCTTGCGCGTGCAGTTCGTCAGCTTGCGCGTGCAGTTCGTCAGCTTGCACCTGCAGTTCGTCAGCTTGCGCGTGCAGTTCGTCAGCTTGCGCGTGCAGTTCGCCAGCTTGCATGTGCAGTTCGTCAGCTTGCGCGTGCAGTTCGCCAGCTTGCGGCGGCAATTCGTCTGTCCGCATTCGCGGTTTGTTGGCTTGTGACTGCAGTTCATCGGTCTGCAACGGCAGGTCCGAAGCCTTCACGTGCAGTTCGTCGGCCTGCAGTCGCGGTTTGCCAGCGTGCACCGGCAATTGGTGAGTCGGCAGGCGCAGTTCGTTCGCCTGCGCGCGCGGATCGGGAGTCTGTACTTCCAGATCGGCCGTTTGCAGCCACGGACGCTTGACCGAGCAGTCACTCCAGCCGGACGTCGACGACCGGCTGGACTGCAAAAAGAACCGCCCCCCGAAGGGGCGGTTCATCAGGAGAACTCTGGATGTGACTACGGTGTCGCGGTACCGCAAAGCTGGATCGTGATCGTCGGTTGGGCCGGATCGCTGGTGTTGAACGTCACCGTTGCACCATCCGGCCCGGCGGCCGTCGGATCGAGGGTTACCGTGTAATTGGCGCTCGTACCGGCGGCCACTGTCTGCGCCGTATTCGGCGAAATAATACCCCCTGCATTCGTCGCCGCCAGCACCGGCGCACCGAGATTCAGCGTCTGGGTTCCTGCAGCATTCGCGATAGTGATCGTCACCGTCTGGGTGGCGTTCCCGGTCGCAGCTTGAGACGCCGGGGTGAGGTTCGAAAAGATCGGACAGTTCTGCGCCGGCGCCGTCACCGTTGCGTGCGGAGGAACGACACAGTCATTCGTTCCCGGAGGAGTGGCAGTGAGCGAATTCGAGGCCGAGGCGGCGCAAGAGCGAGGGTTAGCGTCAGATGACCATTCTCGCTGGAGCCTGAATAACGAGCCGCCCGGAACGGGCGGCTCGTTGGAGATCAGTGCGCAGAGACTACTGGGCCGTTCCGTTCAAGACCAGCGTCTTGGTGAAAAGCGGAGTCGAGGTAGCCGCATCTACGAAGTCGATGGAGACCGTGCAAGTGTCGGTCATGGGCGACGCGAAGAATGTGTACTGCCCGGTGACCTGGAAAACATCACACGAATTCAACGTTGTGGGGATAGGCGATCCCCCTACCGCGAAGTTACCGCAGCCGCTCTTCGTGACACTGGTAGCCTTGATTGCGAACGGACTGTTGTTGACGATGTTGAGCGTCTGCGGGGCTGACGGACCTCCCGTGACGATCGGCGGCCCGACCTTCGGTGTGGTGGAAGTGAATGGTCCGAACGCGGCCGGATTCAACGTAACAGCGGCAATCGCAGCCGGCGAAACGATGACGCCGTTCGTAAGCGTCGTGCTGCAGCCCGTGCTCGCATTCGTGTAATTCAGTGAAAGGGCCGTCGGTATAGGCACAGTGCCGCCTGCCGAACACGCTTGCGTGTGGAGCGAGGCCGCGAGCGTCAACGGAATCGTCGCCGTGAACGTCGTAAGGCCGGTACTGGCGTCGGTCGACGAGCCAGTGATTGCGAGCGGCTGATCGCCTATGGTGAGGCGCGGTACACCGCTCGCTGCGCCCGAGATGACGACGGTTATCTGCCCCCCGACCGTACCGGGCGTCACCGAAATGATGATGGGCTTTGTTACGCGGTAAGTGAAGTTCGGACCGCTCGCAGTGTCTCCGTTGTCGACGTTAGTCACTGTGATCGCGCCGACGACGTCCGCGCAACCCGTGACCAGAGTCGGTGAGGTGACCGCGACGATTTGAGAGCCGCTGACGCTGATCGGCTGTGCCGCGATACCGCCAATCACGACTGCGACCGGGTCGTTGAAACCGGTTCCGTTGATCGTCACGTGCGTGCCGCCGGTGAATGGGCCTTCCGTCGGACCGGCGGTCGTGATTGCCATCTTCGGTACGTATCGGAAGGCGTTCGCTAGCGTCACACTCGTCGCCGAATTGATATTGATGACTCGGATACTGACCGAGGTGCCGGCGCCGCTGCCGCTGGCGTCCGGTGTTGCGTCACGCGCAGATGGCGTAGCGAGAGTGAACTGGTTAAAGAGCACCGGTCCGATCACCTGCACCTCTGCGGCGCCGAAGAAAACCTGGATGGGCGTCTGGAAACCTTCGCCGAAGACGGTGACTCGCGTGCCGCCATCAATCGGACCGCTGGCCGGCGACACGGTTGTCACTTTCGGCGTCAGCACCGCGGCCTGGTACGTAAACGTCGGGCCGGTGACGGTGACCTCGTTCGCGGAACCCGCCTCGTTAATCACCTTCACCGTCGCGGTGAGCTGCTGGCCGGTGCCGAGGTCGACGCTCGGAGTGAGCACCTGGATCGTGGTTCCAGTGGAGGAGATGATGGTTGCGTCTTTCGGCGTCGTGCCGGCGCCGAAATCGAAGAAGACTCGCAACGGCGTACGGAAGTTCTTGCCGGTGATGGTCACGACTTCACCGCCCTGCGGGCGGCCGAAGTTCGGCGTAATGCCGGTGATCGACGGCGACGTGTCCGGCGGCTGCGGCGTCACGGGGACGGCCGAGAAGGTGACGGTGGCCGTCTTCTTGACGTTCGCCACGATCGCCGAAATCGTCGCCGGTCCGACGACGGCCGACGTGAGAGTGACGGTCGCCACGCCGCTGGTGGTCGTGCGGATAACGGTCTGCGCGTTCCCTTCGGCGAACGTGCCGAGGTTCGTCGTGAATTCGACTGCCGTGCCGTTCGGCTCCGGCTGACCGGTACTGTCGGTCACGGTGGCGGTAATGACGGAGGTGGAGTTCACCTGCGGCGTCGCATTGGACACCGCAAGGTTGATGTTCACCGTGGTCGGCGGCGGAGTGGTGCCGCCGCTGGTCGTCGTCGGTGTGGTGGTGGTCGAAGGAGCGGTCGGCGATTCGCCCTTACAGCCGGCGAATACGAGTACGAGAGCCGCTACCGCGAAGAGGGACTTGTGTTGTCTGAGCGTCTGCATTTTCAACCCCCGCCGCCTACGCGCAACCGTTGCAGTTGTAACAAAAATCGAGTGGGAACGACGTGTTCGCCGAGACGTTGTCGCCGGCCAGGGTCTGACCGAAAACGGTGACGGTGACGTTCATGTGGATCGTCGTCGAAAGGGTGTCCGGATCGCGTCCGCCGTTCTGCGGGAACAGCGCCGCAAACGGAGCCACGTTGAGCGCCTCCGGGGTGAGGATCAGGAAGTTGTTCAGGCTCGTCGCGCCGCCCCCCGGGGTAAGGAGGCCGGAGATGGTGCGCGAGAAGGACGCCGGAACGAGCTTACCGCCGTCGGTGCGGGTATAGGTGACGGTGTAGCTGGTGAGCTTCACCTGCTCGAAGGTGACGTCGGTGCTTTGGGACGCCGGGTTCTTGGTGATCACCTGAAGCTCGATGGTTCCGACCGGCTGATTACAACCCTGGGCACCGCTCAGGATGTCGATCCTGTTCAATACCTGTGTGTTCGTCGCAATCAGTTCGACGGGCGCCGCGCTCTTCGTGATCTCGCTGCTGCAGGCGACGAGTGAGATCACCGCCCCGAACGCCGCAAGCCGAATCCACGTTCTAATCATCATCTCCCCCACTCTTACGCCCCCCGGATGATCCGCGGCGTGATGAATATCAACAGCTCGTCGTGCGACGTTGAGATGTTGTGCGTCTTGAAGAGGTTACCGAGGATCGGAATCTGGTAGACGAACGGTAACCGGGTTCTCGAATCGTTCTCCTTGACCTGATAGATGCCGCCGATGACTGCCGTACCGCCGTCGCGGACCATGAGGCGCGTGTGGGCGCTGCGGGTCGAGAGCGGCGTTCCGGCCGCGCCTTCGATCGCGAGACCGGTGGTCGGCTCGTTTTTCTGGACGTTGATGTCCATGATGACCGTGCCGGCCTCGGTGATCTGCGGGGTGACGGAGAGCCGCAGCGTGGCGTCGACGTACTGGATCGTGGTCGTGAAGTTGATGCGAGTCTGATACGGGATCTGGAAGCCGCTCTGGATCTCGGCCGCGACGTTGTCCTGCGTCGTGACCTTCGGCGCCGAGATGACCTTCACCAGGCCTTCGAACTCGAAGGCATTCAGCGCGAAATCGAGATTGAACGCGCCGAGGACGTCGGAGAGGTGAAGTTGCAGGACGGCGTTTCCGCCACTGCCGAAGTCGAATGGGCCACCGGTGAAGCCCACGCGATTCGGGAAGATCAGGCCCGTGCCGTTGCCGAGGGCCGGATCGAACGCACCGGAGAAGCCCCACGAGAAGCCGTACTGCTGCTGGAAGACTTTCGACGCCTCGACGATGCGCGCCTCGATCATCACCTGGCGGGTCGGGATGTCGACCGTGGTGATGAGGTCATTGATTGTCTGCAGGTACGTCGGGATCTCGCTGACGATCAATTGGTTCGTGCGCTGGTCGACGATGATCCGCGCGCGCGGCGACGCGATCTCCTTGATGAGGGTCTGTACCTCGGTGGCGCGCGCATACGAGAGCTTGAAGACGGCGGTGATGGTGTTGACGTTCAGCCGCTGCTCTTCCTCGAGGCGGCGCTGTGCCTGCTGCTCGCCGGCGAGACGATCGACTTTGCCGACACGAAGGACGTTGCCTTCGAGGACGTAGTTGAGCGAGTTCTGGCGCAGGATGATGTCGAGCGCCTGGTCCCACGGCACTTCGTTGAAGTTGACCGTGACCTTCCCCTGAACGTCAGGATCGACGGCGATGTTGAGTCCCGTCAGGTCGGCGAAGGTGCGGAGGACGTCGCGGATGTCCGCTTCCTTCAGGTTCAGGGAGAGCGGCTCGCCGGTGTAGACCTTCTGATTCATGCCGCCGAGCGTTCGCGAATTGCCGGCGGGGTTCGAGAGGATGCGCGTCCCTTCCGGCAAGTTAGAAGACACCGGGGCCGGCGCCTCATTGAAGACGTTTTCGTTCGTGGCGGTCGTCGTCTTCATCTTCTGCGGCGTGGCCGGCGGCGTCTGGTCGGCGGTGGCATTGATGACCGCCCGGGCCGGAGCATGCTTGACCGGTTTCGGCTCGGCCACGATCTTCGGCTCCGCCGGCATCTTCCACGTCGCTGCCTCGGGCGCAACCGTCGGGATATCCGCAACCTTCTGAGCGACGACTGGTGTGGCAACTACAGGAGCAGCGGCATGTGTGGCGGCCGCGGCGGACGCTTCGCCGAACGTGACGCGAACGGCGTCACCGTCTTCGGCGACGTGATACGGCGTCTTGGCCGAGAGGTCGAGAACGACACGCGCCACGGCAGTCGGCGCGGTCGCGAACTGGGCGACGCGGACACGCTTGACGACGCCGTCGGCGACCGCGACGTTCGTCTTCGCAACGGCGTTCTTCACACCGGTGAAGTCGAGGACGAGACGCGACGGATTCTCCAGGGTGAATGCCTTGTACGTCAGGGCACCGTCGCCCGAGATCTTCACCTCTACATTGGCGCCGGACCCGGAGGTCTCGACGCGCTGGATCTTCTTTGCTTTCGCTCCGGAGCTGGCGGTCATCGGAACGGCGACCGGCTCCGCGGCCGGCGCGGATGGAGGAGCGTCGGCAATCGGCTCGACGCGGGGAGCGTCGCTCTTCGGCTCGGGCTTCACTTCGACCGGCGGAAGTGCCACAACCTGCACGGGAGCCGCATCAGCCGCTGTTGCGACTGCCGGGAGGGCGATGACGACGTTGTTTTCGTTGGCGGATGCCTCCGGCGAGAGCGGCTGTGCCAGCCGGAAGGTGACGCGGGTGAGCCGCGTCCCCATCTCCACCGCCTCCTCGGCGGTGATCGACGCAACGCCGGCGGGCAGCGCAGGCGGAATCGTGAGTGCGGAACCTTTCGCCGTCGCGGTGAGATCGACGACGAAGACATCGGGCGCCGGGTTATAGGACGTGTATACGGGCGTGGCGCTGGTCCGCAGCGTGATGCGCGACCCATCCACGTCGATCGCATTCAGCGTCGCACCGGCAACGGCAGCGGTATTGGCGGCTGGCTTTCCTTCAGCCTTGCGGTGCCCGAACAGAGACGCATTCGCTCCGCTCACCCCGACAGCCGCGACGACCGTCGCCACCACTAGGATTCGGTTGGCTCTTTTCATACTCCCCACCTTCACCATCTCCAGCCCTCCCAGCCCCATCCCCGCGCACAGCGGTTACTTCTTCGTCGCCTCTGGAGTGAGCTCTTTCACGACTTCTTTGTAGCGTTCGATCCGCGTCGGGTCATTGACCTCCTGGCGAAAGACGACGGAGACAGGAGTGATACGAATGACTTCGCCGTCGAGAACTTTGTCCCCTACGTGGATCGGATAACCCTTGTTGTCCGGACCGAGCACCATCCCGGTAAAGACGCCTTTTTTTGTCTCGAAGACGCCCTGGAGTTTCATTTCATCAACCAGGAATCCCGGCACGCCGGGGGGACGCTGGCCCGGCTGAATCGCCGGACGCGGCCCGATGAGCGACTGGAACGGATCGCGGCGTCCCTGCGGGTCGTAGCGGTAGTTGTCCGCGCTCGTCGGCTCTTCGAGGATCTCCTGCAGCGTCTGCTGCACGCCCCCGCTGCTCGTGGTGGCCGTGCTGCTGCTCGCGCTCGTGTCGGTCGTCGCCGTGTTCGTTGCGGGCGCGGGCTTCGAGATGCCCGGCTTCGGCGTCTGCGCGATGATGACGCCCGCCATCGCCCCGGCAACGATCAGGAGAGACGCTGCAAATCGCGAGGCTCTCATTCTCCCCCTCCGGCCGGCTTCTTCGCGGCAGCCGCCTTGGCGCCCTTCTTGTCAGGGGACGCCTCCGACGGCTCGACGTAGACGAAGGTCTTGGCGATGAACTCGGCTGCGATGGTCTTCTCGACCTGGATCGGCAGCGCTTTGATCTGAATGTTCTCGACATTCATGATGCGAGAGAAGTTGCCGAGGCGGTTAAAGAGGATCGCCAGGTTGTGGTAGCGGCCGTCGAGCGAGATGCTGATCGGCCATTCCGCGTACGGATCGCCGCCCTTCGCGGTTCCCAGTGGCGGGAAGGTCATCTTCTTCAGACCGAAGTCGCCCTGGTCGACGAGCGCCTTGATCTTCTGAATGATCTCTTCGGTATTTCGGGTCGACGGGAGAATACGGCGGAGTTTCTCGAGCTCCTGCTCGAGCCGCGCGACTTCGGCACGGAACTGCGGAAGCTTCCGCTCGGCCGCGCGGCCGGCGTCGATCTTCTTGTCGAGCTCCGTGATCGCCGCCTCATCCGAATGCATCTCGTCCACGATCGGAGTCACCAGCCAGAAATGCGTCACGGCGACGATGACGACCGCGAGGAGGAGGCCGATACCGAGACCGACGTAAAGGGGCTTGTCGTTGAGTGTGATCGCCATCGCCCCTCCTATTTCTTCGTCCCGCCCGGCTTACCGGGGCTTGCCGTTCCGGTCCCCGTACCAGTGGTGGCGGTGGTTCCGGTCTTGACCGCGGTCGCCGAGGCCTGTTGCCCAGGCGTCTTCGGCGTGTAGGTGAAACCGAAACCCATGTCGAACGTGTATACCGGCGGATTGATCATTTGCTGCGTGACGGTCCCGACCTGCGGCTCCTCGAAAAAGGGATCCTGTTTGACGTTCGCGACGAAGAGCGCGATCGCGTTCGGATTCAGGCCGCGGCCGTTCACGGTGATGTGGCCGCTGGTGATGTTCATGGAGTCGAGCCAGACGAGGTCGGGAAGATCGCGGCTCACCTGATCCATGATCCGCACGGGCCCCTTCTGGTTCTGCTTCAGTTGATTGATGAGATCGATGCGCTTCTGAAGGTTGTCTTTCTTTTTCTGGAAGTCGGTGACGGCGTTGATCGCCGACTCGAGCTTCTGCGCCTCGAGCTTCCGCTGGTCCATCGTGGCGACTGTGTTCGCGAGGTTGCGCTTTGCGTAAAGCCAGTAACCGAGCGCGACGACCGCACCGACCACCAGGAAGCCGATGATGAAGACGTTGTTGAGATTGCCGGGACCTCCAGCGGTGGCGACACCGGGAACTGCCGCGGGAGCGCCTGTCGTTCCCCGTACCGCCCGCCCCTCCCGCACCAGGTTGATCTTGATCAAGCGTCCCCCAACTTCCTTATGGCAAGACCGACGGCTATGGCCATGCTCGGCGCTATCTCAGCCAATTCCTCGGGATTGAATGCACTCTCGTCCACCGTGATCTTTCGGAACGGGTCCATGATCGAGACCGGGATGCCGAACTTGTCGCGGAGGATGGCGTCGAGGTTGAGAACCCCCGAGCCGCCGCCGGCGAGAACGATCTCGTCGACGCGGTCCGCGCCCGAGGTCGCGGTGAAGAAGTCGAGCGTCTTCCGAAGCTCGCCCGCGAAGTCTTCCGACACGGAGTTGAGGATCGGGATGACCTGTTGGATGGTGTAGTCGGCGACCGCGTGGCCGCGCTTGAGCTCCTCGGCCTGATCGAACGAGAGCGACAGCTCGCGCTGGATCGCGTCGGTGTACTGGTTGCCGCCGAAGGTGATGTCGCGCCAGAAGAGGGAGCTGCCTCCCGAGAGGACGTTGACGTTCGTGACCGAGGCGCCGATGTTCACGAGGGCGAGGACCTTTCCCTCTTCCACCTCGTAGTTCGTCTCGTAAGCGTTCTGGACGGCGAAGGCATCGACGTCGACGAGCACCGGAATCTTGCCGGTCTGGCTGATCACCGACGTGTAGTCGTTGATCTTTTCCTTCTTCACGGCGACGAGGATGACGTCGATGTTGTCGCCCGAGCCCGGCTGGTTGAGCGGCACGTAATCGAGGTTCACATCGTTGATGTCGAAGGGGATGTACTGCTCGGCTTCCCACTGGATCGACTCCGACAACTCCTCGGGCGACATCGCCGGGAGCGTGATCTTTTTGATGATCACGGAGTGCCCGGAAAGGGAGGTCGCGTAATTGGAATTCTTGATGGCTTTGTCGGAGTTCAGCTTCGAGATCGTCTCGACCACCATGGACGAATCCATGATGGAACCGTCGACGATCGCCTCGGGAGAGAGCCGTTCCAGGCCGAGCTTGACGAGGGAAAAGGCTCCGCCCTTTTTCTCCTTCAGCTCAACTAGTTTGACTGCCGAGGAGCCGATATCAAGGCCGACGACATTTTTGCTCTTTGAGAAGAACACCACTCACCCCATCCATCTCACACTCACTTCTCGCTGGCACCGGTTGATGAAAGGTGGACCGAAATTACATTCTTTTAAGGGTGGTGTCAACTTTACAGAATTTAGATAAGTGAAACGATGACGCGTGTTTGCCGCGAGGCGAGCTCTGAATTCGTTGCACAAGTTCCGGAGCAGGTTTAGAATCTGCGCCTTTCGCTTATTTGAGGGAGTTTTAGATGGCCAAAATGTGTGAAGTTTGCGGCAAGGCGCCGGTGTTCGGTAACCGCGTCAGTCACGCGCACAACGTCTCGAGCAGACGTTGGATGCCGAACCTGCAGCGCGTCCGCGCGATCGTCGGCGGCGCCGTCCGCCGGATCAACGTCTGCACCCGCTGCATCCGGTCCGGCAAAGTTCAGAAGGCAGCGCGGTAGTTCACAACTAGGCCGTCGCGTGGCGGCCGATGTTGTACTTCCTCTCCACCCGCAACACCCCCTCCACCGCGCCGATCGACTTGATCACCTTCTCGAGGTGTTTCAGGTCGGCGATCTCGAGGACCAGCTCGGCGGTGGTCTTGCCGTCCGCGACGCGGGTATCCATCTGCCTGATGTTGGTCTTCAGGTTCGAGATGGTGGAAACGACGCGGGCGAAGACGCCCTGGCGGTCCTCCATGACGATCTCTGTCTCGACCTGGAACTGCGACTGGCGCTGGTCGGCCCACTCGACGGCGATCTCGCGGTCCGGGTTGAACATCAGGTTCTTGATGTTCGGACAGCTCGCGCTGTGCACCGCCACGCCCTTGCCGCGCGTGACGTATCCGACGATCGCTTCGCCCGGCAGCGGGTTGCAGCATTTCGCCAGGTAGGTCATCAGGTCGTCGTAGCCCTTGACCTTGATCGTTGCGCTCGACGAAAAAGGAAAGATGCGCCGGACGGCCTGCTGGATGACTGACGGCTGCTGCGTCTCACCTCCCCGCTCCTTCTGCTCGTCAGTGACGAACCGTTCGACGATGCTGCGCGGCGAGATCTTTCCGTAGCCGACGTCGGCGTAGAGCTCCTCCAGCTTCGGGAGGCCGTAGTCGTTCAGCACGCCGTCGAGCGCGTTCTCGGCCACGAGCTTCCGCCACTGCACCTTGTACCGTTTAGCCTCGCGCTCGATCAGCTTCCGCCCGACTTCCATCGAGCGGTTCTTCTGCTCGAGGTTCAGCCAGTGCCGGATCTTGTGCCGCGCGCGCGAGGTGACGACCATGTTCAGCCACTCGCGGCTGGGCGTCTGCGTCGCGCCGGTGAGGATCTCGACGATGTCGCCGTTCTTCAGCGGCGTCCGCAGCGGGAGGAGCTTGCCGTTCACGCGCGCGCCGACGCAGCGGTGTCCGACGTCGGTGTGGATGCGGTACGCGAAGTCGAGCGGAGTTGCGCCCCGCGGAAAGGCGAAAACGTCACCACGGGGGGTGAAGGTGTAGACCTCATCCGGGTAGAGGTCGATCTTCAGCGAGTCGAGGAAGACCCGCGGGTCCTTGATCTCCTGCTGCCACTCCATCACCTGGCGGAGCCAGAGGAAGTTCGCATCGTCCGGATGGGCGCCGACCCGGCCCTCCTTGTACTTCCAGTGCGCGGCGATGCCCTGCTCGGCGATGAGATCCATCTCCCTAGTCCGGATCTGGACCTCGAACGGCTGCCCCTTCTCTGCCACGACGGTGGTGTGGAGCGACTGGTAGAAGTTCGGCTTCGGCATCGCGACGTAGTCTTTGATGCGGCCCGGAACCGGCCTCCACATCTGATGGATGATGCCGAGCGAGGCGTAGCAGTCTTTGAGCGAGCTTGTGATGATGCGGAACGCGAGGTAGTCGTAGAGCTGGCCGATGTCGATTTCCTGGCGCCGCATCTTGTCCCAGATGGAGTAGATCGACTTGACGCGGCCGTGGACGTCGCCGTCGATGTCGTTGTCGAGAAGCGCGCGGGAGAGCGTCGTCTTGATGCGCTCCACGACGTCTCCGCTGACCGCCATCTTCTCGTGGATGGCGCGATTCAGCTCCTCGTACTCGCGCGGGTGGAGGTACTGGAACGACAGGTCCTCCAGCTCGCTCTTGATCTTCCCCATGCCGAGGCGGTTGGCGATCGGCGCGTAGATCTCGAGCGTCTCCTTCGCGACGGCGAGCCTCTTTTCCTCGGCGAGGAACTGGAGCGTGCGCATGTTGTGGAGACGGTCCGCAAGCTTTACCAGCACGACCCGCAAGTCGGAGACCATTGCCAGCAGCATCTTGCGAAACGTCTCGGCCTGCTGCTCTTCCTTCGAGACGAAGTTGTAGCGGGAGATCTTGGTGACGCCGTCGACGAGGTCGGCGACGTCGTTGCCGAACATCTCCTGGAGGGTTTCCTTCGTCGTCAGCGTGTCTTCGAGGACGTCGTGGAGCAGGCCGACGGCGATGGAGGTCTCGTCGAGCCGCATCTCCGAAAGGATGTAGGCGACGTTGAGGGGGTGGACCAGGTATGGCTCGCCGGAGCTGCGAACCTGCTCCCGGTGCTCGCGCGCCGAGAAGATGTACGCCTTCTGCAACAGCTCCTCGTCGAAGTCGGGTTTATAGCTCTCGACACGATCAAGGATGTCCTCGAAGCGGATCATGGGTAGTGGTGTAACAGGCGCCCGATCGTAACAGTTCCTGCGGAATCAGTCGCCGGTGGCCCGTTGCCGGTGGCCGGTCCAGCAACCGGCAACTAGCAACTGGCAACTTCAACTGGTCCGCCTCTTGCTCCCTCGCGTTCCCGGAGCCGGTGGCCTGATGCTGGCCGGCATCATAAGGAGGTTGTCGTGTCGAAGCGTTTTACATTGGTGTTCTTCGTTCTCCTCGCCCTGGCGATTGCTGTCCCGAGCTTCGCGGCCCCCATGCCGTCGAAGACTGCGACAAATCAGAGTCTCGATTCGCGAGCTGCGGATCTCTCGGTCGTACGTGACTTCACGTCGAACGATCAGGTCGCGCAGGCCCTCGTGGCTCGTGGCTACACCACCGATCAGGTGAATGCGCGCGTGGCCCAGCTCTCGCCGCAGGACCTGCATCAGTTGGCGAACCATCTCGACCAACTACAGTCCGCGGGCCTCGCCCGTCAGGAGTGGATTTGGGTCGGCATCGGCGCGCTCGCGGCGCTGATTCTCATCATCGCACTGGGCTGAACCCGGACCGAAGAGGAGACGAATAGAATCGGGCGGGCGGCTTACGCTCGCCCGATTTTTTTTATGAGACGAATCGCCGCACTTGCCCCGCTCCTGCTCGCCGCCTGCACGACGCTCTTCACCCCCCGCTCGCAGCATGCCGGCGCCGGCGCCACGACGATCCCGAACATGCCGATGCTCAAGTGGGGCATCGAGTCATGCGGCGCCGGATCGCTTTCCACCGTCCTGCAGCACTACGGCGACCCCACTACGATGCAGCAGTGGGATGCGTCGCTCCCGAAGACCCGCGGCGGCGTGATGACGATCGACATGCTCATCGCCGCTCGGCAAAAAGGGTACGACGCGCAACTCGTCACCGGCGACCGCGCGTCGGTCGAGAGCGAGCTCGCCGCCGGCCGCCCCGTGATCCTTATGCTGAAGGTGATCGACGCCCTCGGGCACCACTACGACTTCTTCCACTATGTCGTGACCGATGGCATCGATCCGGAGCACAACCTGATCCGGACGCAGTTCGGCGATGGGAAAGCGCGATGGGTCTCGTTCGAGAGACTCGACAAGGCGTGGAGCGGCGGCGGCCACGCGGCGATCTTCATTCATCCGCGGACGCAGGAGGAGTCGCTCCGCGCGGCCGTGTCGTTGGAATCGGAAGGCAAGTACGCCGAGGCGGCGGCTCAGTACCGCGGAATGCTCGATCACGGCAAGGGGACGCCGCTGGTCTGGACGAACCTCGGCAACGCGCAAGTACAACTCGGGCAGAAAGAGGACGCGGAGGCGTCGTTCCGGAAGGCGCTGGAGCTGGAGCCGGGTTTCCGCGACGCGCTGAACAACCTCGCATGGCTGCTCTTCCAGCAGAAGCGGTACGACGAGGCGGAGTCGCTGGCCCGGAAAGCGGTCGCGCAGAAGGGGCCTGACTCGTACCTGGTCCTCGACACCCTGGCGCGCATACTCGCGGCGCGCGGCGCGTGCGACGAGGCGGCAAGAACGTTCCGGCAGGCCATCGATGCCGTCCCGCCGTCGCAGACGAGCGCTCGAGGCGACCTCGAAAAGGGAATGGCAGACGCGGCACACGGTTGCATGAAGTCGTAGATGTTCTCGCGCCGCGCGCTCTGGAACACGCCGCTGAACCGGCTCGCGATCGCGCGCGCAAAGCATCCGCACGCACTCGACCTCACGGAATCGAATCCGACGCGCGCTGGCATCCCGTATCCGCTCGATGAGATCGGCGAGGCGTTCGCCCGGGCGGCACACGCGCCCTACGACCCCGATCCGCGCGGACTCGTCAGTGCACGCGAGGCGCTCGCGGAGCACCTGAATTGCGACGTTGGCGAGCTTCTCATCACGGCGTCGACGAGTGAGGGGTACTCGTTCCTCTTCAAGCTCCTTACCGATCCGGGCGACAACGTCGTCACCGCGACGCCATCGTATCCGCTGCTCGAGCACCTCGCGCACCTCGAGCTCGTCGAGCAGCGGACAGTCGCGATGGAGTTTCACAAACGGTGGGAAATCGACGCCGCGAACATTCCGATCGACGTCCGGACACGCGCCGTCGTGGTCGTGAATCCGAACAATCCAACCGGCTCGTTCGTCACCGCCGCGGAACAGGAAGGGCTCGCTGCGGCGGGCGTTCCGATCATCAGCGACGAGGTTTTTCTCGACTATCCGCTCGAAGGCAGAGGCACGTCATTCGAAGCGGCATTCGTCCTCGGTGGGCTGTCGAAATCGTGCGGCCTCCCCCACCTCAAGCTTGGGTGGATTCGGACGCGGAACGCCGAGGCGCTCGAGGCGCTCGAGCTGATCGCGGACAACTTCCTTTCCGTCGCGACGCCGGTGCAGGTCGCGCTGCCTCGACTCCTCATCCTCGGCGCACAGATTCGTGAGTCGATCCGCCTGCGCATCCGCGAGTCGCTCGACACGCTGAAGCGCGTGCTCGCGACGCGTCCGCACGCGCAGCTCCTGCCGGTGGAGGGCGGATGGTCGGCGGTCGTCCGGGTTCCGCAACTCGAAAGTGACGAAGAGTTCGCACTCCGCGCGCTCGAAGAGCATGACGTGATCGTCCATCCGGGATATTTTTTCGACTTCGAGCGCGACGGCTACTTCGTCGTCTCGTTGCTGACGCCTCCTGCCACACTCGAAGAAGGGATCTCCCGCATCGTATGAAGGAAAACTGGCTTCTCGATCCGGCCATCGCGTTTCTGAATCATGGCTCGTTCGGTGCGACGCCGCGCGCGGTTCTCGCGAAACAGAACGAGTGGCGCGAGCGGATGGAGCGGGAGCCGGTCCTGTTCCTCAGCCGCCAGATCGATGGCCTGCTGAACGACGTCCGACAGACGCTTGCCGAGTTCCTGAACGCCGATCCGAACGGCCTCGCGCTCGTGAACAACGCGACGGCCGGAGTCAACGCCGTTCTCCGCTCGCTCGACCTCGACCAGCACGACGAGTTGCTCGTGACGAACCACGAATACCAGGCGTCGCGCAACACGCTCGACTTCACTGCGAACCTGGCGGGCGCGAAGGTGGTCGTCGTCGAGATCCCGTTCCCGATCGACTCTCCTGACGTTGTCGTCGAACGCATCCTCGACAAGGTTACGAAGCGCACGCGGCTCCTCCTCATCGACCACGTGACGAGCCAGACGGCGCTCGTCTTCCCTGTCGAACGCATCGTCGCGGAGCTGAACGCGCGCGGGATCGACACGCTGATCGATGGCGCGCACGCGCCCGGCATGCTGCCGCTCGACCTCCGCGCGATCGATGCGGCGTATTACACGGGCAATCTGCACAAGTGGGTCTGCGCACCGAAGGGTGCCGCATTCCTGTACGTCCGCGAGAATCGGCGCGCGAGCGTGCGGCCGACATCGATCAGCCACGGTGCGTCGGCCGATCGCCGCGATCGCTCGCGGTATCTCATCGAATTCGACTGGGTCGGCACGGACGATCCAACCGCGATCCTTTCCGTAGCGGAGTCGCTTCGCGTCATCGGCTCGCTCGTCGACGGCGGATGGCCCGAAGTTCGGCGGCGCAATCGCGCGCTCGCGCTGCAGGCGCGCGACATCCTCATCGACGCACTGCAGATCGAGAAACCGGCGCCGGACGAGATGATCGGCTCAATGGCCGCGGTCCCGCTTTCGGACAGCCCGCACTCGACGCACTCGCTCTTCGGAAACGATCCGATCCAGGACGTCCTCTTCGACAAGTACCGCATCGAAGTGCCGGTGATGCTCTGGCCGCGGGCGCCGAAGCGCGTGCTTCGCGTCTCGGCGCAGCTTTACAACGAAGTATCGGAGTACGAGCGGCTCGGCGATGCGCTACGCCGCGAAGTAGCGTCCTAGCGCCGCCTCGAGGTCCTCGGCTTTGGTCGGCTTCGAGAGGTAGTCGTCCATCCCGGCCGCGAGACATTTCTCCCGATCGCCTTCGAGCGCGTTCGCGGTCATCGCGATGATCCGGTGCCTCGCCGCCCCGTTCCGCTCCAGCTTCCGGATCTCGAGCGTCGCCTCGTAGCCGTCGACCACCGGCATCTGACAGTCCATGAGGATCACGTGAAACTGCTCGTGCACCACCGCCTCGACCGCTTCTTTGCCGTTCGCGACGGTGTCCACCCGGTATCCGAGTTTCTCGAGCTGGCTCATCGTCAGTTTGCGATTCAGAAAGTTGTCCTCGGCGAGAAGAACTCGGATGCCGCGCCGCATCTCGTCCGTGATGACCGGCGGGGGACCGTCGAGCCGCGGCTGCTGGGCGAGCGCCGAGCGCGCGAGCGGGAGTGCATCCGACGCGAGCGCGATCGTGAGCGCGTCGAATAACTCGCCCTGGCCGGGAGGCTTGCTGACGATCGCGTTCACTCCCGCTTCCCGTAACTCGCTCTCTTTCATATTGCCGGTCGCCATATGCAGCAGCCGCAGCGATGCGAGCGCCGGATTGCTACGGACCCTCTTCACGAACGACACCGGATCGAGATCGGGCATGGCGTCGTAAATCGCGACGTCGAACGCGTCGGGCGACTGCGCGCCGAGGCGGAGCAGCGTGAGGGCGTCGGCGGCCGTCTCGGTCGTGTCGACGAGCATCTCCCAACGGTCGACGAGGTAATGACGCAGGACGCGGCGGCTCGTCGGAAGCTGATCGACGAGGAGGACGCGCTTCCCCTTGAAATCGAGGTCGGAGGAGACGATCGGCTTCCGCCCGGCGTCGTGGCGCACGAAAGGCATCGAGAACCAGAACGCGGAGCCGATGCCCGGCGTGCTCTCGACGTCGATGATGCCGCCCATCATCTCGACGAGCTGGCGCGCCGCGGCGAGGCCGAGGCCGACGCCCTGGAATCGGCGCGTACTCGTCCCCTCCACCTGCGAGAAGCGTTCAAAGAGGAGCAGCCGGTCCTCTTCCGAGATGCCGATCCCGGTGTCGCGGACTTCGAACCGGAAAACGTCGTGCGTCGCCGTCTCGGTCTGCTTCGTCACGGACAGCGAGATCTTTCCTTGCATCGTGAACTTGACGGCGTTGTCCATCAGGTTCGTCACGATCTGGCGGACGCGTCCCTGGTTTCCGTAGACGACCGGCGGAAGCGAGTCGTCGTACGAGTAGCTGATGTTGATGTCCTTGCCGAGCGCGCCGACCTTCATCACCTCGACGACGCGCTCCAGCAGCCGGAAGAGATCGAAGTCGGCGTGTTCGATCGAGAGGCGTCCCGCCTCGACGTTTGACACGTAGAGGATGTTGTTGACGATCGAGAGCAACTGTTCCGCGCTCGCCTTGCCTTGGTGCGCGAAGTCGGCCTGTTCCTCGGTGAGGCTCGTACCGAGGATGAGGTCGATCATGCCGATGATCCCGTTCATCGGCGTCCGGATCTCGTGGCTGACGTTCGTGAGGAACTGCGTCTTGAGTCGTGCCGCTTCGAGCGCCGCGTCACGCGCGTTCGCGAGATCGGTCTCGAAGTGCTTCCGGTCGGTGACGTCGCGGAACACGACCCGCGCCATGACGGTGCGGCCGTCGATCATCCGCGGCCGCAATGCCCCTTCGACAGTGACGCGGCGGTTGCCGGGGCCGAGAAAAACGGTCTCGACGCGCTGCGATTCACCCTTCGCGAAGACCCGGTCGAGTGCGCGGCGGAAACCATCGCGCTCGTCGAGATCGACGATGCGCGTGATGTCGATCCGCGAGAACTCTTCCGGCGTGACGCCGAGAGCATTCAACGTCGCCTGATTCGCGTGGAGCACGCGGCCGTTGGCGCCAATGCTCATGATCAGGTCGTCCGTCTGCTCGAAGAGATCGCGGAACCGCGCTTCACTCTCTTCGAGCGACTCGCGGATGTTCGCAACGTCGTTCTGCTGCGCTCTCGCCTGGAGGACGTGCGCGATCTGGCGGCCGGTAATGCGGAGCATCTGCACCTGGACAGGCTGAAGCTGATGCACCGAGCGATCGAGCACCGTCAACGCACCGATGAATGCTCCCTTCCCGTCGGTGAGCGGCACTCCGGCGATGAAACGAACATTCGGCGCGCCCGCCACGAAGGGGTGTCCTGCGAATGCGGGCGAGGCCGTCGCGTCAGGGATGACGACGACGTCGCGCGCTTCCGCGAAACGCGCGGCGAACGAAGAGACGAGCGGAAGCTCCTCTACCTGCCAGCCGACCGCTGCCGCAACGCGTTCACGATCGCCGGCGAGAAAGCCGATGAGCGCGACCGGAACGTTGCAGACCTGTGCGGCCTCAGCCGTGAGTACACGGAGTTCCTGGTCCTGCTCGCGCATGGCTTCCACTGTTGAGTCCCGTCTTACGTTGGCCGAATTGGATTGGGTCGAAATTAACACGTATGGCAATGGATGAGTGGAGCGTTTTCTGCACTGTAACGGCCGAAAGGAGTCAGCATGAAGAAAGCATCACTTCTCGTCACGATCGTCTGTGCGTTCGCGCTGGTGTTCACATTCGCCTGCAAGAAGGAGGAATCGACCACCGACACGGCCAATACGACGACGTCGGTGGCGTCGAGCGACACGTCGTCTACGACATCCACGAATCCCGACACGAGCAACACGACCGGTACCGCGATGGGCGCGACGCAGATGGCGACCGACGATCAGAACTTCATGCAGAAAGCCGCCACCGGCGGCCTCGCGGAAGTCTCCCTCGGCCAGCAGGTCTCCCCCACCGCGAAGAACGCGGACGCGAAGGCGTTCGCCGACAAGATGGTCACCGATCACAGCAAGGCGAACGACGAGCTGAAGCAGCTTGCGGCCACCAAAGGCGTGTCACTGCCAACCGACACCGATCAGGAGCACAAGGACGCCGCGCAGAAAGTGATGTCGGCCAAGAACGTCGACAAGGCGTACATGGCCGAAATGGTCAAGGACCACGACAAGGATGTGAAGGAGTTCGAGGACGCGTCGAAGTCGGCGAAGGACGCTGACCTCAAGGCGTGGATCGACAAGACCCTTCCGGTGCTGAAGGAGCACCAGAAGATGGCGCACGACATCAACGGAAAGATGAAGTAGAGGCGAGATTCATGGGTGCCCTGCGCGCTCTCCGTGACACGCACGCCCCTCACCCGTCGGCGCGCCAGCTCACTATTCCTTCTCCCTCCGGGAGAAGGTGCCCCGAAGGGGCGGATGAGGGGCGTGATTCTCGCGTGAAGCGCATCACGCCTCGCCTCTACGCGAGTCGCAAGCGGGTGAGTTTCCCTTCACGAGATGCGGCGCGGCGTCAATGAGGACGCCGCGCCGACAGGTTACGGATGAAATCACTAACCGCTGATCGTCCAGCTCACTGAGAATGTACTTCCGGAGCTGGGGCAGTTATTCGTCGCGCTGAGGCCCGACACCGTCGAGCTCGAGCTGCACGAATTGGAGCCGCTGTACGGATCGCTGAAGTTGAACGTGAATGTACCGACGTTGTTGCCGTTCTGCATGACGTTGTAGATCGCCTGTCCGACCGCTCCGGTGGCGGTTCCCGAGACGCCGATGGCCTGTAAAGCGTTGAAAGACGGAGCGTTTGCCGGGATCGGCTGCGGCGAAACGACCCAGTTACCGGAAGAGAGTGACGAGGTGTTAAGCACGAACGAGTAGCCGGTTTGGTTTGTGACGAGATTCGTGATATCGCAGTTTGCTGACATGGGCATCCTCCGTCGTTTTCTGCGTTGCTGAGACGCTGGCGCAGAACGGCAGAACGTTCCACACAGTGGGCACCGTTGATTGTTGATCGGACCACAGCAATAATGGATGCTCTCTGGATTTGCTGCAAGACGCTATTATGGAATGCAACCTGATGCGTGAAAGATCACAAGCGAGAAGTGGCGCATCGGCGAGAATCGCACCTCGCTTTACGCGAGATGCACGCCGGTAGCTCACACTCTTTGCGTGAAACGCACGCCCCTCACCCGTTCGGTGGGCCGTCATACGCCTTCTCCCTCCGGGGAGAAGGTGCCACCCTTCACTCCGCTCAGGCCAGACTGCATGAAGGGCGCCGTTTTCGCGCGGAACGCGATCACCTCGCTTTACGTGAAACGCACGCTGGTAGCTCGCACACTTTGCGTGACACGCCCGCCCTACTCGTTGACGGCTTTCCGGTCCTTGAGCTTCGCAACGATGTAGTCGCGGTTCATGCGGGCGATGAAGTCGACGGAGATGCCCTTCGGACACACCGCCTCGCATTCGCGGAACATCGTGCAGCTTCCGAAGTACTGCTCCATCACGTCGACCATCTTCAACACGCGTTCGTAGCGCTCCGGCTGTCCCTGCGGGAGCAGCCCGAGGTGCGAGACCTTCGCCGCGGTGAAGAGCTGACCCGCGCCGTTCGGACACTGCGCGACACACGCGCCGCACTGGATGCACTCGGCGGCGTCCATCGCGCGTTCCTGAATCAACTTCGGGATCGGCGTGTCGTTCGCCTCGGGAGCGCTGCCGGTATTGACCGAGACGAACCCGCCGGCCTGAATGATCTTGTCCAGCGGACTGCGGTCGACGATGAGGTCCTTCACGACCGGGAACGCTCGCGCGCGCCACGGTTCGACGACGACTTCGTCGCCGTCCTTGAAGTGGCGCATGTGGAGCTGGCACGTCGCGGTCTTGCCGACCGGCCCATGCGCGACGCCGTTGATCATCATCCCGCACGAGCCGCAGATACCCTCGCGGCAGTCATGCTCGAAGTGGATCGCCTGTTCGCCTCTCGTGATCAGTTCCTCGTTGACGATGTCGAGCATCTCGAGAAACGAAGCGTCGGGCGAGATGTTCTTCGCGGCGTACGTCTGGAACGATCCCTCGGCGTCGCGTGAAGCCTGCCGCCACACATGCAGTGTCAGGTCCATTACTTGTAGCTCCTCGTGGCGAGCTTCACTTCTTCGTAAACGAGCGGCTCCTGGTGGAGACGCGGCTCGCCGTTCTCGCCGGCGTACTCCCAGGCGGAGACATATAGATATTGATCGTCGTTGCGCTCCGCCTCGCCCTCGGGCGTCTGGTACTCGACGCGGAAATGGGCGCCGGCAGACTCGCTCCGCTGCAACGCGTCGACGCACATCAGCTCCGCGAGCTCGATGAAGTCGGCCACGCGGCCGGCCTTCTCGAGCGCCTGGTTGGGCTCCTCGTTCGTGCCGAGGACCCTCACGTCGCGCCAGTACTGCTCGCGCAGGTCGCGAATCATGGCGAGCGCCTTCTTCAGCCCCTCGGCGCTACGCGCCATCCCGCAGTACTCCCACATGATCGAGCCGAGCTCGCGATGGAACGAGTCGACGCTACGCGTGCCCTTCGCCGCGAGCAGTTTCGCCACGCGGTCGCTGACTTCCTTCTCGGCCGTCTTGAACTCCGGGCGGTCGGCGGCGACTTTCTTTCCCATCTGAGTCGCGAGGTAGTCCCCGATCGTCATCGGCAGGACGAAGTAGCCGTCCGCGAGTCCCTGCATCAGGGCGCTGGCGCCAAGGCGGTTGGCGCCGTGGTCGGAGAAGTTCGCCTCGCCGATGACGTAGAGCCCGGGGAGGTTCGACATCAGGTTGTAGTCGACCCAGAGGCCGCCCATCGCGTAGTGCGGCGCCGGATAGATGCGCATCGGCGTCTCGTAAGGATTCTCGGCCGTGATGTCGTGGTACATCTCGAAGAGATTGCCGTAGCGCTCCTCGATGATCTTTTTCCCGAGGCGCTTGATGGCGTCGGCGAAATCGAGATAGACGCCGCGGCCACTCGGACCGACGCCGCGCCCCTCGTCGCACACTTCCTTCGCGGCGCGCGATGCGATGTCGCGCGGCGCGAGATTGCCGAAGCTCGGATACTTGCGCTCCAGGTAGTAATCGCGCTCGCTCTCCGGAATCTGGTTCGGCGCACGCTTGTCGCCCTTCGTCTTCGGAACCCAGATGCGGCCGTCGTTGCGCAGCGACTCCGACATCAGCGTCAGCTTCGACTGGAACTCGCCCGTCTGCGGGATGCACGTGGGGTGAATCTGCGTGTAGCACGGGTTCGCGAAGTAGGCGCCGCGTTTGTGCGCACGCCAGATCGCGGTGGCGTTCGACGCCTTCGCGTTCGTCGACAGATAGAAGACGTTGACGTAGCCGCCGGTGCCGAGGACTACGGCGTCGCCCGAGTGCGACTCGATGAGGCCCGTATTCAGGTTGCGCGTAACGATGCCCTTCGCGTGGCCGTCGACCAGCACCAGGTCGAGCATCTCGTAGCGGTTGAACATCGTCACGTTGCCGAGGGCGATCTGCCGTTCGAGCGCCTGGAACGCGCCGAGGAGAAGCTGCTGGCCTGTTTGGCCGCGCGCGTAGAACGTGCGCGACACCTGCACGCCGCCGAACGAACGGTTCTCGAGGAGCCCGCCGTACTCGCGCGCGAACGGCACGCCCTGCGCCACCGCCTGGTCGATGATGCCGACCGACATCTCGGCGAGACGATGCACATTCGCTTCGCGGGAGCGGTAGTCGCCGCCCTTGACGGTGTCGTAGAAGAGGCGGTAGATCGAGTCGCCGTCGTTCTGGTAATTCTTCGCGGCGTTGATGCCGCCCTGCGCGGCGATGGAGTGCGCCCGCCGCGGCGAGTCGTGGTAGACGAAGCACTTCACGCGGTAGCCAAGCTCGCCGAGGGTCGCCGCGGCAGACGCGCCGGCGAGACCGGCGCCGACGACGATGATGTCGTACTTCCGTTTGTTCGCCGGATTCACCAGCTTGTAGTGGGACTTCGCGTAGTTCCACTTCTGCGCCAGCGGTCCGGGAGGAATCTTGCTGTCGAGTTCCATCAAATCGTCCTAGTGAAGGACTCCGGCGAGCACCGCCAGAGGCATCGAGATGTTGCCCACCGTGATGATCACGGCGCAGGCGGTGGCGAAGTAGCGGCGCCAGAGGTTGAAGCGCTGGTGGTTCAGGCCGAGTGAGTTAAACATCGACCAGAGGCCGTGGTAGAGGTGCAGGCCGAGGGCGAGGTTCGCGATGATGTAGATCGCGGCGATCCACCACACCTGAAAACCGGCGACGACGTTGTGGTAGACGTCGCCTTCGATGAACTGCACGTTCCTCGGCGTGACGTGCGCGCCGAAGGTGAGGTGCAGCAGGTGGTAGATGATGAAGAGCAGGATGATGACGCCACCCCACCGCATCGTCCGCGCGGCGTAGGACGCCGCCTCGTAGTCGCGGACGCGGTACGCCGAGGGGCGCGCCGCGCGGTTCATCAGCGTGAGCTCGGTCGCCGCCTGGATGTGCAGCCAGATCGCGACGAACATCACGACCCGGATCGCCCACAGCAGGCCGCTGTTCGGCATCGCCGGGGCGCCCATGGTGCGCAACCACGCGGCGTACGTGTTGAGATGCTCGGCGCCGAGGAAGATCTTCAGGTTGCCGAGCATGTGTCCGACGATCCACCCGAACATCAGGACGCCGGTAACCGCCATGACCGCTTTCTTGCCGATGGCAGAGCGGTAGAAACTCCCGATCCACATCATTCGGTGATCGTATCAATGTCTGACACATGACAGAAGTCATGTCCTTCACGCTGACATCCTGCACTGCCGCGCGGACAGACGAGGGCCGATCCTGTAGCGCATGAAGAGCACGACACTACGCAACGCCGTCGACGATCCCGCTCCCGCGATGCTCGCCGGCGTCTCCAAAAGCTACGGGAGCACCGTCGCCCTCCGCGACGTTTCACTCACCATCGAGCCAGGCGAGCTCGTCGCCCTCCTCGGGCCGAACGGCGCGGGGAAGACGACCGCCGTCAAGCTCCTGCTGGGGCTGCTGCCGCCCAGCAGCGGCACCGCCCGCGTCTTCGGAGCCAATCCGCGAGAGGCGGCGAACCGGATGCGTACCGGGGCGATGCTCCAGATCGCGCGCGTTCCCGAGACGCTACGCGTCCGCGAGCACATAGACCTCTTTTCGTCGTATTACCGGACGCCGATGCCGTATCGCGACGTCATCGACGCCGCCGGGCTCCGAGGCGTCGAGGAGCGGAAGTTCGGCGATCTTTCTGGCGGACAGCGCCAGCGGCTTCTGTTCGCGCTCGCGATCTGCGGCAATCCGGACCTGCTCATCCTCGATGAGCCGACGGTCGGTCTCGACATCGAGGCACGCCGCGGCTTGTGGGTGCAGATCCGTGCGCTCCTCGGCCGCGGAAAGTCGGTCCTGCTGACGACGCACTACCTCGAAGAGGCGGATGCACTCGCCAATCGAGTGATCGTGATCGATCGCGGGACGATCATCGCCGAGGGGACGCCGGACCAGATCAAACAGCGCGCGGCGGGGAAACGAATCCGCTGCCGGACGGCGCTGTCGGTCGACGACGTTCGCGCCATTCCGTTTGTCACGACGGTGGACGCCGAGGAAGACGCCGTCGTGATCGGCACGCCGGCGAGCGACATCGTGATCCGCGAGCTGCTCGCACGCGATCCCGGCCTTTCCGATCTCGAAATCACCAGCGCCGGCCTCGAAGAGGCATTCCTGGCGCTCACTGGGAGTGGACGATGAAAACGATTCGTATCTACCTGCTCGAAATGAAGTACGAGTTCCTGAAAGTGGTTCGCACGCCGGCTTACGCGATCCCCACCATCGCCTTCCCGGCGATCTTCTACATCTTCTTCGGCATCACGTTCGGCCGCCATCAGCAGCCGCACGGCGGCGTCACTCTCGCCAAGTATCTGCTCGCGACCTACGGCACGTTCGGCGTGCTCGGCGCGTCTCTGTTCGGCTTCGCAGTCACAATCGCAATGGAGCGCGGGTACGGCTGGATGCAGGTGAAGAGAACGTCGCCCATGCCGATCGGCGCCTATTTCGCTGCCAAGATGGCGATTGCCGTGATGTTCAGCGCGATCGTGGTTGCAGTGTTGTACGTCCTCGGCTTCACTCTCGGTGACGTGCGGATGCCGGTTGGCGCCGCCATATCGATGTTTGCGATCCTGATGTCCGGCGCGGTGACGTTCTCCGCCCTCGGTCTCGCCATTGGCTATTTCGCCGGGCCGACGTCGGCGGCGCCGATCGTGAACCTCATCTTCCTTCCGATGTCGATCCTGTCGGGACTCTGGATCCCGATCTTCGCGCTGCCGAAGTTCATCCAGAACATCGCGCTGGCGCTCCCGGCATTTCATCTGTCACAGCTCGCGCTGGGGACGATCGGCGCAGCGAGCGGCGGCTCGCGTGCCGTTCATGTGATCGCGCTCATGGTCGCCACCGCAGTCTTCCTCGCGCTGGCGTATTTCGGATATCGGCGCGACGAAGGGAAAATGTACGGGTAACCATGCGACTGCTCCCGAAAGATGAACCGCTCGGCTGGACGCCGTACGCTTGGACGATCTATGTCTCGTTCTTTCTGATCGGGCCGCTGGTGGCCCATGTCTCCGGCACCGTCTGGGTGCTGACGGCGCTGACGCTCGCCGTTTTCTTCGTTCTTTACTTTCGAGGTTGGTGGGTGGACGGTCGCGAGCTCGCGCTGATCGTGACAGCCATGACGCTGATCGGCGCGGTATGGATGCCGTTCAATCCGGGCGCCGGCACGTTTTTCATCTACGCCGCGGCGTTTGCTCCGTTCATCGGCTCCGCGCGGACGAGCATTATCGCGATCATCGCGATCGAGACGGTCACCATCGCTGAGACGATGTTCGCCCACATCTCGCTCATCAACGCGGTCTGGCCGATCGTCTTCGTGATCCTGATTGGCGCCACGAACATGCACCATTCCGCGTCCGCACGGGCGAATGCTCGTCTGCGCCTCGCGCACGACGAGATCGAGCAGCTCGCGAAGCTCGCCGAGCGCGAGCGGATCGGACGCGACCTTCACGACCTCCTCGGCCACACGCTGTCGCTGATCGTGCTGAAGTCGGAGCTGGCTTCGAAGCTGGCCGAACGCGACATCGGCCGCGCCAGCGCCGAGATCCGCGACGTCGAACGTATCTCTCGCGATGCGCTCGCGCAGGTTCGGGCGGCGATCGGCGGCTTCCGTTCCGGCGGACTCCAGGACGAGATCGACCGCGCGCGTGAGGCGCTCGCCGCCGCGGATGTCATCCTCGACGCGCGCATTGACGTGCCGCAGATTCCGGCAGCACGCGAAGCAGTCCTCGCGCTCGCGATCCGGGAAGGGATCACGAACATCATCCGGCACGCCGGCGCAAGCAAATGCTCGATCCGCCTCCTCCGCGATTCCGAGGGCGACCACCTCACCATCACAGACGACGGACGCGGCGGCGCGGCTGCGTTCGGGAACGGGTTGAACGGAATGCGCGAACGTGTGATGGCCCTCGGCGGGACCTTGGCGCGCGAGAGCGAGGGCGGCACGCGGTTGACGATCGTCCTCCCGAACAATGAGCTTGCGACTCGGATCGAGGCGCACTCGGCGTGATACGCGTCGTCATTGCGGAGGATCAGGCAATGGTCCTCGGTGCACTCGCGGCACTCCTGGAGATGGATGGCGACATTGAGGTCGTCGGCCGCGCGCCCGACGGCGAAGCAGCCCTCGCGCTCTGTATCGAAAAAAAGCCCGACGTCCTGCTCACCGATATCGAGATGCCGAAAATGACCGGGATCGAGCTCACGGCCGCTGTTCGCCGCAACGGTCTGCCGCTACGCGTCATCATCCTGACTACATTCGCCCGCTCCGGCTATCTGCGCCGGGCGCTCGAAGCGGGCGCCACCGGCTATCTGCTCAAGGACGCGCCGGCCGATCAACTGTCAAACGCCGTGCGGCGCGTGCATCTTGGCGGGAGAGCCGTCGATCCGCAGCTCGCCGCGGAGGCGTGGACGGGGGCCGATCCCCTCACGGAACGCGAGCGGCAAGTGCTGCGCATGGCGGGCGAAGGGAAGTCAGGCGCCGAAATTGCCCGTTCGCTCGGCCTGCAGGAAGGGACCGTGCGCAACTACCTCTCCGAGGCGATCAGCAAACTCGGCGCGACGAACCGCATCGAGGCCGCACGGATCGCTAGGGAGCAGGGCTGGTTGTGAGCCACTGCCGGACGACTTCCCGTGCGTGGAGACCGCTCTTCTCGACGGGCGTCGTGAAGAAGCGTTTGTACGCGCTGACGTTCGCGAGGTAGTCGGTCGTGGCGATGCGATAGATCGTTTTCGCCGGCAGCACTGCCGGCCTCACACAGAGGCTTTCGCCTTTGAAGGCGAGCAGCGCGTCGAGCTGTTCCCTCGTCAGCGTGGCCACCACGATCTCATTGTCGTAAGGCATCGCGGCGCGGAGCATCTCCATCGTGATCGTTCCCGGCGGCAATGGCTGGCGGAAGCTGCTGGTCGTCGAGAGCGCGACGTCGGCGTGCGTCGCCTCACGCATCAACTCGACGGACTTGTTGCCGAGTTGGTCGAGCGTCACAGGCCGGGCGAGCTTGCCGACCGGCTGGAAAAGCGGCGCGTACTGCGGATCGGTTTCGAGATCGCGCTCCATCGCCACAACCTGCTGCGCGATTTTCGGATCGGGCTTGATCCGGTTATCGACGGGTACAAGGCGGCCGGTCACACGCGCCAGCTTCTTGCCGTCGAGCGTGAGCGTGACGCGGCTGACGTACGTCAGGTACTGCCCCGGCGAGATGAACCAGGTGTTCGTTTCAGGGATGTTCGTCAGCTCCTGCTTCAGATGGCCGTGCGTGCCGAAGATGACGTCGATTCCCGGCACCTCGCGCGCGAGCTGGTAGTCGTCGTCCTTGTATTCGTGTCCGATCATCACGACGACGTCCGCACGCTTCCGCAGATCCTCCACCGTCTTCCGCGCCGCGGCCACGCGGTCGGTGAACGTCATTCCTTTCGTCAGCGAGGCGAAGTCGTTCCCGGCGACCGCGAAGACGCCGATCCGAATACCTTTTCGCTCGATGACGGTGGACGCCTCGAAGCCGTCGGTGTTCGCACTGAGCAGCGGATAGTGGAGTTGTTTCCTGCAATCGTTGAAAACGTCGATGCCGTAGTCGAAGTCGTGATTGCCGAGCGCCATCGCGTCGACGACGCCGTTCAGCCACGGCCACTCGGCACAACGGTACTTGTCCGACCACGCCGGCGAGCCTTTGTTGATCATGTCGCCGCCGCTGAGGACGACTGCATCATCTTCCTTCCGCGCACGCTCCATGTATCCGATGGCCCGCGCGATACCACCCTGCTCCATGCGTCCCTCGCTGTAGAAAGGGAGCGCGTGCGAGTGGTAGTCCGAAAAATGCAGGAGCACGATCACGGTGGCAAGAAGATGGCTCATACGGCGCGGAAGTGTAGCGAATCGGAAAACGGGCAAACGTTCTTGCTGTCAGTTCCGTTCTAACGTGGACAGGAGGAACCTTGAATCGGCTACTCGTCGTCTCTCTCTCGTTATCGCTCGTCGCTAACGTCGCCAAGGCGCAGACACCGCCGGCGCCCGCCGTGACAATCAACAGCATCTCACCGTCGACCGGCCCGACGATCGGTGGCATCGACGTTACGATTCACGGCACCAATCTCCAGCCGCACATCGAGTGCATCGCTCCCTGCCCGACGACCGTGACGTTCGGCGACGCGAAGGTCGAGCCGTATCGCGTCAGCGACACCGAGCTCACCGTGAAGGCGCCGTCTCACGCGGCGGCAACGGTCGACGTCAGCGTCGACGTGCCGGGCACAGGAACCGCCACTGCGCCGCACGCTTTCATATTCAGTGACGCCTCGCCCGCGATGTGGGAGCCGGTGCTCATTCCGGTCTATATCGACAGCACCACGCCCGGTGCGAATGGCTCGCTCTGGCGTACCAGCCTGTGGATTCAGAACGGCGGCACACAGTACCTGCAGATCGCTCAGTGGACGTGTAGTCTGCCGCCCGGCGCTTGCGCGGCGCCTTTCCCTTCTTCGATGACGCTAGCGCCCGGGCAGTCGGTGCACAACCTGCCGCCTTCGATTTACGCCTCATTCCCGGAGCCCGGCCGCATCATTTACCTGAATCGGACGACGGCAAATGACGCGATCATGAATCTTCGCGTCGTCGATGACTCCGGAATCGTCGTGGATGGCGGCACCGAAGTGCCCGTGGTACGCGAGCGTAACCTTCTGACCAATCCCACCACGCTCGTCAACGTCCCGCTGCTGAACACCCGTCTCCTTCTGCGCGTCTACGATATTTCCTCCTTCAATACGCAGTTTCATGTGACGGTGTTCGGACAGGGCGAGACCGCGCCGGCCAATCCTCTTGCCGAAACGACGCTGACGACGGTGGCGTTCGACAGCGGCGATTTCCACGTGACCCCGGCGTATGCCGAATACCCGATTGTGGTCAACCTCGGGCCGATCCTTCTCGCGAAGGACGCCGCGGTACGCGTTGCAATCACGCCGCTCACGCCCGGCAGCCGCTATTGGGCCTTCGTCTCAGCCACAAACAACACCACGAACCATGTGACGCTGGTCACGCCGCAATAAGAAAGGGCGCACTCACGTGCGCCCTTTTGTTGTCTTCTTTGTCAGCCGATTACTTCTTCAGGACGTCCTGCATCTCGCGGATTGCAGCCTCGCGGCCCTTCTCCTTGGCAGTGCGCTGATACTGGCCGCGCCTGCTGGCGGGGATCTGGCGGATCAGGCCGAGATAACGGCCCTGCAACTGGCGCGACGCGAGCTGCTCGGCAGTAATCGCCGAACGTCCGCGGCGACGTCCCGTTGACGGCGCGGCAGAAGCGCTGGCGCTTGCGCCTGATCCGGGCGGGCGTCCCGGCGGACGGCCAGGTCCGCGATTCGCCGATCCCGGCGGACGGCCTGGTCCGCGATTGGCGGATCCCGGCGGACGGCCGCGGCGGCGCGGAGCTGAGCTAGGCGTCGCGCCGCCTCCGCTGCTCATTCCTCCGCTGCTCGATCCTCCGCCGGTGGTGGCTGCGCGGAGCTGCTCGAGACGGCGCTCGAGGTCATTGATCTCGCTCTGCATGTCATTGATGTAGCGCGAAACCTCGCCCGGGGAAATACGGCGATCGGAGATTAGACGATCCAGAACATAGCTGGCCTGTCCATGTGAGTAACTCGAAGGTGGATTCGTTCTTGGTCTTGGCACGTTCACACCCCTCCTAAAGCACAAATCATTGTGCATACGGCGTGGAAAATCAATAGGAAAACAAAACGGCGGGCCGCGGCCCGTCGTTTTTGTACGTCAATTTTGGAGCGATCAATAACGGTAGTGGTCAGGCTTATAGGGCCCTTCGGCAGGCACGCCGAGGTATTTCGACTGGTCGGGCGTCAGGACCGTCAGCTCCACGCCGAGGTGCGCCAAGTGGAGGCGCGCCACTTCCTCATCGAGCTTCTTCGGGAGGACATACACCTGCTTCTCGTACTCGCCTTTGTTCTGCCACAGCGCGAGTTGCGCAAGCACCTGGTTCGTGAAGGAGGCCGACATGACAAAAGACGGATGCCCCGTCGCACACCCAAGGTTCATGAGCCGTCCCTCGGCGAGGATCAGCACGCTGTGCCCGTCGGGGAAAACCCACTCGTCATACTGCGGCTTGATGTTTACCTTCCGGATGCCGGCGACCTTCTTGAGGCCGGCCATGTCGATCTCGTTGTCGAAGTGGCCGATGTTGCTGACGATCGCGTTGTGCTTCATCTGCGACATGTGGGCGGCCGTGATGATGTCCTTGTTGCCGGTCGAGGTAACGAAAATGTCTGCCTTGCTGACCACGCTGTCGAGCGTCTGGACGGCAAACCCTTCCATCGACGCCTGCAATGCGCAGATCGGGTCGATTTCGGTGACGACCACCCGCGCGCCCTGGCCGCGAAGCGCCTGCGCGCAACCCTTGCCGACCTCGCCGTAGCCGCAGACGACCGCGAGCTTGCCGGCAATCATCACGTCGGTGGCGCGATTGAGGCCGTCAATGACCGAATGGCGGCAGCCGTAGATGTTGTCGAATTTGGACTTCGTCACCGAGTCATTGACGTTGATCGCCGGGAAAAGTAGATCGCCCGACTCCTGCATCTGATACAGACGATGCACGCCTGTGGTCGTCTCTTCCGAAACGCCGCGGATCTGCGACGCAGCGCGTGTGAAGCCTTTCGGATCGCGCGCGATCTCGCGCCGCAGGAGATCGAGGATGACACCCCACTCCTCGGGATCGTCTGCCGGATTGAACTCGGGGACGTGTCCCTTCCCTTCGAATTCGACACCCTTGTGGACGAGCAGAGTGGCATCGCCGCCGTCATCCACAATGAGGTTCGGGCCGCTTCCGTCGGGCCACAGCAGCGCCTCGGAAGTGCACCACCAATATTCTTCGAGCGTTTCACCCTTCCACGCGAATACCGGGATGCCGCGCGGATTCGCAGGGGTGCCGCCCGTTTCGGGACGGCCGACCGCGACTGCAGCCGCGGCGTGGTCCTGCGTCGAGAAGATGTTGCAGGAAACCCAGCGGACGTCGGCACCGAGGAAGTGCAGCGTCTCGATGAGCACGGCCGTCTGGATCGTCATGTGGAGGGAGCCCATCACCTTCGCCCCCGCGAGGGGCTTCGACTCGGCGTACTTGCGGCGCACGGCCATCAGTCCCGGCATCTCGTGCTCGGCAAGACGAATCTCCGCACGTCCGAGCTCCGCGAGGGCGAGGTCGCGGACCTTGAACGGCTCGCGTCCCGCCGCACGCGCGGCGTCGAACGTGTGGGTAATTTCGAGAGTTGCAGTCATCAAAACTCCTTCGGTGTAGGCGCGGAAACGCCAGATTCTACACGGCGAACCGAGGGCGGCGGCGGGTCATTCCGAGGCTATTCGGCGGCGCCGATGCGGCGATGGCGCGTCAGCGTATCGCGCTGCAGACGATGCGCGAGCCAGATGCGCTCGACCACCGGATACGCTGCGACGAAGGGGAGGATGAGCACCGCACCGACCGCTCCCTGCAGCACACCGCCGACGGTCACCGCCAGCAAAACGGTGAGCGTCGACAGGCGCATCTCGTGTCCATAAATGCGCGGAATGATCCAGTAGCTCTCCGCCAGGTGATAGGCCATGTAGACCACCAGGACGACGGCCGCTTTCCACGGCGCCGAGATGAATGCCAGGGACACTGCCGGAATGGTCATGACGATCGTTCCGACCACCGGGACCAAGTCACAAAGGAACGCGAGAACGGCGAGCACCGTCGCCGCCGGAATGTGCAGCGCCAGACACGTGATCAGCGCGACGGCGCCGCAGAGGCAACAGGTGATCGCCTGTCCGCGCATGTAGGCGAAGATGATCGGACGTACGTCGTCGGCGGTCTGCCGCAGCTTCTGCCGGTTCTCCGGCGACGCGAAGGCGATCAGCCACTCGACCACCTTCCCTCCCTCGTTCAGGAGATAGAGCGAAATGACGAGGATGAGGATCACCACCGTCAGGCCGCTGACGGCGTAACGCGCGCCGATCAGTCCCCGCATCGCAACCTGCTGGATCTGTGCGGGCGTCGGCGCCGTCAGGTGCGGTATGAATTTCCCGAGGCGTGCGATGAGCGACGGAAGCTGTTTCGCGAATTCGGCGAGCTGCGAAACCATCAGCGGCACGACCCAGAAGAGAAAAACGCCGAGCACCGCAAACATCGCAAGCGCGAGGAGGCCGAGCGCAAAGCCTTTGCGGACGCGATGGCCCTCCATCCAGACCACAACCGGGTGCAGCAGCACGGCGATCAGCGTGGCGACGATCAGCATCAGCATGACCGGCCACAACTTGATCGCGATCGCGACCAGGAGCGCGAAAAGCGCCACCTTGACCAGTGTCGCGAACGGGATGCGGACGTCCAGATCCTCTGCCACAATCAGAGCCCATGCACGTCACGTGTCAGGAACGTGACATCGTCCGAGCCGGAGCCATTTACGATTTCCGGCCACGGAAAAGGAGCTTCTTTGATGAGACGTCTGTTGGCGATGTTTGCCCTCCTCCTCGCGGTCGTGCAGCTCTCCGCGCAGGAAAAGTTCAAGAATGTACAAATTCTCAAGGACCTGACGCCGGCGCAGCTCTTCCAGGAGATGGATCTGATGGAGGCGTCTCTCGGCGTCGGCTGCGACTACTGCCACGTCGCCAAGGGGAACGAGACCGATTTCCCCTCCGACGCGAAGTCGGAGAAGAAAACGGGCCGCGAGATGATCCAGCTCGTTCTCGACACCAACGAAAAGTTCTTCAACAAGCGGCCGGTCGTCACCTGCAACACGTGCCATCGTGGCTCGACGAATCCGGTCGGACTGGTGTCGCTCCCGCAGGCGATGCCGGTGTTCCCGACGCCGGAACACAAACGGCCGACGCTCCCGACGCGCGATGAGATCGTCGCGAAATACTCCGCCGCGGTCGGAAAGGTCGACAAGAGCGCGCTCGCCAGTCTCTCGATGAAAGGCGTGCGCGAAGGCTCGGACGGCAAGAAGACAGACATCGAGGTCTGGCAGAAGGACGGAAGCGTGCGCGGCTCGACGGCCGAGATGACCGAGGTCGTGACGCCGAAGGGCGGGTGGCTGTCGACCAAGCAAGAGGGAACGAAGGCGATGTCGGAGGAGCAGCACGAAGCATCGACGGAGCACGCTCGCGACTTCCGGTTCGTGACACCCGAGGACGTGCCGGCGGACGCGCGCGTCGTTCGCAAGGACAAGATCGACGGCCACGAGGTTTACGTCCTGCAGAGCAGCATGGCGCCGAAGGTGCGGCAGCGGCTCTATTTCGACGCCGAGAGCGGGCTGCTCGTGCGGCGAGTGCTCCTCACGTCGACGCTGCTCGGCGACGTCCCGACCCAGGTCGACTACTCCGACTATCGCAACGCGGGCGGATTCAAGCTGCCCTACACGATGAAGCTCGACGTCGTCGCACCGTGGAACAACTCGACACGCCACTACAGCGAGATTCACACGAACGCCAAGGTAGATGAGAAGGTGTTCGAGATGCCGAAGTCATGAGACGAACCGTTCTCGCGCTCGTCCTCGTCACCGCGGCCCCACTGTTCGCGCAGGAGCCCGGTTTCAAGAACGTGCAGCTCTTGAAGGACCTTTCGCCGGGGCAGTTCGGCGACTCCATGGACCTGATTCGCGCGTCCCTCGGCGTCGGCTGCGACTATTGCCACGTGGTGAAGGACAACAAGGACGTCGATTTCGCCTCCGACGCGAAGCCGGAGAAGAAGCAGGCGCGGGAGATGATCCGGATCGTCCTCGACACGAACGATAAGTTCTTCAACAAGCGTCCTGTCGTCACCTGCAATACCTGCCACCGAGGCTCGACGAATCCGGTCGGCCTCGTGTCGCTCCCGCAGGCAATGCCTCCGTTCCCGACGCCGGAGCGGAAACGCCCGACCCTCCCGGCACGCGACGAGATCGTCGCGAAGTACGCGGCGGCCGTCGGCAAGATGGACGACCGCGCGCTTGCCAGCATCACGATGAAGGGCACGCGGGAAGTGACGAACGGTACGAAGTCGGACCTCGAGATCACGCTCAAAGACGAAAGAATGCGCTCCTCGACGCCTCAAAGCACCATCGTGCTGACACCTAACGGTGGGTGGTCCTCGAACGAAGCGGGAACGCGCGAAATGACTACCGAACAGCGCGAACAGTTGGAGGACCAGCATCACGCGCTGCGGTTCGTCACCCCCGAGCACGTACCGGCAGACGCGCGCGTGGTCCGGAAGGACAACATCAACGATCGCGAGGTGTACGTCCTGCAGAGCAGCATCGCGCCGAAGGTCCGTCAGCGGCTTTACTTCGACGCCGAAAACGGGTTGCTGGTGCGGCGCGTCCTCCTCCGGTCGCTCCCGATCGGCGATTCGCCGCTACAGGTCGACTACTCGGATTACCGCGACACCGGCGGTTTCAAGCTGCCGTACACCGTCCAGCTCAGCTCTCCCGATCCATACCTCAGCTCCATCCGCCATTTCAGCGAGATCCACCCGAACGCGAAAGTGGACGACGCGATCTTCGTGATGCCGAAGTCATAGCAAAATGATTTGCGTGCGGGAACGGCCGACGGGCCATCGGACAATCCTGATGGCCCGTCGGGATGAGACGACGTCCCACCTGCCCAAATCCCAGTGCAGTGAAAACGTTACAATCAACGGGAACCATGACCACACGGACGGACCGGGTGAAGCGTCGCCTGCTCAAGCAGGCGTTCGCGGAGAACTTCGACACCATTCGAGGTCTTCCGCCGCGCTCTGTCCGTCCCTCCCACAGAACGTTCCGCATCTGGCTGAAGAGGACGCCGTTCTTCCTCCTCTTCCTGCTGCTGGCCGGGTCGACCTACCTCGCGTCCAACCCGAGCGCGGCGCATGACACCTTCACGCCGGCGAAGATCTTCATCACCCGTGGCCGCCGTCCGGTCGCTCCCGCCTCGGTCATCGACTCGACGCGGATCAGCGTCGCGGCGCTTCCGCTCTCCGTCCATCGCGTCGTCATCGACGCCGGCCACGGCGGCAACGACCCCGGCACGACGTCGCCCGCGCTGCTCAGCGAAAAGGACGTCACGCTCGACGTCGCGAAGCGCCTCGGAACGCTCCTCGAGAAGAGCGGCTTCGAGGTCATCCGCACTCGCACCGACGACCGCCTCATCCCCCTCCGCGAGCGTGCGCGGCTCGCCAACGACTCCGACAGCGACATCTTCGTTTCGATCCACGTGAACTCGATCGAGCAGCACACCAGCGAGCACGGCGTCGAGACGTACTACCTCGGCCCGACGAAAGATCCGTCGCTCACCCGTCTCGCCGCCGACGAGAACCGAGTCTCCGGTTACTCCGTCGGCGATCTGCGCAAGCTTCTCGACGGCATCTACGCCGACGCGCGACGCGACGAATCGCAGCGCCTCGCCGCCGCGGTGCAGCAGGAGCTTTTCACGAAACTCAAGGGCAACGATCGCGGACTCGAGAACTGGGGTGTGAAGCGCGCCCCGTTCATCGTCCTCGTCGCGACCGGGATGCCGTCCATCCTCGCCGAAGTCGGCTGCATGTCGAACGCGAGTGAGGTGGCGATGCTGCAGCGCGCCGCCTACCGCCAAGAGATCGCCGAGGCGTTGTTCCAGGGAATTCACGCATACGCGGCCGCCGCGGAGGCACCGCAGAAGAAAGGGACTTGAAATGGCGGACATTCTCCACGTAGGCATTGACCTCGGAACCTCGCGCAGCGCCATCTCGGCGTCGAACGGCGAGCGCTTCGTCGTCGACTCCTTCGTCGGCTGGCCCGCGGACATGGTGGCGAAGAAGATCCTGAAGCGGTCGGTGCTCATCGGCCACGACGCCGTCTCGAACCGCACGATGCTCGACCTCCACCGGCCGCTCGAACGCGGTCTCCTCAAAGAAGGCTCCGACAAAGACGTCGAAGCCGTCCGCGAGCTCCTCAAGCACCTCCTCGGGCTCGTCGGCGTCGGCGCGAACGGAAAGGTCGACGCTTCGAACGTGCGCGCGGTGGTCGGCGTCCCGGCCGCGGCGCTCCGCACGAACAAGCAGTACCTCCGCAATTCGATGAAGGGGATCGTCGACTCGCTGCTGATCGTCAGCGAGCCGTTCGCGGTGGCGTACGGACTCGATGCGCTGCTGCACACGATGATCATCGACATCGGCGCCGGCACGACCGACTTCTGCGTGATGAAGGGCCGCTACCCGACCGAAGAGGACCAGCGGACGCTCACCGTCGCCGGCGACTCGATCGACACGCAGCTCCTGAAGCTGATCGAAGAACGCTACCCGCAGGCGAACGTCACGGTCTACATGGTGCGCGACTGGAAGGAGAAGTTCTCCTTCGTCGGCGACGCGCCGGAGAAGGCCGTCGTCACGGCGCCCATCAAGGGCGTTCCGACTGATCTCGACATCACGAACGAAATGAAGGCGGCGTGCGAGACGATCGTGGCGCCGGTGGTCGAGACGATGCTCGACCTGCTGGCCCGCGTCGAGCCGGAGTTCCAGGAGCGCGTGAGGAACAACATCATCCTCTCGGGAGGCGGCGGTCTCATCAGCGGTCTACCGGAGGCGCTCGAAAAAGCGCTGGAACAAGTGGGCGGCGGCAAAGTACGCTACATGGAAGATCCCGTCTTCATTGGCTCGGACGGGGGACTCGCTCTCGCGATCGATGCGCCCGAGGGCGACTGGGAAAAGCTGTCGGCGTAACGACACAACAGACCTGGAGGAATCGATGAAGTTCTTGCTTCGCGCGAGCGCGATGGCTGCGCTCTTCTTAGCCGCTTGCTCTTCGACCAACAACGCCCCACCCCCCATGGCGCCGGAGATGGCGCCAGTACGTCAACCGGCCGTTGCACCCATGGCAGCGCCCATGGCGGCCCCCGTGAACACGACGCTGAGCGTTCCGGTCGAGTACCACAAGCTCGACAACGGGCTGAAGGTCGTCCTCTCGCCCGATCACACCTCGCCGGTGGTCACGGTCGCCGTGTACTACGGCATCGGCTTCCGCGTGGAGCCGAAGGATCGTACCGGCTTCGCCCACCTCTTCGAGCACCTGATGTTCCAGGGCTCGCAGAACCTCGGCAAGCTGCAGTTCATCAAGCTGGTCGAGTCGAATGGCGGCATCCTCAACGGCTCGACCCGTTTCGACTTCACAAATTACTTCGAGATCGTCCCGTCGAACACGCTCCAGACGATGCTGTGGGCCGAGGGCGATCGCATGAAGGGCCTCGCCATCACGGAAGACAACCTCACGAACCAGAAAGGGGTCGTCAGCAGCGAGGTGCGCGTCAACGTGCTCAATCGCCCGTACGGCGGATTCCCGTGGCTGCAGATGCCGCAGTACGCGAATACGAACTGGTACAACGCCCACAACTTCTACGGCGACCTGCACGACATCGACGCGGCGACGCTGCAGGACGCGAGCAACTTCTTCAAGACTTACTACGCCCCGAATAACGCGGCGCTCGCGATCACCGGCGACTTCGAGCCGGCGCAGGCGATGGCGTGGGTGAATCAGTATTTCGGCGGCATCCCCTCCCAACCGCAGCCACCAAAGGCCGACATCACCGAGCCGCGCCAGGAGGTGGAGAAGCGCGCGAGCATCAATGACGACAAGGCCAACCGCCCGGCGCTCGCGATCGGCTATCACGCGCCGCGGCAGGGCACGCCGGAGTATTACGCGCTCGGCCTGATCGACATGATCCTCGCCACCGGCAAGGACAGCGCGCTGTACCAGGACCTGGTGCAGAAGCGCGGACTGACCGGTGACGTCAGCTCGTCGATCAACGCCCTCGGCAATCAGTTCGACATCAACGGCCCGACGCTCTACACGATCTCGCTCTTCCACGACAAAGACAAGTCAGCCGACGACATCATCAAAGCGATCGACGCCGACGTCGAGCAGCTTCGCTCGCAGCCGGTCGACATGGCGACGCTCGACCGCGCGAAGCTAAAGATGCGCAGCAATCTCTACGACCAGCTCGAAGGCCTGTACGGGTTCGGCAAGGCCGATCTCCTCGCGTCGTTCGCGCTGTTCTACGACAACCCTGAAAAGATCAACACGATCGAGCCGATGTTCTCGAAAGTCACACCGGAGCTCGTGCAGAAGACCGCGCAGGAGTATCTGCGGCCGACGAACCGCACGATCCTCACCGTAATCCCGGGCAAGTAAGGAGACGACGACGATGCGAACGATGACACTCACACTCGCCGCGCTCCTCATCGCGGGCGCCGCACTCGCGCAAGAGCCGCAGACAACGCCGCAGACTACGACCAGCACAACGAAGACCACGGTCACCACCGTCACGACGACAACGAAAGAGCTTCCGCCTGCGGCAGGTCCGGCGAAGCCGTTCACCTTGCCTGCGGTCACGAAGTTCGACCTGCCAAACGGACTGCGCGTCCGGCTCGTGCAGTACGGAACGGTCCCGAAGGCGACTGTCCGTCTCGCGATCCAGACCGGCAACGCCGACGAGGGGCCGAACGAGACCTGGCTCGCCGATCTGACGGGCGACATGCTGCAGCAGGGAACGGCCACCCGTAGCGCGGAGCAGATCGCCCGCGAGATGGCGTCGATGGGCGACGACCTGACCGTCAACACGGGCACGAACGACGTCACCCTCGGCGCCGACGTCTTCCGTGAGTCGGCCCCGCATTTCATCAACCTCCTCTCCGACGTCGTCGAGCACCCGCTCTTCCCCGCGACGGAGCTGGCGCGCATCAAACAGGACTCGGTCCGCAACCTCGCGATCCGGCGCGCACAGTCGCAATCACTCGCGGCGGAGAAGTTCTACGGCGCGTTGTTCCCGAATTCGGCGTACGGCCGCTACTTCCCGACGCAGCCGATGCTCGAGGGCTACACGCTCGATCAAGTGAAGGCGTTCTACGACCGGAACTACGGCGCCGCCCGCGCCCGCATGTATGTCGTCGGCCGCTTCGATCCGGTGGCCGTCGAGAACGCGATCCGCTCGAACTTCACCTCGTGGCAGCGCGGAAATCCGCCCTCCGTCCCGCAGGTGGCGCCGGTCTCGAAGCACACGGTCTACCTGATCGATCGCCCGGGCGCCGTGCAGACGACGCTCTACGTCGGCCTCCCCGCGATCGAGGCAACGAATCCCGACTACTCGTCGTACCTCGTGATGGATGCGCTCCTCGGCGGCACGTTCGGCTCACGCATCACCTCGAACATCCGCGAGCAGAAGGGTTACACGTACTCGCCGACCAGCCAGGTCGGCAACCGCCTCGGCGCCGGCTCCTGGGTCGAGATCGCGGACGTGACGACCAAGGACACCGGCGCCTCGATCCACGAGATCCTCGGCGAGATCGACCGCATCCGCAACACGCAGGCAACGCCCGAAGAGCTGCTCGCCATTCAGCGCAACGAGGCGGGCATCTTCGTGCTCCGCAATTCGGCGCGCAGCGCCATCGCCGGCCAGCTCGCATTCGTCGACCTCCACGGCCTCGGCGAGGATTACCTGCGCAATTACGTGCAGCGCATCTACGGCGTCACGCCCGCCGACGTGCAGCGCGCGGCGCAGCAGTTCATCGACCCGTCCAAGATCACGATCGTCGCCGTAGGCGATAAGAAGGTGATCCTCGACCAGCTCAAGACGTACGGCGACGTCATCGAATGATCAGACGAATGTATCCGCAATGAAGCTGCGAACGGGGTCCTGCGCAAAGAAGTTCGTGTGCAGGACCTCGGATTGCGGCACCATCAGCGATCCGAACGCTTTCTCCTGATCGGCGATGACGTTCGGATCGAACGTCGCGGCGCCGGCGAATGGCACGACCAGGTCGTTCGCCGTCCCGAAGATCGTATCGATGTTCAAATTGGCGATCGCTCCGAGGATGCTGCCTTTCGGATCGAAGTTTGCGTGCGCAACGGCGAGCCTCCCCTTCAGCGACATGCGAGGTGCTCCGTTCAGCGCATTGACGAACTCGTTGGACGCGTCGCTGCTGAGTGCCTCGACCGACGGGAGGGTGGTGACTCCGTGCGCGAGCACACGGAGGACGCCAACGATCACTTTCAGTGCGATGCCCGGCAGTATCGAGCCGATCGCCGAGTAGACATTCAGCAGCGTGTTGAGATGGGTGAAGCTGGCGAGTTGTGATCCCTGATTCGCGCCCGCAACGAACATCGCCGATCCCACGGACCGATCGAGGAAACGGGTGCTGCTCTTCGTAATGAGGCTTGGGTGCTCGAGCGCCGCACGCATGACGAGCGCGCCGCGGCTGTGGCAGATGAAGTCGACGTTCATCGCGGGCGCCATCTTCGTCAACATCTCGTCCGCGTTCTCGAGAGGTGTTTTGGAGACCGTGAAGTGATCCCACCCGATGATTCTGTCGGCATATGTTTGCCGCAATTTCGCAAGGGCCGGCGTGTTCAGGAGATCGCTGAACGCGCCGCCGATGGAACTGAAGATGCCGTGCGTGAGAAACAGGACGCGCTTCCCATCTTTCGCCATGTCGGCGATCTGCTGATCCGTCAGGAGGGGAAACTGGCCCGCATCGTCAAAGAGCTTGAATCCTTCGCGCTTCTCCTTTGCCTCGACTTTTTCGGCGAGGAACTGGACGATCCAGCGAATCGGTGCATCGAGGAGATCGCGGATGATCGGCACGTGCACGATACGGCTGACGATGCTGCCGACCGAAAACGACAACGCTTTGGTGTTCTGTGCCGGTGCGATCGGGTGCAGGACTGACGCGGGAACGACGAAGCGAAGCGGCTGCTGCGGAACCGCATCCGCGGTCAGCGCGCGCAGCCCGACATGCCTCGGAACGACGCGGGGCGCATTCACGGGAAAGAACCACTGCACGACGTTGCCATGTTGAACCATCAGCAAAGCCGTGTGATCTGGTTTCGGATGCACGGCGATTTCGACGTGCGGTTCGGCGATACCCGATCGCGCCAGGATCATCTTCGGCGCCGCTGCTTGTGCCTCGAATGTTACCGGGAGCGCCTCGGCATCTGCCATGTCGAGATCGTTGGCTGCAATCGCTTCTGACCATCGATCCGCGGGTCCAGGCGCCATGGCTGACAGCGCAGCGTTGGCTTCCGCCTTCGCGACGGGTTGGCGTACATCCAGGCCCGGTGCGTCGATGCTGATCTTCGTTCCACTCGGGAGAGTGATCTCTTGTTGCGCCATGACGTCCTCCGTGTATAAGAGTGACGCATTCCCCGATTCCCCTACCCGATCAAGGCACGCAATGCGCTAGGCTTCAGCTCGTCTATGAAGAAGTGGCTGAAGCTCGCGCTGATCGTCATCGTCGTCTTTCTCGTCGTCGCACAGTTCTTCCGGCCGTCGTTCGTCAATCCGCCGATCGATCCCACGAAGACCCTCGTCGCGACGGCGCCGGTGCCCGCGAACGTGGAGAGCATCTTCGAGCGCTCCTGTTACGACTGCCACTCGAACAAGACCGTCTACCCCTGGTACAGCAAAGTCGCCCCCGTCTCCTGGCTGCTCGCCCGCGACATCAACGGCGGGCGTCACCAAGTCAACTTCTCCGAATGGGCCACCTATTCGCAGACGAAGAAGCTCCGCAAGCTCAAAGCGATCTGCGATGAAGTGAAGCAAGGCGACATGCCCCTCTGGTTCTACCTCCCCCTCCACCCCAAAGCCAAACTCGCCCCCGCCGACGTGGGCACCCTCTGCACCTGGGCATCAAACGAAGCCATGCGCGAGGGAGGCAAGTAGCTTTTCGCGAGACGCACGCCCCTCACCCGGCCCCTCGCTTCGCTCGGGGCCACCCTCTCCCGGAGGGACAGGGAGTAGGGTGTGCGTTGCGTCCCTCTCCCTCCGGGAGAGGGTGGCGCGAAGCGCCGGGTGAGGGGCTAAGCGCGGCCGAAGCGCGTTAGCTCTCCACCAACGTCCGCAACTGCCGCGAGGCGACGGTGAGCATGGCGGTCGCTGAGCATTTGATCGATGCGGTCGACGACGCGGTTGCGTTGGGAGAGCCAGGCGTCGGCGGCGCCGCCGCCTGTTTCTGCCAGGGCGTGTGGGCGGTTAGTGAAGCGCCGGCGGCGCGGAGGCGAGCGAGGCCGAAGTAGACCTTTGCCGTCTCGTCGACCGGGCGACGCTGCGCGAGATGCGAACGATGTCGAGCGCGGCGCTCATCACAGACTCACGCATGGCTTCGCAGCGCCACCATTGCCACTACCGCGATCAACGCGGCGAGGAGCAGCAGCATCTTGCCGGACAGCGCGGGAATATCGGCGCCGGGAGGGATCGCGCCCGCCCCGCATGGGGCGATGATGTTGGTGTCCAGTGTTACGGCTCCATTGCGGGCCAGGAGCCTGCCGGAAATGTTCGCACCGGTCGTCATCGTGATGCTGGTGAGCGCGAGGATGTTCCCGGAAAACGCGGTTGTCGTCCCGAAAGTGGCCGAGCTTCCCACTTGCCAGAACACGTTGCACGTCGAGCCGCCATTGATGACGAGAACGCGCGACGCGCTTGCGGTGGTAAGCGTGCTCCCGATCTTGAAAAGGAATACGGCGTTCGGATTGCCTTGGGCGTCAAGGGTGAGCGTGCCGGTGAGTTGAGCGGAAGAGGCGAAGCAGTACACGCCGGCGTTGAGCGTCAAGCCACCGGGATCGACGCCGGTGAGAGTGGTGGTGCATGGCGTGCTGGCTACGGCGTTGTATGCAGTGGTGAGGTCGTTCTGCGCCTGAATGGCTGTTGCATCATTCAAATGGAGCGGCGGTGCTGTCGTGGTGCCGGGAGGAAAGCCGGTCACCGAGCTGCCGGGACTGACGCCAACCGCGCCGCTGACCGTCGTCGCACCGGTGTTCGTCACCGCCGACCCGCCCAGCACCCCGAATGCCACCGCCGTCCCGAGGGAAGGCTGCGCCGCGGCAGGAATGGCCGATAGAAGGAGCAGCAGCCCAACGGCAGACACTGCTGCGAAGACGGACCTGCTGGACAAATCGCCCCTCGCTTCACGCGCACCAGTGGGTTCTGCAGTGCCGGCATAAACACCGATCTCGTCAAAAGAACACCTGTTTCGCATGAGCTCTCCTTCCGAAGGGCACGAAGGGTCGGGGACTGATGAGCGGACTGATGAGCGGCTTCAGCGGCCGGCCCGCGGACATGGACCGGAGAATCGGTTGAGGTAAGGAGAGAGCCGCCCGCAGATTCAGGCGTGCTGTGAGTAGGTAGAATAACTGAGCCTTGCTTAAAAGGCAAGAAAAACCAATTCATGCCCGTATTGGTAACGTCGTGGACCGCGAACCGCTGACGGCAGACGGACCCGGAGCAACAGCCCGACACCAGCAGAAGTCATCCCTTTCAGCGGGAGCGGAGGTCCGAATCTGCGCGAGGGCGGCATTTCCTTTTTGGCCACACGTTTAATAAACATTGCCAAATTGGCAAGCCACGGTGTAGAGTGCAACTCGTGTACGGACGAATCCTCAGGCAGCTGCGGGAAGCGACTGGACGAAGCCAGGCGGAAGTCGCACGAACCGTGGGAATCTCCCCGGCACAACTGGCCAGGCTCGAATCGAACCAGCGCGGCCTCTATCTCGAGGATTTCGTCAAGATTGCCGGCACCCTCGGCGAGAAACCCGGCAATCTTCTGCCGAACGACATCGGCGCCATCGCGCACCTCAAGCCGCTCATCGACCGCCTGGCGAGCATCGAGCCCGAGCTCCTGCCCCGCGTGGCCTCGATCATCAACGGTATCGTCCTGTTGATGGAACAAGTCAGCGCGGCCGGCCGCACCGGAAAGAGCACCGCCGCAAAGTCGCCATCCACGAAACGCCAGCCGGCGAAGCGAAAAGGCCGGCTGTAATCCTCGAACGACAACACACGAAGAACGACAAGAGCGGCCATCCCGGCGCAGCTCGGTCCGAGACCGTCCCGATCGCCGCCAACGCGATCCAGTCCGGTGATCAGCGAAGTTCCGCTGTGGGGTCACCGGAGTCTCGAGCCACCGACAGCACTTGAAGGACCCTTAAAATGAAAAAGAAGACTCTCCTCGCGATTTCCATAGCCGCACTCGCCGTCACCGGCTGCACGTCCGCAATGGATACGGCCCTGCCTGCCGGCAGGATGAGCGACGCTGGAATCATTCGGCCGTGTCATCGCGATCATCGCGACGCGCAAGCGTGCGGCAACGCCATCTTCAACAAGACCGTGATCGATGCGATCCACACGGGGCAGACGCTGACCGACGTGCGCGCCATCATGCGCCACGATTCCGAGCGCCGCACCGTCGACGGCACGACTGAATCGTGGGGCTACATCACCAACTACGACGACAAGGTAATGACCTGGATCGTCTTCACGGATCGTCAAGTGAGCTCGATCGAACAGCGGCCGTGGGTGCGCGACTAACACGCCATCGCGCTCGTCTCTCCTCACTGTGAGTACAACGAGATCCGCGCCTGACGGGCCCGGGTTTCAACAGGTTCGCTGCAGCTCGGTGCGGCACCATCAGAAAGAAGGATTCCATGGGGCTTCTCTGGTTCGTAATCATCGGTGCAGTCGCCGGATGGCTGGCTGGCCAGTTCATGAAAGGCAGCGGCTTCGGTCTCCTCGGTGACATCGTCGTCGGCGTGATCGGCGCTTTCCTCGGCGGCTACGTCTTCCGCGCCCTCGGCCTGCATCTCGGCGGCGGACTCGTCGGAAGCCTGATCGTCGCTTTCGTTGGGGCTGTGATTCTTCTCTTCGTAGTCCGACTCTTCACGGGCCGGAGGTCGGGGCGGAGGTGGTCTTGAGCGGGGTCAAACTCGTCGCGCTCATCCTGATCGTCGCCGGTGTGGCCGGGCTGGCGATGGGAAGCCTCTCGTACACGAAGACGACGCACGCGGCGAAAGTCGGGCCGTTCAATTTCGCGGTCGACGAGAAGAAGACGGTCAGGATCCCGCTCTGGGCGGGGATTGCCGCGATCCTGGCCGGTGCAGCGATGCTGGCCTTGCCTGCCCGCAAATGACGGCGATCTACCTCCCCTTTGATTCGCGCTAACTCTCCACCAACGTCCGGAGTTGCCGGGAGGCGACGGTGAGCATGGCTAGATCCACGGCGGGGGCGGTTTTCAGGTCGCTCAGCATTTGGTCGATGCGATCGACGACGCGGTTGCGTTGGGCGAGCCAGGCGTCGACGGCGGCGCCGTCGCGAGAGCCGTTCGCCTCCGCGATGACGCGGGAGGCGAGGACGCTTTGGAAAGTGAAGAGGTCGTCGATTACGCTGGCGATGGCCTGCTTCTGCCACGGTGTGTCGGCGGTCAGTGAGGCGCCGGCGGCGCGGAGGCGATCGAGGCCGAAGCGGGCGCCGAGGCCGAAATAGACCTTCGCGGTTTCGTCGACGGGGCGACCGGTGCGCGAGATGCGGACGATGTCGAGCGCGGCGCTCATGACGTCGAGCGATGCGACGCGGTGGGCGAGCTCGTCGGGGATGCCGTCCGCCGCAAGCTCCCCTTCCCGCGCCTGCAGGCGTTGCAGGAGCGGCGTCGGGAGGACGTCGTTGAGGCGTTCCGAAAGCGCCGCAATGCGCGGCTTGAACTCCGAGATGTACGCCGCGATGTCGAGCTTCTCGTAGTCGCTGCGCAGCAGCCATACGATCGCGCGCTCCAGAAGCGAGCTGACCGCGATCAGCATCTCCGTCTGCACCTGCGCGGGCAGCTTGTTGTCGAGCGCATCGATCGCCGACCAGATGGAGCGGAGGTCGAACGATTCCCGAATGATGGCGAACGCACGCGCCACGTCGCCGGGCGGCTTGCCCATCTCTTCACAGAGCTGGCTCACGAGCGTCGGACGAACGCGGTTCAGCAGGTCGTTGGTGACGTACGTCGCGATGATCTCGCGGCGCAACCGATGCCGCTCGATTGCGGCGGGATACGTCTCCTGGATCTTGCGCGGGAAGTAGTCGACGAGGTCGTGCGCGAGCCGCGGATCGTCGGGAAGATCGCTCTTCAGCAGATCCTCGTAGAGCACGAGTTTCGCGTACGCGAGGATGACGGCAATCTCGGGCCGCGTGAGGCCCTGATGCGCCGCGTGGCGGTCTCCGATCGTCTCGTCGTCCGGCAGCCCTTCGAGGGTGCGATCGAGCTTGCCGGCTTTCTCGAGCGAGCGCATGAAACGCGCTTGCTCGTCGAGAATGGCCTCGCCGAGGGAGCTCGTGATCGAGATCGCCTGCGTCTGTTCGTAATTGTCGCGGAGGACGAGATGCGCCACGTCGTCGGTCATCTCCGCGAGGAACTTGTTCCGCGCCACGATGTCCGCCAGCTCGCCGCGCGCGATGGCGTCGTAGAGCAGGACCTTGATGTTGACCTCATGATCCGAGGTGTCGACCCCGGCGGAGTTGTCGATCGCGTCGGTGTTGATCTTTCCGCCGAGCTGCGCGAACTCGATGCGCGCGCGCTGTGTGAACCCGAGGTTGGCGCCTTCGCCGACCACCTTCACGCGCAGCTCGTTCGCATCGACGCGCAGCGGATCGTTGGCGCGGTCGCGCGCCGCGGCGTGATCCTCGTAACTCGCCTTGACGTACGTTCCGATGCCGCCGAGCCAGAGGAGGTCGGCGCGCGCGCGGAGGATCGCCTTGATGACGTCGGCTGGCGGGAGCGTCCGCGCCGGCAGGTCGAGCATCTGCTGCACTTCCTCGGAGACCGTGATCGTCTTCGCGCGGCGTTCGAAGACGCCGCCGCCCTTCGAGATCAACGTCTCGTCGTAGCTGTTCCAGTTGAGGCGCTCGTCGAACATCCGCTGCCGCTCCACGAGCGAGACGGCGAGGTTCGGCGTCGGGTCGAAAAAGATGTGCGAGTGGTTGAACGCCGCGAGCAGCTTGATATGCGGCGAGAGGAGCATGGCGTTGCCGAAGACGTCGCCCGACATGTCGCCGACGCCGACGACGGTGAAGTCCTCCGCCTGCGTGTTGCTCCCGAGCTCGCGGAAGTGGCGCTTGACCGCCTCCCATCCGCCGCGCGCAGTGATACCCATCGCCTTGTGGTCGTAGCCGGCGCTGCCTCCGGACGCGAAGGCGTCGCCGAGCCAATAGTCGTAGTCGGCGGAGACGCCGTTCGCGATGTCGCTGAACGTCGCGGTCCCCTTGTCGGCGGCCACGACGAGGTACGGATCGTCGCCGTCGCGCCGGACGACGTCGCGCGGCGGCACCACTTCGTCGCCGCGCAGGTTGTCGGTGATGTCGAGCATGCCGCGGAGCAGCGTCTTGTACGCCTCGATGCCTTCCTGCTGGAAGACGGTGCGATCGCCGGACGGATTCTTGACGACGAAGCCGCCCTTCGAGCCGACCGGGACGATGACGACGTTCTTGACCATCTGCGCCTTCATCAGGCCGAGGATCTCGAAGCGGAAGTCTTCGCGGCGATCCGACCAGCGGATGCCGCCTCGCGCGACCTTGCCGCCGCGGAGATGAATACCCTCCATCGACGGAGAGTAGACGGAGATCTCGAACAGCGGGCGCGGCAACGGAAGGTCCTTCACCGCGTGCGAGTCGAGCTTGAACGAAAGATACGGCTTCCGTTCGCCCGCCGCATCGCGCTGGAAGTAGTTCGTGCGCAGTGTAGCGTCGATGAGGTTGACGTAGAGACGGAGGATGCGGTCCTCGTCAGGGTTCGCGACCTTCTCGAGCGCGTCCTCGATCTGCGAGCGGATACCGAGTGCCGCGGCGTGGCGGCCCATCCCCTCGGACGTCGCCTTCGCGCCGCGGAGCGACGTCGGTCCCATCGCCGGATCGAAGTTGATTTTGAACAGCTCAATCAGGAGCCGCGTGATGGCCGGATTGTTCGCCAGCGTCTGCTGGATGTACGCCTCGGAGAGGTTGACGCCGATCTGCCGCAGGTACTTCGCGTATGCACGGAGGACGACGATCTCGTGCCACTCCAGCTCCGCCGTCAGGACGAGACGATTGAATCCGTCATCCTCGGCATAGCGCGTCCAGACGCGGATGAACGCCTCCTGGAACTTCTCCTTGACCGGCCGCAGGTCGTCCTGCATCCCTTCCGCGGAGAGCGAGAAGTCGCGGATGCGGACCGGAACGTTGGTGCCGAGGGGCCGCACTTCGTACGGAACCTCCGACTGCACCTTCAGCCCCATGTTCTCGAGGCGCGGCATGATCTCGGAGAGCGCCACCGGCGGACCGGTGTGGATGATCTTGAAGTGGAAGGCGCGCGTATCTCCGCCTTGCGCGCGATGGCGATAGAGATCGACCTCCAGATTCGAGGCCTTCAAAACACTCTCGACGTGACGGATGTCGTGCTCCGCCGCCTCGGCGGTGAAGCGTTCGGCGTACGCCATCGGGAACGCCTTGCCGTAGCGGTGATACAGCTCGATGCCGGCTTCCTCGCCGTGATCCTGCACTAGGACGTCGAGGAGACGATCGCTCCATGTGCGCGCCGCCTCGCCGAGGTGCGCTTCGACGCGCTTCACATCGACGTCGGGAATGGAGCCGGGCGTGGTGCGGACGACGAAGAGGCCGCGCGCCAGCGCCGATGACGTGATCGAGTCGTAGACCTGCGTCTCGCGTCCGTTCAGCGCCTCTTCGAGGATCTCTCGCGCGCGCTCCTTGAACTCGGCCGTGTAGCGATCGCGCGGAACGTAGACGTAGCAGGCGACGAATCGCCCGAACAGGTCACGGCGCATGAAGAGCGCAACGCGCTGCCGCTCCTGCAACTGCAGGATGCCCCAGGCGATGTGGAACAGGTCGTCGTCGGTGATCTGGAAGATCTCGTCGCGCGGCAAAGTCTCGAGGATGTCGACGAGCGCTTTTCCGTTGTGCGAGTGGGGATCGAAGCCGGCGCGCTCGATGACGCGGCGCGCCTTGAGGCGCAGCATCGGAATCTCGCGCACGCTCCGCGAATACGCCGCGGAGGTGAAGAGACCGAGGAACCGGTCCTCGCCGATCAGGTTGCCCTTCGGGTCGTAGCGTTTGATACCAATGCGATCCATCGGTACCGGGCGGTGGATGACGCTGCGCGAGTTGGCCTTGGTGATGACGAGCAGGTTCTTCTGGCGCGCGTAGTCGCTGAATTCCGCCGACAGCGGCGCCTCGGAACGCGTCGCCGACTGCGGCAGGATGTCGCGCAGGATACCGAGGCCGGAGGACGGATCGACCGGAAGGTAGTCTTTACCGCCGCGCGTCTCGAAGCCGTAGCGCCGATAGCCGAGGAAAACGAAGTTGCCGTCCTCGAGCCAGCGGAGGAACGCGCGCGCTTCGTCGACCTCCTCCTGCGGCATCGGGAGCTTCGCGCTCTCGAGCTCCGCCGTATCCTCGGCGAGGCGCTCACGCATGGCGCGGAAGTCGGTGACCGACATGCGAACCTGCGCCAGCACGCGCTCGAGGGCGTTGCGCAGCGACTCGATCTCCGCCGGGTCGGTTTCCTGATCGAACTCGACATGCATCATCGACTCGACCACGGCGTCGCTCGGAGCAGCCAGCGTGGTGGTGACTTCGACTCGATTGCCGCGCTCGTCGCGACGCACGCGGAAGACGGGATGGATCAGCAGGTGGATGTTGCGGTCGCGCCGATGAACCTCGGCGCTGACGGAGTCGACGAGGAACGGCATGTCGTCGTTGACGATCTCGATGACCGTGTGCTCGAGCGTCCAGCCGTTGGCTTCCTGCGTGGGGTTGAAGATGCGCACCTTGGCGGCGCCGGGGGTACGCTGCGCCGCGAAATCGAAGAGCGAGAGGGCTCCGCCGAGGAGCGTCTCGAAAGAGGTGTAGATGATGTCGTCGGGGGCAACGAGCGCGAAATAACGGCGGACGAACTGCTCCGCGCTCTCGGAAAGCGTCTCGCCGACCCGTTTGCTCGCTTCTTTAGCGATGCGGTCGACCAGATCCGCTTTGCGTTCTTCTGCCGTGATGGCCATGCGGTCTCCTGAGGGTATTGCTACAGCGGGTCGATATCATATGACAGCGATGCGGCGCGCCATCCTGGTCCTGCTGCTGGTCGTGCTCTCGGTGACGGCCGGCACCGCCCGAGCGAAAGACGAGTCGTACGAGCTCTTTCTTTCCTCGAATTACGACGCCAAGAAAGCGTGGCCGATCGTTTACGCGCTCGACGCCCGAGGGCAGGCGGGCGCGCCGCTGGAGCCGCTCCGCGCCGCGGCAGACGAGCTCGGGTTCATCATCGCCAGCTCGTACAAATCGGCCAGCGACGAATCGAACTCGCCGAACGTCACGGCGATGCGTGAGATGTGGAACGCCACGCACGCGAAGCTTTCGATCGACGACAAACGGGTCTACGTCGCGGGATTCTCGGGAACGGTGCGCGCGGCGGTGATTCTCGCGTTGAAAGCACCTGGGACGATCAGCGCGATCATCGGCGCCGGCGCCGGCTTTCCGCCGGACCGCGAGCCTGATCCGTCGATGAAGTTCGCGTTCTTCGGCACGGTCGGACGGCGCGATTTCAACTATTCCGAGATGCAGGAGCTTGAGAAGAAGCTGACCGCCGCCGGGATCGAGCACCGCATCGAGGAGTTCGACGGTGTCCATGAATGGATGCCGCCGGCGCTCGGGCGCGAGGCGCTGGCGTGGCTGACGATCCGCGAGATGCGAAACGGGACGCGTCCGCGTGACGCGGCGCTGATCGACAAGCTGTGGCAGGAAGACCTCGCACGCGCTTCCGCGGCGGCTGTCCTCCCGCGCGGGCGGCTCTTGCAGCAGCTCGCGCGCGGCTACGCCGGCCTGCACGACACGAGCGCGCTCGCATCACGCACGGTCGGCGCGAAGGAGTACGCGAACGCGCAGAAGAAGCTCGACCGCGAGCTGCAGGATGAGGCGGAGGCGATCGCGAACGCGCAACGGATCGTGGCGACGTCGAAGACGTCGGCGGACGCCATCCGGGCGCTGCACATCGATGCCCTGAAAAAGCGCACCGACGACTCGGCGAAGCGGATCCTGAACACGTTGCTGGCGCAGACAGGGTTCTATCTCCCGCGCCAGATGCACGAGCGCGGCGATCTCGCGCGCGAGGCGTACTTTCGCGAGATCGCGGAGGCGATCAAGGCGCCGCGGTAGACATGGTTCACGCGGCTGCACGCCCCTCACCACGGGCGGCGGTCGGGGTTGGCGTGTGTGCGAAAACTCAGCGCTTCCCGAACATGTCGCCAAAGAAGTCGCCTTTGCGCCACTGCGGGCGGGCGGCGGCATTCGCGACCTCATCGCCTACGAGGTAGTCGAACTTCGCCACCATGGCGGCGACGGTGAAGTCGAGCGGTTGGGACATGTCGTCCTTCGGCGAGTGGTAGATCGTCTGTTCCCAATGCTCCATCTGCTTCACGAGGTCGACGCTCGGGTCGATCGGTTTGTAGCCGGAGCCGACGTAGACCGCGGGGACGCCGCGCTTGACGAACGGGTACTGGTCGCTGCGGACGAAGACGACCTCCTCCGGCTGCGGATCGGGGCTGATCTCCAGGTGCATCGTCGCGGCGGCATGTGCGACCGCGTTGCCGAGGGTCGAGTGCTCGCCGCCGATCGGAACGACGTCGCGTGTCGGCGTGAACATGAAGATCTCGTCGATGTTGATGTCGGCGACCATGGCGCTCGCCGGTACGGTTGGATTGTTCGCGAAGTAGTCGGCGCCTTTGAGTCCCTTCTCCTCACCCGTCGTCGCGAGGAAGAGGATCGAGCGCTTTGGCCGGTTCCCTGTCGCGAAGAGGCGCGCGACTTCGAGCATCGCCGCGATCCCCGAGGCATTGTCGAGCGCGCCGTTGTTGATCGTGTCGCCTTCCACCGGCGCGCTGATGCCGAGGTGATCGAGGTGCGCGGAGTAGACGACGTACTCGTTAGGGAGGTCTGTGCCGCGCAGAATCCCGACCACGTTCGGGCTCGAAACGCGCTCGTGTTTGCTGACGAGGTGAATCCTGATCGTGCGGCCGGTGGGATGGCCTTTCATCGCCGCATTGTCCGCGGCGCCGGCGAGTGAACCGAAGTTTTCGTCGAACAGGGCCTGTGCCGCGCTCGAATTCATCGTGATGCTCGACGTGATCGCGGCGAGACCCTTCGCCTCGCCCTTCGCGTCGGTCCAGTTCATCGTCCCGAGTTGATACTGCCGTACGACACGCGGCCATGCGGCGCGCGCGTCGTCGCGCGCGGCGCGGAGGAAGATGACCGCGACAGCGCCGTGCGCCGCCGCGTTCTCCATCTTCGTCAGCGTCGCCGCGAAGTGGGCGCGTAGGTCACTGGGAAAAACGACGCCGGCGCGCCGCTGAAGATCGCGACGACCTTTCCCTTCGCGTCGAGGCTCGCGTAGTCGTCGTATTTCTGCGGCGGCGCGGTGATGCCGTAGCCGGCGTAGACGACCGGCGCGTCGATGTCGAGCTCGTCGTGGACCGGATCGCCGACCGTGGCGAAGTCGGTTCCGACCTTCAACTGCGGACCGGCAGTTCCGTTGTACGTGATGGTGACGTATGAGTCGTCCGAGGCCGTCGTCTTCACGAACGGAACGGTCTGGAAGTAGGTGCCGTTCGCCCCGGGCTCGAGGCCGAGCTTCTCGTATTCGGATGCTATGTACTGCGCCGCGAGCAGGTAGCCGCGCGTTCCGGTTCCGCGCCCTTCGAGCAGGTCGCTCGAAAGGAAGCGCATGTGCGCCGCGATCCGGTGCGGATCCTGCGCGAACGCGGCGAGCGGGACGAGGAGCAGTGCGACGGCAACCAGTTTTCGCATGTCAGTCTCCAATAGGCGGCCCCGGCGGGATTTCGGCCGGCGCCGGGTACTTGCGGTCCTTACGCGCGAGGAAGTTGTCGATGTCATCGCGCGTCGAACGGCGATGCGCGAGCTCGATCTCTTCTCCTTCGAACGGAGCGGCGAGACGCGACGACAGCTTGCGCAGCGCATGCGCCGCCTGGGCGCGTACCTGAGGATCGTCGGTGTCGCTCCCCGCAAGCGCCATCAGCTTCGTCACGAACATCGTTCGTGCGGCGCGGGTGATCGCGGCGTCGTATCCGCTGCCGCTCTTCATCGCGATCTCGATCAGCCGGTTGGTCACCTCGGACATCGCCGGATTCGCGGCGCTCTCGGCGTGGAATTCGACGAGCCGCGCGCAACGCCGCGCATCGAGGAGCGCCGTCATCGTGATGTCGATCGACGCAGTGGCCGCCGCGATCGGATCGAATACCGGCGCCGTCTTCTTGTCGAAGAGCTCCGCAATCCCCTCCTCACGGCCATACGCGCGGGGCGGGATGACGTCGAGGATGCGCTGAGGCAGCGCCAGGAACTTCGGATCGAGCGTCGACAGCACCGCATCGAGCGCGTCGCGCTGTTGCTTCGCGTCGACGATCTTGCGCACCGGCTGCGGCGATATCGCGCCGCGCTCTTTCACCGCGTACGTGTAGTTCAAACCGCCGATCGACTTCGCGGCAGCCTCGAGTTGATACCGATGATGGAGGTACAGCGGGAGGAGGATCTCTTCGAGCGTCGAGAGCGGCTGGCCGACCGCGAGATTGCGCAGGCCGAACTGGTCGAGCCCGATGCGGCGCACTTCGATCTCATGCCGGAGCTGTGCGACCGGGTCGCTCCCCGCGTCCCAAACCGAGCCGAGGGGGTGGGCGGCGCTCACCGGCCGCGAGTCGGCGTCCTTTACGAACAGCGGCGCCTCGGCGGCGATGCGATTCAGCTCCGCGTCTTCGTTCGCGCCCGCCGGGAACTGCGTGTAGCCGTAGCGGATCGCGAAGAGGTCGTACGCGCCGACGCCCTTCGCGTAGGCATCGGAGAAATCGAGCTTGCCGTTGGTGATCTTGATGACGGGTGACGGGTAGTCCATCACGGAGGCGCGGCCGTAGGTCGAGGCGGCCATGTTGTGATCGAGGCCGAGTGTGTGTCCGACCTCGTGCGCGGCGAGCTGCCGGATACGCGCGAGCGCCAACATCGACGGCGAGGTCGTTGGATCGAGCTGCGACAGCGCCTCATCGCCGAGTGCTTCGTACTGCGGGATCAGTCCGCGCGCGATCAGGACGTCCTGCCGAATGCGGAGCGACCCGAGAAGCACGACCCCTTTGATGATCTCGCCGGTGCGCGGGTCGGTGATCGACTCCCCCATCGACCAGCCGCGCGTCGAGCGATGGATCCAGTTGATGATGTTGTAGCGGGCGTCCATCGGATCGGCGTCGGCGGGGAGCACCTTCACGATGAATGCGTTCTTGAATCCGGCCGCCTCGAATGCCTGACTCCACCACGATGCGCCTTCGATCAGCGCGGAGCGGATCGGCTCGGGACAGCCGTTGTCGACGTAGTAGACGAGCGGCTTCACCGGCTCCGACACGGCTGCATTCGGATCTTTTTTCTCGAGCCGGTGGCGCGCGATCCAGTGCTTCTCCAGCGGCGCGCTGAAGGGCGACGCGTAGTCGGCGAAATCGACGCCGAAGATGCCGACGCGCGGATCGGCGCGGCGCGGCTTGTAGCCGGGCCCGGGAAGCGCCACGAACGAGTGGTGCTCGCGGACGGTGACCGCTTCGGCGGTCGGCGTGACGCCGCTGATGAGATTTCCCGGCTTGTCGTTCGTCACGAAAGTCAGCGTCGCCTCGACCTCCGTGTTGCGCGGAAACGCCTTCGTCCGATCGAGGTAGATCGCGCTGCGGTTCTTGTCGACCGAGTAGTTCCCTTGCTGCGATTCGCGGAGGGCGCGCGCGACGCCGTGAATGTCGGTGAGGAAGAAGTCGGTGGCGTCGACGAGCACGCTGGAGCCGGTCGCCGCTTCGACTTTGAATCCTGCCAGGATCGACTGCGCGAAAGAGTCGGCCACTGACTTCTGCTCTGCTGGATCGTCGGAAAGCGCCCGGAAACGGTAGTTCGGCTCGACCATCAACACGCGCGGGCCGACACGCTGGAACCGGACTATGTGCGTCGCGCCGAGCTGGTTGCGATCGAGCCCGATTGGATTCGATCCGACGCCTCCGGGGAGCGACGTCTGGTAGATCATCTCTTCGCCGAAGCGCGAGATCTCCATCATCAGCTTGCCGTTCGCGGCGTCCCAGTAGAGCGGGACGTAGCCGTCGATCTTCTGGAGGCTCGCCGTGGCGGTGGCGATCTCGGGTGTCTCCGCGGTCGCCGTGACCGCGCATGTGAGGGCGAAAAGAAGGGACAGCAGGAGGGCAGCGCGTTTCATTGCGCGCGATTTTAGTGCGCTAGTTGGTGCCCCATGCGAGGAAGTGGATCAGAAGGCCGAGCTCGCGGGGATCGTCACCGAGGTGTTGCGACCGCGGGTTGAGCGTCCGATCGATCGCCAGCTCCAGTGTGTTCGGCTGATTGCCGGGCGCCGGCTCGACGTGGAAATCGCGCGACAGGTGCGAATCGGTAGGCTTCGACTGATCGATGATGACGCCGTTCAGCTTCACCGTGACGGTGGGGTGTTGCGGGATCAGCTCGTCGGGGATGTCGTAGACGAGGCGGAGGACGGTGTCGCCGCTCCGACCCGGAAGGACGGTCGTCGAATGGCGTCCCATCCACCGGTTCTCTTCCTGCCCGTTGCGCTCCGGTGCGTACCAGCCTGGGCCGAACTGCGGCACGACGGCGAACGGCTCGAGCGCGACGTCGAAGTAATGCCGTCGCGCAATGTGCCACAACGCACCGCGTTCTCGCGTGAAGACGAAGCCGCTCGGCTTCGTGACGTCGATCTCCGTGAGCAGCCAGGAGCGTTTCTTCGGCTGCGACAACGGGAGGGCGCGTTCATCGAGAACCTTCGTCCACGGAAATGCCGGCTCGAGGTATTCGACGAACGGCGACATCGCAAACCCAACATAGAGCTGGTCGCTCTCGGCCGTGAGGTGCTGCTGGACGGCGCGCACGGCCGCATACGGCGGCGAATCGGTTGTGCGGACGACTGTTAGTGCCGGCCACGCGAAGATCGCGAACGCAAGGATGAGTAATGCGCCCGCGATCCATTCAACATCGCGCCTTCGCGACGTGATGCGATCGATCCCATCGGCCGCGAGAATCGCGAACATCGGACAGTACCCGATCGAGAAGCGGTTGATCGAGAAACGGTCGAGCATGAACCACGCGGAGATCGCAAACGGCGCAAACGCGAGGACGATCATTCCGATGCGGCGATCGCGCGTCCGGATCGCGCCGATCGAGGAGATCAGCACGAAGATCGACGTCACGGCGCTCAGCGGCGGCGACTGGTATTGCTTGAAGAAGAAGCGATCGAAGATCCGCCAAAGCGCAGGCCGGTCCGGATTGCGCCACGAATCGATTCGCGTGATGTAGTCGGCGTGCGCGCGAATCGCCCCCATGTAGCGGTCGGCCGAACCGGTGGCGATCATCGCGGAGAAGTAGGCGACGCCCGAGATCACGATGCCGATGACGGCTGCCCAGATCACGTCCCGCCAGTTCTGTTTCCATCGGTAGTACGTCGCAACGAGCCCCGGCCAGAGTCCGACCAGCAGGTTCTGGGGCCGGATCCCGATCGCCAGCGCCAGCAACACGCTCCCAATCAGATACGCCTCGGCGTCCCTGCAGCCGCGGATCAGCATCGCGACGGCCGCGATGACGAGGACGATCGACGGCACGTCGCTGAACGCCGTTCCGCCGAAGAACCAGACGTTCGGCAAGAAGGCGCAAAGCGCAGCGGCGATCGTGGCCGTCTCGAAGCGAAGGCGGAGCTCGCGGCAGAGAAGAAACATCGCCGGAAACAGCATCACGGCCGACGCGAGACTGACGAGCTGGAGCGATCGGAAATCGTCATGGACGACGAGCCGCACGATCCGCGCGATCGCGATGAACACGGGGAATCCGGGCGGATGCGGATGGTGCAGGCCGACGTCATAGGACCGCATTCCGAGGCAAAAGAGCGCCTCGTCCCAATCCCAGAGCGTGCGCGCCATCGCGAGAAAACGCGAGGCGGCGCAGACGATCGCCACCGTCCAGGCGATCGTGCGTTGTCGTGACGTCAGTGGCTCAATGGGCGCGAGAAGGTCCATCGCCGAAGCGGGCGAAGGATGTCATAAAACGTCTCACGCCCGCTTGTACGCCGTGTAGAACTTTCCGTCCGTTTCCGCGAGCGTCCGCAGCGGGAGGCTCGCCTTGAACCGCGCGCCCACTTTCGTCGACAGCTCGTCGAGACGCGCGAGGATGTAAGGCACCCCGAGCGCGTCGGCGTACCGCAGCAGGCCTCCGCGAAACGGCGGGAATCCGGTCCCCATGATCATCGCGAGATCGAGCTCCCCGGCGCTGCCGACGATCCGCTCTTCGAGGATGAGTGCCGCTTCGTTCACCATCGCGAAGATCATCCGCTCGACGGCGTTGCGTGCATCGACCGGATGCGGGCGCGAGACGCCGACGAGCTTGTACACGGCAGGATCGGGCGTGGTGCGCTTTCCGTTCTCGTATTTGTACACGCCCTTGCCGTTCTTCTTTCCGTACCGGCCATCGGCGTACAACGCGTCGACGACCTTCGACGTCTCCCCCATCCGGCTCGCGAATGCTGCGCCGAGAATCTGCGAGACCTTCGCGGCGACGTCGATGCCGACTTCGTCGAGCAGCATGAGAGGACCCATCGGCATGCCGAAATCGGTCATCGACTTGTCGATCGACTCGATCGAGTTCCCCTCCTGCAGCAGGAAGCCGGACTCGTTCATGTACGGACCGAGGATGCGGTTGACGACGAAGCCCGGCCCGTCGTTGCAGTAGACGACCGTCTTGCCGAGCTTGCGCGCGAGCGACGCGATCGTCACCGCCGCGACGTCGGAAGTTTTCGCGCCGCGGATGACCTCGACGAGCGGCATCTTGTCGACCGGGTTGAAGAAGTGCATCCCGACGACTTGGTCCGGCCGGGTCGCCTTCGCGGCGATGTCGGTGATCGGGATGGTCGAAGTGTTCGTGGCGAAAATCGCGCTCGTTTTCGAAAGCACCTCGAACTCGGAGAGCACCTTGCGCTTGATCTCGAGGTTCTCGACGACCGCCTCGATGACGGCGTCCACGCGTTGGAACCCGCTCCAATCGGTCGTCGTGGTGATGCGCGACATCTTGCGCTGCATCTCGCCGCGCGTCATCCGCCGCCGTTCGACCCGTTTCTTCCAGATCTTCGCCGCCGCGCGCATGCCGCCCGAGAGCGCGTTCCAGTTGATGTCGCGCATGCGGACGCTGGCATCCGTCTTGTCGGCCACGATCTGCGCGATACCACCGCCCATCACCCCCGCGCCGAGGACGCCGACATGCTGGACGGCGAGCGACTTGGCGGGTACGGGATCCTTCTTCGACTCCTCCATGAGAAAGAACAGACGCACGAGGTTCTGCGCGACGTCGCCCAGGATGAGCGGCACGACCTCATCGACTTCCCGCTGCAGGCCGCGCTCGACGCCGGCTGAAAGACCGTACTCGATGACGTCGATCGCTTTCAGCGGCGCCGGGTATTGGCCCTTCGTCTTCTCGAGAACCGCGCGGCGCGCCTTGCGGAAGATGAACGCACGCATCGCCGGGTTGCCTTCGACGTAGAACTTCGTTCGGACGCCGCCGCGGCGCTTGCCGCGCGCTGCGAACGTCTTCGCCACGTCGAGGAGCACGCCCGGCTCGACGACCTCGTCGACGAGACCGACTTTCTTGGCGCGCTTCCCGTCGAGTTGCTTTCCGTTCAGGATGATGTCGAGCGCGTTCGGCAAACCGATGAGGCGCGGGAGCTTCGTCGCGCCGCCCCAGGCCGGGAAGATGCCGAGGTTCACTTCGGGGAGGCCGATCTTGGCCTTCGGATCGTCGGACATGACGCGCCAGTCGCAGCTCAGCGCCAGCTCGCAGCCGCCGCCGAGGCACGCGCCGTTGATCGCAGCGACCTTGACCTGCGGCAGTTTCGAAAAACGGTGCAGCGTCTGCTGGCCGAAGCTCGTGTACTCCTTCGCCTGTTCGGGCGACGTCGCTTTCGTGAATTCGCTCACGTCCGCGCCGGCGATGAAGATGCCAGGCTTACGCGACGCGACGATGACCTGCTTGATGTCGGTCGAGCGATCGAGATCGTCGACGATGGCCGCGAACTCCGCCATCACGCTCGACGAGAACTTGTTGACCTTTTCGCCCGGGAGATCGAACCAGAGAATGGCGAGGTCGCCCTCGCGTTCCATGCTGAACGTCATGCCGTGGCCCGCTCGTCCATCAGCGCCTCGTCGGCGTACATGGAGTCGATGATGTCCTTGTACTTCTTGTCGACGACCTTGCGTTTCACTTTCAGCGAGGGGGTGATCTCGTCCTCCTCGATGGTGAAGTCGCGCGGGAGCAGCGTGAAGCGGCGGATCTTCTCCTGGCGATCGAGACTCTGATTGAACCGATCGATCTCACCCTGGAAGATCGACTTCACCCGCTCATCGGCGACAAGCGCTTCGTGAGAATCTGCGTGTACGCCCTTCGCCGCGGCGTCGCGTTCGAGCTTCTCGAAGTTCGGAACGATCAACGCCACGAGGAATTTGCGCCGGTCGCCGATCAGGACCGGCGTTCCGATGTACGGTGAGCTCTTGAGCAGCGCCTCGAGCGGCTGCGGTGCGATGTTTTTTCCGTACGCGTTGATGATGATGTCTTTCTTGCGGTCGGTGATGCGGAGGAAGCCGTCCTCGATCACGCCGATGTCGCCGGTGTGAAACCACCCTTGCGCGTCGATCGACTGCGACGTCGCTTCCGGGTTGTTCCAGTAGCCCTGCATGATGTGCGGACCGCGCGAGAGGATCTCGCCGTCTTCCGCGATTTTCACTTCGACGCCGGGAATGAGCTGCCCGACCGATCCGATGCGGCGCTTCTGCGGCGAATTGACTGTGATGACCGGCGATGTCTCGGTGAGGCCATAGCCCTCCAGGATCTCGAGGCCGGCGCCGATGAAGAAGGCCGCGAGCTCCGCCGATAGCGGCGCGCCTCCGGAGAGCACGAACTTCACGCGCCCGCCGAGACGGCCGAGGATCTTCCTGAAGACGAGCTTGTCGGCAATCGCCGAACGGATCTTGAGCCCAGCGGGCATCGCCTTGTTCTCGACGCGGTACGGCAGCCGCTCTTCCGCGATCTTCAACGCCCACGCGAAGATCTTCTGCTTCCCGGACGACCCGCTGGCAACAGTATCGAGAATGCGCGCCCGCATCTTCTCGAAGAGCCGCGGCACGGCCGCGAAGACGTCGGGCTTCACTTCCTGCAGGTTCTCACCGACTTTCACGACGCTTTCCGCGTATGCGATGACCGCGCCGCGATAGAAGTAGGAGTAGTCGGCCGTCCGCTCGAGGATGTGCGAAAGCGGCAGGATCGACATGGCGACCCACCCGCCCTGCAACGGAAGGACCTTCGTGGTCGAGACGACGTTGCTCGCGATGTTGCCGTGCGTCAGCATCGCGCCCTTCGGGTTGCCGGTGGTGCCCGAGGTGTAGACGATCGTGGCGAGATCGGATGGCTTCCGCGACGTCCGCAGCTCATCGAAGCGCGTCCGCCCTCGCTCCTGCTCCGATTTCCTCCCCTCGGCGACGACCTGCTCGAACGTCATCACGCCCGGCGGCATGTCGGCGACGGCGTCGGCCACGATGATGTTGTGGAGGTGCGGGCAATGCGAGCGGATGTCGAGCAGCTTGTGCAGTTGCTCTTCCGAAGACGCGATGCATGCGACCGAGCCCGAGTCGTTGAGGATGTACTCGATCTGCCAGCCGAGGAGCGTCGGGTACACCGGGACGGTGATCGCGGCGGCGCAGAGGATGCCGAAATCGCCCATCGCCCACTCGGGCCGGTTCTCGGAGAGGATCGCGACGCGGTCGCCCGGCTTGACGCCGAGAGTGCGAAGACCCGTCGAGAACCAGCGAATGGTGTCGCGAAACTCGGCGAGGGAGATGTCGAGCCAGCGCTCGCCTTTTTTGTACTTCAGCGCCGCCGGACGGTCGATGTCGCACGTCAGCGCGTATATGTCGGTGAGAGTTTGGATCTCCATCCGGCCCCCAAAAAAAGCTGAGGCGAGATCATACAGCGAGCCGCTACGCCACCTTCAGCCAGCGCCACAGCTCGGGGATCGTCGGCCGCTTCCCGTACGACAGGATGCCGACGCGGAAGATCTTCGCCGTCACCCAGAGGAAGAGCGCGATGGTCGCGATCGAGACCAGGATCGAGATGGCGATCTGCAGCGGCGGAGGCTCGGAGACGAGCGTGCGCACGTACATCGTCATCGGACCGAACACCGGCGACATCGAGAACGAGGTCGAGAGCGTGGAGTCGGGGCTGGTAATGAGGACAACCACGAGGAACCACGGCAGGAACATGATCATCGTGATCGGCGCGATCAACTGCTGCGCTTCCCGCTCCGAATTGCACGCCGCGCCGCCGATGGCGTAGATGCAGACGTACGTGAGGAACGCCAGGATGAAGAAGATCGGGAAGTAGATGAACGTCCCGAGGCGGACGAATTGCGAGAGGTTGACGCCGGCCATCGCGATCGTCGCCGCGCCGTAAACGCTGATCCCGAGGAGCATCACGAGCCAGACGCCGATCTGCGTCAGGCCGACGGCGGCGGTCCCGAGGATCTTGCCGATGAGGAGCTGTGACGGTGTGACGGACGAGATCAGCACCTCGACCACGCGGTCAGTCTTCTCCTGGATGATGCCGCGCATGACGTCGAGGCCGGAGATGACGGTCGGCAGGATCAGGAGCGCACAGAGGACGAATCCGACGAAGAAGTTCGCCGAACCGCCTTTTTTCTCCTCACCCGTCTTCGAGAGCTGCACGGAGTCGAGCGTCATGTCGGTCATGACGGTGTTGAGCAGGTCGGCGTCGAGGCCGCGTGCCTGGAGCCGGAGTCGCTGTACGGAGTGATTCGTCATCGACGACAGCCGCTCCTGGGAGACGAAGTCGGTCGCCGTGCGGCTGTAGTACTTCAGATGGCCCTCGGGGTTCGCGAGCGCATCCGGCGGCACGAGTAGCACGCCGTCGAGTTGTCCGTTCTTCGACTGCTGCGTCATCCGAGCGAAGTACGGCTTCGGATCAGCAGCGTGATCGACGTACTCGAACTGCATCGACTGCGGCACTTCGCGCCGCTGCTGCATCTTCTGCAGGTCCGTCTTCGCGGCCGGCGCCGCCGGATGGAGGTAGGCATCGTGAAGCTTGCCGGTGCCGTCGAGGACTGCGATGTGCTTCTCGCCGAGGCCGCGCATCATCAGGAAGCTCGGCACGACCATGAGCGCCGCCATCAGCGCCGGGAAGAGGAACGTCATGACGATGAACATCTTCCGGCGGACGGCCTGGAGGTATTCGCGCTTGAAGACGACGAGCATCTTTCTCACTGCGCCACCTCTTCGGCCGCCAGCGTGTCGGCGCCGACGCGCTCGATGAAGATCTCCTCGAGCGACGGCGACGCGACCGCGAACTTCCGGATGCGGAGTCGTCCGATGGACGCCTCGAGGATCTTTTGCGGGTCGCTGCCTTCGGTGAGCGCGATCTCAGCCGTGTTGTTGGAGATGGCGGCATGTTTCACGTCGGGCAGGCTCTCGAGGAACGTGCCGTCGCCCTCGAACTCGATGTGGAGCGTGTTCCGGCCGAACGAGCCGCGCACGTCCTCGAGCGAGCCGTCGAGGACGACTTTGCCGCGGTGGATGAGGACGATCTCATCGGCCATCTTCTCGGCCTCGCCCATCATGTGCGTCGAAAGGAGGATCGTGCGGCCTTCTTCCTTCAGCTCGCGCAACAGGTTGCGGACGAGGACCATGTTGACGGGGTCGAGGCCCGATTGCGGCTCGTCGAGAATGATCAGCTCGGGGTCATGGAGCAGTGTCCCGATCAGCTGGACCTTCTGCTGGTTGCCCTTCGAGAGCTCTTCGACCTTCGCGTCCCTCTTCTCGACGAGCTCGAAGCGCTCGAGCCAGCGATCGATGACCGGACGGACGTCCGCCGCCCGCCGGCCCTTGATCTCGGCGAGGAAGACAAGGTGCTCGACGACCTTCATCTGCTTGTAGAGCCCGCGCTCTTCAGGCAGATAGCCAACCTGGTCGCGAAACGCTCCCTGGCCGCCACTCCATTCGATCGTCCCGGAGTCCGGCATGAAGATCCCGGTGATCATCCGGATGGTCGTCGTCTTCCCCGCGCCGTTCCGCCCGAGGAGTCCGGTGATCGTCCCGCGGCGGACGGTGAACGAGATTCCGTCCACCGCCCGTACGTGAGCGAAAGTTTTGACGATGTCGCGTACCGCGAGGATGTGGGGCATGGGGTGAGGCTCCTCTTCTTGATCAGCGCGTGAGCCCGCATACCTTAGCCGAGAATGGCGACGCCGTTAAGGGTGTGTGGGACCAGGATAGTCATCCTTCGGGGCCGCGCCGAAGTGAGGAAGAAAGTGACGAATGATTCGAATGATTCGAGTTCCGAGGTCTTCGCTCGGATCCCGGGGCGCAGCGACTGCTGGTGCCGTCAAGGTAAGAGCGAGAAGACACACCGATACCACACGAGTACAAAACCGCTTCATGGAACCTCCGTTACGACCCCTACGGCCGGTTGATGGAGGACGCGTCCTGCCTAGGAGTGTGTTTGGAGGCCTTTTCCCTACCCACCGGATACAGATCGGGAGGCTGTTCGCGACCTATGGGCCATCTGGAGCAGGCACGAAGAGAAGATCTGGAAGTGCGGGCAGTTGGCGAATGTACGACTTGACGATCCCAGCAGTCGCCGAGGTTGCTACCCGCCTGACGCAACATTCATTCAGGTACGCAATAGCCGTCATAGCGCGAGCAGAGTATGTCAAGCCGGTTGACGCGAATTGATCGAGCGCTCGACGGCATAGCTTCTCGACGGCGCCATGATCGTGTTCGTCTAACAAAAGCTCGGCAAGGTCGAGAGACGCAACAGCGGCCGTGCCCAGCATCCCGAGCTTTTCGAAGTCGGCAATGACTTCCTGCAACCGGTCAATCGCCGCTTTCTTGTTACCGGCAACACGAAGCACCGCAGCAACGTTCCAGCGCATTCTCGCTGCCTCAGCAGAACTCCCGATGGCTTCAAAGATGAACCCTGCCGAACTTAATCGCTCTAGCGCCGATGCGTACTCGCCGGTCTCACGTTCGTAGAAACCCAGGTTCATCGTCAGGGTTGCTATCTCATGCTGAGTCAATACAGACGCATACTCCGCGATTGTCTGGTGCGTTATTTCGGCTGCGTCGCGATATCTATGCGCCTTTGAAAGCACGTATGCTCGTACGGCGCGTGACATCGCAACCCGATGCTCGTCACCGGCATGTTTGAAAACCAATTCAGCTCGGATACAGAGACGAAGTGCATCCTCAATTCGGCCCAGGCTGCTGAAAAGCTGCGCTGCCACGAGGTCGACGCGTCCGAGATCGTAACTCGAAGCCGGAAGCTGAGAATACGACGCGATCGATCGCTCCACAGCTTCCTGAGCTTTGTTCATCTCACCGGCGTAAAACAATGCATACGCGTGTTCGCGCCAAGCTGCACCCAGAAGCGCAAGAAAAGGACGAGAATCGCCATTGCTCGCTTCGCGCGCCAACTGCAGGTTGCCCTCCGAAACGCAAACCGCATCGGCGGGCGATGACTGGAGGACGGTTGGCATCGCCGCGATCAACTTCCTCACCACCCCGGCCGTCCGGTACTTCTCGTCCGCCGTCAGCCGCGGCATCCACTCTTCGCGCGGGCCGGCCAGGAGCTCGGCTACTAGCGGCTCGGCCTCGGCGTCCTCGCGCTGGGTCTGGTCGACGTAGGCGCGGAGGTTGGCGATGGTCTGGGGGTTGGGAGTGTCGTCGATCGGGTGGACGTCCCACGTCGACGAGTCGGTGAAGGAGACGAGCATCGAGCGGTATTCGCCGACCGCTTCGCGGCATTCGGAACACTCGACAAGGTGCGGATGAGTGTCTTGTTCGACGAAGTCTTCCGCGATCGCGATCAGCGTCTCTTCGTCGAAATGGTCCTCGGCGATCACCGGATGACCACCGTGATGTTGTTGTAGATCTCGCGCGCACGGCGGAGGCAGGTGTGGATCAGCTTCTCCGCGTACCGGGGCGTGGTCTCCAGCTCCTTCGCGATGTCGTTCGCCGAACGGCCGTCGAAGTAGTGGAGGCGGAGCGTCTCGCGACACTTCGGCTGCATGTAGCCGAGGACCTTGCTCATCGTGAGGCGCATCGCGTGCTCGTCGGCGGTGCCGGTCGTCTTCGGGTCGCATGCGTTCGCGTAGTCGTCCGGAAGCGACTCCGTCCGCCCCTGCGCCCGCCAGAAGTGGCGCGACGCGTTGCACATCGCCGCCACCAGCCAGGCGCGGACGTTATCGATGCGCGTGCACGTCTGGAGGAACGAGAGGAAGACTTCCTGGATCAGATTCTCGGCTTCCCCGTCCGCGATGTGGAACTTTCGCGAGGCAATGAAGAGGAGGAGCGTCCGGTGCTCGATGTACAGCGCCTCGACCTCGTCGGCGCTGAGGAGATGCGGCTCGACCGGCTTCGACGGCTTCGCAGACTCGCGACGGCGCGTCGGACTCGCCGACTGACTTTCGGCGGCGGCAGGTACCTCCAGCGTCTCCTGATCGAGCACGGTCGTCTTTCCTTCGCTCGGAGCAGCGGGCTCTTCTGGATTTATGGATTTGGTTAGACCCATATGACCTTACCACGAAACGGCAGACGACAAAAAGTTCCTTTGATCCGCCGTGGACCAGACGATTTTGTTCGCTTTCCTCTGTGCGGATATCTTCGCACATCCGCCGGTTTCGATGCTATCCTCCGCGCCGTTTTGAGCCAGCCAGATCCTCGCCGCGCGATCGACGCGATGTGGGAGCAGTCGATCGTGCCGACGCTCCAAGACTACATCCGGATCCCCAACCAGTCGCCGCTTTTCGATCCGGAGTGGCATCGAAACGGCCACATGCATCGCGCCGTGGCGCTCGCCCGCGGCTGGGTCGAGCAGCAGAACGTCCGCGGCCTCAAGCTGGAAGTCAAAGAAATTGAAGGACGTACGCCGCTCATCTTCATGGAGATCGACGGCGATCCGAAGTCGACCGTCCTCATGTACGGCCACCTCGACAAGCAACCGGCGATGGTTGGCTGGGAGGAAGGCTACGGCCCGTGGACCCCTGTCCTGCGCGACGGCAAGCTGTACGGCCGCGGCGGCGCCGATGACGGATACGCCATCTTCGCCACCATCTCGGCGATCAAGTCGCTGCAGGAGCAGAACATCCCCCACTCCCGCATCGTGGTCATCATCGAGTGCTGCGAGGAGAGCGGTTCGCTCGACCTTCCGACGTACATCGACCTCCTCGCCGATCGGATCGGTACCCCGCGCCTGGTCGTCTGCCTCGACAGCGGCTGCGGCAACTACGATCAACTCTGGCTGACGACGTCGCTCCGCGGCTCGATCGTCGGGAACCTCAATGTCGAAATCTTGACCGAGGGCGTCCACTCCGGCGATGCGAGCGGCATCGTCCCCTCCTCGTTCCGGATCATCCGCATTCTTCTCGACCGCCTCGAAGACGCGAAAACGGGTCACATCATCCCGGAGTGGCTGTCGACCGGGATCCCCGAGGAGCGCACCAAGGAAGCGAGCGACACGGCGCGGGTCCTCGGCGACGAAGTCTGGAACAAGTTTCCGTTCGTAGCCGGTGCCCACCCGATTTCGAGCGATCCGCTCGAGCTCCTGCTCAACCGGACGTGGCGCAGCGCCCTGTCCTACATCGGCCAGGCGGGGATGCCCGACCTGCTGCAGGGCGGCAACGTCCAGCGTCCGAAGACGTCGATCAAGCTGTCGCTGCGCATTCCGCCGACGCTCGACGCGACCGACATCGACCGTAAGATGAAGGAGCTCCTCGAGAGCGACCCGCCTTTCGGCGCGAAGATCAACTTCGAGCCGGAAAAGGGCGGCGGCGGCTGGAACGCCCCCGTAACCGCGCCTTGGCTCGAAGAGTCGATCGCTCGCGCGTCGCAGGCCCACTTCGGGAAGCCGGTGATGACCTGGGGCGAAGGCGGCTCGATTCCGTTCATGGGGATGCTCGGAGCTCGCTTCCCCGAGGCGCAGTTCGTCGTCACGGGAGTCCTCGGTCCGCACAGCAACGCCCACGGCCCGAACGAGTTCCTGCACATCGGGATGGCCAAGCGGCTCACCGCCTGCGTCGCCGACGTGCTCGCGGACGAAAACCGTCAGCCGTAACAACGTTTCGCCGCCTCAGGCGTTAGATTGATGACGTGCTGATCGCCGCCGCTATCGTCTATGGCATCGTCCTCGCGGGCGAGCCCGTACGGCTCGACGCGAACGCCAGGGTCACCTTTACGGCCGAGCAGATGCGCAGCACCTCGGCCGCGACGCGCGAAGGACTGACCCGCTTCGCCTCCACTCCCCACGGCCGCCGGATGCTGCGGAAGTTCGCCACCAGCGAGTACGAGATCGTCGTGGTCGAGAACGACGACGACGCGGAAGTCGCGAGCGCGCCTGAGCCGGGGATCGCGACGCTCGTCGCATCCAACGATCACTCGATCCGAAAGCAGTACGAGATCGTCCTGCATCCGCTTCCGTTCACGCTGCCCAAAGGGGCAACTGCGCTTCCGAACCAGGCCGCGACACCGGCCGATCAGATGGCCGCCGCATGGGCGGCGGAACTGCTGCACGTCGACTTCTATTCGCGCGGCATCAGTCTTCCGCACCACCAGCGCGACGACTTCCAGCGCGAGTGGCAGGCCATCGCCTCGGAGCTAGGCTTCCCCGCCATGAGCCACGGCGAAGATGACGAGCGCGAGCGCTTCGGCAGCGGACGCGTCATCTTCATCGGTGGCGAACGAGCGCGGCGACGCTACTAGGCGTGACCGCCGCGGTACTTCAGCTCTCCGGCGTCGACGCGGAACGGCAGCCGGTTCTGCGACGGCGGCAGCGGACACGTGGCGAACGGCGTGAAGGCACATGGCGGGTTGTAGGCCTTGTTGAAGTCGATCACTGTCATGCCGTTCTTGTCGGGCGGATGCGCGTAGACGTAGCGGGCGGCCGCGTAGGTCTCTTTCCCGCTCGTCGCATCCTTGAAGATGATGAAGTAGTCGGTCGTTCCCTGCTCGAGGATCGGCTCGACCTTGTACTCCTTGCCGTTGGCGGTGAACGCGAGCAGCCCGGGCGCGATCTCGTCGCTCGTCATGCCGAGAACATTGGTGATCGTCACGTGATGCGGCGGGTTGAACGGCTCGAAATGCGCTTCGACCCGCCACTGCGGCGCCACCGGAAAATAGTCGAGCCCGAGGAAGTGCGTGCGCGCCGGAGAGTTCGTGTCCTTCACGCGCAACGCGAACTTCGGATCGCGCTTGATCACGAGGAAGTGGACCGTCCCGCTGCTGACCACGGTCGGCCCCTTCGGATCGGTGTCGTCGCGGAGTGCAACCGGCGCGGAGACCGGCTTTCCGTCGATCGTCAGCGCCGGGTTCGGCGTCAGGGTGACTGCGCCGTTCTGTAGCGTGACCGAGCCGCCATTCGGCGGGTTGGCGATCTTGTTTTCGCCCTCGTTCAGCCACTGCAGGCCGACGAGCGTCAGCCATCCGTCGTCGCTCTTGAGGTGAGTGAGGCGGCTCTGGCGCCACTTCGCAATCTCGGCGTTCTCGTCGAATTTCGGCCCCTCGGCCTTTCGCGAACAGGCAAGGCTGAGCAGCAGAGCCAGCGGAACGATCCGTTTCATGGCGCGTAGGATAGCGCCGTGGTTTCGTTTTCTTGTGAACATGCGTCCAACTGATGTGGCCGAAGTTGCCTCATTCCCGGCAGCAGTTACGGAGCGTGCGGAAGAGAGCACGCCTTGGGGCGAGGAGCGCCGGCTGCTCGACGCAATCCGCGCCGGCGATCGTGCCGCCGCGGAGGAGATGGTGGAACGCACCTACTCGGCCGTTTTCGCGTCGTTGTTTCGCCTCTGCGGCGGTGACAACGACCGGGCAGCCGATCTGACACAGGAGACCTATCAGAAAGCATGGGCGGCGCTGCCGGGCTTCGACGGCCGCTCGCAACTCTTCACCTGGCTTTACCGTATCGCTTACACGACGTTCCTGAACGCCATCCGGCGGCCGCGCAGGATGACGTCGCTCGATGAGCCGGAGTCGTTCGACGTACGCGACGAAACGCCCGCCGTCGACGAAGTCATCGCCGACCGCGAGCGTGCGGAACTGTTGCGGCAAGCGGTGCTCTCGCTCCCCGAGGACCTGCGCTTCACGGTGACGGCGCACTTCTGGGGCGGGCTGGCCGTAAAGGAGATCGCGCAGATCGAGAACATCACCACGGTGGCGATTCGCAAGCGTCTCCACAAGGCGTTCTCGATGCTGGAAGCGAATCTCGATGAGGAAGTGAAATGACGACGAAACGAAAGGCGGAACTGCAGCGGCGGCTCTCGATGGCTTCGGTGGCGAAGCCGCCTGCCGGTCTCGCCGACCGCATCAAAGCAGACATTCCCGATCTTCTCGGCACCACTCGCGAGCGCGAGCGGCTGTCGTCCTCGGTCGCCTTCAATCTGCGGGTCGCCGCATCGATCATTCTTCTGATCTCGTCCGCGTATCTCTGCGTTCAACTGCTCTCACGCGCAGACCGGAGCGAGGGCGTTCCACCAATGGCGCGCATGGCGGTCAAGACGGCTCCCGCGAAGCTGCCGGTCACCAATGAGGCGCCGGCGGTCGCGGCAGAGGCGCCGAAACCGCAGGTCGCGCGCGCGTCGGAACCGGAGCTCGGTGTTCGTCTTGACTCAACGGAGGATCGGGACCTACCGCAAGCTCGGAACGAACCGGTGACGACCGTCGCCGCGGCTCCGACGGTTTCGGCTCCTGCTGCTCCTCCGCCGATGGCGGAAGCGGCACCCGCTCTGGCCGAGGAAAAGGGGGCTGCTAAAGTTGCGAACGGAGTCGAAGGCGGCGTTGAAGGGCAAGTAGCCGGTCGCGCGTCCGGTGGCGTTGTGAGCGGCGTCGGCGGCGGGATCATTGGTGGCGTCGTTCCCACCGCGCGCGCCATGGACTTCGTCCAGGCGCCACCCCATCGTGTCCTTGGCATCTCCGTCGATGTCCGCGCCTTCCCCGACGTGAGAGACGCGATCGAGCGCGGCGAGCGTCCCCGCACCGTGAACGTCGAAGCGCTGATCAACTACTTCGCCGGGCCGCCCGAACACCGTGCGCCGCGCGAAGTCGGCCTGGAGGTCGAAGCCTCGCCCGCCCCTGTAACCGCCGGCCCGCGCTCCTTCATCATCCGGACGACGATCGATACCGCGCGCCAGGAGATGCAGCCCGGCGCCTCGGTGCCGCCGGTTGCGACCGACGTACGCCTCGAGATCGATCTCGATGGAAATGCCGTCGTCTCCCATCGGCGGGCGGGCAGCGGCGACGAGCTGTCCGGCTTCGAACCGACGCTCCTGAAGAACGTCTCGGTGACGGCGCTCTACGAAGTCGAGTTGCGCGACAACCTGCCGTGGCATCAGCCGATTGCGACTGTGCGCCTTCACTACCGCAGCGTCGTCAGCGGAAAAGAGCGGACGATCACGCGGATCATGCACGCGTCGGACGTCGCCCGCCCCTGGAGCGACGCTTCACGCCGCCATCGTCTGGCGACGCTCGGAGCGGTGTGGGGCGAGACGCTGAAAAACGCGCCGGGAGCAACCGACGTGGCGCGGCGTGCCGAGGAGCTGGCGAACCAGGAGCCGAGAGACGCGAAAGCGCGCGAGCTCGCGATGCTCGCTACCGCCTCTTCCCGCCTCCAAAGTTCCGGACCGACTGGAAGTGGACGTTGAAATAGTTGGCCGCTGCACGCAGCGCGCGACCGACGCTCATCCAGTCTTTGTCGGAGACGCCTTCCAGCCCCATCCGCATGTTCGACGGGAGCTTGTTGCGGCAGACGCGGCAGAGCGCGTTTCCCATCGTCTTGTTCAGATCGCAGCGCGGACAACTCTTGCGCTTCGCCAGGCGAGCGACATCGTCATTCGTGTAAACCATCCACCAGCCTCTCTCGCGCGACATTCTCGCACGAGATATACGGATGGGGCGCGGGAAACGTCTTGTCACGTTATCCGTTATCCGTTATCCGTTATCCGAGTTCGATGCCGGATAACGGATAACGGATAACGCCACGCCACGCGCGAAGCGGTTCGCGCTTCGCATAAGATTCACCCATGGGCCAGCGAGTCGAATTCCCGTCCAACAGCCACACTTGCGAAGGCTACTTTGCCGCTCCAACCGGCAAAGGGCCGGCGGTCGTCGTCATTCAGGAGTGGTGGGGCCTCGTGCCGCACATCGAGGATCTCGTCGAGCGGTTCGCTCGTGAAGGATTCCTCGCCATCGCCCCCGACCTCTTCCACGGCAAGACCACGAAGTCGCCGGACGAAGCGGGAAAGCTGCTGATGGAGCTCGATGCCGAGCGCGCGCTGACGGAGATCTCCGGCGCCGGTGCGTATCTCCTCCAGCGTCCCGAGTGCTCGTCGAAGACGTACGGCGTCATCGGCTTCTGCATGGGCGGGGCGCTGGCGAAGTACACGACGACCAAAGACAAAAACGTCGGCGCCGGCGTCAGCTTCTACGGCGGATTCAAGAGAGTCGAATACGACTGGGCGAACATGAGCGCGCCGCTGATGCTGGTGGCCGGCGAGCGCGATCGCGGCGTCTCGGCAAAGGGCGAACGCGAGCTCGCGGAAAAGCTCCAGTCGATGGGAAAGAAAGTCGAAGTGCACACGTACCCTGACGCCGACCACGCGTTCTTCAACGACACGCGCCCCGAGGTCTACAACAAAGAGGCGTCGGCGGACGCGTGGCGCCGCACGCTCGACTTCTTCCGCACGAACATTCACTGAAGTTGCTCGAAACACTCATCTCGCCGCCGTTCGCGCTGGCGCTCGGCATCGTCATCGCGCTCACGGTCGGGAATCCGATCCCGCGCGGGACGACCTCGCGTCTCACGAAGATCCTCCTCCAGGCGTCCGTGGTCGGCCTCGGGTTCGGGATCAATCTGCAGAAGGTCGTGGAGGCGGGAAAGCGCGGCGTCGTCTTCACGATCGTGACGATCGCCGGAACCCTCACCCTCGGCTTCATCGCCGGAAAGTTGATGCGAGTCGAGCACACCATCTCGCATCTGATCTCGTCCGGTACGGCGATCTGCGGCGGCAGCGCGATTGCCGCCGTCGGTCCGGTGATCGGCGCGAGCGACGAGGAGATGTCGGTCTCCCTCGGCACGGTCTTCATCCTGAACTCGATCGCGCTTTTCATCTTCCCCTTGATAGGGCACGCGTTGCATCTGAGTCAGACGCAGTTCGGGATGTGGGCGGCGATCGCGATTCACGACACGTCCTCGGTCGTAGGCGCCGCGGCAAAGTACGGCAACGAGGCGCTCCAAATCGCGACGACGGTGAAGCTGACGCGCGCTCTCTGGATCGTGCCGCTCACGTTCGCGACCGCGCTGGTCTTTCACCGGAAATCGACGCGCATCGCGATCCCCTGGTTCATCTTCCTTTTTCTGCTCGCCTCGGTCGTCCGTACGTACGTCGCGGCGCCGCAACTCTGGAACGCCATCGCGACGATCGCGAAGTTCGGCCTGACGGTCACGCTCTTCCTGATCGGCGCGAATCTGTCGCGCAAGGCGATCGCCGCCGTCGGCGCGCGCCCGCTCCTCCTGGGCGTCTTCCTCTGGATCGTCATCTCGTGCGTCTCGCTGTGGGCCGTGATGACGACGATCTAGCCGGCCACGCGGACTGTCTGCACGTGACCGGCCCGATCACGGCGTGATCGGCGACCGGGAGCGTGCGCCGCCGAACGGGGAGCGCGCGCCGCCGAACGGGGAGCGCGCACCGCCGGACGGGGACGGCGCACCACCGGACGGGGATGGCGCACCGCCGGACGGGGACGGCGCACCGCCAGACGGGGACGGCGCGCCGCGAGACGGGGATGGCGCACCGCCAGACGGGGATGGCGCACCGCGAGACGGGGACGGCGCACCGCCAGACGGGGATGGCGTGACGCGAGACGGGGACGGCGTGACGTGAGACGGGGACGGCGTGACGTGAGACGGAGACGGCAAAACCGTTCGTCAGTGCAGGCTCCCCGTTCGTCGGCGCACCTTCCCCGGCGTCCGACGCACCTTCCCCGCCGTTCAGCGCAGCTCACCGCCCGCGATCACAGCCTCACCGTCGGCGAGCGCAGTCGCGCCGTCCGCGATCACGCCTGCCCGTCCGCCGACGAGAAGCTGCGGCCGTGCTCTTCGCGGCCGCCGACGAGAAGGACGACGAGCACGGCGATGACGCAGATCTCGAATCCGGCTAGCGCCCATGAGTAGCCGACACGGTCGCGCAGCGCGTCCTCGATCGTGTTCGTCGGCGCTGCGAACAGGATCCCGAGCTGATACGCGAGGCCAGGGATCAGCCCCCGCACACGATCGGGTGCGAGCTCGTTCAAGTGCACCGGAATGATGCCCCACGCCCCCTGCACGCCCGCCTGCATCAGGAACGCGCCGGCGCAGAGGATGAAGAGCGTCCCCCCGAATGCCCAGATCGGCATCACGACGACCGACAGCGCCAGAGCGCAGATCATCGAACGGCGGCGACCGATCTTCTGCGACATCTCGCCGAAAATGATCGCGCCGACGACCGCGCCGATGTTGTAGAGGATCGCGACATACGGAACCGTCGCCGCCGCGATGCCGCGCGAGTGCTTCAGAAAATCGGGATAGAGGTCCTGCGTGCCGTGCGACAGGAACATCATGAACGTCATCAGGACCACCAGATAGATGACGCTCCGCATGTTCGCGGTCACGGCGGTGCCGATCTCGCGCATGCTGCCGACGCGGTGCTCCTCCCACGCCGCCGACTCCGGCACATTGCGCCGGATGTAGAGCGCCAGCAGCGCCGGCAGCGCGCCGAGCCAGAACATCCATCGCCATCCGAGCGACGGCAGAACGGTCTTCGTGGCTACGGCCGCCAGCAAGTAGCCGATCGAGTAGCCGCTCTGCAGGATGCCGGAGAGCACCCCGCGCCAGCGCTTCGGCGACTGTTCCATCGCCAGCGACGCGCCGACGCCCCACTCGCCGCCCATTCCGATGCCGAAGAGCGCGCGGAGGATCAGGAACTGCGTGTACGTGGTCGAGAAGCCCGAGAGCAGCTCGATGATGGAGAAGTAGACGACGTTCGCCATCAGCGGGCGGCGGCGTCCGTACCGGTCGGCGAGGAAGCCGAAGACGATCGCGCCGATCGGCCGGAACGCGAGCGTCATCGTCAGCGTGAAGATGATCTGCTTCTTCGGAACGTGAAAATGCGCCGAGAGGACGTCGAGCAGGAAGACGACGACGAAGAAGTCGAAGGCATCGAGCGTCCAGCCGAGGAAGCCGGCCGTTACGGCGTGACGCGACGCGGAACGTGGCATGGGCGCGCGCATTCTACAATTGCGTGCACAGATTCATGAGCAGCGAGGTTCTGCAAGGAAGCCTCGCCGCGTTCAAGCTCCCCGAGGTCCTCACATTCCTCGCGGGGGCGAGAAAGAGCGGCACGCTGGCGCTCGAGAGCGGCGATAAGCGTTCGTCCGTCTTCTTCCGAGACGGCGCGCTCGTCTTCGCCTCGTCGACCAACGAACAGCTCCGCCTCGGCGCCATCCTGCAGCGGAAGAAGCGTCTGACACGTGTGGAGTGCGACCTCATCGACGATCTCATGCGCCGCGAAGGCGGCCGCTTCGGCGAGATCGCGATCCAACAAGGCATCCTCGGCGAAGCGCAGCTCCGCGACTTCCTGAAGGTGCAGGTCTCGGAGATCCTCTACGACGCCTTCGTCTGGAGCGCCGGCAACTTCGCGTTCAGGGAGGAGGTCGAGATTCCCGCGTACGCCGTGACGATCTCGGTCGACCTTGCGAACCTCATCATGGAAGGGGCACGCCATATCGAGGAGTGGGAGCAGTGCATCCGGCTCCTCCCCGACAAAAACGCCGTCTTCCGCGTCGTGCAGCGCCCGCACGAAGAGAAGATCACGCTGACCGCCGACGAGTGGCGCATCCTCTTCCTGATCAACGGCCAGCGAACGCTCGACGAGCTTTGCAACGCAGTCGAGGACGACCGGCTGGAGATCTACCGCGTCGTCTACGGCCTCCTCTCGAACCATCTGATCGAGCCGGCGGTCCGAACGATCACGATGCACGGCGAAGAAACGATGCGGCAGGCGGACGCGCCGCGGTTCGGCAGCGAGTCGACCATCCGCGATGAGGAGGGCAGCGACGACACGGGCCTCCTCATCTCGGAAGAGGCGAAGCTGTCGTACGAAGACGTCGTCAAGCCGATCGTGGCGCAGTTGCGCGTCGCGGGTGAGGGCGCGACGATTCCGGTCGTCGAAGCGGAGTACCTCATCGGCCGCCACAGCGACAACGGCATTCGCCTGGCCGACCCCGGCGTATCGAGCTTCCACGCACGGATCTTCCGCGGCCCCGACGGCTACGTGCTCGAAGACCTCAAGAGCCGCAACGGCGTCTGGCTGAACGGATCGCGCGTCTTTCACGCCGTGCTGAAGAACGGCGACAAGGTGCGGCTCGGCGCGACCGACTACATCTACGAAGTGCTCATCGCGTGACGCGTTATCCGTGACGCGTTATCCGTTACGCGTTATCCGTTACGCGTTATCCGTTACGCGTTTTCGGCTCGGATAACGGATAACGGATAACGGCAGCACCCATGTACTTCCGCAGCGGCTCCGGAACGACCACCGTGCCGTCGGCCTGCTGGTAATTCTCGAGAATCGCGACAAGCGAGCGGCCCAGCGGGAGACCCGAACCGTTGATCGTGTGGACGAAGTGGACTTTCTTGTTCGCGTCGCGATAGCGGATGTTCGCGCGCCGCGCCTGGAAGTCGAGGAAGTTCGAGCACGACGAGATCTCGCGGAACGTGTTCTGCCCCGGCAGCCACACCTCGATGTCATACGTCTTCGAGCTGGTGAATCCCATGTCGCCGGTCGACAGCGTCACGACCCGGTAGTGGAGGTTCAGCGCCTGCAAAATCGCCTCGGCATCCGCAGTCAGCCGCTCGTGTTCGTCGCGGGACTTGTCCGGCGTCGTGAACTTCACGAGCTCCACTTTCTCGAACTGATGCTGCCGGATGAGGCCCCGCGTATCCTTCCCCGCTGCGCCAGCCTCGGCGCGGAAGCACGGCGAATACGAGCAGAAAGACTGCGTCAGCGTCTCGCCGTCGAGGATCTCGTCGCGATAGAGATTCGTGACCGGAACCTCGGCCGTCGGGATGAGGTAGTACGGCTTCTCGCCGGAGAGTTTGAAGGCATCTTCCTCGAACTTCGGGAGCTGACCGGTACCGCGCATGGAGTCGGCGTTGACCATGAACGGCGTCAGGATCTCGGTGTAGCCGCGCGCCGTGTGCGAGTCGAGCATGAACGCCGAAAGCGCGCGGCTCAGCTTCGCGGCGGCGCCGAGAAGGACCGTGAAACGGGCGCCGGTGATCTTCGCGGCACGTTCGAAGTCGAGAATGCCGAGCGACTCGCCGATCTCCCAATGGGCCTTCGGCTCGAAGTCGAACGAAGGCTTCTCGCCCCAGGTGCGCTCGACGCGATTGGCGCTTTCGTCCGGACCGATCGGGACGGAGGCATCAGGGACGTTCGGGAAGTAGAGCTCGAGCGTCTCCAACTCGACCTCGAGCTCGGCAAGCCGGGCGTCGAGCTCCTTGATCTCTTCGCCGACCTTCTTCATCGCTTCGATCTGTGCCGACGCGTCCTGCTTGTTCTTCTTGAGCTGGGCGATCTCCTGCGACGCTGTGTTGCGCTGGTTCTTGAGTTGCTCGACGCGCGCGATGGTGCGGCGCCGTTCGGCATCGAGCTCTATGAAGCGCTCGATATCGACGGACGCGCCGCGATTCTTCAGTGCAATCCGATAGTCATCCGCGCGTTCGCGGAGGTACTCGCGTGACAACATGGCCGCGCATTCTAGCCTGTACGCTAATGGCGAACGGAGCGGCGGCGCGCGATCACGGGGTCGGTCGTGAAGTCGCCGGTGATCACGAGCGCGTACGGCTGCCGCGGGCCGGAGCTGATTCTCGGCGCGCCGACGTTGATCGTGTACTTCCCGCTGACCGGCGCATCGACCGACACGCCTTCGACATTGTTCAGCCGGTCGGGCTGGCCCGGATGCAACGGCTCGTTGCCGTACATCGTCGCGCCGGCAGGAGTCGTGACGCGGAGATCGAGATCGTTCACGAGTTGCGGCGTCGCGTCATTGCGCGGCACGCCGGCGGGATCGGTCCAGACGAGGACGACGTTCAGGCGCGTCCCCGGCTTGACGTTGACGTCCGTTGAATACGACTCATCCGCAGCGAGACCGGGCGTAGCGTCGAGCGCGTGCAGCTTCGAGACGTCGCCCGGAAAGTAGAGCGCGTCGTCGAGCACCGGGAAGCCGAAGCCCTGCTCGTACGACGGTACCGGCGCCGTCGTCAAGATCTGCCCCTGCGCGTTGTACCGCGACGCCACGCGATGCGCCGACGCGATCAGCGTCGCTTTCAGCAGCGCGGCGGACGGCGTGAACGCGTTCGACGGCGTCGGAACGCCGGTCGGGTAGTAGCCATCCGTGTAGTACTGGCGGACGAGCAGCGCCGCTCCCGCAATGGTCGGGGACGAAAACGAGGTCCCGGCCTGGCTGGTCGCGTTGCAGTCGCTGTTGACGACCACATGCGCATCGCCCGCGAGGACGATCGCCGGTCCGACCAGATCGGGTTTGATCCGGCCGTCGCGCGTCGGGCCAACCAGCGTGAATGACGAAATGTAGTCGTCGTTCGCCGCCGGCATCCGCGTGCCTCCGACCTGGATCGTGTTCTTGGCGCATCCGGGCGACGAGAGCGAGCTTGGCGCCGCGGTACCGGTCGTGCCTCCGTAGTTGCCGGTGTTGAACACGACCAGCATGTCGGGATGCGACGCCACGAAGGCGTCGATGTCGCGCGCGGCCGCCGAGTAGTTCGCGGTCGGCGGGGCCGCCAGGTTTCCCTGGAAGTCGCCCCACGAATTCGAGTGGACGCGCGCTCCCTGCTTGTAGGCCTGGTCGAGCAGCGGCGTGATCGCCACGGGACAGCCGATGCCGGGCCGCGACGTGCAGTGATCGTTCGGAGACAGCCCGGCATCCTGCACGATCAGCTTCGACGACAGTGCGATCGCATCGGCGAATTCATGCGAGCCGTACGGTGCGAGGTCGCCGACCGCGCTCGCGGCCGCATGCGTACCGTGGCCCTGGTTGTCGAACGCGTCGAGCCCCGTCTTTGGGTCGTCGCAGTACGCCGCTCCCGGATACTGGTCGCAGGAGTAGACGAAGTCGTACGCGATGATCTTGCGCCGGCTCAGATCGACGTTCGTCCAGTCGAGACCGCCCGCCGGACTGCCGGTATTGATCGGCGGCATCGCGCCGTTCGCCTCGGAGAAATAACAGCTCGAATAGTCGACCCCGGTGTCGAGGAGCGCGAGGATCTGCCCTTCCCCATGAATCCCATGGTCGTACAGCGGCGTACCGCCGAACTGCGCACCCGATTGGATCGATCGGTACGAGATTTCGTTGGCGGAGGCGGTGAAGGCGAGGAAGAGGACGACGGCAAATAACTTGCGCATCGCGTCAGGAGAACGCGTTTCTAGTGCACGAATTTCCGGCGGTTGCGGATGTAGTCCGCAAGGATGTACTCGCCGAGGCGATCGGGCGATGAGTAAAACGCCCGCCCGCGGTTGATCTTCGAGAGCTGCTCGACGAAGTTCACGAGCATCGGGTCGGTCGCCAGCATGAACGTCGTGATCGCGATGTTCGCGCGGCGGCAGCGATCCGCCTCCTCGAGCGTCCGGTTCACGATCTTCATGTCGAGCCCGAAAGAGTTCGTGTAGATGTGGTCGCCTTCGGTCAGCGCCGACGGCTTCCCGTCGGTGATCATGAAGATCTGTTTGTTGTTGTGCTTCCGGCGGCGCAGGATCCGCTGCGCCAATTCCAGCCCCGCCTTCGTGTTCGTGTGGTACGGACCGACCTTGACGTACGGAATCTCCGAGATCGGCACCTCCACCGCCTCGTCGCCGAACAGGAGGACATCGATCGAGTCCTTCGGGTACTTCGTCAGGATCAGTTCCGTGAGCGCCAGCGCGACCTTCTTCGCGGGGGTGATGCGGTCCTCACCATAAAGAATCATCGAATGCGAGATGTCGATCATCACGACGGTCGCGCAGTTGGAGTTGTGCTCGTTCTCGAACACCTCCAGATCATCCTCGGTGATCGAAATGTCGTGGTCCGGATCGTTGTGCTTCATCGCGTTCTGCAGTGACCGGATCGAGTCGATCGACATCGGATCGTCGCCGAACTGGTACGGCCGCGTCTCGGTCAGCCGTTCCGTTCCCTGCCCCGCGTTCGCCACCGAGTGGTAGCCGGTCATCGACTTCTGCAGCCCACCGAAGATCTCGTCGAGCGCGTCGCGCCGGATCTGCCGCTCGCCCCCCGCGGCGAGCGTCATGTTGCCGTTCGAGTCCTCGCCGATGACGTTGTCTTCGACGAGCGACGCGAAGAACGCCTCGAGATCGATGTTCTCGTCGATGAGGCCGCGCTGCTGGAGCATGCGCATCCAGCGCATCGCCTCCTCGACGTCGCCGCCGCTCTGGAGCAGGAGATGATTGAAGAGACGGCGCAGCCCCATCTGCGCCAGGAGCTGCCGGATGAGATCAGGATCGAGATAGGAGTAGCGATGACGCATGATCGAGTGGCGGCATAGCCGCTAGGCGACTCCCTTCGGCCGGCTCTTCCTCACCTTCTCGATCCACATCGCGATGGTGGGATTGTTGGGCATCTTCTCGCGCGCTTCTTCGAGCGTCGTGAGGGCGTCGGACTCGCGTCCGAGGACGAGGAGGATCTGCACGCGGAGCTCGACGAGCGACTGGTAGAGGTGAAAGTCGGTCATCTGCTGCCCGTTCATGAGCGACAGCGCGCGGTCGACGAACTTGAGGGCGACGTCCGGCTTCGAGTCGTTGAGCGCGTCGGCCGCGAACCGATGGAGCATCCGCGGCGAGTCGCCGAGAAACGACTTCGCGTCGACGAACCGCAGGAGCGCCTCACGCACGACCGCCTCTTCGTCCGCGAACCAGCCGTCGCGAATGATGCGGTCGATCTGCCGCGCCAGCTCGTTCGGGATCTCGGCCGAGACTTTCATCACTTCACCGTCCGCAGCACATTGAACTTCATCAGCTCCTGGAACGTGATGGTCGAGTCGAGATCTTCTCGCGCCAGCCGCAGCGACTGGTGCATCCCTTCCAGGACCATCTCCATCCAGAAGGCGTGTTCGTACTCGCTCGACGACTGGACGTACTTTTGTGCAGTGTCGGCCAGCTTCGGAACGCGCTTCAGCTCCGCGAAATACTCTTTGAACGGCTGCTCGTCGGAGAGCGTGATCTTGTTCCCGTCAACAAACCACGCCAGGATCAGGTCGTAGTTCGGGTCCGATTTCGGCTCGTTCTTCGGTTCCTCGACAGGAGGCGCTTTCCGCTTCTGCTGGCGGCGGCCCGAGAACATGTCGTCCAGCTCCTCGCCGTCGACGTCATGACGCTGCTGCCGCTCCCGCGCCGAGGACTGTCCGGCACGCGCGATCGGCGGGAACTTCGACTCGAACAGCTTCGCGACCGCCTGTCCGATCAGCTTCCGCGCGACGACCTCCGCCCCCTGCTGCTCGCCCTCGTAGACCATCTCGACCTTACCGGTGATCGCAGGCAGGAGCATCGCGAGGTCCGACAGCCGCGGAAAGACGTGCTTGTCGCCGGTCATCGCGGCGCGCCGCTCCAGGTTCGACTGGAGCAACTCCATCGCCGCGATCGTCAGCCGCGCCGAGACGCCCGACGACTGGTCGACCAGCTCCGACTCGCGCGCCACGAAGGCGATGCTCTCGACGAGGTCGCGGACGTACGCCGGAATCTCGACCTCCGCCGCCTGCCCGCGATCGGTCCACGCTTCCTGCTCCGTGATGAGCCGCGCGGTCTCCACACTCTGCGGATAGTGCGTGAGGATCTGCGAGTCGATGCGGTCCTTGAGCGGCGTGATGATGTTGCCGCGGCTCGTGTAGTCCTCCGGATTCGCGCTGAAAACCAGCACGACGTCCATCGGGATGCGGATCGGAAAACCTCGGATCTGCAGGTCGCGCTCCTCGAGGATGTTCAGCAGCGCCACCTGAATTCGCGGCGCGAGGTCCGGCAGCTCGTTGATGGCGAAGATGCCGCGGTTCGTGCGCGGGATGATGCCGTAGTGGATGACCTCTTCGTCCGCGTACGTAAGCCGCTGATTCGCCGCCTTGATCGGGTCGATGTCGCCGACCAGATCGGCGACCGTGACGTCCGGCGTCGCGAGCTTCTCGCGGTAGCGCTCTCCGCGCGTCAGCCAGGCGATCGGCAGCTCGTCGCCCTTTTCGATCGCGAGCCGGCGGCATCGCTTGCACGTCGGCTCGTATGGCGTGTCGTTGATCTCGCATCCGGCGATGACCGGCACGTGCTCGTCGAGCAGCGAGGTCAGCGATCGCAGGATGCGCGTCTTCGCCTGGCCGCGGAGGCCGAGGAGGATGATGTCGTGCTTCGAGAGCACGGCATTGTGGATGGCGGGGATGACCGTGCGGTCGTACCCGTGAATGCCGGGGAACGTGTTCTCCCCCTTCGCGATCTTCGCGAGGAGGTTCTCCCGCATCTCGTCTTTGACGGAGCGGACTTTGTAGCCTGAAGCGCGAAGTTCGCCGAGGGTATGGACATTCATGCGGTTTTTTCTTCCGGTGGTGGCTCTGGGTCGCGGTTGAATTCGTTCATCGCGCGCTTCAAATCGCCGCGGGCGAAGAGGACGAGCGCGTCGACCGCCTTCGCAACCGTCGCTTCGACGACCGGCATCTCGCCGGCCGCGAACTCGTCGAGGACGTAGTCGCGCAGGCGACCAGCCTCTGCATAATCGGGCCCGCGCACGCCGAATCGTAAGCGCGCGAATCGTTCGCTCGCAAGCGAGGCGACGACCGACCGCATGCCGTTGTGGGTCCCCGACGAGCCATTCGGCCGGAGCCGCAGCTTCCCGAGCGGCAGGTCCACCTCGTCGTAAACGATCATCAGATCGTCGGTCGAATCGAGATACGCATTGACCAGCAGCTTCACCGCGTCGCCCGAGAGGTTCATGTACGTGAGCGGCTTCGCGACCATCACCGATCCTCCCGCCACCCGCCCCTCGCCCGTCATCGCATTCTTCTCATGCCGCCCGACCTCGATCCGGAACTTCTTCGCGAACGCATCGACGATCCACCACCCGATGTTGTGCCGCGTCCGCTCATACTCCGCCCCCGGATTCCCGAGGCCGACAATCAGTTTCATCGCGGAGCGAAGGGTACAATCTTTCCGTATGGCCGAGTTGCCGACCGTTGTCGGCTCACACGTTCACAATTACCGGAACGTCAACGCCGACGAGGTCTGGGTGATGGTCCACGACGGCGCCTCCCCCTCCTCCTTTCCGAATGCCGTACCCTCCTCGGCGAGCTTCCTGCATAATCGCCGTCCATTCGGACCATGGAGCAGCGCCAACGGATCGTGCTGATTGACGACAGCGCCAACGATCTCGCCGTTACGCGGCGATTTCTCGAGCGCCATGGGTACGACGTCGCCACGGCGCTCTCCGGTGAAGAAGGGCTGCAGCTCGTCGCCGCCGCACCGCCGCCGGACGCCATCGTCGTCGACTACCGCATGCCGGTCATGGACGGCTTCGAAGTGGCGCGGCGGATCAAGAGCGATCCTCACCTCCAGACCATCCCCGTCCTCATGCTCACCGGCGCCGATTCGGCGCAGCGCGTCGTCGAAGGCCTCGCCGCGGGTGCCGACGACTTCGTCGCCAAAGGCTCCGACTTCGAGATTCTCTTCGCGCGTCTCCGCGCGCTCCTGCGCGTCAAGAACTACCAGGACCAGCTGCGGCGCATCAACCAGCAGATCATGCGCGACCTCCAGATCGCGCGCCGCGTGCAGCAGGCGCTCGTCCCGGCCGGCACATTCCGCGGACCGCGCGCCGAAGTGCGGTCCGCCTACATTCCGAGCGAGGCGCTCTCCGGCGACTTCTACGACTACTTCATGCAGGACGACCTGCTCTACCTCTTCGTCGCCGACGTCTCGGGCCACGGACTGCCGGCCGCGATCCTCGTCTCGCTGCTGAAGAGCTACATCCATCTCGAAGCGCACCCAACGTCGTCGCTCGCCGAGGTGATGACGCGTCTCAACGACTTTCTGTTCACCGTCAGCCTGCCGACCCAGTACGCGACCGCGCAGCTCTTCCGGGTCGACGCGAGCGGTAACGTCGTCTTCGCGAATGCGGCGCACCCGCCGTTCCTTCTCTACCGGCGCTCGTGCGGCAAGACTTCGCTCATCGAGGAGCCTTCCAACCTCCTCGGCGCCATGCCTTCGATGCCGTACGAAGAGCGGAGGCTGAGCGTTTCCGCTGGCGACACGCTCTTCGTCTACACCGATGGCCTCACCGACCGGCGCAACTCAGCGGGAGACTTCTACGCGATCGAGCGGATTGCCGGCCTTCTGGAAGACTCACGCGACGCCGCGGTCGACACGATCTACGACCGCATCTACGCCGACATCTCCGGCTTCGACGCCACCGACGATTACAAAGACGACATCGCCTTCGTGATCACGCAATTCCATTAAGAGACTTTCCGCAGCATCTCCACGGCCTGCGGCTTCTTCTCGTAGTGCACCTCGGACGCGGCGATCTTCTCGAGGTACCCGCGCGCCTGCGCCGGATCGTTGCGCTTGATGTGCGAGCGCGCGATCCAGAACCAGGTGTCGACGACGTACTCGTTCTCGTTGAGACGATGCATCTGCACCGCCTTCTCGAGCGTCTCCGCCGCCTCGTCCCACTGGCCTTGCGCGTATGCAATGCGCCCGAGGTGCGAGAGCGCGTCGAAGTGGTCGTACGAATTGCGGTCGACGTTTTCGAGGACCGTGCGGTACCGCGCCGCGGCACGCGCGTAGTCACGGCGATCGAAATAGATCGCGCCGCAGAACAAGAGCGCGTTCCGGAAAAAGTACGAGTTGAAGAACGGCTGATTCGGATCGAAGAGAGCCAGCGCCTCCTCGAAGAGATGCAGCGCGTCGTCGTAATCCTGCAGCGCGTAGGCATTCAGCGCCTTGAGCGCGAGCGCCTGTGCCGTCACGTTCGGCGCCTGCGTGTACCGCATTGACTGGTCGTGAAGGTCCTTCGCGCGCGCGTAGTCGTGCTCCTCGTGTGAGAGGTGCCCGAGGATCACGAACGACTTGTACTTGATGTCGTTCGCCTCGTCGCTCTCCTCCGACTCGCATGCGGCAGTGAAGTAGTCGCGGGCGTGCGCGGCGTCGCCGGCATACAGCGCCGCGACCGCGCGGTAGTACGTCGCTTCGAGCGACGTGAGCACCGAACTGTGCTGCGCCGTGAGCGAGTCGATGAACTGAGCCACCAGTTGCGCGAGCTGGCGATTGTCTGCGGTCGCGTTCACCGTGAAGTTATGCAGATAGACGAGCCGGTTTTCGAGGATGCGCATCAGCTCCAGCATCATCGTGATGCGCTGCTGGTCGTCAGTCTGGTCAGGGGCGGCCTCCCGGAACAGCACGCCGATCTGTCGTTGCAGTTGGGCGTACTGCCGGTCGTACTGCTCCGCGGCCTCATCCGACAGCTCGCCCGGCTCCCGCTGGAGCTTCGTTTCGAGCGAGACACGTTCGTTGACGAGATCGTGAAGACGAGTCGTGAGATCAGCCATGTTCATCGCTCGCGGCGTGCAATCGGAGAGCCAGCAACCTCGAGCAGCCGGAACTCGATTTGGCGCCGATCTTCATCGATCGACTCGACTTGGATCGTCACGTGGTCGCCGAGCCGCAGCTCCCGGGCGCTCGATTCGCCGCGCAGCCGGTGCTCGTGTTCCGCGAACCGCCAGAAGTCGCCGCCGATCGTCGCGACCGGCACCAGTCCCTGCACGAAAATCGCGTCGAGCTCGACGAACAACCCGAACGGCGCGACGCCGGTGACGATCCCACTGAACTTCTCGCCGACCTTGTCGCGCATGAAGATGACCTTCTTCCATTCGAGCACCTCGCGCGACGCCTCCTCGGCGCGCCGCTCCCGTTCGCTCGACTGCGCGGCGTACAGCGGATGCATCCCCTCCATCTTCGCGCGCCGGTCGCCGATCAGCGGGCCTCCCGCGATGAGCTCCGCCAGCCGGCGATGCACGATCAGGTCGGGATAGCGCCGGATAGGCGACGTGAAGTGGCAGTAATTGTCGATCGCCAACGCGAAGTGCCCGAGCGACTCAGCGGAGTAGGACGCGCGCTTCATCGACCGGAGGATGATGTTCGTCAGGAAGCGCTCCTCGGGAGTGCCGGTCACCGCTTTCAACACGCGCTGCAGCTCCGCCGGCCGGATGTCCTCCACGTCGCCGCGCAAGGTCAGCTTGAACTCGTCGAGAATCTCGCGCAGGTCCTGCAGCTTCTGCGGGTCCGGCTGCTGGTGTACCCGGAACAGGCCGGGCTGATTCGCGAAGACCAGCTCGCTCGCGACGACTTCATTCGCGGCGAGCATGAACTCCTCGATGATGCGATGCGCCACGTTCCGCTCGGTCGGACGAATCGCCTCGATGTCGCCACTCGCGCCGAGCATGACCTCGGCTTCCGGCAAATCGAAGTCGATCGAGCCGCGCTGCTCGCGCCGCACCCGCAGAACGTCGTAGAGCTCCAGCATCCGCCGGAACTCCGGCATCAGGTAGTCGTACCGCTCGCGCAACTCGGGTGTCGGCTCTGTGAGGAGGGCGTGCACGTTCGTGTACGTCATCCGCTCCTTCGTCCGGATCACGGACTTGAAAATGCGGTGATCGACGAAGCGGCCGCGCGAGTCGATCTCGATCTCGCACGAGAACGTCAGCCGGTCGACCCGCGGATTCAGCGAGCAGATCCCGTTCGACAGCCGCTCGGGAAGCATCGGCACGGCGCGCCCTGGGAAGTAGACCGACGTCCCGCGCTCGAACGCCTCGCGATCGAGCGCACTGTTCTCGGTGACGTAGTGCGCAACGTCGGCGATGTGCACGCCGAGAAGGAAGTTGCCGTTCGGCAACCGCGCCACCTCCACCGCGTCGTCGAAATCCTTCGCCGTTTCGCCGTCGATCGTGACGATGGTGTGCTCGCGGTAGTCGGCGCGGTTCGCGATCGCTTCGGCCGGCACCTCGGTCGGTATCGACTCCGCCTGCGCGATGACCTCATCCGGAAACATGTGCGGGATGTGGAACTTCCGGATGACGACTTCGATGTCGACCCCCGGCTCGCCGATGAAGCCGAGCGTCTCGACGATCCGCCCGGTCGCGTAGCTGCGCGAGCGGTCGGGGTAGCGGTCGATCTCGACGTTCACCATCTCGCCGTCGCGGGCGTTCCTGGTCGCCCCTTCTTCAATGATCACATCGGTGTCGATGCGAAAGTCGAACGGAACGACGTACGGCTCGGCCGCGTCGCCGTGGAAGCGGCCGACCATGTGGCGGTGCGCGCGCTTGAGGATGCGAATGACTTCGCCCTGCATCAGGTCGCGGCCGTGAAGCTTCTTGAATTTCGGGTTGCGCTTGTCGGCGCGGACGATGACGACGTCGCCGTTCATCGCCCCCTTCATCTGCTTGCGGTCGATGTAGATGTCCGGGTCCTTGGCACCACCAAAGACCGTTCCGTAGCCGTCGGGATGCACCTTCACCGCGCCGGCGTGATACGGCGTGAACTCGAGCAGCGAGTAACGCTTGCCGCGCACCGGCACGAGGACACCGTCGCGCTCGAGCTCCTCGACGATGATGCCGACCTCGTCGCGCGTCACGTCCGGATCGTGCAGCCGCTCGTGGATGTCGGCGACCGAGAGCAGGCGATTGCCGCGCTCGCGAAGAAGAGTGACGATGTCGTTTTCGAGTTCTGTGTCGCGCATGTAGCGCGGGCTACACTATCGCGTATTGCGCGTGCGCGGAGTGACCGGAGCGGCGACGCGCTTGTGCGAGACGCGGCGCGTCGGACGGATGGAGTCGGCGAAGCCGTTGAGCATCGTCTGGCTGCGGAGCTTGTTGTGGAGCGTGTTGCGATGCACGCCGAGCTTCTTCGAAGCCTGTGTCACGTTGCCGCGCGATGCGGTCATCGCGGCCACGATGTACTTACCTTCGAATGCCTCGACTGCCTGCTCGAGCGTGATGCCGTTACCGATCAATTCACGGATGATCGCGTTCAAACGGTCGTCGATACTTACCATCGATTTTGAACCTCGCGTTGCGGTGAAGGCGGCGATTCTACACCGCGCTTCGTTCACCGTTGCCAACACTTTTTAGAGTGTCGCGAAAAAAATTTTCGTGCGCTCGATGCTTGACAAATCGAGTTGAGATGACCAATGCGACGAACGTGAAAAATGTCACAACTGCGCCGAGCACGATCGATCGCGGACGATACGTCCAGACGATTTCGTGCTTGCCGGCGGCGACGGAAACAGCGCGAAACGCGCCGAACGCGACCAGCTTCGGCGCCTCGGCACCATCGATCGCAACGCGCCATCCCGGTGCATCGTTCTGCGTCAGAACGAGCGTTCCGCCGCCGGCAGTGTCGACGCGCACGCGTGCGTGTGATGCGCCGAGGCTCAACGAGCCGGCGGGCACGAACCGATTCGCCTTCGTCACCACGTACGCCATCGGCAACGCGGCGGCGAAACGGTAGACGCTCACCCCTTGAGCGCCCGCGACGCGCGCCAGCGGCGGCCCGAGCGGCGACGCCGAGACGACCCATTCCACCGCCATCACGCGTAACGCGGCGAACTGTCTGAGCGCGCTGTAGTACAGCTCCAGGTATCGCTGCGACGTGACCGGGGCCGCCGTCAGCGCGGCAAAGCGATGGTCGTAGAGATTGAGATATCCCGACATCCACGCGCCGCGGCTGCCGCCGTGCAGCGCCACGTCGGTATAGTCCTGCAACACCTTCCGATCGCGGCCGATCGACGCATCGTACGGAATCCGCTTCGTCGTGAAAGGCGCCGTGATGCGAACCTGCTTCGTCGCCACGAGAAGATCGATCGCGACCGCCACGACCAGCACCGCATCGACGATGACGCTGCGTCGCCGGATCGCATCCCAGCCGGAGACCGCCAGCGCCGCTATCGCGAACGCTGCGAACGGCACGACGCGCGATGGATAGCGGAAGACCGTCAGCGGCAGATTCGTGAGCCACTGCGGTCCGCTCGCGATCGCCGCAACGACCGCGAGCGCGAAGACAGACGCGCCGAGGCGCGTCCATGCGCGGCGCATCCCAAGTGCGACGACGCCCGCGATTGCGAGTGCCGCGATGAACGCACTCGCGTACAGCACGAAGATGAAGTGCTGTGTCGTGTGGAAACGGGCGAGCCGAGGGGGGATCGCGACGAGCAGCCAGTCGTGCAGCGGCATCGAGCCGCGTAGAACGTCGTTCGGATCGAACCCCGCCACACGATTGCTCCCGCTGAGCATCTCGAGAAATGGAAAGAGCTGCACCGCCGCCAACCCGATCGCTCCGAGGCCCGCCAACAAAATGGTGCGCATGTCGCGATTCACGACGACGAAACAAACCGCCGCGATCGCCGCCAAGAACGGCTCCCCGGCCAAGAACGACATCGCCAGCACCACCGCTCCGGCAACCGGCAATCGGCTACTGGCAACCAACAAGACCCACGGCAGCCACGCAAACGTCGCGAAGTTGTTCTGGACGTCGAGCAGCGAAAGCACCGGCCCGCTGAGCATCAGCGCGACAGCGCCGAGGAGCGAGGCGGCGGGCGAAGCGCGTCGCGCGAACCATAGATATGCGCCGAAGCCGAGCAGCAGCGCGTGGAAGAGCAGAAACGCGACGTACGCCGTCGAGAACGGCAGCACCAGGAACAGCCAGGCCGGCGGATAGAAGACCGCGGTCTGCGGATTCGCGAGCCATGGCTCGCCCGAGGCGTTGTAGGGATTCCAGAGCGGCAGACTGCCTTCGCGCAACTGCTCGGTCGTGAACCACCGCAACGGCTGGAAGTAGTCGAGGTGATCACGGAACGTGAAGACCTCGTTGCGCGCCAGCGCCGGACCGAAGACGGCGAGCGCCGCGACGACGATCGTGGCGGCCGCGAGTCCGTGCCGCCTCATTTCGCGCGCGCGCAGAACCCGCCCACCACTGCCCGCACCAGCCGCGTCCCCTCGGCGAAGAACTGCGTCCGGATCCGCTCGTCGTTCCCGTGCACCGTGCCGGCGTCGTAGTAGTTCACCTTGAACGGCGCGATGCCGTACGCCACGATGCCGCGCGACCGGAAGTAGCGGCTGTCCGTCGTCCCGGCGCCGACGATCGCCGCGACGCGCGACCCCGGCTCGTCCTCCTTCATCTTCTGGTCGAGCACGCGAAAGAGGTCGGTGTCGCTGCTCGTAGCCGGAACGGGGTCGCTGGTCAGCAGCACCTCGACCTCGCCATTCGCCCCGACCGCATCGCGCACGCGCTGCAGCATCGCCTCGTGCGTCTCGTCGGGAAGGAGCCGGATGTCGACGTCGGCCACCGCGCTCGCCGGAATCGAGTTGATCGTCGTCCCGGCCCCGACGTGCGTCAACGCGATCGTGTCGTGCAACAGCGCGCGATACGACGGCGACAGCACTTTCGCGATGCGCTCGCCCGCGATCTCGTTCTCGATGTTCCGCAGCACCTCGCCGCGCTCGTCCTTCCGCGCGGCGCCTGCCTCGTGAAAGTAGCGCTCGACGTCCGGCGTGACGCGATACGGCGTCTCGATTTTCTCGATGCCGTCGAGCGCGCGCACGAGCTTCGCCACGCTTCCGCCGTCGTCCGGCGGCGACGCGGCGTGGCCGCCTATCCCTTTCGCATGCACCCGCAGCCAGAGCGGCACCTTCTGCTGCACCTCGATGCCCCAGAAGACGACGCGATCGACGACCGTCTCGTTGTACCCGCCCTCGTTCAACACGTATCCGACGTTCTCGAACAGGTCGCGGCGCGTGTCGAGCAGCTCCTTCGCGCCGCGGACGCCGCCCGCCTCTTCGTCGGCGGTCGCGAGAAAGATGACGTCGCGCGCGAGCGCCGCGTTCGTCCGTTTCAGCTCGATCATCGCCATTGCCTCGGCGATCCCGAGCGATTTGATGTCGAGCGCGCCGCGGCCCCAGATGTAGCCCTGCTCGACGACGCCGGCGAACGGCGGCTTCGTCCACTCATTCGGGGCGGCCGGGACGACGTCGATGTGGCTGAGTAGCAGCAACGCCTTCTCATTCGTCCCCGATCGCAGCCGCGCATACACCGACTGCCGCCGCGGATCCGCTCCGATCAGTTGCGCCGGGATGCCGTTGCGAGACAGGAGTTGCTGCAGATACCTCGCCCCCGCGCTCTCGTTCCCCGGCGGATTCGTCGTGTCGATCCGCAGATACCCGACCAGCGCCTCCCGCCCTTCCACATCGAGCGGGTCCTCATTCGCCGACGCCGCGCGCCTGCACTCCAGCGACGCAACGAGGAGGAAGAGGAAAGGCAGAAGAATCGCGCGTCGCGCCATCCGAGGCGAGTATACGAGTTGCCGGTGGCTAGTTGCCGGTTGCCGGGAGCAGCGTCTGGCAACTGGCAACTGGCAACCGGCAACCGGCAACTCGTCACTGCGGCGGATACGCGACGAACGACCCGTTACTGAAAACGATGTCGCAGTCGAAGTTGGTGATGTAGCCGGTGGCCGGACTCGACTCGAAGATACCGTCCTTGCCGGCCGACACGATCACGTACCGCTGGGCGTTGCCCGCCCCGATCGGCTTATCGAGAAAAATGTTGTAAGCCCGATTCCAGCCGTCCATTCGCGGAAGCGACCGGATGTACGTCGGCTCCAGCATCGTTGCCACATCCGTCGACGTGATCGGATTCGATGCGCCGAGCAGACCGGCCGAAGCAGCGGCCGCGTTGTACGCCGAGAAATCGGAAGCGCGTGACTCCCACGCCGTGGAGATCGCCTTCATGTTCGCCATCGTCCGCTTCTGCTTCGAGCGCTGGATGGCCGTCAACATGTTGGGGATCGCAATCGCCGCCAGGATGCCGATGATCGCGACCACCATAAGGAGCTCGATCAGCGTGAAGCCTCTCTCTCTTCGACGCAAATTTGCCCTCCTGAATTTAAAGATCGGTGCCCTAGACCGCAATCGGAATACCAACGCCGCGGGCCAGCCCTAAGTCACCGGAGGTCAGATAGTTGGGTACCCAATCGGTGTGCCGCGCCAGCGGCGGAATTGACGCGTTGTGTGAAGCTGACTGACAAAAGTCGTCAGCCGGCTACCGGCTGTGGAATCGTGAGCTGTACCTCCGGCTCTTCCATCGCTTGCGCCCGATACAGCTCGTAGCATCCGCGGCATCGCGCTTCGTACGACGAGTCGCCCACCTCCACCTGCGCATCGCCGCCGCTCACCCTCTGCGAGTAATGCGCGGCGCCGCGGCACCGCACGCAGACGGCGTGCATCTTCGAAACTTCCTCAGCCACCGCGAGTAGTCCCGGCATCGGGCCGAACGGACGCCGCATGTAGTCCTGATCGAGTCCGGCGGCGATGACGCGGATCCCGGCATCCGCAAGCTGCATGCAGACCTCGACGATCCCGCCGTCGAAGAACTGCACCTCGTCGATCCCGACCACCTGCACGCCGATCTCAACCCGCGCCAGCAACTCGTTCGCCGTCCCGACGGAAATGGCCTTCAGCCGCCGGTCGTCGCGCGAGACCACTTCAGCGTCGCCGAAGCGATCGTCGAGCGCAGGCTTGAAAACCTGCACGCGCTGCCGCGCGATCACCGAGCGTCTCAAACGGCGAATCAGCTCCTCTGATTTTCCGGAAAACATGCCTCCGGCAATGATCTCGATCCAGCCGCCGCGATGTCCGTCCAAGTGGGATGTGCCTCCGATGTGGTGTCGGAGTGCAGGATAACAAAACTCTGCTACTCTGATCCCACAGTTGAAACGGTCGCTCGTCCTGCTCGCACTGCTGCTCGGCACAGGTGCACTCGCCGAGCCGCTGCGCGTCGGAAAAATCATCGTCCGCGCGCTCGACGTCTACTCCGACGACGAGGCGAACCGCGGCGCCGTCTACGGCTTCGCCGACCGGCTGCACGTCGAGACGCGCGAAAAAGTCATCCGCAAGTTCCTCCTCTTTCATGAGGGCGAGCCGTTTCGCCCCGAGCGCGTCGCCGAAACGGAGCGCAATCTGCGCGGGCAGCGCTTCCTGAAATCGGCGAGTGTCGTCGCGCAACCGCCGCACGACGGCGTCGTCGATGTCGTCGTCACCACCCAGGACTCGTGGTCGATCGCGCCGGAGACGCAGGCCGGCAACAAAGGCGGTGCGAGCCAGGTCGGCGCCTCGATCGTCGAGACGAATCTTCTCGGCACCGGCAAGGCGATGGCCCTCCGGTGGGACAAAACGGTGGATCGCACCCGCTTCCTCGTCGACTACCAGGACCCGACCATCAGCTCGTCGTATTGGAACGCGCGCGTCACGTACGGCATGAACTCCGACGGCTACGAGCACGCCTTCACCCTGCAGCGTCCGTTCTTCGCCTTTGCGACGCCATGGTCGACCGACTTCGAGTTCGACTCGCTGCGCCAGGACGATCGCCTCTACCTCGCCGGCGAGACGACCGACAAGTTCCGGCACGACTCGTCGCGCATGGTCGCCAGCTTCGGCCGCGCCTTCGATCCGAACGACGTTCGCGCCAACCGCCTCGTCGGCGGCATCCGCGTCGCCCGCGACGACTTCTCCGAGGAGACCGGGACGACGCTGCCGGAGTCGCACAACTTCCGGTACGTCTTTCTCCGGTACGAACGTGCGAACAACGACTTCGTGAAGCTGAACTTCGTCAATAAAGACCTCAGATACGAAGACTTCAACCTCGGCGGCTCCTACTCGCTCGAGACCGCGGTATCGCCGCGTGCATTCGGCACGACGGCGAACACGTTCTTCGGCCGCGCCTGCGCCTCCGACGGCCTGCGCCTCGGCAACACGAGCTTCGCGATTCCGGCGTTCACCCTCGAGTCGCGCTTTGATGGCGGAGCCGCGAACTCCGTCGCCAACGCCTCGATCAATTACGTGAAGCGCTTCGACACCGACCGTCCGACAGCCACCGTCGCTCGCGTCACCGTCACCGACGGATGGCGCCTCGACAAGAACGTCCAATTCTTCGCCGACGGCCTGACCGGATTGCGCGCCTATCGCCTGCACGCTTTCACGGGCAGCCGCTCGTTCATCGCCAACGTCGAGCAACGCCTCTACCTCGGCAGAGAGATCGCGCAGCTCGTCTCCCCCGGCGTCGTCGCTTTCTTCGACACCGGCAACGCGACCTACGGCGGCGCCTCGAAACTCTTCGCCGTCAAGAGCGACGTCGGTGTCGGCATCCGCATCGGCCTCCCACGCAGCCCGAAAAACCTCATTCGCATCGACGTCGCCTACCCCCTCTACTCCGAGATCGGCCGGCGGCGCGGATTGCTCGTGTCGTTCGCCAGCGGCCAGGCGTTCTAGGCAAAGACGTCAGCCAACTTCGCAACACCGGCGCGCATCCGCTCGTCCGTCTCTTTCGCGAACGTCAACCGCATCGTGTTCTTGCCGCTGCCATCGACGAAGAACGGCGCTCCCGGAATGTAGGCGACTCCATTCGCGACCGCGCGTTCGACGCACGCCGCCGTGTCGACCTCGGGAGCGAGCGTCACGAACGTGAACAGTCCTCCCGCCGCGTCGGTCCACACCGCGCGGCCGGTGAAATGCTCGGATAGCGCCGACAACAGCGTCGCCCGCTTGCCGCGATAGAACGCCCGCACCTTTTCGATCTGCGGACGGAGCGCGCCCGACGCGCAGAACTCGTCGACGATCGACTGGTCGAGCATTCCGGAGCACAGATCGGCCGCCTGCTTCCCGATCTCCAGCCGCGACGCGATCGCCGGCGGCGCCACGATGAACCCGCAGCGCAGCCCCGGTGCGAGCACCTTCGAGAACGACCCGAGGTAGATCACACGGCCGTCGTCGTCATGGGACTTGATCGGCGTCGTGTCGGCGTCGTCGACGTACACCAGCTCCCCGTACGGGTCGTCTTCGATCACCAGAAAGTCAAATTCGCGCGCGATCTCCAGCACACGGGCGCGGCGCTCCTGCGTCATCAGCCGTCCCGACGGATTCTGAAAATTCGGGATCACGTAGAGCAGCTTCGGCTTCGTCCGCGCCGCCACCTCCGCGAGCGACTCCGGCACGATCCCCTCGTCGTCCTGCTCCACGCCGGCCAGCTTCGCGCTGCGTGCGTGGAACGACGACGTCCCGCCGATGTACGTCGGCAGCTCGACCAGTACCGTGTCGCCCGGATCCAGCAGCGTGTGCGCCACGAGATCGAGCGCCTGCTGCGATCCGGTCGTCACGATCACCTCGTCCGGCGTGCAGCGAACCTTCCGCTCGCCGGCCAGCGACGCGATGAACGCGCATAGCCGCGGAAGGCCGCGCGTCGGGCCGTACTGCAGCGCGATGTGCGGCCGCTCGCGCACCACCCGCGCCGCGATCGCCCCGATCTCTTCCGCCGGAAACGTCTCCTGATTCGGACTCCCTCCCGCGAACGAGATCACGTTCGGATCATTCATGTACTTCGCAAACGCCCGGATCGCCGACGGCCGGAACGCCTGCGCGTCGCGGGAGAAGAGATGTTCGTAGTTCATGGGCGATCGGACAGCGCGGCGAACGAGGCCAGCATCCACATCCCGACGGCGGCGCTGAACGCGCTTTGCAGGATGGAAATGGCGATGCGCGCGGGAGCGAAGGCGAGAGACATATAGGCGTTGTGCGCCGACGGCACCGAGAAGACGAACGAGAACATGCCGATCGCCGCCGCGCCGCCGAAGCTGATCACGAAGAGGATGAAGGCGACCGCGAAGTGGCGTCCGAAGTCTGCCTTCGCCTCCGCCCAGGCCACTTTCGTCGCATTCGACGCGTCGAGATTCCGCTCCACTGCCAGGATGACCGCCTTCAGCGACCAGATCGCCGCGACGACGGACGAAATGATCAGGAGAAAAATGCACGCCACAAGGCCGAAACAGCCGATGCACGCGATCACTCCGCCGTTCGAGCCGCGGAACGCCAGCAGCGCCGCGAGCGTGATCACCGCCGGCACCAGCACGATCGCCACCGTCGTCCCGTACGTGATGTTGTAGATCCAGAAGACCGTCCACATCGAGTGCCGGCCGCCGCTCAGCCACCGCTCCATGCTGAACACTTTGAGTGCACTCCCCGACCGCTCGGCATCGACAAACGTCTGCGCGCAGCCGGCGATCACGAACGAGTGGATCACCAGCAGCACGAGCGCGAGCACCAGCGCACCGACGAAGATCCAGACGAACACCGCGAGGTGCTCCAACAGCGTCGACGCGATCGTTGCCGCCGCCTCCTCTGGCTTGTCGGCGTTGAATCCCGACAACCCGATCGACACCAGCAGCGGCACCACCGCCGCGATGACCGCCCCGATGATCAGGATCCCGTACAGCACGTTCTCCGCGACCCGCAACGCCATCAGCGGCCAGTTCGCGAACGCACTGTCGAACCCGCGGCGAAGGACGTCGGTGATGGAGCGCTTCACACCGGCAGTTTATCCCGCTGCGCAGCAGCGGGATCAATGGAGCAGCCTACGCGGAATGCGGCTGATCGTCGGTGGCTGCGCTGACGCGCGGCATCAACTGAGAAAGCAACCTACAAGGTATTGCGCCTATGGTCCGACGCCCCCGTGAACGGCACCAGCGTCGCCATCTCATACAGCCGGCTGCGGAGGCGCGTGCCGATGCGCGCGGCGAGCGGCTCCTCCTTCGCGTCCGGGTTGTCGGTGTAATTCGTCGTGAAGATCGTCGTCCGCTCCTCGTTGTACCGCGTGTTGATCACGTAATAGAGGATGTCCTGGACGAACGTCGTCGGCTTCTGCGACCCGAGCTCGTCGAGCACCAGCAGGTCCGTCTCCAGCAGCGGACGCAGCAGCTCCGACTTGCTCGGCACCTCGTCCGAATCGAATGACGCCTGGATCTCCTGGATCAGATCCTGGAAATTGCAGAACAGCACCCGCCCCTGCTTCCCGCTATTGACGATCTCGACCAGCGCCGCGACGGCGAGATGCGTCTTCCCCGAGCCGCACGGCCCGATCATCAGCAGCCCGCGCCCTGCATCCGTCGAAGGCCAGAGATCGACGAACTCCTGCACCCGCGCCTTGGCGTTCTTCAGCACCGGCTGCTTCTCGTGGAACGACTCCAGCGTGCAGTGCTGATACCGCTTCGGAATCTGCGCGCTCGCCAGCCGTTGCCGCCGCCGCAAATCGCCCTGACACCCGCAAGCCTCCACGCGCAACGAGTCGCCCGGCACCGGCAGCCAGCCCGAGCCGTTGCATCGCGGACAGGTGGTCGGCTCGAGGGCGGTGGACATGGGGGGAGTTTAACGGGTGCACGCGGTTTCTCTTACTTCTTACCTCGGGGTTTCGAGGTTTCGAGGTTTCGAGGTTCGAGGTTCGAAGTAAGAGGTAAGAAATAAGAGGGGTAAGAGCTTCTCGATATACTCGCCCTTCACCGATGCCCTCTCCGCTCCTGACCTATCTGGCCGGACGGCCGGACTCCGCGACGTTTTTCGTCCCGTCGGAGGTCGCGCGTGTCATCGGCGAGATCTTTCCGCGCGCCGAGTGGCTCCTCCCCGAGCCGTACCGCATCTTTCCCGCCGACGAGACCCAGCCTCCCACCCTCGGCTTTCCCGTCATGGAGACCACCGTCATCCGCGAGCTCGAGGCGCGGCTAGACCGCTGGCTGGCCGACGAAGTCGCGTGGCACATCTCGCGCGAACAGACGCACAAAGAGAAGATGCAGGCGTCGTTCACCGCGTACCTGAACGCCCTGATCAAGACGGCCGAGAACGCGCTCCTCTCCAACCTCCTCAGCGACTACCACGCCATCTTCTGGCTCGCCCACTCGGCCGACGTCGCCAAACACTTCGCCGCCCTGCCGCGCCGCATCAGCCAGCTCGACGCCACCACCGGGCGCACCCAGGGCGACGCGCTGAAATATCGCATCTACGCGAAATGGGCGGCCGAGTGCCGCGACCAGATGACCCAACTTGCCGCCCGCTCCGCCTCGACCCTCGACGGCGAAGAACAGCGCGGCCTCCAGTTCTTCCGCCTCCTGCAGGACGACGTCCTCATCTTCACCGAGGAATTCGTCGGGCCCGATCTGCGCGAGCTGCGGTCCTTCATCAATGGATACCTGCGGCGCGACTTCCAGGCCTTCCGCGACACCTTCGAGAAACTGCGGATCAACGCCACCGACCTGATCCAGAAAGACAAGACCTTCCGCGCCGCGTTGCCCGTCTTCGGTGTCTCGCCCGACCAGGCGGTCGTCGTGGCGCTGCTGCTCGACGGCCGCTTCCAGAACTTCCTCTTCGAGAACCATTTCGTTCAGAACGCCGTGACGCGCGAAGAGCGCGAGCAGTTCGCCCTCATCGCCAAGCGGGTACGCGAGTTCGCCGTCCTGACGCAGTTGCGCCGGGCGATCGTCTGGATGACCACGACCGCGGACGGACAGATCGTCTCCACCGACCGGCGCAACCCGACCACCTTCTCCCGCTCGACACGTCCGCTCGATTTCGGGCGGCCGGGCGTCGTCGATCCGATGGTGCATCGCTTCGGCCTGATCTACGACATCTCCAGTTTCTCCGAGACCCTCGGCAACATCCGCCGCGGCGGCAGCAAGTCGGAGATCAGCTCGTACCGTCAAATGGTTCTCTTCCAGCGCAAGCTCGAGACGCTCGCCGAGCGGCATTCACTGCAGTTCGAGAAGTTCCTCGGCGACGGCGCGTTCTACACCACCCGACGCGCGCTGCGCCTCGTCCGCGCGGCCGTCGAGATCCAGCGCTTCTACTCCGAGATGAAGCGCAAGGGATTCGCGTTCAACAAAGGCCTCCGCATCGCCGTCAACTACGGCTACTACCGCCTGTTGCCGATGAAGACCTCCAACGAGACGAACGAGCGGATCACCGAGTTCTACGGCCCCGGCATCGTCGAGCTCTCGCGCCTAACCACCGGCAAGGCGAACAAAGAGATCGAAGAGATCGCCGCATTTCTCGTTTCGCGCGGCTACGACCACTCCACCGTGACCCAGTTCTTCGCGCCGCTGGCGCGCGGTGCCGACATCGTCGACCACACCCAGCACGCGCGCGAGTTCTACGCGTACATCAACGCCAACAACAACCTGATCAACGAAGGGATCGTCGCGTCGATGAACCTTCTCCAGGAGCTGTCGGCGGAGCTGATGAACGAGATGCAGCCGCTGTATCGCCTTAAATGCCAGTGGGGCACCTACATCGGCTTCGCGCCCGCGGTCCCCGGGCTGGACTTCGTCGGCATCCGGCTCCTCGGCATGGTGCAGCTCAAAGGCCTCGACGACATCGAAGTCGGCGAGATCGCGCCGTTCACGGCCGCCGAGGTCGAGGCGACGCCGATCGAGGCGAGCGAGTCGCTGACTGCCATCCTGCGCCAGGACTTCCACCAGGAACGCGACGCCCACGTCGAGCTCGCGACCGGCGCGATGCACGTCGACCCGACTACGACCGCCAATAGAGTCATTGGCCCCGAGCTCGTCCTCTGCGTCACCGGCCAGCGCGCCGACGAAGACGAAGTCCTCATCGCCGAATGGGACCCCAGCAGCGACGACCTCAATCGTCCCTTACGAATCCCCTACCGCGACTTCCAACGCCTCTTCGCCATGAAAGGCGACCTGACCACCGAGACGCTCACCGAGCGCAAGACCACGTTGCGCGACCTCTACCACCGCCTAACCGAACACTCCAACGCCGAAGCCGTCCCCCTCGGCGCCTTCCGCCGCGAAGAGTACGAACGGTTCATCCTCGGCGAAGTCGTCGAACGGCTGTAGCTCAAGGGGGCGGCGCCGCCGTCACCTCCAACACGACCTCGTCCGGATCGCCCTCCAGCGCCCTGATCGCTTCGGCATTTCGTCGCAGCGCGCTCTCCACAGCCGCCGCCTGATAGTTCCCCCGAGCACTCGCGAGGATGTATTTCGCCGTCGTTGACAGCACCACGTAGCCGCATCGTTTGGCGCCGCCGCACCTTCGATGTTCGGTTATTGTGGCGGTGAGCCTCGCTTCGGCACGTGGGCACCCTTCGTGACCGCCCCCAACCGAGGCGCGAGCGGCAAAAGGAGCCTCATCGATGAATGTCCTGTTGTGGGTTGTCCAGGTCGTACTCGCGGTGCTGTCGCTCGCGGGCGGAGCGTACAAAGTGTTGATGTTCGAGCAGCTCGCGAAGCTGCCGCCGACGGGTGCGATGCCGCGCGCCGGGTGGGTCGCGGCCGGGGTGTTCGAGGTGTTGTGCGGCGTGCTGCTGCTTCTTCCGGCGGTGGCGAAGCGGATGCGGGCCTTGACTCCGCTCGTCGCGGGCGCGCTCGTGGTGGAAAGCGTCGCCTTCGCCGTTCTGTACGCGCGGTACTCGCTGGAGCTGACGGCGACCAATCCTTTGGTCTGGGTCGTCGTCATGGCCGTGATGGCGGCGTTCGTCGCCTTTGGGCGATACTCGGTCAGGCGATCGGCGTAAGGCTGTTGCCCGGACGCGGCAACGTTGCGGCACGCAGACGACCACGCACCGCCTCACCGCGCCGGCGTACCGCCCCTGCGTCGCGGCGCGGCGGTGCGACGGCTCAGTGAGACAAGCGATACATCGGCGCGGGTCGCTCCACCGGCGGGGTGAGACGAACAAGGCGTCAGCGTGCGACGGTCGCCCTACGCGATGAAGCGATGCGACGTTCGGATGGGGCGCTTCAGCGTCGCGGTGAGGCGCGGCGCCGTCTGGCCGAGACACCGAGCCGCCCACCCTAACTACCGAATGGAGCAGTAGTTGCACGCCTCGTCATCGATGACGACCAGCGAGTTGGAAGAGCTGGCTAACACGATCCGGCAGGACATCATCAAGATGCTGGTCGAGGCGGGCAGCGGGCATTCTGCCGGGCCGCTCGGGATGGCCGACGTCTTCACGGCGCTCTACTTCGTCGTCCTCAAACACGATCCGAAGAATCCTGACTGGGCGGAGCGCGACCGGCTGATCCTCTCCAATGGGCACATCGTCCCGGTGCGCTACGCCACGATGGCGCGGGCCGGCTACTTCCCCGTCGAGGAGCTGATGACGCTCCGCAAGTTCGGGTCGCGTCTGCAGGGCCATCCGGAACGGACGCGCCTTCCCGGGTTGGAAACGACCAGCGGGCCGCTCGGCTCGGGGCTGTCGCAGGCTTCCGGCATTGCGAAGGCGTGGCAGATGGATGGAATCCGCGATCGCTGGGTCTACTGCGCGATGAGCGACGGCGAGCAGGACGAGGGGAACACGTGGGAGGCGGCGATGTTTGCCGCCAAGTACAAGCTGGCGAACCTCATCGCCATCACCGATCGGAACAACATTCAGATCAGCGGGCCGACGGAACAGGTCATGCCGCTCGAAAACCTGCGTGAGAAGTGGGAGGCCTTCGGCTGGCATGTGATCGAGATCGACGGCCACAACTTCACGCAGATCATCGACGCCTGCCACTTCGCGAAGACGATCGAGAATCAGCCGGTCATGATCATCGCCCACACCATCCCCGGCAAAGGGGTCGATTTCATGGAGTACGACTTCCACTGGCACGGCAAGCCGCCGAACGCCGAGGAGGCGCGAAAGGCGTTGAACGAGCTCCGCACGTTGGGCGGGCGGATCGAGAGCGAGCACCAGTGAGGGACCTGCATCTCAACCCGAAGCTGTACGAAAAAGACATCGAACAAGAGGCGATCCGATCGGGTTTCGGCCGCGGTCTCGTTGCGGCGGGACGCAAGGACGAGCGCGTCGTGGCCTTGTGCGCGGACTTGACCGAGTCGACGCACATGGACGGCTTCGCGAAAGAATTTCCGGACCGCTTCGTCGACGTCGGCGTGGCCGAGCAAAACCTGGTCACGGCCGCGGCCGGGATGGCATTGGCCGGGAAGATCCCGTTCGTCTCGAGTTACGCCGCGTTCTCCCCGGGGCGGAACTGGGAACAGATTCGCACCACGATCTGCCTGAACGAAACGAACGTGAAGATCGTCGGCTCGCACGCCGGAGTCTCCGTCGGCCCCGACGGCGCGACGCACCAGATGCTGGAAGACATCGCTTTGATGCGAGTACTCCCGCGGATGCGCGTGGTCGTGCCGTGCGACAGCATCGAGGCGGAGAAGGCGACGATTGCACTCGCCGTCGAGGGAGCGGCCTACATCAGGCTGGCGCGCGAGAAGACTCCCGTGGTGACGACGAAAGAGACGCCGTTCGATCTCGATGAGGCGCTCGTGCTGCGCGAAGGCGCCGACGTGACGATCATTGCTTGCGGCCCGATGGTGTATCAGGCGCTGATGGCCGCAGAACTTTTGTCGTCGGAGGGCATCGAGGCCGAGGTAATCAACTGCGCCGTCATCAAGCCGCTCGATGAACGAGCGATCCTCGCGAGCGTACGAAAAACACGTCTCGTCATCACCGCCGAGGAAGCTCAAGCCGCCGCAGGCCTCGGCGGCACAATCGCCGAGCTCCTCGGCGAGCACGAGCCGTTGCCGCTCCTGCGGGTCGGGATGCAAGACCGGTTCGGCGAATCGGGGAAGCCCGCGGAGCTCATGGCGTACTTCCACCTCACCGCGCCGTACATCGCGGAACACGCCCGGAAACTGCTCGGGATGAAAGCGCGACCGCGGGTTGCTGCGAAACGGTGACGTCGCGGGCGGTCGCGACCATCTTCGGCTCCCTTCCTAGTACTCTCGCTCAATCGAGCAAATGGATAGGAACGACAGGAGCGCGCTGCACATCGCGGGCGTGGGTCATGCCGTCTTCGGCCTGACCGTGCTCGCGATGGGCATCCAAGGGGTAGTGGAGCGCAAGTTCAACGTGCTCTGGCAACCGGTCCCGAAGTGGGTGCCTGCGCGCGAGGTGCTGGTGTATGTCTGCGCGCTCGTCGCCCTGCTCGCCGGAATTGGTCTGATCTGGCGGCGCACCTCCGGCATCGCCGCGCAGGTGCTGCTCGGTTGGACGCTGCTTTGGTTACTGCTCGTGCGGCTGCCCAATCTCGCGACGACCCCGGGGATCGACTCGGTGTGGGCGGCGTGCAAGACCGTGGTGATGGCGGCGGCAGCGTGGGTGCTCTATGTCTGGTTCGCGGACGGCGCCGGACTGCGCATCGGCCAGGCGCTCTTCGGTCTCGCCATGATCCCGTTTGGCGTGGCGCACTTCCTCTACCTCAATGCGACCGCGCCGCTAGTCCCGAACTGGCTGCCGTGGCACGTCGCGTGGGCATACATCACTGGCGCGACGTTCATCGCGGCCGGAATCGCGATCATCATCGGCATCGCCGCGCGACTCGCCGCCGCGTTGTCGACAATTCAAATGGGCCTCTTCACGCTCATCGTCTGGCTCCCGGTCATTGCGGCCGGCCACGCGAAGCCGTTCCAGTGGAGCGAGTTCGTCGTGTCATGGATCCTCACCGCCTGCGGATGGGTGGTGGCGGATTCGTACCGGCGGCGGCCGGGTTAACGCCCAGCTCCCCCACCACCACCCCCTCGTGAACGATCGTGAGGCGGCGCGTGCACGTTCGCTCCATGGCGGCGCGGCATTCGGCGGCTTCGACTTCCATCGTCGGGCGCATGGGTAAGTGGGCGCCGAGGCCGATGAAGCGGACGAATACGGCGAGCTTGGCGGCGGAGCTGGTGCAGGCGCAGCGTTGGGGCATGGAAGTGAAAGACGCGATGCCGAGGCGGTACTTGGCGGCGAGGTCGGGATATGTCTCCGAGGCGAGGCCCGGATATAGCCACGGCCAGATCCACTTCGCGTTGTTGAGGACTTCGACCGTCGTTCCCCGCGCGAGGTTGGAGTGCGCGAGCGCCTCGCGGACGGGGTAGTAGATCGGCGCGTCGAAATGCTCGAAGAAATTGCGGGCGTCGGCCGGCTTCCGATCGCTCGCGATCATCGCCGTGAGCGGACCGGCGTACGTGACGACGATCGCCGCGATCAGGGCGGCGCCGATACCGCGCCAGCGGATGCGGTCCGCGACGAAGCCGAGGGCCAGTGCGAGAAACACCAGCGACGCGAGATTCAGCCGCGGGTAGCCGGCCCAGACGCGCGTGCGGAGGGCGAAGAAAAAGTACGCGGCATTGGCCGCCGCCGCAATCGCGATCGCGGTCGCCCCGCGGTTTCGGAACGCGAGCACGAGCAGCGCGAGAGTCGCGAGCGCCAGCAGCGGCAGCGCCGCGCCGAACTGCAACGACACGCGGTCCCACCACTGCGCGGCATGCGGTCCCATCGCCTCGCCGAGGGTCATATAGCCGCGGGCGGACCAGAGGCGCGCGTCACGGTTCGCGGCGAAGACGATGAACGGCATCGCGGCGGTTGCACATGTCGCGACGTACGGCCACGTCAGCCGGCGCGAAAGGAACACGGCGGCCACGATCGGGAGCGCCAGAATGGCGTACTCCTTCACCATCGCGGCGCTTCCGATCAGCAACAGCGGCCGCCATATCGCCTCGGCGCGGAAGCGGAGCAGATGCTCGCCCGACGTCAGGAGGAGCACCAGCGCCCACGGCTCGAGATACGAGCTCGTAAAGTAGTAGACGAAGTCTCTCTGCCAGAAGAGGAAGAAGCCGGTGGTCAGCGCCGCGATGTCTACGCGGCGGCCGATGAGCATCGGGCGGAGAAGGAGCAGCCAGGCGGGGATCGAGAGCGCATTCACGAGCCGCTCGATGTCGATCGGCATCGCGTGCGGAATCAGCGCGCGAAACGGGACGGAGGCGAAGTGGAGGAGCGCCGGATATTGCACGGAGAAGGCACCGCGGAAGCCGAGCAGCCCAAGCGCCGCGACGGCCGCGACGCCGAACAGCGGGAGCCGCGACGCGGGATTGCGGCGCACGGCCCTTATGACCAGAACGATTGCGACGACCGCGATCAGCCACCCAAACGGGACCCATAACGCGTACGCCTCGAGCGCCAGTCCGTCGTGAACGGCGTGATCGCCGCTCACCGGGAACTCCTGCCGCCACGTCAACGCGAGGTTCAATGCCGCCGGCAAGGAGACGATCGCGGCCGCGATCGCATCGCGCAGGCCGGGCCGGACACCGCGCGGCGGCGTCTCGAGTACGAACGGATACCGCGCGATCGCGAACGCGAGCAGCAGCGCGGCCACCCATGCAAGGCACCGCGTCGCGTCAACGGCAACCCAGAGCGCCCCGGCGAGCGAGACAACGAAAAGGTAAACGACGAGCCAGTTGCTGGACCACGCGATGGTGGTGGTCGAGGCTCGGCCGTCCGTCACTCCGCCGCCGCGACGATGTACTGCTCGAGCTTTCCATCGGGCATCCAGAAGGTGGTGATGCCGAAGGTGCTTTTTGCGAACTTGACGTTGTAGCGGCGGAGGACCATGCCGCCGCGGAGCGACTGGCCGGCTTGGGTGAAGTCGGTGGGCGTGCCGAGGGGACCGAGGGTGGCGGCGAAGTCTTTGAGGGCCTGGTCGGTGAAGTAGGCGTTCGCGTTCGAGGTGAAGAGCGAGCGGTCGATGGTGCCCTTCTGGAGGCCGGCGAAGATCTTCTTCGACTCGTCCAACATCGCCTGCGTGGCAGGGTCGGTCGACGCGAAGAGGACCTTCGCGATGCGGGAAGCGATCTGCGAGGACGCGCCGGTGGCGTCTAGGTTGGTGAGGACGACGATGGCGGCGCGCTCGTCGGGATAGACCTCGTTGCGGGCGGTGAAGCCGGAGACTTCGCCGCCGTGCGAGATCTGGCGGCGGCCGTCGACCATGGCCACCCCGACGCCGAGGGCGTAGTGCGTGCCGACGCCGCTATTGAGCTCCACTTCGTGCTCCAGCTCGCGGTACGACTCGGGGCGGAGGATGGTCTGGTCGATGATGGAGATGTCCCACTTCGCGAGGTCGGACGCCGTCATCGCCAGTTCGCCGGCGGCGTACATCCAACCCTTTCCCTCCTTCGGCGCGGGGCGCAGCGGGCCGGCGGCGTAGCGGAGGTAGCGCATGGCGTCGGTAGCCGGCAGCGCCGAGACGTCGGTGTTGTAGACGCTCGTCATCTGCAGCGGCGTGAAGACGTGCTGCTGCAGGAAGTCGACGAGCGGCATTCCGGCGACGCGCTCGAAGATCATGCCGGCGATGACGTAGTTGGTGTTGCTGTACTGCCACTTCGATCCCGGCTCGAAGTCGAGCGGCTTCTTCGCCCAGCCGTTGACGACTTCGTCGGGCGTCGCGGGGTTGAGCATGTTCGCCATGACGTAGTCCTGCGGCCAGAAGTCCTGGTAGCCGGAGGTCATCGACAGGAGCTCGCGGATGGTGACGTCTTTCGCGCGCGTCAGATCCGGAAGCCAGCGCACGACTTTGTCGTCGAGGCTCAGTTTCCCCTCCTCGGCGAGCATGAGCAGCGACGACGCGGTGAACTGTTTGCTGATCGAGCCGATGCTGTAGCGCATCTGCGGCGTGGCCGCGACGGCCGGGTCGAGCCGCGCGTTGCCGTACGCGTGGACGTACGCGATCTTCCCGTCCTTCACGACCGCGATCGACGCGCTCGGCGCGCCGGTCTTCGCCAGCAACTCGACCGCCGCCTTGTCGATACTCGCGCGCATCTCGGGCGGGAGGGTTTCCTGCGCGAGGGCAGCGGTAGCGACGAGCAGAACGAGAGCGAAGCGAGTCAGCGTGCGCATGCACACATTGTATTGAACGCGTCGACCTCGTCCGCCGTCGTATCGAACGCGGTCACGATGCGGTACGCGTCGTCGCCGAAGATCGGCCAGTGGGCGAATAGGAAGCCGTCCTCGCGGAGCGTTGCTGCCTGTTCGGGCGTGAATCGGACGAAGAGCACGTTCGCATCAACCGGATGAATGGTCGTGACGCCGCGAGCGAGGCGGTGCGCCATGGCGTTGGCGTGGCGTGCGTTGCGGAGCCAGAGGTCGTCGGCGAGGTAGGCGTCGAGCTGGGCGGAGATGAAGCGCATCTTCGAGATCCGATGGCCGCTCCGGTGGTGGCGCAGCGCGATCTCCTCCGCGAGCGATTTGTCGAAGACGACGATCGCCTCGGCGGCGAGCGCGCCGTTCTTCGTGGCGCCGAAGGTCAGCAGGTCGACGCCGGCGCGCCAGGTGAGGTCGGCCGGGCTCGCGCCGGTCGCGGCGACGGCGTTCGCGAAGCGCGCGCCGTCGAGGTGAATGCGGAGACTGTTGGCGACATCGCTTAGCGCGCCCGCCTCGGCGTCCGAATAGACCGTTCCCGCCTCGGTGGCATTGGTGATGCTGACGCACGCGGGGACGGCTGTGCGCTTGCTCTCCGCGACCGTTTGGATCGCGCGCGCAAGACCCTCGGGATGCAGCTTGCCCGACGCGCCCGCGATCGGGATCAGCTTCGCGCCGCCGCTGAAGAACTCCGGCGCGCCGCACTCGTCGCGCTGGATGTGCGCATCTTCATGACAGAAGACAGCTCCCCACGGCGGCGTCAGCGCGGCGATGGCAAGCGAGTTCCCCGCGGTCCCGCTGACGACCGGAAAGATCTCGACGTCGGTCTCGAAGATGTCGCAGCAGCGCTGCCGGACTCGCGCCGTGTATTCGTCGCCGCCGTACGACGTTTGCGTCCCTGCGCTGGCTCGCGCGATCGCCTCTAGGATCTCGGGCGAGCATCCGTGAGTGTTGTCGGATCGGAAGTCGGGCATCCGGAAACTCTATCCTGAGCGAAGCGAAGGATCTCCTGTGACACCGCGAGGCACGCGCATTGGGCGCGATTCGAGCGGTATGACCGGTGATCCCTCGCTGCGCTCGGGATAAACTGAAAAGACAATGCCGTGCGATCACGCCGGTCCGCAGGAGGTCATCGCGATGGCGGAGGAACTGCTCCGCTCGCATGGCGACGCACCTCAGCCCGGCGCGAAGTTCCGATGGGCTGAGAATCACGACGGGTTTTTCGCTTCCGCGATTACGGAAATCGAGCGCCGAGGCGATCAGTGGGTGGTCACACGCCTCGACCGCGGCAAGGAGAAGTTACCGGAGGAGGAAGTGGGGTTGCGGCGTTTAGCGTGAGGAGTTCCTGGTCCGCCGATTGCGATATATCCGACACGTGGTCAACGGTTTTCGCAGGGTCCTTGGAGGATAAAGTGAACAAAACCAAGCAGTTCGCCTTCCACTTCGCAGCGGCGGTATTGCTGGTCGGAACGTCCGCTTTCGCGGAATCGCGTCATTCGAATGCGACACGCGGCGGAGAGCGGCACGGCGGCGATCGGTCGACGGTCCAACGCCAGTCGGGCCAGCGCGACACGTCGCGCTCGTACCAGCAGCAGCGCACCGAGACGCGGAGCTGGAACAACAACAACCAGAGCCGCAGCTACGACCGGAACAACACTCGGAATTACGACCGGAACAATACTCGAGGCTTCGAGAGCAACCGCGGCTATACGCAGCAGCGCAGCTACGACAACCGTGGCTACTCAAACCGCGGCTACGAGAACCGCGGGTATTCGAACCGCGGCTACGCTCCGTCGTACGGACGCGGCAACGCGTACTACCGCGACGGCCGGATCTCGCGCATCGAGCGCTGGAACGGCGGCTATCGCGTTTGGCTCGGCGGCCTGGAGTATCCGTACTTCATTCCTGAAGCGCGCTTCCGTGCGTTCGGCTGGCGAGTGGGCCTGTCGATTCACCTCGGCGGCTTCTGGAACCCGCTCGGCTATTACGACTACTACGACGCCGGCCCGTACGGCTACTACCCGACCACCGTCACGACCGCCGGCGATCTGCGCGGCGTCGTCGAAAGCGTCGACTATCGGCGCGGCTCGCTGGTCATCCGCGATGACGCGTCGGGCAGCTTCGTGACGGTCATGATGCGCGGCAGCGACCCGCGTTTCGACTCGCTCCGCAACGGCGACTACGTCGACCTCTCGGGCGACTGGGTGCGCGGCTACTTCGAGGCGCTGAGCGTCAACAACATCGACGGCGGCAACGACGGGTACTACCGCCGGTAACGCTTCTCTCGCGAGTTGTGCAAGGGCGGGCTCTGAGCCCGCCCTTTTTGTTGGCGCGCAGACAGGAATGTCTGCGCGCCACAGGCGCGACTTTGGAGCGCAGACATTTCTGTCTGCGCCGTTATGGCGGCGGTGTGGTGGTCGATGTATCCGTGCTCGCGGGCGGCGGTGGCTCGGTCGTCGTCGTGCTCGTGTCGGTCGCGGGAGGACGCGGACGTTCGCGCTCGCGAGTGGTCGTCGGCAACGGCGTGGGCAACGGAGGCGGCGGTGCGGTGTCGGTGTGGAACACGCCGCCGGTGAGCGTTGAGTCGGGGGGCGGGCCGGTGTCGGTGGTGGTGACGGAGCCTTCGGTGCTCGTCGGCTGCGCGGTGTTGAGGGCGATCGGATTTCCGAACTGGTCGGTCGTCATCATCGGCTGCGACGGTTGCGGAGAGTGGATCGGGCACGGGATGGTCGGCTCGGTGCCGGACTTGAACGCGGCGGTGACGACGAGGTTTCGCGGGCAGTTCGCCGTCGCGACGCCGCCGCTGGTCTCGTCGATCTGCACCATCGAGACGCCGGGCGGCACTGCGAAGTCGACGTTCGGCTGCGTGTTCGTGACCTGCAGCATGTAGCGGCCCCAGATCGGTGCGGCGCCCTCGCCGCCGGCGAGGCCGGTCGGCGTGTTGTCGTCGAAGCCGACCCACGTGACCGCCAGCGTCTGCGGCGTGAAGCCGATGAACCACGCGTCGCGCTTGTCGTTCGTCGTTCCCGTCTTCCCTGCCGCGACCTTCTTGAAGCCCATGCGGCGGACGACGTACGCCGTGCCGCGGTCGACCGGCCCCTTCATCGTGTTGACGAGGATGAACGCATCGCGCGCCGGGAACACCTGGACCGGCTTGATGTCGTCGCCGGCCGAGATCACCGTGCCGCGATCGTTCGTCACATAGCGGATGGTCCGGAGCGGGAGTCGCGACCCGACGCGCGCGATCGTCGAATACGCATCCGCCATCTCGATCGGCGGGATGCCAGTGGCGCCGAGGAGAAGCGCGGGATTGTTGTCGATGTCGGTGTTGATCCCGAGCGTGTGCATCGTCCGGATGATCGCGTCGAGCCCGCTCGCGAGACCGATGCGCACCGAGGCGGAGTTGAGCGACTGCTCCAACGCCTCCTGCACCGTGACCGTGCCGTGATAGTCGTCGTCGTAGTTGCGCGGCGACCAGTCGGCGGAGAACTTCCGCTTGAGGACGAAGCGTGTGTCGCTGACCAGCGTCGCGGGCGTGATGTTCTGCTGCGAGAGGCTCGGCTCGAACGCCGTCAGGTAGACGAACGGCTTCACGAGCGAGCCGATGAGGCGTTTCGAGTTGAGCGCGCGGTTGAACTGATTGACGTCGTAATTGCGGCCGCCGACGAGCGCGCGGATCTCGCCGGTCGGGACGTCGACGTGAATGAGCACGCCCTGCAACACCTTCTGCGGGTCGTTGCGGCGGAGGCGGCGGTTGGTCTTTTCGAGCGACTCCAGGCCTGACTCGAGGGTGCGCGCCGCGATGTCCTGCTCCGCGAAGTCGATCGCGGTATAGATCTGGAGGCCGCGGCCCTTGACGTCGTTGATCCCGTAGTCGCGCGCCATCTCCTGCAGCACGCGGTCGACGTAGAACGGAATCGAGCCGAGGCCGCTGCGGTCGCGGTACGGGCGCTGCGGCAGCGGCGTGCTGATCGCTTTGTCGTACGCCGCGCGATCGATTTTCTTGTTGTCGAGCATCAGGCCGAGGACGGTGCCGCGCCGCTCGATCGCACGCTGGGGGTTCGTGAACGGCGAGTAATTGTTCGGCCCGCGGATCATGCCGGCGAGCTCCGCCGACTCGGCGACGTTCAGTTCGGAGACCGGCTTGCCGAAGTAGAAGTGCGCGGCCTCGCCGACGCCCATGATCGAGATCGAGCGGTTGCGCCCGAGGTAGATGTCGTTGAGGTACGCCTCGAGGATCTCGCGCTTCGAATACTTCGCGTCGAGGATCACCGCCATGAAGATCTCGGGGATCTTGCGTTTGAAGGTCCGCTCACCCGCCACATCGGTGAAGTAGTAGTTCTTCACGAGTTGCTGCGTGAGCGTTGACGCCCCTTCGGCGACGCCGCCTGCCTTGATGTTGCGGAAGACGGCGCGGAACATGCCGATCGGATCGATCCCCGGGTGATGCCAGAACCGCACGTCCTCGGTCACGACGACTGCGTCCTGCAGCGACTGCGGGACCTGGTCGAGCGTCACGGGGCGGCGGTTCTCGAGCTGTTCGGAGAGGATCGACGTCAGGAGCTCGGGCTCGAGCGCGGCGTTCGGCGCGTTGTTCTTGTCGCGAAGCGAGACGACCGAGGCGATGCCGTTGTCGCCGAACGTGATGCGCACCGGGAGCGCGGGATAGCTGCCGGTCGGCGGATGGACGAATGCGCGGAGGTAGACGTCGATCTGGGCGTCGATCTGACCGTGGCCGCGCGCGAAGTCGCCCGGCTGCACGACGCCGCTTTTCGCCTCGCGATACCCGAGGCGATCGAGCTTCGTGAGCAGGTCGTCGGGCGACATCGCGACGCCGGCATGCAGCGGGACGGCGTCCGCGAAGACGCGCGTCGGCAGCGTGAGGCGGCGCAGCTCGAACTTGCCGATCGATTGTTTGTAAACATAGATCCCCATCCCGAGGATCGCGACGACGAAGACCGCGAAGAGGATGCCGATCGTGCGAAAGACGATGCGGCGCGATGGGAGGCGGGGAGAGAAGTCAACCATCTAGTTTCGCCTGGACGGGCGGAAATCAAGAATGTTCATTGTGTGATCACCGCCAGGTTGCGCCCTCCGCTGCCATCGCGGCGAAACGAATGGAAGATGGAGCCTTCACAGCGGGTGCAGAGGCCGGAGTCGTGGATGCGCTCGATGCCGCGAGTGCGGAGGACGTCGGCGGTGTATGCGGGGAGGTCGACGTGCGGCTTGGCGTGCGAGCGATCGACGAAACGTTCGTCGAAGCGCCCCGCGACCTCCTCGCCGACTTCAAAGCAGCAGACGCGGATCGACGGCCCGAGCCACGCCTCGGCGTCAAGCGCGCTGAAAGCGGACGAGCGTTCCATGACGTCGAGCGTTTCGGCGACGATGTTCTGCGCTGCGCCACGCCAGCCGGAGTGGATGTTCGCTGCGATTTTGTTTCCCCGATCGAGCATTGAGACTGGGAGGCAATCTGCAACCTTGATACCGAGCGCGACGCCGCCTTCGGCGCTCCAGAGCGCGTCGCACGAATCGCATTCACGCCACCGCTTCGACTTGTCGCCCGTGGCCACCGTGACCCCATGGACCTGCGTGCAGGTATTGAGCGCGGTGTCGATCCCGAACCGCGTGTGAACGAACGACGTGATCTCCCCCGCCACGCGATCGTTCAGCCGCCCGTCGAAATCGCGCGTCGTGTAGAAGAGCGGCGCGCGCGGCGCCACCACGATTCGCCCGAACGGCGACTCCTCGACGCTAAAATCAAAGGATGCATCAGCGGCTGTTTCTTCTTGCGGCACTCCTGTCCCTCTCGGCCTGTGTGACGGCGACGCGCCACGATATCGTCATTCGTAACGGCACCGTCTACGACGGCACCGGACGCGATCCGATGCATGGCGACGTCGCGATCGACGGCGATCGCATCGCCGGCGTCGGCTTGGTGCAAGGCCGCGGCCGGACGGAGATCGACGCGCACGGCCTCGCGGTCGCTCCCGGCTTCATCAACGTGATGTCGCAGTCGACGGAGTCGCTGATCGCCGACGGGCGCGGGATGTCGGACCTCCTCCAAGGCGTCACGACGGAGATCCTCGGTGAGGGTGAGTCGTCGGGCCCGCTCACTCCTGCAATGAAGAAGGAGTGGCTCGAGTCGGAGGGCGACATCAAATATCCGGTCGGCTGGACGACGCTGCGCGAGTACCTCGACTGGATGGTCAAGCGCGGCATCTCGCCAAACCTCGGCTCGTTCCTCGGCGCCGCCACACCGCGTGTCAACGTGATCGGCCGCGAGAACCGCGCGCCATCGCCGGCGGAGCTGGAGCAGATGCGCGAGATCGTCCGCAAAGCGATGGACGACGGCGCATTCGGCATCGCGTCGGCGCTCATCTACGCGCCCGGCGCCTACGCGACGACGAGCGAGCTGATCGAACTGTCGAAGGTCGCGGGCGAGCACGGCGGCATCTACATCTCGCACATGCGCAGCGAAGGCGATCACCTCCTCGAAGCGGTCGACGAGCTGATCACGATCTCGCGCGAGGGGAAGCTCCCCGCCGAGATCTATCACCTCAAGGCGGCGGGCGTGCAGAACTGGCCGAAGATGGACGAGGTGATCGCGCGCGTCAACACGGCGCGCGCGAATGGGCAGCGCATCACCGCCGACATGTACACCTACACCGCCGGCGCGACCGGGCTCGATGCCGCGATGCCGACCTGGGTGCAGGCGGGCGGCTACGAGGCGTGGCGCAAACGGCTGATGGATCCGGCGACGCGCGCGAAGGTGGTCGAGGAGATGCGGAATCCGTCGCCGAACTGGGAGAGCCTCCTCCGGCTCGCCGGCTCGCCGGACCGCGTGCTGCTGGTCGGATTCAAGAGCGACACGCTAAAGCCGCTCACCGGCAAGACGCTCGCGGACGTCGCGAAGATGCGCAACGAGTCGCCGGAGGACGCGGCCATCGACCTCGTCATCGAAGACGGCTCACGCGTCTCGACGATCTACTTCCTGATGTCGGAAGACAACGTGAAGAAGCAGATCGCGCAGCCGTGGGTCTCGTTCGGGTCGGATGCCGAAGCGTCGGCTCCCGAGGGAGTGTTCCTGAAGTCGAGCACGCACCCGCGCGCGTACGGCAACTTCGCGAAGCTCCTCGGCCAATACGTTCGCGAGGAGCACGTGATCCCGCTCGCCGAGGCGGTGCGGCGGATGACGTCGCTGGTGGCGACGAACATCAAGCTCGCCGATCGGGGCGAGCTGCGTCCCGGCACGTTCGCGGACATCGTAGTCTTCGACCCCAGCACGGTCGGCGCGCACTCGACGTACGAGAAACCGATGCAGTACGCGACCGGGATCGTCGACGTGTTCGTGAACGGCGTCGCGGTGATCCACGACGGCCAGCACACCGGCGCGAAGCCGGGCCGCGTGGTGGTGCGGGCGAAGTAGCTCGACGACTAGGCGCAGACAGGAATGTCTGCGCTCCACGATCCGCGCAAATGGAGCGCAGACATTCTTGTCTGCGCCGTCAGCTCGCGCGCAGCTCGATGATGCGGGTGCGGAGCTTCTCGGTGACGGCGAGTCCGCGCAGCAGCGACGCGGTCTTCTCGAACTCGGCGACCATGGCGTCGACGGCGTGGTTGCCGTCGCCGCTCATGATGCCGTCGAGCGCGTGGAGGAAGTGCTTCTCGATGGTCTTGTGGGCCGAGTCGCCGATGTACTCCTCGGCGACGGCGCGGATGCGGGCGGCGAGGTCGACTAGCTCGCCATTGTCAGCGTCGGCGTCGTGCTCAATTTTTTTTTTTAGCTGGACCAGCTCGCCCGTGATCATGCCGTAGAGGATCTTGGCGACGTCAAAGGAGGACATCCCGAGGGTCTTGCCGATGTCGACGATCGAGCGATGGCCGTCGATCCGCGTGATCAGCATCCACTCCTGCGGATTCAGGGTGATCTGCTCGTGGCGGTTCTCTCGCGTCATGAGCTCCGGGACGTAATCGACCGAGGCGATCTTCTTGGAAAGCACTCGCCACTCGTCGAGCCGGCGGGCCGCCTCCATCAATAGATTGGTGTTCGATTTCGTGATGGTCTGGCGGTCGGGCTCTTCGGCGGGCGTGAACTGGAACTCGCCGGCATTCCAGATCGCGAGGGAGTAGATCGCCTCCTCGCCGACGAGCTCGCCGACCGAGGCGTGGACCATCTGCCCGTTCTTCAGATAGATGAATCCCTTATCGGCCTCACGCGTGAGCGTGAACTTGCCGGTTTTTCCCGACACGCTCACCAATTGGATGATGTCGGGTAGCGGTAACTCTTTGAGCGAGCCTTGGAAAGCCATTCTCGACGGGTCGGCTTCGAAGAGTAGCCCACGCCCTACCAACGGTCAAGAAGTGGTGAACGTTCTCTCGTGCCGCCGCTCGACCGCGCTCATTGCCCACATGACAAAGAAGAAAGCGGCCGGGAAGCCGGTGGCGATCCGAAGGATGTTGGTGCTCTCGCGAAAGCGGAGAAGTTGGCTGAATCCGTCGACCGCCATCGGAAGCATCGCGATCCACATCATCGCGCGCAGCAGACGCTCATGGATCCATGGCGCGATGAGGAACGCCGCGACGCCCGCGATCAGGCCGATGTAGATCGCGGTACAGCGCGCGCAGATCGGCATTCGCGTCCCGAAAAGGAAGAGACAGCGGTGCGGGATGCCGTGACAGACGACCCGGAACGGCACGCGCCACCAATGCGACGCGCCATGCGCCTCCGCGTAGGTGCAAGCGACCGCCAAAAGCAGGATCACAGCCGCGGCGGTGCCGGCCAGGACACCGAGGATGAGCGTCTCGCGCTTCACTTGCGGAGGCGGTACGCGTACGCGAACGCGTAGGTAGAGACGATCATCGACCAGAAGGCGGTCAGGACGATGCCGATGCAGAAGAGGATGACGCCGAGGCTCGCGGCGAAACGGGCGATGAGGTAGATGACGAACGCGATCAGGTAATTCGCGAAGTTGTTCTTGATGAAGTGGTAGATGCGGCCGAACTCGAACGCGGCGCCGAAGCGCTCTTCCACGGCAGCGAACAGCAACGCGGCCGGGATCCAGAATGAGAACGCGAGGCTGAGCGGAACGAAGAAACACCAGACGCAGCTCACCATCCCGCCCGCGAAGGCCCGGCTGAGATCGTTCGGATTCGACAGATTGCCGGCGATCGCCGCGGGGATGACGAAGGCGCAGGCGATCGCGATCAGCGGGATGACGTAGAACAGTCCGACGAAGAAAAGCCGCAACCCCTCGGCGAAGTACGTGCCGAGATCATCCCATTCGGGTAACGGCTGCGGATCGTTGGCGACGACGTTGCGGCAGAGGCGCGCGCAGTAGCCGAGGATGAACGGGATGCCGATGAGCATGAATGCGGCGATGTAGAAGAGACCGCCGATCAGCACCTTCGTTACCCAACGCGGGTCCTGGAATACGAAGGCAAATGGCTGGACGAAATCGTAGCTGCTCGACGTCGGACGCGGAGGTGGCGGCGGAGGAGGAGGCGGGGGCGGAAGCGGCGTCAGATCGGTGTACGTCAACTCGACAATGAGTTTACTTCCGAGCGGAACAAATCGCGCCGGGAATCGTCTTACAGTTGCCGGTGCAAGAAGAGCGATTCGACCTGATCGTTGAGGAAGACGAGCGCCCTGGCGGGGTGCCGTACTCCGTCGTCGTTTCGGTCGTCCTGCACGTCGCCTTCATCATTTTCCTCATCAAGAACATGCACCCGGTCGCGGAGACGAACCTTGCCGCGCCGATCGTCCACTACGTCGAGTTGATGCGGCAGAACCCGCAGCAGCAGTTCACCGAGGCGCCCGGCGCCAAGATCAAGATGAAGCCGAGCGCCAACGCGCCGATGTCGGACGCGAATCGCAGGGCGGCGTCGCCGCAGCCGACCGGCGACAGGCTGACGACCCGGCCCGGCGACGATTCCAATCTCTACTCGCCGCCGACGCAGAAACGCGGCGGTCCGCCGCAGCCGCAAGAGCAGCAGCAACAGCAACCTCAGAATCAGCAAGCCGCACAAGCGCAGGCTGATGCCGCGCAGGCGGCGATGATGGCGCCGCAACCGACTCCGGCGAACTCGTTCCATCAGCCGGTGCAGAAGGTCGCATCCGCCGGACCGGTCGACTTACGCGCCGCGATCCGCGACGTCGCAAAGTCGCACCCGGTCGGCAACGGCGAGGGGTTCGACCTCGGCCAGGCGGCCGGCGGCGAAAAGGGCTACACGGCGGAAGCCGGCCCGGTGTCGTTCGAGACGCAGTGGTTCGACTGGGGCGAATACGCCGAGAGCATGGTCAGCAAGATTCGGATCAACTGGTACGGCATCATGCCGGAGCTGATCAAGACCGGCCTCAAAGGCGTCGTCACGATCCGCATCACGATTCATCGCGACGGCCGCATCAGCGACATCACGATCCTCAAGAGCAGCGGCGTGCCGCCGTACGACAACGCGGCGGTGAAAGCGCTCGAAGCCTCTTCCGCCCTCAAGCAGCTTCCGGCCGACTTCCCGAAAGACAGCGAGCGCGTGACCTTCATGTTCTATTACAACATGGAGATCCCGGGGCGGTAACCTAGCCGCCGTGCAACTCGTCCTTCGCCGTCCGATCACGATCCTGCTGCTGATTGCGGTCACTGTTGCGATCGGCGCGCTGACGACTTCGATCACGGGGAAGAGCTACTCGAAGGTCGATCCGATTCCGTTCGAGGATCTGCGGCATCTCGCGCATCGGCTGGAGCACAAGCCGATGGCGACGACGACGCTGTCCATCATCGTGATGCCGGTCATCGCGAACGTGATGCTGTTTCTACCGTGGGGCTTCCTGATGTTCATCACGCTCTACAGCGTCGACCGGCCGACGGTGCAGACGTACGTCCTCACGATTCTCCTCGGCATTTCCTTCTCCACCGCCATCGAGGCGGTGCAGTACTTTCTCCCCGCGCGCGTCGCCGACGTGAACGACATCATCTGGAACAGCGCCGGAACGCTCCTCGGCGCTGTCCTAGGACACGCGCGCCTGCGGCTGCGATTCGAGTTCGAGTAGCGGCGTTATACTTCCGCCCTCTCTCTCATTGCCATGCTTCCCGAATTGAAGGCGATCGAGCCGCGTCTGAAGCAAATCCTCTATGGCGCCGTGGAGCACGTGCAGGCGACGAAGGCGGCGTTGTACCTGCCGGCGACGAATGACCTGACGGAGAAGATGTTCGAGGTCGTGACGTCGTACCAGTTCGCCGATCTTGAACGCCGCGTCGTCCGCGCGTCGGACGACCTGGTCGACCGGCTCACGGTGAAACGCGCGCCGTTTTTCGTGAACGGGCTTGGGAGCGACCAACGCTTCTCGGAGATGCTGTTCCGCCAGAGCACCGATCGCATGCTCGCGACGCCGCTCTTCGCCCGCGGACGCCTCATCGGCTTCATCGACATGCGCGATAAGGCGGGAAAGCGGCCGTTCGAGTCGCCCGACATCCTCGCCGCATCGAAGATCGCCGACGAGCTGCTGCACTTCCTCGGCACGCAGAATCTCTTCGGCCTCGCACCGATCAAGCTGGTCGACGAACCGCCGCAACGCGTCGAGACTTCGGCTCCGCTTCCGAACGTGATGCCGCGCGCGCCGCAGCCGCCGATGCAAGGCCGCGGCGAGCTCTCGCCGCAGGCGATACATACGATCACGGCGGCGCGCGACACGATGGCGAAACGCCAGCTCGCACACGTCACCGGCAAACGCGTCCTGACCGACCGCGATCTCGAGGTCGTGCGGCTCCTGCTGCCGGCCGCGATCGCGGTTCCCGGCGCGGTCCTCGCCTGCTTCAGCGCCATCGGCCACGTGAACAATCCGCAGTCGATCGTCGCGATCGCCACGGTGATGGACGACGCGATGGAGATGCTGCAGTCGCACCTCCAGGAGTGGCTCAAGCGCGCGAATCAGCCGCACATGACGACGCGCCCGCAGCTCGTCTATCCGTTCGGCGTGCAGGTCGTGCCGATCACCGCCGCTGCGGTCTCGACGATCCTCAGCGCGCCGGTGAATGCGCAGAGCGTCGAGGGGCTGGTGCTCACGGTGGCGTTCGAGCGGACGCCGGAATCGCAGGCGCAGCGCGCGCTGCACATCTTCCTGCGCCAGATCGAGAGCTCGATCGAGTCGGCGATCGCGGCGACCGGCGGACGCAACGACCGGCAGGTGATCGCGGAGTTTCTCCTCGAGCCCGACTTCCAGCGCTTCCCCGACCTCATCGATCACTCGCGGCAGGTGTCGTCGATCGCCCAGAGATTCGCGATCACGCTCGACGTTCCGCCGACGCAGGTGGAGACGATCCGCATCGCGGCGCTGGTGCATGACGTCGGCCTTCGCCTCCTCGACTACGACCGCCTCTACCGCCGCTCGAATCTGACGGCGGACGAGATGCGCGCGCTCGCCGAGCATCCGATCGTCGGCGCCGCGCTGGTCGAGCCGCTCCTCGGTCCCGAGGTGGCGCAGGCGGTGCTGCGGCACCACGAGCGCGTCGACGGGAAGGGATATCCGAGCCGGATGCCAGGCGCGCAGATTCCGCTCGCATCGAAGATCATCCAGATTGCCGATGCGTGGGTGGCGATGACGTCGGCGACGTCGTACCAGCAGTCGGTGCAGCGCGAGCAGGCGGTGAAGAAATTGCGCGAAGGCGCCGGGACGCAGTTCGACGCCGACCTCGTGACGCGCTTCGCTGCCGCACTCGCGCAGTTGGGCGCGTGACGCGTCTCCGCGACCAGCTCCGGAGGCAGCCGGCGGCCGCCTGGATCCTCTACGGCGGCACGTTCGTGAACCGCTTCGGCTCGTTCGTGATGCCGATGCTCGCTATCTTCCTGACGCGCCGCGGGTATTCGGCGCCGCAGGCCGGCTTCGCGATCGGTTGCTACGGTTTCGGCCTGGTCGTGGCGTCGGCGGCCGGAGGACATCTCGCGGACCGCATCGGACGGCGCAACACGATCGTCCTCTCGATGTTCTCGTCGGCCGCCGCAATGCTGGCGCTGTCGCAGGCGCACAGCTATTCGTCGATCGTCATCCTCGCGGTCTTCGCGGGGGCGACGACGGAGATGTACCGCCCGGCAAGCCATGCGCTCATCGGCGACATCGTGCCGCCCGAAGACCGCGTCATCGGTTTCTCGCTTTACCGCTTCGCCGTGAATCTCGGATTCGCGTTCGGTCCGGCCACGGCCGGCTTCCTCGCGAACCGTTCGTTCTTCCTCATCTTCGCGGCGGACGCCGCGACGTCAGTCGCCTACGGAATCATCGCGATCTTCGCGCTGCCGCAGGGACTGCGCACCTATTCAAAGGATGAACGGGCCGGCGAGGCGGTACGGACCGCGATGCGCGACTCGCGCGTCGTAGCGTTCCTCGCGGCGGCCATCCTCGCATCCACCGTCGACTTCCAGATGGGATCGACGTTCGCGCTGCACGTGACGCGCGACGGCTTCTCGGCGGCGACGTACGGAGGGCTGCTCGCGATCAACGGCGTGATGATCATCCTCTTCGAGCTGATCATCACGTCGCGCATCCAGCGAATGGACCCGCGCCCCGTGATCGCGATCGGCTACGCGCTGAACGGCATCGGCTTCGCCCTCACGGGACTCGCGCACACAGTTCCAGCGCTCGCGGCGACCGTCGTCGTCTGGACGACCGCGGAGATGCTCTACTCGCCGATGGGCGGCGCGCACATGACCGAGCTCGCGCCGGAGCGGTACCGCGGCCGCTATATGGGTCTGCTCGTGACGACGTGGTCGCTCGGGATGATGATCGGCCCCACCCTCGGGACGATTCTCTTCGAGCAACACGAGGCGATCCTCTGGTCGTCGTGCGCTGTGCTGGGCGTCGTCTCGGCGGCGTTGGTGATGTCGAAGAAGCGGGCAGGCTGAGAGCCTGCCCCTACACAACAACGCCGCGCCACTTCGCGGATGAAACGTCGTACCCCGGGAAGACGCTCTTCAGCGCCCCGACGCCGAGTTGCTTCGTCAGCAGCTCGCCGAAGACGTCGCGGAAGTCGGTGGTGATGGCGAGGTCGCGGTTCTCGTAGAGCTGCTGGGAGTTGAGGCCGGGCCACTTGCCGTAAACCTTGCCGCCCTTCACGCCGCCGCCAAGCACGAGCATCACGTTCGCGTGGCCGTGGTCGGTGCCGCGGTTGCCGTTCTCGCGAACGGTGCGGCCGAATTCGGACATCGTCACTAGGACGACGTCGCCCATGCGCGAACCGAGGTCTTTCGTGAACGCCGCGATGGCGTCGGAGAAGTTGCGGAGGTTGTTCGCGAGCTGTCCCTGCGCGCCGCCTTCGCCGGCGTGCGTGTCCCAGCCGCTGACGTCGGTGAACGCGATCTCGAGCCCGACGTTCGACTTGATGAGCTGCGCGATCTGTTTGAGCGAATTGCCGAGCGGATTGCTCGGATAGACGGCGCCGTTCTCCGGCTGCAGTTTCTGCGGGTCGGCGGACTTGAGGATCTTCGCCGCCTCGAACGACTCCTTCGCGGTGCCGCCGAGCGCGCCCGCCACGGCGTCGGAGTACATCGACTCGAACGACGTCTGCACCTGATTGCTGGCGGCGCCGGCACGGATGCCGAACTGCGCGAGGTTCTGCATCGCGACCGCGCCGCCGGCGCCGCTCAGAATGCGCGGCAGCGCGGGACCGAGGGCGACGGCGCGGAGGGGCGACGCTTCCTTCTCGCTCTTCGAGGCGATGGCGCGGGCGAGAAAGCCGTCTTCCGTCGACTTCACGCCGGGCGTGCCGGATTCCATGAAGTCCTGCGCGTCGAAGTGAGAGCGCGTGACGTCAGGGCTGCCGACCGCATGTACGACCGCGAGCGACTTGTCCTTGAAATATGGCGCGATCGACGCGAGCGACGGGTGCGCGCCGAAGAAGCCGTCGAGATCGACGACCTGATCGCGCGGCACGGCGATGGTCGGCCGCGCGTCGTAGTACGCCTTCTCGCCATACGGCACGATGACGTTGAGGCCGTCGACGGCGCCCCGCTGGAAGATCGCGACGAGGGTCTTCTTCCCTTTCGTCGTCGCGGCGTCCGCCATCCGGACGAATACGTTGGGCAACAGTCCGCCCGCGAAGAGCGCGAGGCCGGAGGATTTGAAGAATGTTCTACGGTCGATCATGGGAGTCTCACTGTCTTTGAAATTCGGGCGATCCCAAAATCAGCGCGGCGACCGTCGGGATCTGGGTGTTGTCCCACGGATCCTCGGTCGGCGCCTTGCGCTCGACGATGCGTGACTTGATCGTCTTGCGCGTGGCGTCGCTGATCTCGCCGCCGGTAATCGCGACGGCGAGCGCGTCGACTGACTTGTTCGCATCAGCCGCCGCCTCGGCGGGAATGAGCGATACGACGTCGGCGTGCACGCCCGGCATCTTGTTGGACGCGAGCGCGAGGGCGAAGTTCAGCCGCGCGAGAAGCGCGCCGGTGTTGATCCACGCGCTCGCCTTCTCCGAATAGCCGGTCGGAGGCTGCGCGCCGTAGAGCGGCTCGCCCATCTGCTGCAGCGAACGCGCGAGCGGCATCGGGTCGTCGAGACGCCCGCCGATGGCGCGAACAGCCGACGCCACGTATTCGAACGGCGACTTCACCTTCGCGTCGTAGTCCTTACGGTCCCAGAACTCCGGGCTGTCGATGACCGCCTTCACGGTCTGGCGCAGATCGCCGTCGGTATCAAGGAAACGTTTCGCGACGCGGTTGACGAGCGCCGGCGGCGGATCGTCGGCCACGAGGCGCTGGCAGAGCTCATAGGCGATGTGATGGGCGGTCGCGGGCTGGTGCGCGAGGATGTGGATCATCCGCTCCCCTTCCTCCATCCCTCCACCGGGGAAGAAGTGAACGCCGAGGACCGTCTTCGAGCCGGCGTCGTGAAGCGCGGGACGGAAGACGAAGCGCGCGTCGCCTTGCTGCGGACGCGTCAGCGACCAGCCGGTGAAGACGCGCGCCAGCTCGGTGACGTCCTTCTGCGTATAGCCGCCGTCGACGCCGAGGGTGTGGAGCTCCATGATCTCGCGCGCGTAGTTCTCATTGAGGCCGCCGCGGTTCGCGTTCTTCGGCATCGCCATTTGCATGAAACGCTGCGCGCGTTGCGGACGGTTCTCCGGCGCGGCGACGGAGCGCGCGTTGTCGAGGTAGATGAGCATTGCCGGCGACTTCGCGGTCGCCATCAGCAGGTCCTCGAAGCGTCCCCAAATGTGCGGGCGGATGACGTCGCGCTCGTAGCTGGTCAGCAGGAAGCGATCGATTTGCTTGCCGGAAAAGACATTGAAGTGGTTGAACCAGAAGTCGACCATCACCTCGTTGAGCTGGCGGTCGGAGTCGACGGCGCGGATGAGACGCTGCGCCATCAGCTCCTGGACCACCCGCTGGGGGCGCTTGTCGAGCGGAATCTCTTTCCGCATCTCGGCAAGCATCGCCTTTTCATCCACTGCCGCCCCGTCCTTCGCCGCCTCTTTCGCTTCCTTGCGCGCCTCGAGGATCGGCTTGTAGTACGTGCTGAGGATTTCGGAGTCGCTCATCTTGAGCGTCGGATAGCCGGCGAGACGCGCCTCGACGTCGCGGTCGGGGATCGCTTCGGGATGGAGCTGCTGCGCGATCCAAACGTCGACGCCGTCCTTCAGGACGCGGTCGATGTCGCCGGGTCGCGGGCCGAATGCGAGGCGATTGAGCGCGTGCTGCGCACGCTCGCGGTCGGTGAGATTCTTGTCAGTTCCGGTGAACGTCACGAGCACGAGGAGCAGCGTCGCGCCCGCAAGGAGTTTGCGTTTCATGTCTCTTGGACGGTTTACGCGACTCCACGTTTACCGTTGAAGATTGGGAACCAACCAACCGTCGATCGTCCGCGCGTCGAAACCGAAGAGCTCGCGGACGACTTCGGTACGCATGACTTCGCCCGGTGTGGCGTCGCGCGCGATACGGCCATCGCGCATGACGAGCATCCGGTCGCTGTACGCGGCCGCCCAGTTCAGGTCGTGCGAGGCAAACACGACGGTGCTGTTGGTGCGATCGACGATGTCGCGCAGGAGACGGGAGAACTGCTGCACGTGCGCGACGTCGAGCGCCGCGAACGGCTCGTCGAGGAGGATGAGACGCGGGGCGCCGGCGAGGACGCGGGCGAGGAAGACACGCTTCCGCTCGCCGCCGCTCATCTCGTCGAGAAAGCGCGCGCCAAGGTACGAGGCATCGCAGAGCGCGAGCGCCTTCTCGGCTTCTGCGTAGTCCTCCTCCGACTCGAAAGCGAAACGGCTGAGATACGGCGCACGGCCGGAGACGACGACGTCGATCGCACGCATGGCGAACACGTCTTCCGTCTCCTGCGGCAGGTAGCCGACCCGGCGCGCGTACTCCTTCGCGGTCCAGTCGTTGCGGTCATCCAGCACGACCTCGCCGCGTTGCGGCGCGATGACGCGCGCGATGAGCTTCAGGAGCGTCGACTTGCCGGAGCCATTCGGACCGGCAAGCGCGATCAGCGCACCGCCGTCGCCCACGTGCAGCGAGACGTCGTTTACGCCTCTGTGTGGCGCCGCCGACTCGGCGGCGTCGGCGTCGGGATGCATTCGCCGCCGAGTCGGCGGCGCCACACCATACGCATACGAGACGTTCTCGACGCGCAACATCAGCGGCTACTCCGGAGCAGCGAGAGAAAAAACGGGACGCCGAGGAGCGCGGTGATGGCGCCGACCGGAAGCTCGACCGGCGCGATCGCGACACGTGCGACGGTATCGCTGGCGACGAGCAACGCCGGGCCGGCGAGCGCGCAGAGCGGCAGGAGGTATCGATAGTCGCGCCGCCAGATGAGGCGGACGAGATGCGGGACGAGCAGTCCGACGAAGCCGATGATCCCGCTCGCCGCCACCGCCGCGCCGGTGACGATCGACGCGGCGCCGAAGCCGATCAGCTTCACCCGCTCGACGTTGACGCCGTGCGCGCGCGCGTCGTCCTCGCCGAACGCCAGCATGCGGAGATCGTTCGAGATGAAGACGAGCGTCGCGGTGGCGATGACGAACATCGTGCCGAGGAGGATGGCGTCCGACCAAGATGCGCCGGAGAGTGAGCCCATCATCCAGCGGAGCGCGGACGCCATGTCACTCGCGGGCGCGAGCGCGAAGGCGATGAGGATGATCGCGGAGAAGAGCGCGTTGAGAATGAGGCCGGAGAGCAGCAGCCGCGTCGTGTCGGTGCGTCCCCGACGCCGCGCCACGAGAAAGACCGCGGCGGTCGCGCCGCACGCTCCCGCGAACGCGACGACCGGCACGAGGCCGGGAACGCGCGCGAGGCCGAACGCCGTCACGACCGCGGCGCCGCATGCGGCGCCGCCAGAGACGCCGAGGATGAACGGGTCGGCGAGCGGATTGCGGAGGAGCGTCTGGAACGTGACGCCGGCAACCGCGAGCGTCGCGCCGATCAACGCCGCGACGACGACGCGGGAGAGACGGATGCGCACCAGCACCGCGCGCGCCGTGGCGTCACCGGAGAGCGCGTCACGCCACGAGACGTGAGCGGCGCCGAGGCAGACCGCCGCGATGATAACCGCTATCAGGAGAACGGCCAGAACGAAGACACCACGTTTCAGTGCGACTTCTCCCACGCGTCGATGATCGCATTCAGATTCGCGGCGGCATCGACGACGTGCGGTCCGGGGCGGGTGAAACGGTCCTCATCGATCGGGACGATGCGGCTCTTCGTGCGCAGCTCCGGCGCGGCGCGGAGGAGCGGCTCGAGGTCGAGGCGCGACGAGTGAAGAATGATGTCCGGCGGCGCCGCGACGACGCTCTCGAGCGCGTACTGCGGCCATCCAGTGACCTCAACCGCATTCTGTGCGCCGCAGACATGCAGCAGGTCGTCGATGAACGTGTCGCGCCCGCCGACGTACAACGGCTGGTTCCACGCCGCAAACAGGATGCGCGGCGGATGCTTGCGGATGCGGTGCTGCTTCGCGAGTCCGTCGCGCACCGCGCGCGCCGCTTCGTCCGCGTGCGGGGCGTGCAGCAGCGCACCGAGCTTCAACATCACCGGCGCGACTTCGTCGAGGCGATCGGTCTTGATGACTTCGAGCGGCAGGTTCGCGGCGCGCAACGCCGTGACGTTCGCGCTCGCCGATGCGAGCACGATGTCCGGCTTCGCGGCGACGATGCGCTCGATGCTCGGCTCCTGCCCCCCGACTTTCGGCAGCTTCTTCGCCGCCTCAGGCGAATCGGAAAAGTCGTCGGTTGCGACGATGTGGTCGCCCGCCCCGATCGCGAACACGATCTCCGTCAGGTTCGGCGCCAGCGTGATGACGCGGCGGGGAATCGGATTCGCAGCGGTGAGCGCAAAAACAAGAACCGCGGCGCAAAGGCCGCGGTTTGCGAACGACCGGAGCGCGGGAGTGCTACGACTCACCGCCCTCCTCCTCGTCGAGATCGTTCGTGATGCCGAGACGGGCGCAGGCCGCGCTGTACATCTGCTTCGACGCGTTGATGGCGTTCTGCAGCTCGGCGATGCGATCCTTGACCTTCGCAAGTTCCTCTTCGATCTGATCCTTCAGATCGCTGATCTCCTGCTTCGTCACCTGCAGCGTGGTCTCGTAGAACTTGCGTTGCTGATCAGTGATCACTGCCATTTTCAAAACCCTCCCGTTTTCGATCGAGCGGTCATAGTTTAAAGGCGACCACTACGGTCGTCCACGACTTCACACGAACGCCTTCTTTCATCCCCGACGCGAACGACGAATTCCGCACTGCTTGCAGTGCCGACTCGTTGATGCCGACCGGACGATTCACGCCGCTCAGCACCCTCGCATCCAGCACGCGTCCCGCCTCCGACACGAGCACGTTGACGATGACCGTTCCCTCCACGCGTTGCGCGCGCGCGAGCGGCGGATAAGTCGGAACTGCCTGGTGGATGATGTGTGCCGGCGTGAGACCTTCGGTACCCGGCGGAACGAGGTCCCCCTCGCGAAGTTTCGGAGCCTCGGCGGCCGCCGGCTGCGGCGCCGGCGTGGGACGCGCTTCGACCGGCTGCGGCACGGGCGCGACCGGCACCGGAACCGGCAAGGGTGCGACCGGAGTCGTCTGCGCGGCCTGGACGGGGACCGGTGTCGGCGTCGGACGCGAAACGACGGGAGCGGCCTGCGCCGGCTGCGCCGCCTGCTGCGTCTTGTTCTGCTGTTCGAGTTTCAGGCGCTCCATCTCGAGGCGCTTCCGCACCTCCTCGTCGACCTTCGCCTGATCGGGCGCGGTGGACGTCGGAACGGCTGTCGTTGGAGAGCTCGCCGTCAAAGGCACGGCCGCGATCGGAACCGTGGTGTTCGACGGCGCGGCGGCGATCGGTTTCGCCGTCGTCGTCGCCGGTGCGGCAGTGTTGCCTTTGCCGCGCATCAAGAAGAAGGCGACGATCCCGAGCACGACGACCGCGGCGCCGATGATCGCCGGGAGCATGTTCGACTTCTTCGGCGCCTGGTCGTACTGGGCGACCGCGGGCGCAGCGATTGGCATCACAGGCGCCGCGGCGACAGGCGCGGCGACGACGTGCGCCGCCTTCGGAGGCGGCGGCGGAACGAACGGTTCCGGCTCGGGCGTATGCAGCGGCGTCGGCGCTTCTTCGCCGAGGCGATGCATGTAGATCGCGAGATCGGCGCTGGTCGGCGTCGGCTTGAAGCTGTAGAGCACCTGATCGAGATCGCGCGCCATCTCGCCCGCGGTCTGGTAACGCTTGTCGGGCTCCTTCTGCAGTGCCTTGAGAACGATCGCGTCGATCTCCGGCGTCACCTCGTCGTTGAACTGCGACGGAGCGGTGACGCGCGCCTCGCGAACCTGCTCGAGGATGGAGAGCTCGTTGTCGCCGGTGAAGAGACGACGTCCGGTGAGCATCTCGAAAAGCACCGTCGCGAGCGCGAAGATGTCGGAGCGTTTGTCGATGTGCTTGCCCCACGCCTGCTCCGGCGACATGTACTGCAGCTTTCCTTTGAGCGCGCCGGCCTGCGTGTGCGACGCCTTCGACGCCGCCTTCGCGATGCCGAAGTCGCAGAGCTTGATGTCGCCCTCCTCGGAGATCAGCACGTTCTGCGGCGAGACGTCGCGGTGCACGAGACCGAGCTCGTGGTCGTCGAAGTCGCGCTTGCGGTGCGCGTAGTCGAGCGCCGAGGCGATCTTCGAGGCCACGAAGAGCCCCAGCTCGATCGACATCGGCTGGTCGCGCTCCTGCGCGCGCTTGAGGATCGTCTTGAGATCCGATCCGTCGACGTACTCCATCGCGATGTAGTACGAGCTCTGGATCTTGCCGAGGTCGTAGATGTGAATGATGTTGTTGTGGTTGAGCTGCGCGGCCAGCTTCGCCTCATCGATGAACATCTCGATGAAGTCCTGGTTGTCCGAGAGGTGCGGGAGGATCTTCTTGATCGCGACGATCTTCTGGAATCCTTCCACGCCGCGCATCCGCGCCTTCCAGACCTCGGCCATCCCACCGACGGCGATCTTTTCGAGCAGAACGTACTGGCCGAACTTGATCCCGTCCCGCGGCTCATCTTCCTCGACGTGCGCGGGAGGCGGAACCGGCGCGAGCACCGGCGACGACACCGGCATTTTGTCAACGCTAACTACCGGAATCTTCTCGGTGGCAAATGACGGCTTCGCCGCCGCGGCTGATGGAGCGGGAGGAGCGACCGGCCTCGGAGCAACCGGCGGAGCCTGCGGAGCGGGAGGTGTTGGCCGCGGAACGCGAACCGTGCGGTCGAGTCCCGACAGCGTGTCCGAGAGCATCTTGTCGAGCGCCAGGTTGTCGGAAGCACTCCTCGGCTTCTGCGACTCGGGCGTGCGCGCATGCGGCGCGGCACTCGGTGCGAGGGGCGGCGCGGGGGCCGGCGGCTTCGGCGCGGGCGTCGTCGGTGTACCGCCCGCCTGCGTCTTCTTCTGCGGCATCACGCCCGCGAGCGTGTCTGCCAGCATCTTGTCGAGATCGTCGCTTTGCTTCGCCATTGTTTTCCTGACTCCGGGTGCGGCTACGGTTTGATCGTATTCGGCTGGGAGCAACTGCTGCACTTTGCCGAGGAACTCTGATTCCGAGTAAGGCTTGGGGAGGATGTCGGAGGCTCCCAGGCGCTGCGCGTCGGCCTTCGGCGAATTGCCGTTGTAGCCGGAGACGGTGAGAAGGATCGGCGTCGCGGCGAGCTTTCCCTGATTCCGGATGGCGCGGATCAGCTCTCCGGTACTGATCTTCGGGACGACCGACGACAAAACGATCAGTTTCGGCGCATCGGCCGACAGTACCCGGAGCGCCTCCTCGCCGTCCTTCGCGAACGCGGGCGAGTACGGCTGCCCCGTCAGAGCCTGCCGGACGCGGTCCGTATATCGAGGCTCGTACTCGACAACCAGAATGTTCTCAGGCATGTGCGGGTCGTTTCAGCGGGAAAGGGATGGGCCGCATTTTGGCACAAAACTGTGAAAGGTGAGTAGTGAGTCGGGAGTCGACTCCACTCCCGCCTCACGACTCCCGTCTCACCGACTTGCATTTCAAAAAACCCGTGGCATACTACCCCTGCATCTCGTGCAGCGATTTATCGGTTTCCAACCGGGCGTTCCGAGAGTTTGACTCTCCGCTAATCGCTGGTCCAGGGTCTCGCGGGTGCACACATAAGCCGTTCGAATTTGGTTTAGAGGCTGAATGACACCAGAAGATCGCCCCCCGCGTAAGCGCGGCCGACGGCGCAAACGCCGCGGCTCCGCCGGACCGGAAAACGGAACCGCACACACATCGAACCCCGACTCGATCGGCAACACCGTCGTCGATCCGTATCGGGACCGCAGCGGGTCAGGCCCCGGCGCTCAGCGCCGTCGCCGTCGCCGCCAGCGGCATCGCTCGCGCGAGCTCGGACTCCCGCTCCCGCCGGAGACACCGATCCCGGTCGACCTCCCGCCGGGCGAGCTGACCGCGGTCAGCGGCGTCCTCTATATCAAGCCGAACGGCGGCGGGCTGCTGGTCCAGGCGGCGAACAACTTCGTTCCCTTCCCCGGCGACGCGATCGTGCAGCGCACCTTCATCGAGCGGATGCATCTCGATCCAGGTCTCATGCTGACCGGCAACGCACGCCGCGGCGGCAACGGCGGCCTCGAGCTCGTGCAGCTCGAGACGGTCGAGGGGATGACGCTCGAGGAGTTCCGCGAGGCGCGGCGGCCGTTCTCCGAGCTGATCTCGATCGACCCGAATGTTCTGTTCAAGCTCGAGACGGAGTCGGAGCGTCTGACGACGCGCGTGATCGACCTCCTCTCGCCGCTCGGCATGGGGCAGCGCTGCCTGATCGTCGCGCCGCCGAAAGCCGGCAAGACGACGCTGCTGAAAGACATCGCCCACGGCATCAACACCAACCATCCCGACGTCACCGTCTTCGTGCTGCTCGTCGACGAACGCCCCGAGGAGGTCACCGACTTCCGGCGCTCCCTCGAGCGCGGCGACGTCATCGCGTCGAGCTCCGACGAGACGGCGGACAGCCACATCCTGATCGCCGAGGTCGTGCTCGAGCGCGCGCGGCGGCTCGTGGAGCTGAAGAAGAACGTCGTGATCCTCTGCGACTCGATCACCCGCATGTCGCGCGCTTACAACAACGAGCAGCGCGGCTCGGGGAAGATCCTCTCCGGCGGAATCGACGCCCGGACGATGGAAAAACCGCGTCGTTTCTTCGGCGCGGCGCGCAACGGCGAGCATTGGGGCTCGCTCACGATCATCGCCACGGCGCTCGTCGACACCGGCTCGCGCATGGACGAAGTCATCTTTCAGGAATTCAAGGGGACGGGCAACACCGAGATCGTTCTCGATCGAGGATTGTTCGAACGGCGCATCTTCCCGGCCATCAACATCGCCCAGACCGGCACGCGCAAGGAGGAGAAGCTCATTCCTCCCCAGTACTTGCCGAAGATCCACACCCTGCGCCGAGCCTTGGCGGGGACGGATCCGATGACGGCGATGAAGATGCTGCTCGAGCGCCTGCAAAAATTCAACAGCAACGAGGCTTTCCTGAAGAGTTTCTAGGCTTTCAGCTCGTTACTGGTCTACCATATCGCGTCCAGAATTCCAGAATCACCCCCCCGGTGAAAATCTCAGGAGGCTTTCATGAAACTCACTCGCAGTCTGTTCGTGGGACTCCTGTGCATGCTCGTGTCGATGGGAGCATTCGCACAGTCAGTCAACGTCACGACCGGCTCGATTGGCGGAAAGGTCACGGATAACACCGGCGCTGGTTTGCCCGGCGTCACCGTCACCGCCGTCAACCTCGATACGGGCCTGACTCGTACCAACACCACGGAGAATGATGGAAGCTACTCCATCAATCTCCTCCCGCCGGGCAACTACAAAGTTTCCGGCGAGCTTTCGGGACTCGGCGGCGCTCACATCGCGCACGTCACCGTGCTCCTCGGCAACATGACCAAGAGCGACCTCAGACTGACTCCGTCGGTTTCCGAGTCGATCACGGTCACCGCCGCGGCACCGATCGTCGACCCGGAAAAGACCGGCCTGACGACCTCGGTGACGAACCAGCAGATCGAGAACCTCCCGATCATCGGCCGCGACTTCCGTTCGCTGACCGCACTGACCCCGGGCATCTCGGTCGGCTCGTTCGACGGCCAGCCGACCGCCGGCGGCGCTCGCCCGCTGTCGACCGACTACAACATCGACGGCGCGAACTCCGACAACGACTTCTTCGGCCAGCAGACCGGCGGCACGCGTGCGCCGTTCACCTTCTCGCAGGCGGCCATCAAGGAGTTCCAGGTCGTCCGCAGCGAGTACGACGCGGAGTACGGACGCGGCGTCGGCGCGGTCGTCAACGCCGTCACCAAGAGCGGCACCAACAACGTCGACGGTGAGCTCTTCTACTTCGACCGCAACAAGAACTGGGCCTCGACACGCCCCATCATCATCAACAACCTGAAGGTTGCCGACACGTTCTCCGCGAAGACGTCGAAACAGCCCGGCTTTGCGGTCGGCGGGCCGATCGTTCGCGACAAGCTGTTCTTCTTCGTGAACGGCGACGGGCAGCGCCAGCAGCTCCCGGTCATCATCGGAAACGACCTCCGCGCGTCGGCCGGCTTCCAGGGTCTGAGCGCGGCGCAGCAGCAGCAGGTCCTCGACAAGATCCAGGCGACCGTCGGACAGCCGTACGAGAGCGGTCTCGCCTACAACCAGACGTTCAACGAGAACGCGTTCCTCGGCAAGGCCGACCTCAACGCCACCTCGGGCAACCACTGGTCGATCCGCGGCAACACGATGAAGTTCACCAACAAGGGCAGCGGTTCGAACACGACCTTCGGTCTGAACCAGACGCAGGAGATCGACAAGTTCTACCAGGCCGTCGTCGAGGGCGACTCGGTCTTCTCGAACAGCATGTTCAACCAGCTCATCGCGCAGAAGGCACGCGATCAGCGCCCGGTCACCGCCCTCACGAACGGTACCGAGTTCTCGATCAACTTCGGCGTCACGCAGTTCTTCGGCGCCGCCGATACGACCCCGAACACCGCCGACGAGAAGAAGTGGCAGATCCGCGACACGTTCAACTACCTGTACAAGGGCCACCAGGTCAAGGTTGGTGCCGACGTGCTGCACCGCGACCTCTTCGACTCGTTCCCGCGCTTCGTGCAGAACGGTCTCTTCGCATTCACCACCGTTCCGAACTTCCTCAACAACGTGCCGAACACCTTTCAGCAGGCCTACGGCCCGCTGGCCGGCAATCCGAACGGCGACGTGAAGTGGGATACGAACCTCTGGGGCGTCTTCGCCAACGACGAGTTCCACGTTGGAAAGAAGCTCACCCTCGACGCCGGCCTTCGCTACGACTACGAGAAGACGCCGGTCCCGTCGGGCAACGCATATCCGCAGCATCCGGAATTCATCTCGCAGATCAAGAACGACACGAACAACATCGCCCCGCGTCTCGGCTTCGCGTATGACGTGTTCGGCACCGGCCGGTCCGTCCTCCGCGGCGGCACCGGCAAGTTCTTCGAATACATGCCGGACATCCTGCTCGCCTCGCCGATCCAGGGCATCAGCGGCGCGCTCGTCACCTCGACGTTCACCTGCAGCGCGGCGAACCATCCGTGTCCGACGTTCCCCTCGCTCCTCACCCCGGCGCAGTTCCTCTCGCAGTCCGCGCTCAGCGCGAACCTCGTGACGATCGGCCCGAACTATCAGGCGCAGGAAGCGTGGCGCTCGAACCTGCAGTTCGAACAGCAGCTCGGCACCACCTACAGCGCCAGCGTCGGCGCCGTGTACTCGAAGCTGACGCACGTCCAGGGAACGAAGAACATCAACCTCGTTCCGACCGGCGTCGTCCTCGGCAACATGCCGGTGTACGACTACAACAGCAGCGCCAACGCGGCGCGGCCGTACAACGACATGGGCATCATCCGCGAGATCACGAGCAACGAAGACGCGTGGTACCGCGGCCAGACGATCGAGTTCCACAAGCTCGCCCTCGGCGACTCCAAGATCTCGTGGGACCTCAATTACACCCACGCCACCTCGATCGACTACGAGACGAACACCCGTTCGACCTCGACCACCTTCCTCATCGACCCGAACAATCCGAAGCTCAGCGAAGGCGTCAGCGACAACGACGTCCCGCACCGCATCAGCGGCGACTTCACGTACCGCTTCCCGGGCGGCTTCATGCTGTCGGGCGTCGCCTTCTGGCAGACCGGCTTCCCCTACACGAACGCCATCTCGTTCAGTTGCAGCGGCTGCTCGGCGAACTCACTGACCGGCCAGGCGCAGACGAGCCAGGCCGCGAACTTCACCCCGGTGTTCGTCGACAGCAGCGGTGAGGTCATCGACATCACCGCCGCGAACGGTGACACCAAGCAGCAGTTCTCGGACTTCCTCGCAGCCCGGGGTGGCCACCTCATCAACCGCAACACCTACCGCCAGCCGAACGTTTGGGACGCCGACCTGCGCCTCAGCAAGTCGTTCAACCTGCCGCGCGGCATGCAGTTCCAGGTCCTCGCCGAGTGCTTCAACATCTTCAACCAGCAGATCGGTAACATCATCGGCGCGAACACGGACTCCTTCAAGGTGACGTACACCCAGTCCACCGACAAGTACGCGATCACCAAGTTCACCAACGCCAATGCCTCGAACGTGCAGGTGAACACGTTCGGCCAGATCCAGGGTTACTCCTCCCTGGTCGACCCGCGCACGTTCCAGATCGCATTCAAGCTTCTGTTCTAGACTTCGCACACACGCTTCAAACGAAGAGGGCCACCGCAAGGTGGCCCTCTTTTTTTGTAGAAGATTGAGGGAAGAGGTTCGAGGGAAGAGATAGGGTTCGAACGAAACTCTCACCTCTTCCCTCGAACCTCGAACTTCGAACCTCTTCTTTCCATCGAACCTTTCCCCTCCCTTCCCCCTTATCATCAGCCGCAATGCGCACCCTCGCGACGCGCCTCCTGATTGCAGTCCTTCTTCTCCTCCTCGCCTCCACGACCTTCGCCGCCGAGCGGCCCGATCTCGTGGTCGTCATCTCGATCGATCAGTTCCCCTACTACTACATCCCGCGATTCGCGCCCTACTTCGCGGACGACGGTTTCAGTCGCTTCCTGAAGCACGGCGCCAACTTCTCGGAGGCGCGCTATCCGTACGCGATCACGGAGACTGGGCCGGGGCATGCGGCGATCGGAACGGGCAATCCGCCGTCGCGCACCGGGATCGTCTCGAACAACTGGTATGACCGAGTCGCGCACGCGACGGTCTACTGTGCCGCCGATCCGCGCGTCACCCCGCCGTTCTCGCCCGTCAACCTCGGCACCGACGCGCTCGGCGACCGCGTGCAGGAGAAGTACCCCGGCGCGAAGGTGATTGGCGTCGCGCTGAAGGATCGCGCCGCGATCCTGATGGCGGGACGCAAGGGGACGGAAGCCTACTGGTTCGATCCGAAGATCCCAGGATTCACGAGCAGCACGTACTACACCGCCGCGAACCACACGATGGTTAGCGAGTACAACGTCGGCGTCCCGGAGTACGTGAAGGCGCACACGGTGTGGGAGCAGACGACGTTCATCCCCGCGGCCGACCTGCAGCGGCTGACGCATGACCTTGAGGAGCTGCGGAAGTACAAGACCAACCCGTACGAGCTGGGTGTTCAGTTCCCGCATCCGCTCAAGAGCGTCAACGCGGTCACGACGTCACCGTACGGAAACGGACTGGTGATCTCGATGGCCGAGCGGATCATCGAGACCGAGAAACCGCTGCTGCTCTACGTCGGCCTTTCCTCCAGCGACTACGTCGGCCATGCATACGGCCCCGACTCGTTCGAAGCGGCGGATAGCGTCGTGCGCACCGACCGCGACGTCGCCGGCTTCATTGAGTATCTCGACAAGAAATACCCCGACCGGTATACGATCGCGCTCACGTCTGATCACGGCGTGCAGTCGATCCCCGAGGTGGCAAAGGCGCTCGGCCGCGACGCGGGGCGCTTCGGCCTGGGCGATCCGCACAAGGACGACAAGACGCTCGGCGACCTCGCGAAGCACTCGCCGGAGCGCGTGCAGCTCGAGAAGAACATCGCCGCGGCGCTGAAGATCGAGGTCTCGGACGCGACGCCCCTCGGCGACCGGCTGATTCACACGTTCGAGGAACCGGGGCTGTATCTGAACTGGGACCGAATCCGGGAGTTGAAGCTCGACGGCGAGCAGGTGAAAACTGCAATCCGCGACGCCGTGCGAAAAATGAACGGCGTCGCCGGCGCCTGGACCAATTCCGAGCTGAACGCCCAGGATCCGAACGTGTCCGGCACCGAGCTCGCGATGCGCAACGCATTCCGCGCCGATCGCTCCGGCGACGTCCTCGTGGCGCTCAGGCCCGGCTGGATCTGGAACTACGGCGCCACCGGCACCACGCACGGACAGCCGGTCGAAGACGACATGCACGTCCCGCTCATGTTCTTCGGCCGCGGCATCTCCCCCGGCTCGTACTCGACCAACGCCGCGCCGACCGACATCGCGAAGACCCTCGGCGCGATCCTCGGCGTCGACGCCGGAGGGCCGCAGTCGGTCGCGCTCCCATGCGCCGCGCCTTAAACGATCCCGCCGACCAAATCGTACGGGTGGGCGTCGGTGATCTCGACGCGGACGAATGACGGCATCTCCGTCAACGCGTCGATCCCGTCGTTGATCAACAGCCGCCCGTCGATCTCGGGCGCCTGGCCGATGATGCGCCCTTCCAGCAGGTGCTCCGTTTCCTCGCAGACGCCGGTGACGATCGCGTCGTATGTCCGTCCGATCCGCGCCTCGTTGCGCTCGCGCGAGATCGACTGTTGCAGTTCCATCAGCTTCTCGCGACGGCGTTCGGCCGTCTTCCGCGTCGGGACATCCTCCATTCGCGCCGCGATGGTCGAATCCTCGGGCGAATAGACGAACGCCCCCATGTTGTCGAACTTCGCCCAGCCGACGAAGTCGTAAAGCTCGCCGAAGTCCTTCGGCGTCTCGCCGGGGTGGCCGGTGATGAATGTCGTACGCAGCGTGATGTCGGGAACGAGGTCGCGCATCCGCGCGATCATCTCGCGGTACTCCTTCGGCGACCCCGGACGGCGCATCCGCGCGAGGACGTTCGCGCTGACGTGCTGCAACGGGATGTCGCAGTACGAAACGAATCGCTTCTCGCGGCCCATCAGTTCGAAGAGAGACCAGTCGAGCGAGCCGGGATAGGCGTAGAGGAAACGGATCCACTCGAACCCGGTCTCGTTCAGCAGGGTCTCGACGAGCCGCGTGAGACCGTTCGGGACGCCGAGGTCTTCGCCGTAGCGTGTCGTGTCCTGCGCCACGAGAGCGAGCTCTTTGACGCCCGCCGCTTCGAGCTGCTGCGCCTCGCGGAGCAGCGAATCGATCGTGCGCGAACGGAACTTCCCGCGCATCTGCGGAATCGCGCAGAAGGTGCACGGATTCGAGCACCCCTCGGAGACTTTCAGATACGCGTGCGCCGTACCGGTGGTGAGAACGCGCGGCAGGTCTTCGTAGAGGCGGACCGACATCTTCCGCTTGGCCGGTGCGAGATCTGCCGCCGAGTCGGCGGCGCCACTCACAGCCTCTGTGATCTTCTCGAGATGATCGAGCCCGACGAACGCATCGATCTCCGGGATCGCCTGCTGCAGCTCGCCGCGGTACTTCTGCACCATGCAGCCGCTGACGATCAGCCGCTCGACGCCGCGGCCCTTGCGTTCCGCAATCTCCAGAATCGTGTCGATCGACTCCTGCTTCGCGGCGTCTATGAAGCCGCACGTATTCACGATCACGACGTCCGCCTCATCGAGGTCGTTCGTGATCACGACTTCACTCTCCTGCCGGAGCTGCCCGAGCATGATCTCCGCGTCGACAGTGTTTTTCGGACACCCGAGGGAGATCATCCCTACGCGTTTGATGTCAGCCATAAGAAGGGTGAAACACGACAGAGCCCGCTGCTATTGCCTCTTCAACTCCCTCTCAAACAGCCCAAATATCCGCTTGTACTCGTCGCTCCAGCTCGACGGCTCGACGAAGCCGTGGTCCTCGACGGGGTAGAACGCGACGTTCCAGTTCTGGGCGTGCAGCTCGATCAGCTTCTGGACGAGGCGGACCGTGTCCTGGAAGTGGACGTTCGTATCGATCACACCGTGGCAGATCAGCAGCGCGCCCCGCAATCCCTCGGCGAAGTAGATCGGCGAGCTGATGCGATAGGCCTCGGGATCGGTCTGCGGCGTGTTGAGGATGTCGCTCGTGTAGCCGTGGTTGTAGTGCGCCCAGTCGCTCACCGGACGGAGCGCCGCGCCGGCACGGTAGACCCCGGGAGCCGTGAACATCGCCATCAGCGTCATGAAGCCGCCGTAGCTTCCGCCGTACATCCCGATCCGCTGCGCATCCACCCCCTGCGCGCTCACGAGCCAGTGCGCGGCGTCGACCTCGTCGGCGAGATCGCGCCCGCCCATGTGACGGTAGATCGCCGTTCGCCAGTCGCGCCCGTATCCGGCCGAGCCGCGGTAGTCGGCGTCCAGCACGAGGTAGCCGTGCTCCATCAGGAAGTGATGGAACATGTACTCGCGCGAATAGCTCGACCACCAGCGATGCACGTTTTGCAGATATCCCGCACCGTGCACGAAGACCACCGCCGGCCCGCCCGTCTTCCAGTTCGCAGGCTTGTAGATGCGCGCCGGAACGTCCACGCCGTCGCTCGCGCGGTACGTCACGATCGGCGCATCGAGCCACGGATACGTGAAGAACTCCGGCGACGGTGACGTCGTCACCTTCGTCGTCCCGATGAACACCTCGGGCGGTTTGTTCGTGTACGAGTAGAGGTCCGCGATCACCGCGCCATCCGGCGAGACCGCGGCATCGTGGCGTCCGGCCTGCGACGTCAGCTTCGTCCGCGTGCCTCCGCCGACCGGCATCCGGTAGAGGTGGCGCTCGTATGGCGACACCTCGCTCGTCGTCATGTAGAAGCTCTTCTTGTCGTCCGAGACCGTGATGTCTTCGATCTCCCACTTTCCTTCAGTGAGCGGCTTTACCGCGCCGCCTGCGAATGGAACTTCGTAAAGCTGCGCGAATCCGGTCTGTTCGCTGACGAACCAAAGGTTTGCGCCGTCCGGCATCCAACCCGACGGGAGGCCGCGGAGCACCCACGCGTCGTCGTGCGTCGACGTCAGCACGCGCCCTTTTGCCGAGGCTGGATCGAACGCCAGGAGCCAGGCGTCCTTGTTGTCGCGCGCGCGCAACGACACGAACGCCTTCGTGCCGTCGTCGGCGAACTCCACCATGCTGAACGAGACGTCGCGCTCCTTCTTCGCCGTCGCCGCCTCGCTCTTCGTCTCCTTCTTTTCCGTCCTCTCGTTCTTCGCGGCCGGCGTTTCCGGCGGCTCGAGACCGCTCTGGAACGTCTTCGCGTCGCCGTCGGCGGTCGAGAGCACCACCAGCTTCGTCACCGTCAGCGCGTCGCCGACTTTCTCGCGCGAGTTGATCTCCTCGGTGTACCCGCTTTCGCTGACGTAATTCGCGACGATGGTCCGCTTCCCCTTGTCCCCTTCAGCGGTGATCGACGCGATCACGTACTTGCCGTCGGGCGTGAGCTGCAGATCGGCGACGTTCTGCCGCTTGTCGATCTTGTACGGCTTGAGCGGATGATCCTTCCTCTTCTTCGCCTCGTCCTCTTCCTTCTTCTTCGCGCGGCGCTCGACGACGTCGAAGAGCTTCCGCTCCTCCGACTTCACGAACTCCTGGCTCTCCGTCCCCTTCTTCTCGTCCCAGAGCGGCTCCTTGTCGTCGGGACCGGCAATGTTCGTCATCTCGATGACGCCACCGTCGTCGATCGCGACGACGTAGAGGTTGTTGCCGCGCATGAACGCGACGTGGCGCTCGTCGCGCGTGAAGCGCGCGGCCGACTCCGGCTCGACCGTGTTCGTCAGGTTCCGGTGCTTGTTGTTCTCGTAGAGGACGACGTCGCCGTCGTCGACGTAGACCGCGCGCTTGCGGTCACGCGACCAGTAGGCCCGCACTGGCGGCGCGTCCTTCGCCTCTTCGTCCGTCAGCTTGCGGAGGCCCTTGCCGTCGCGGTTGACCACGTACGTGTCGAAGTCCTTCTCGATCGATTCCGTGTACTGCTTCCAGCGGAAGAAAAGATGCTGCCCGTCCGGCGCCCAGCGGAGGTCGCGCGGCTCATAGCCGGCGAACTGCGGCCCCTTCATGATCTGGTCGATCGTCAGCGCGACCGGCTGCTGCGGCTGCGCGAACAGCGAAGTCGCGCAGAGGACGAGAACGACAAGCGCACGTTTCATGCGCGGATGATATCGATCCGCGGCTGCAGACCGGGCGCCGGAGACGACAGTTCGCCAGTCCGCAACCGCAGTTCGCCAGCTTGCAACGGCAGTTCGTCCGCTTGCGGCTGCAGTCCGTCAGCTTGCAAGTGCAGTTCGCCAGCTTGCGGCTGCAGTTCGTCAGCTTGCACGTGCAGTTCGTCAGCTTGCGGCTGCAGTTCGTCAGCTTGCAACGGCAGTTCGTCTGCTTGCGACTGCAGTTCGTCAGCTTGCACGTGCAGTTCGTCAGCTTGCATCTGCAGTTCGTCTGTCTGCAACGACAATTCGTCAGCTTGCAACCGCAGTTCGTCTGTCTGCACTCGCCGGCTGGCCGTCTGCGAGGGCGGACAGCCGATCTGCGTGCGCGGACAGCCGCTTTGCAACCAGAGACTTGCTGTCTGCCGCCGCGGATTCGTTACTTTTTCGCGTGGACGTGGATGTCCATTGAGCTCCGCCCCGGCATGTCCGCCGTCGTCTCCAGCACCAGCTCGAGGTTGTTACCCGCTGGCTTGCAACTGACGACTTGGATATCGCCCTTGAACTTTTTCGCGAGCGTCTGGTCGGCCGACAGCGAGCCGCACGTTCCGACGGATCCGGGAAGCGTCGCCTCGATGCGATGGGCGGGGAGGTCGACGTCATTGGAGTTGACCAGCCAGACCACGTCGCCCGCCGTCTCGCCGTAGAAGCGTCCCGGCTCGACGATGTTGAAGGTCGCATCTTTCCCCTTCATCTCCACGACGATGTAGTTCGAGACGCCGCCGCTTTCCGGCCGCGCGTACATCGGCGCTCCGGCGCCCCCCGCGACGAAGTAGTGGACCCCCTCGGTCGTCTTCGGGTCCGGCGCGTAGAGCAGATGTTCATGCCCCTGGAAGACGCCCTTCACGTGGTACTTGGCGAAAAGCGTCCTGAGCTCGGCGGCGTTGCCGAGGGCGGGATGGCCGAGGCCTTCCTCGTCGTTCGGGGCGGGCGTCAGCTCGGTGTGGAAGAACGCGAAGATCGCGCGCGCGTCCTTGTGCGTGTCGAGATCGTCCTTCAGCCACTTGAGCTGATCGCCGTCGACCACCTGGACACCAGTCGGCTTCCCGTCGACGATCGTCGTGTGGCCGATCTCCTCGGTATCGATGGCGATGAAGTGCACGCCGCGATAGTCGAACGAGCCGTAAAGGTCGCCGAAGTGCGCCTTGAACTCCTCCTCGCAGACGTTCGGCTGGTCGCACGGCGTGATGTTCGGATGGATCTCGTGATTGCCCGGCGCGTTGAAGATCGGCACATCGGCGTAGGCCGCCTTCCTCAGGAACCGCGCGTACTCGTTCGCAAGCTCGGTGCGGTCCTTGTCGCCGTAGCCATAGATCGTGTCGCCGCTCCAGAGCACCAGGTCCGGCTTGATGAGCCGGATCTCGGAGAGGACCATATCGAAGACGTGCGGATACGGCGCGCCATGCGTCGTCGGCCGGTTGTCCCCCCCGACGACGAAAACGAAGTCGCCGTCAGCGGCCGGCACCAGATCGTGGTTGATGCTCTTGATCGTTCCGGCCGATAGAGGCAACGCGAGTGACACCCCGAGGACCAGCACAGCAATCCGCTTCATGACGTACCGCCTCCTGCTTGATGAATTATCGCTTTTCGACGAAGACGGCGGTGCTCCGCTCGTCGGAGCTGATCTTCGCGAAGGCGCGGTTCAGCTCGGCGAGAGACGCCACCGGGACGGTGAACGTCCGCGTCGTCATCTCCCGCTGATAGTGGAGAACGCCGTTCTCGAACTTGGCGTGGCTCGAATACGCCAGCGGCACGATCGAGATCGTCGCGACGGGCGGCAGCTCGTCCAGGTGCAACTCGGGAGGAATGACGATCTCGATGTCATCGGTCTGCAGCGACGGACCGTCGGTGACGTACGCCTGTTTGCGCGTTGCGAGGTCGATCTGCGCATCCGCCTTCTGGCCGAGCACGCGCGGACGGAGGAGCGTCAGCTCGGCGGCGCGCGACGCATACCGCGGCGCCGTCAGCCGGTAGCGGACGACGAGGTCGGCGGAAGGATCGTCGGCGTTTTCGATCTTCAGCTCCCGCACCTCGGATGACAGCATGTGCGAGGCGACCATCTGCTCGATGGCGCGGCTGCGTTCCGTACTGTTCAGCGTCCGCAGCGTGTAGCGCATCGCGGACGCGAGTGCGCCGGTCCTCACCTCTTCGACGTCGCCGGCGAGCGCGCCGTCGGCGGTCAGTTGCAGCTTCGCGCGGCGCCGCAGTTGGTTCGAGTCGGGCGGCGCAACCGGCAGGGAGATCAACTCTCCTCCCTTTTCGGTGACAAGAAGGCCATGTCCTTCCTGCTCGTACTCCGGGATCCGGCCGAGCGGGGTGACCGAGCTGGTGGGGTCGAAGATCAGGAGCCTGCCGAGGGTGGGGTGATCGTAGACGGAGAAGAAACCGGGGAACGAGACGTCCTTCGGCAGACGGATGGCGATGATGGCGTGGTTGAAGAGCACCGCGGTCGGGAACGCCGGATCGATGATCCCGCGATCGGTGTTCACGAGGACGTAGTACGACTCGAAGCCGGCCGCGGCGAGCATCGTCCGCAGGATCGCGACCTTGTCCTTGCAGTCGCCGTAACGGTTCCTGAAAACGTCGACGGCGGCGTGCGGCTGATAGCCGCCGATCCCGATCTCGACCGCGACGTAGCGGACTTCGCGCTGCGCGAAGCGCGTGAGGGCGGTGAGCCGGTCGAGCGGCGCGGCGGTTTGGGGCGCAAGCTCGTGCACTTTGGCGTCGATCTGCGGCGAGGATACGCAGCGCGCCAGCGCCAGGTTCGCGAACCACGACGCGACGTCGCCCCACGAACGGTGGATCGTTCCTCTAGCCGGCGTGCCGGGGGGAACGAAATTGAATGCCACGCGCCCCGCAACCGCGCCGAACGCCGGCATGCGCGGCTCGTCCTTCAGCGCCGGGACCTCGTGAAGCTCCCAACTGCCCGGCATGCCGCGGAGCGGCGCAACCGGCTCGTGATGAAACCAGCGCAGGTCGATCTCCCATCCGGGCGGGAGGAAAAGCTGGCACTTCGCGGAGAGCACCGGGAGCTCTTCCTGAAAATCCCAGATGGCCTGCAACGCGTCCGGCCGTTCGCGCTGTTCGTACTCCCACGCCACGACGGTCCCGGGGGCGACGTTCGGAATCGTCAGCGCCTTCACCCGCGAGTCGTCGAACACCTCACCGTACGGATTCGCCTCGAACGCATCGCGCTCGCCGAACTGTCGCGTCACACTCCCGGAGATCGCCCAGGCGTGGAAACTGCGCAACTGGGTCTCCTTGTCGTAGTGGACGACGAACGACGCCAGGTCACGCCCCGCCGCCGTCAGGATGCGTACCACACGCCGGCGGTGCGTGATGATCTCGCCGCCCCCGACGCTGATCTCCTTGCTGTCGAAAACGACCACGGCCTTCGCATCGCCGACGAATGCGCTCGGCACCATTGCCGCCGCTGCCGTCGTCACCCAGTCCGGAACCGAAGCGCGGCCGGGGAGCGCGGTGAACGCAAGGAGAAGCCACAGGGCACGTCTCACTTGGTCATTCCGCGGGCGGGTTGATGAGCAACGGACGCTGATCGGCCGTAGCGGCGGCGTTGAAGAAATTGCGGACGCCGGAGTACTGCTCCGCGTCGATGAACATGGCGTCGATGATGAGCGAGCGCTTCATCGTCAGCTCCGAGCCGTGGTCCTCGACGGTCATGCCGTACTGGAACGAGCCGGCGTTGAGTGACTGCGGCGGCGGATGGGAGCCGGCCGCGTACTTCGCCGGCAGCGTCAGCTTCACCTCGTCGTCTTCCTGGCGCGAGTAGTGGAAGTAGATCGGCGCGGTCCGCGTCGATGCAGCGAAAGGGTTCCTGGTCGACGCGGCGAAGACCGAGAGCGGCACCATCAGGCGCGTGCCGGCCCGCGAGACGATGCCCGGCAGCTCGGCGTCGCACTTCACCACGATCGCGTCATCCGGCGACGACAACCCCTCGGCGCTCTTGACGTTCAGCACCGCGCCGTTGGGGAACCATCCTTTGATCTCGTCCTCGATCGCTTTCTTGCGCGCCGCCTCGTCGTCGCCGCGCAGCCGGCGGACGAGCGCCTCCTGGCCGCGGAACGCGATGGTCATCGTCCCTTTCAACGTCTCGCCGTCGAGGCGCAAGTCGGCTTTCCGCTGCAGCAGGGCGGTCGACGGCGGGTCGACCGGCGTCTTCAGCCACTGCGGGCTGCCGCCTTTCGTCATCCGGATGCCGGGGACGTACGTCTTCTCCCACGAGAGGAGCGCGAACGGAGCGTGCGGCGTCCCCGGATCGAAGTAGAGCGGCTTGCCGTCGACGATCACTTCCGCGACCTCGGCGCTCATCTGCTCGGCGTCGGGAAGTTTATCGCTGAAGAAGCGCTCGTCGCGCGGCGCCACGCGGATGACGTTGGCGTCGAAGCCGGCGCTCCGCGCGAGCGCCACGAACGTTCGCGTCAGCTCATGCGACGAGCCGCCCTTGTTCGCGATCACGTCGTCGGCGCTCTTCGCTTCCTTGATCGTCGTGACCGAGGAGTCGGCGGAGAGGTTCTTCAGGCCTTGGACGAAAGTGTAGAGCTTGCGGATCTTCTCCCCGGCGTTCTGCTCCGAACCGATCGTCGTGCTCGCGGTGGTCGAGACGCCGCGGGAGCGTGCGAGGAAGCCTTCGGCCTCTTTGTTCCAATCGCGCGACTGCGAGTCCCAGAACGAGTCGGGACGGACATGGCTGGCGGTGTAGTAGAAGGCGACGCGCGGCTTGATCTGCGCTGCGGGAAGAGCGTACGGCTCGTCGCGGTAGGGGGCGACGTGGGCCATCTCCAGCGCAAACTTGTTCCGCGCGGTGCCGACGTGCGACGGCACGACACCAGCCGGAAGGCCGCTGTAGGTGAAGAACGAGCCGAACTCGTTGCCGTCGTACGCCGTCAGCGTGAAGCTGGCGTGCTCGATGGGGATCGACTTCTGGATGATCCACTCGGTATCCATCAGAAGGTTCGGCGACCAGCGAACGACGAAGTGATACTCGAGGAGGCTCCCCGGCTGTACGTCCGCGAGCGAGAACGTCTTCGCGCGATAGACGCCATGGCTGCCCTTGTAGAGGAGCTTGTCGTACACCTTGCCGTCGAACGGCACGATCGTTCCGTCGGGATGGATCGTCCGCGCCGCGATGTCGGTCACCTGCCCGTCCGCCGGGTACGACGCCATGTACGGCACCTCGACGTCGGCGTACTGCTTCCCCTCGTCGGTGAAGACCTTGATTCGGTAGTACTCCGACATCGCTCCGAGCTCGTCGACATGCACCCAGTCGAGGATGGCCGCCGACGCTCCGGGAGCGGAGTCGAGGCCTTTCATGGTCAGCTCTTCGTGCGTGGCGTCGCGGAAGGTTTGCGCTTTGGAGAGCGCGGCGGAGAGGGAGGAGACGAGGATCAGAGAGACGGCAGCCGCGACGGCGGCAAGACGAATGCGCACGATGGGGTCGACCTTTCCGGAGCGATTGGGCGCCGGAATGATCGCATGAACTCAGGCGATCCGCCACATCAGCGAGCGCACGCCGTTTTGTCCGGCATGCTTGCGGAGGGCGTGATTCATCACGGTCGCGTTGAGGATGACGGTCTCGTCGTCGGGTGAGGGATCGGCGAGCGACAGGGCGAACGCCGAGACGACCTGCGCGACGGTACGGTTGTGGTGCTCGACGATGGTCGGCGAGACCGGCTTGTTGGGGTTGACCTCGTGCGCCGCCGCGAGCGCCTCGCCGCGTAGGATGAACGTCTTCGTCTCTTTCTCGCGCAGCCACTCGATGGCGGCGGCGAGCGTCACGACGTGCCAGTTGCGGTGCTTGCGGTAGACCTTCACGATGGCGCGGTTGCGCTCCTCCGCCGGCTTGTAGACGTTCGGCTGGATCTCCCACAGCAGCGCGACGCGGCGCTCGCTGTCGAGCGTGCCGCTCGTCTCGCCGGCCGAGCCGGGGACGGTGTGCTGCTGGCCCGCGGCCTGGCCGAGGGCGATTGCGTCGGAGAGCGACGCGGCGACGACGTCAAATGAGATCGTCTCGGCGCGTCCGCCGAAGTGCGCGTTGCGGCCGAGGACGAGGACGCCTTCCGGCAACGGCTGCGACGGTCCGACGATGGACCGCGCGATATCGCCGGCTCTGTTTTCGATCGGAAGCACCAACCCCGAGGCACGGCCCGCGGCGGCGCGCGGATGCCACAAGCTCGGCGTCGGCTTTCCGTCGAGCCACTGCGGATGGTTGCGTCGCAGATATCGCTCGACGACCGTGTGACGCAGCGTCAGCGTGTCGTCCGGCGTCAGCGTCGATGCAGTGGTCACGCCGTCCGCAACGTCGGCAAACACCTCGAGCACCTCGTCCCCCATTGATAGGTAGAGGTCGTAGAGCGCGGCCTTGGTGTCAGGGGCGATGCCGTAGTGATCGAGAACATGCTCGATGTGCGGCGGGAAGGGCATGATTCAGAGGGGAGATCGCAGAGCGCAGAGCGCAGACAGAGATCCTCTGCGCTTTGCGCTCTGCTCACTGCGCTCTGGTCTCACGCTGCCACCGACTCCCGGAAGCGATCGAGGATCCGCTGCACGTCGCCGACGGAGGTGATGTCCTGCAGGCCGTTGCGGATGTCTTTACCGTGCGCAATGCCGCGGGAGAACCAGCCGACGACGGTGCGAGCCTTGTGGAGCTTCCATTTGTCGATCTGCTCGGCGGAGTCGATCTTGCCGAGGTAGCGCTGCATGGCATCGATGCGGCGGTCCAACTCGTCGAGAATTGGCTGTCCGTTCGCGAACGCGACAATGTCGCGGAAGATGAACGGATTGTGTAGCGCCGCGCGGCCGATCATCACGCCGTCGACCTTGGTCTGCTCGAACATCCGGATGGCGTCGGCGGGCGTCTTGACGTCGCCGTTCCCCCACACCGGAATCGTGAGGTTCGCCTTGACGTGGGCGATGTAGGCCCAGTCGCTGGCGCCGGTGTACGCCTCGCTGCGCGTGCGGCCGTGGATCGCAATCGCGGCGACGCCGATCTCTTCGAAGCGCTTCAGCAGCGGGAGGACGTCGTTGCTCTCCCACCCCTTGCGCACTTTCACCGTGACCGGCATCTTCACGCGCTTACGGATCTTCTCGACGACGCGTGAGGCTTTGTCGAAGTCTTTCAGCATGGCCGAGCCGGCGCCGCTATTGACGATCTTCCGCACCGGGCAGCCCATGTTGATGTCGATGATGTCGACGCCCTGCTCCTCGACGACCGCCGCGGCGTCGTCCATCCGGTCGGGATCGCCGCCATAGATCTGGATCGCGATCGGCCGTTCGTGCTCTTCGAAGTGGAGCATCTTGTGGCTGCGGTCGTTCTTGCGCGTCAGTCCTTCCGAGGAGATGAATTCGGACACGACGAGCCCTACACCGCCCAGCTCTTTGATCAGGCTGCGGTAGTAGGTGTCGGTCACCTCGGCCATCGGCGCGAGGGCAAGCGGCGGGTCAATGTGGACGCCGCCGATGGCGAATGTCTTCTCCAATGGTTTCTGCAAGGGATTCATCGATTTGTCGGTAACGCGTTGCAGACGAAAAACATTTTCACCCCCTCGGCATCCAGCGCCTGGATCTCCTCGAAGGGGTCAAAGTCGATGACCTCGACGACTCCGAGACGCGCGGCGTTGAGGCACGCCTCGATCTCGCTCTGTTTCCAGGCGAACTGCTCGTGCGTCTCGCGGATGTTGACGCGCTCGCCGTTCGGGAGCTTCGCCCAGCCGGTGACGCGGCCATACGCGCGGCGCTCGCGGCGGCGGTACTTCGTCGCGATCTCGAGGTGGTGGTCCTTCCCGCTCGACACGTACGGGTCGCGCGAGCCCCAGACGGCGGGATAGATGTCGGGATGGTTCATGTCGAAGAAGAAGAGCGAGTTGGCGTCCATGACACCGCGGACCGTTCGGAACGCGGCGATCAGGTCATCGCGCGTGAGCATGTGATTGAGGCTGTCGTAGAGGCAGGTGATTCGCGCGAACCGTTTCCTGACCGCGAGCGTGCGGAGGTCGCATGCGATGACGCGCTTTGCCCGCTTCCTCGCGATCGCCAGCATCGGAAGCGAAGCATCGATTCCAATCGACCGGAAGCCGTGCGTCTTCTCCATGTGCTCGAGCACGAGACCCGTCCCGCAGGCGACGTCGAGATGGCTCTTCGCACGCGTCGGGTATTTGTAGAGAACGTCATCGAGGACGCGGCGCACCGAGGAGAAGAAACTGCGCCCTAGCGATTGGTCGTATGCGTATGCGAATCCGCCGTAGGACTCAATGGGGCGTGATCCGTGATCCGTCATACGTGAGCCGGTACCGTTATTCGTTATTCGTTACTCGTTACTCGTTACTCGTTACTCGGATGACGGATGACGCGTGACGGATGACGCATCGAGTAACGAATCACGAATCACGGCCATTCGTAAAACCCGCGGCCGCTCTTCTTGCCAAGCTTCCCGTCGCGGACCATGTCGCGGAGGATTTGTGGCGATTCGAAGCGGGGGCCGAGCGTCTCGGCGAGGTATTCGGCGATGCCGAGGCGGACGTCGAGGCCGACGAGGTCGGTGAGGCGGAGCGGTCCCATCGGATGGTTGTAGCCGAGCTCCATGGCACGGTCGATGTCGGCCGCGGACGCGACGCCTTCTTCGAGCATGCGCATCGCCTCGAGGCCGATCGCCACGCCGAGGCGCGAGGTGGCGAAGCCGGGCGAGTCGCTGACGACGATCGGCGTCTTTCCCATCTTCTCGGCGACGGCACGGACCTGTTCCATCGTCGCGTCCGAGGTCCGCTCGCCGCGAACGAGCTCGATGAGTTTCATCACGTGTGGCGGGTTGAAGAAGTGCATGCCGACGAAGCGGTCGCGCCGCTCGACGTTGCTCGCGAGTTTGGTGATGGAGATCGACGAGGTATTCGAGGCGAGGATCGCCTCCTCGGCGCAAAAGAGATCCGCTTGCGCGAAGAGCTCCTTCTTCAGGTCGAAGTTCTCGGGGACGGCCTCGATGATCAGGTCAGCATCGCGCACCGCCGGCTCGAGGTCGCCGATCATCTGCAGCCGCTCGATGGCGGCGCGGGCGTCGGCCTCGCCGATCTTCTTCTTCTCGACGCCCTTCGCCAGCGTGGAGTCGATCGAAGCGCGCGCGGCGTCGAGTGCCGCGGCGTCGCTGTCGTGCAATACCGTGTCGTAGCCGGCGACGGCGGCGAGATACGCGATCCCGCGCCCCATCGTCCCCGTGCCGATGACGGCGATCGTCCGGATCATGGCGTTGAGTTTATCCTTTCGCTGGCGGAGGAAACATGCTGAAGGAATTCAAGGAGTTTGCGCTCAAGGGAAACGTTCTCGACCTCGCGGTCGGCGTGGTCATCGGTGCGGCGTTCGCGACGGTCGTGAAGTCTTTCACCGACGACATCCTGATGCCGCCGATCAGTCTCCTGATGGGCCATGAGGACTTCACGAACAAGTTCGTCGCGCTGAACGGCAACCACTACGACACACTGGCGCAGGCGAAGGCCGCCGGCGTCGCCACGCTGAACTACGGCCTCTTCCTCAACAACATCATCGCCTTCATCCTCGTCGCATTCGCCGTCTTCCTGGTCGTGAAGTGGTTCAACGCCCTACGCCGGAAGCCGGAGCCGCAAGCACCGAACACCCGCGACTGCCCGCAATGCCTCTCCGCGATCCCGAATCAAGCAACGCGCTGTAAGTTCTGCGCGCAGGTGGTGTAGCCCTACACCGTACGCATCGCGAGCTTGAGGATCTCGCGGTGGGTGAAGTAGTTCACGGCGGGGTCGTCGAGGTGGAAGCTGTAGGTGAAGCGATCGTCGTTGTCGGCGACGAAGGTGACTTTGCAGTACCGGTCCTGCGCCCCCTCGGGAAACTCTTTCACGGTCGCGGAGATACCGTCGTCATCCTCGACTTTGAGGACGCGATAGAGCTTGTGCGCCGTGATCGGGAGGTCGTCCGGCGGGTAGTGGACGAATTGAATGGCGTAGATCTGTTTCGGATCGATCTCACGCTGCGGGAAGTCGCCCGCGCCCTCGGCTGCCGTTCCGGTGAACCACGACTCCTCCTCTTTGAAGAGGACGAGGTTCGCGGAGTTCTCGGTCATCGGCAGGAGGCCGCGGTCGAGGTGGATGTGCTGCTCGGGATCGCCGGCGTCGCGGAGGTGGGAGAGGAGATCGATCAGGTACTGAATCCCCTCCTTCGTGCCGGTGAACGCAACCTCGTCGTCCTCGTCGCTGATCCAGACGTCGAGCCAGGCGTTCTTCGGGACTTTGACCCGATTCTCGATGGTGTCGAAGGAGATGGGGGCGAAGCCGAGCCGGTCGGCGGCGGCGGTCAGGAAGTCGTTGCAATGCGGGGCGTCGATCAGGTTCTGGCGGGCGTAGTCGATGGCCGCCTCGTAGGCGCGCTTCCGCCCGAAGTCGTGGCTCAGATCGAACGGTTTCAGAATCTGGTCGAGAAGCTCTGCGTGTCTCTCTGCTGATTTAGACATAACGCTGGGACCAGATGAAACCGGGACGAATTTAGCACATTCCCTGGTGCTCCACGCCTACCCAGCCGTCCGGTCTCGCGTCCGCCAGTCCTTGTCCAAATCGGCCAGGAAGCTCGACAGGTCGTCGGCGTGCTCTTCCTCGACGGCGAGGATCGACTCGAGCATACGGCGGGTGGTGATGTCGTCGTCGCCGATGTAGCGGATCATCTCGGTGTAGGAGTCGATCGCGACGCGTTCGGCGATGAGGTCTTCCTTGATCATGTCGACCAGCGTGTGGCCCTCGACGTACTCGGAGTGCGAGCGCGACAGTAAGCCCTCGGGGTTCATGTTCGGGGCTCCGCCGAGCTGGACGATACGGCCGGCGATCTGGTCGGCGTGTCCCTGCTCTTCGTTCGCGTGCTGGAGGAACTCCGCGGCGATCGGGTCGGCGTTGATCCCTTGCGCCATGAAGTAGTGGCGCTTGTAGCGGAGAACGCAGACGATCTCCGTCGCCAGCGCCTCGTTGAGGAGCTTGTTCACGGTCTCGCGGTTGCCGCGATAGGTATCGGTCACCGCGCCGTCTTCGATGTGCTGCCGCGCGCGACGGCGCAGCTCCGTGACGTCCGTTAGAAAGGGCTTGTCGCTCATTGGTTTCACTCCTTGCGAGACGAAAATATCACCGACCGAATCGGCTCCACTCGGCACTGCGACGTCCGCGCCAGTGGATCTCCCGCCGCCGGACGGTCATCCAGGTCGACTGGATCAGGATATAGAACCAGACGAGCACCATCGGTACGTGCAGGAAGATCGCGTTCAGGAGCGAATAGCGGCCGCGAATGGCGATCATGAGGCGAATCAGCGTGCAGATCGCGACGATCGCGATGGAAATCGGACGGCCGAGGAGGGCGAGGGCGAACGGCATCAGGTGCACGCCGATCATGAGGACCGCCATGACGCACGCCGCCCAGACGCTTCCCAGGACGGCGAACATGTTCTTCTCGAAGCCGAAGACGACCTCGCGGAGGCCGTGGTAGATGCGGGCCGAGACCAGGTCGTCGGTGATGACGTGCGTCGTCCTAAAGCCGCGCGCGCGGAACTGGCGTGCGAGGCCGATGTCGTCGACGACGGCATTGTGGAGCGACTCATGGCCGCCGATGGCGTCGTAGTCGCCGCGGCGGACGAAGTTGCCGACACCGCCGCCGAGGGCGAGGCCGACAGCGTTCCAGCGGTTGCCGAGCCAGAACGGGATGCCGGCCCAGACGATGAACGGGAGCATCATCATCGAGATTTGCTCGCCGAGGGTGCACATCTCGATGTGCGGGAGCACGGCGAGCATCGAGGCGCGGCTCGCTTCAAGAGCATCGACCATCGACGCGATCGCCTTCGGCTCATAGTGGATGTCGGCGTCGACGAAGAGCAGCAGCTGGCCGCGGGCGCGGCCGCTCCCCTGCTCGAGCGCCCACGGCTTGCCGAGCCAGCCGGCGGGCGTCTCTTCGCCTTGGATGACGGTCAGGCGCGAGTCGTTGAATGACGCGAGGATCTGGGGTGTGCGGTCGGTCGACTGGTCGTCGATCACGATGAGCTCGATGTCGCGATAGGTCTGCGCCAGCATCGCCGCAACCGTGTCGCCGATGCTCCGCTCCTCGTTCCGCGCCGGGATGATGACGGAAACGAAAGGGCCGCTCGTCCGATCAGAGGGATGGAGCGGCCGTTCCAGCAGGAGGTTCAGAATGGTGGTGACGAGGGCGTAGAGCCAGAAGGCTAAGGCGGCGACTTCGAGGGCGTGCATTTTAGAGCGCAGTGCTTAGAGCGCAGGTAACATTGTGGTTGTCCTCTGCGCTCTGCCCTCTGCCCTCTTCTAAATCAAACCGCCGACCCTACCCGGCGCTGGGCGTCGATGGCGTACGGCGAATCGGGGAACTGGGTCGCGATCCGGCGGTAGGTTTCCTTCGACTTCTCGCTGTTCCCCTGCGCCTCGTACGACTGCGCGAGGAGGGCCAGGAGGGTGTCGGGCGGGAGGACCTGGTCGGTCGTCTTCGCCATCTCGGCATTCAGCTCGATGGTGACCTGCGGGGCCTCGCCGTTGGCAATCCGAAGCTGGTAGAGGCTGTACCGCGCCGCACCGACCAGGAGGTGGTGCGGATGCTCGCTGATGAAGTCCGCGAGGAGCTTCTGTGCCGTGGCGACGTCACCCTTCGAGGCGGCGATCCGGGCGAGGTAGATGTTCGAGACGTCCGCGGCCTTGGTTCCCGAGTAGTTTTTCTGGACGTCGCGGAACATGCCTTCGGCAGCCGCGGTGCGCTGTTGTTCGGTGGTGTACTTGGCGTCGGGGTTCGGCGTGCCGGGCTGGACCAGCGGCGAGTCGATCGCGGCGATCGCGGTGCCGAGCGCGTCCTGCGCTTTCGCCTCCCGGTTGCTGCCGTAGAAGTAGATGCCGTAGCCGATGAGGGCCAGGACGACGACGACGGCCGTGATGCCGACCAGCAGGCGCTGGTTTTCCTTCGCGCGCGTGGTCCAACTGCCGACTTCGTCGACGAATTTGTCGCGTTTGAGGTCTCTCCGATGCTGACGATCCATGGACGGCTCCCGTATGAATTGAATGAAACCGCGCGACTCTAGTCGAACTCGCCCCCGAAATACAGAATGGGCGATCCGGAATTCCGAAGGACGCGTAGAATGAGTGGCCGGTGGCCAGTCGCCGGTGGCCAGA
>DASXHZ010000017.1:0-49960 GCA_036488085.1 Thermoanaerobaculia bacterium
CGTTCCAACCAGTGCATCAACCGGAACGCGGGGCGAGACGGCGCGCATGCGGAGCAGAAGCTGGCGAACGATCCCCGCGGTCCGGACGCCGCTCTTGCGGAGCGAGTTGGTCCACCACGCGGACGGACCCTTGAGCGCTTCGTCGAGAAGAGACGAAGCCGCATCGTCCTCGTCATCGAGGCGCTTCTTGAAGTTCGCCAAAACAGCGATCCGCTCCGGCTGCTGCGGAGTTGGTATCAGTCGCTGCGGCCGCCAGACCTCGGGGTCGCGCAGCGCTTCGGCGAGCTCAATCAGGTCGGTATCGAGATGCTCCATGCGAATTACGTACGGCAAGGTAGCACGATGGAAACGCGTAGTCCAGCATTTCCGCCTAACTAATTACCGATGACTACAAAATTGCCGGGTACGCCACTTGCCCCCGTTTCGGGAACGATGTCTCGGCTCACCCGCGCGCTGTCTCACCGCAACTACCGGCTCTTCTTCGCCGGCCAGACGGTCTCGCTGGTCGGAACGTGGCTGACGCGCGTCGCGACGAGCTGGCTCGTCTACCGGATGACGAAGTCGGAGCTGCTCCTCGGCGTCACCGGTTTCGCCGGTCAGATCCCGCTCCTCATTCTCGCGCCGTTCGCCGGTGTCTACGTCGACCGGTGGAACCGGCATCGCGTGCTGGTGGTCACGCAGATCCTCTCGGCATTGCAGTCGCTCGCACTCGCCGTGCTGGCGCTGATGAACGTCATCACCGTAGCCGAGGTGATTGCGCTGCAGGTCGTTCAAGGAGTGATCAATGCGTTCGACACGCCGGCGCGGCAGGCGTTCGTGGTCGAGATGGTCGAGGACCGCGCCGACCTTCCGAACGCCATCGCACTGAACTCCGCGATGTTCAACGCCTCGCGCATCGTCGGCCCCTCGGTTGCCGGAATCATCATCGCCATAGTGGGCGAGGGATGGTGCTTCGCGATCGACGCGATCTCGTACGTCGCCGTCATCGCATCGCTCCTCGCGATGAACGTTCCGGCGCGGACGATCGTACGTAGCGGCTCACGCATGCTGCAGGAGCTCCACAGCGGATTTCGATACGTCTACGGCTTCGCGCCCGTTCGCGAGTTGTTGACCAACGTGGCGATCATCAGCCTGATCGGGATGCCGTACGCGGTGCTCATGCCGGTGTTCGCGTCGACGGTCCTCCATGGCGGCGCGCACACGCTCGGACTTCTGATGACGTCGGTCGGCGTCGGGGCATTGTGCGGCACGGCATATCTGGCGTCACGGCATACGGTAGTCGGACTCGGAAAAGTCATCGTCGCCGCGACGATGATGCTCAGCGCCGGTCTGATCGTCTTTTCGCTGTCGCACTCGACGTGGCTTTCGCTGTTGGTCCTCCCCCTCGTCGGCGCCGGAATGATGCTGCAGGCCGCGTCGTCGAACACGATTCTGCAGACGGTCGTCAGCGAAGATCTTCGCGGACGCGTGATGGCGTTCTACAGCGTCGCGGTGCTCGGCACCCAACCGATCGGCAGCCTCGTCGCCGGAGCCGTGGCCGACCGCATTGGCGCGCCCCGCACCATCCTGATCGGCGCCATCGGCTGCGCAGTTGCCGGCGCGTGGTTCGCGTTCCGGCGTCCATCGCTCGCACACTACGTCCGTCCGATCTACATCGAACGGGGGATTCTCCCGCCGGTCGAGGAGACGAATTTGCCGGCGGCGTGAGTTATAACTTCCCGATGCCTGATGAAGGTGCTGCTCAGCTGATTCGAAACATCTCCGATACCGCGTTGTGGGTGGCTGTCTACCGCGCCATGGAGAGCGAGCGGAGCGACGCCGTGTTTCGCGACCCGTTCGCGCGCCGCCTGGCGGGCAAACGCGGCGAGGAGATCATGGCGTCGATCAAGCCCGCCCAGCGTTACGCATGGTCGTACACCGCGCGGACGCATCTGATCGACACATTCGTGCAGCAGGAGGTCGCGCGCGGCGCGGACATGGTGATCGACCTCGCCGCTGGACTCGACGCGCGGCCGTACCGCATGTCGCTGCCTTCGTCCTTGCGGTGGGTGGACATCGATCTGCCTGACATCCTCGACTACAAGGCCGACATCCTGAAGAACGAGAAGGCATCCTGCCGCGTCGAGTCGATTCGCATCGACCTCGCGGATGGCGCGGCACGCCGCGGCGTTTTCGAGGAGCTTGGCCGCTCTTCGAAGCGCGTGCTGATCATCAGTGAGGGCCTTCTGGTCTATCTCACCGCCGACGAGGTGTGCGGGCTTGCGCAGGACCTCGCGGTACAGCCGTCGTTCGAGAGGTGGGCGAGCGATCTCACGAATCCCGCGCTGCTGAAGATGCTGCAGAAACAGATCGGCTCGCGATTGGACCAAGCCGGCGCTCCGCTCAAGTTCGGCCCAGCGGAAGGCCCGCACTTCTTCGAGAAATGCGGATGGAAGCCGATCGACGCGAAGGGAATGCTTCACACCGCGGCCAAGCTCCATCGCCTCTCCCTCCTCTTCCGCCTCTTCGCTCTCTTTCCCGATACAAAAGGAGAGAAGCCGAAGGCGATCTGGGGCGGGGTGGTGTTGCTCGAGAAGATGTGAAGGGGGCAGACAGGAATGTCTGCCCTCCACAGGTAGCGCGTACTACACCGGGGCGGGTTCGAAGTCGTGGGGCATGGACGCTTCGGACTCCGGCTCCCCTTCGATCCGCTTGTGAGTTCTTGCGACGAAGACGTAGATCGACGGGACGACGAAGAGGGTGAAGGCGGTGCCGATGATCATGCCGGTGACGAGCATGATGCCGATGCTGTTACGGGCGCCGGCGCCGGGGCCGCGGGCGAAGACGAGCGGGAGGTGGCCCATGACCGTGGCGGCGGTCGTCATCAGGATCGGGCGGAGACGCGTGTTGGCTGCTTCGAGCACGGCCGACAGCTTGTCGCGCCCTTCGAGCTGCAGCTCGTTCGCGAACTGCACGATGAGGATGCCGTTGCGCGCGATGAGGCCGACTAGCGTGATCAGGCCGACCTGGCTGTAGATGTTGATCGACGTCCAGCCGAGGAACGAGAAGAGGAGCGAGCCGCTGAGCGCGAGAGGCACCGAGCCGGCGAGGATGATGAACGGATCGCGGAAGCTTTCGAACTGCGCCGCGAGCACGAGATAGATCAGGATGCCGGACAGCAGGAACACGCCGAGGAACTTTGCGCCTTCGGTGCGGAGCTGGCGCGACTCGCCGGCGTAATCGACCGTGAAACCGCGCGGGAGGGTCTTTGCCGCCTCGTCTTCGAGGAACTTGAGCGCGTCGTCGAGCGAGACGCCCGGCGGAATCGCGCCTTGCACTCGGACGGCGTTGAGCTGCTGGAAGCGCTTGAGCTGCCGAGGCTCCGTCGTGGTCTGCAGAGTGGCGAACGTCGACAGCGGCACCAGCTTCCCGCCGCCGCCCGTGACGTAGATCTGCGAGAGCTGCTCGGGCGTGAGACGGTCCGCGCGCTGCACGAGTGGGATCACCTTGTAGCTGCGGCCCTGGATGCTGAAGCGGTTGACGTAGTTCCCGCCGAAGAGCGTCGAGAGATCGCGGCCGGCCTGGGAGAGATCGACGCCCTGCGCGCGCAGCTTGTCGCGGTCGAAGACGACGCGCGCCTGCGGCTGGTCGAATTTCAGGTCGGTGTCGGCGTACATGAACTTGCCGCTCTTCATCGCCTTCTGCACGAGCTCATTCGCGAACTCGGCGAGCTGTTGCGGCTCCGCCGTCGAGACGATGGCGAAATCGACCGGGAACCCTTCACCGCCCGGCAGCGACGGCGGGACGAGCTGGATCGACCGGATGCCGGGAATCCGCGACGTCTTCTGCTGCAGCTCGGTGACGATCTCCTGGACGCCGCGCGTCCGCTGATTGCGCGGCTTGACGACCATGCCGCCGAAGCCGCCGCTCGGCAGGATGATCTGGAACGTGGCTTTCTTCTCGGGCACGCTCTCGTAGATCTTCTCCACTTGCTTGGCGAAGAGCTTCGCCTGGTCGATCGTCGAATTCGCCGCGGTCTGCGCGATGCCGAAGACGAAGTTCTGGTCTTCGGCGGGCGCCAGCTCCTTCTGCGACAACATGTAGAAGGGGAAGACGAGGAAGACGAAGACCGCCCACACGGCGATGACGACCGGCCGGTAGCGGAGGGTCGATCCGAGCATGCGCGTGTAAAGCTGCCGCACCTTCTCGAATTGACGGTTGATCACGCCGGCAAAGCCGCGTTCGGTGTCGCCCGCGCGCAGCAGCCGCGAGCCCATCATCGGCGACAGCGTCAGAGCGACGATGCCGGAGATGAAGACCGCACCGGCGAGCGTGAACGCGAACTCTCGGAAGAGCGAGCCGGTTAGGCCGCCCTGCAGTGCGACCGGCGTGTAGACCGTCGCGAGCGTGATCGTCATCGCGATGATCGGCGCGATGAGCTCGCGTGCGGCGTCCCTCGCCGCCTGCATCGGCGTCTTGCCCATGTGCAGGTGGCGTTCGATGTTCTCGACCATGACGATGGCGTCGTCGACGACGAGACCGACCGACAAGACGATGGCCAGGAGCGTGAGGAGGTTGATCGTGAAGCCGAAGATCCCCATCAGCAGGACGGCGCCGATGAGCGAGACCGGAATGGCGACGACCGGAATGATCACGCCGCGCACCGATCCGAGGAACAGGAAGATGACGAGGATGACGATGAGCAGCGTCTCGGTGAGGGTCTTGAGCACCTCGTCGATCGCGGTCTGGATGTACTCCGACGAGTCGTAAGGGACGCCGATGGTCATGCCGGCCGGCAACTGCGCCTGGATCTCCGGCACCGCGGCGCGCACGCGCTTCATGACGTCGAGCGTGTTCGCGGTCGGCAGCACGAAGATGCCGATGAAGACGGCGGTCTGGCCGTTGAAGCTGACTTCCTGGTCGTACGTCTCCGCGCCGAGGACGACGTCGGCGATGTCGCCGAGTCGAACGACGTCATTGCCGTTCTGCTTGACGACGAGCTGCTTGAATTCGTCGGCGGTCTGCAGGTTCGTGTTCGCGACGAGATTGACCGAGGTCATCGACCCCTTCGTCGCACCGAGAGCGGAGAGGTAGTTGTTCGCCGCGAGCGCGTCATGCACCTCGGACGGCGAGATGCCGCGCGCCGCCATGCGCCGCGGATCGAGCCAGACGCGCATCGCAAACGTGCGGTCGCCGAAGATGTCGGCACGCTGCACGCCCGGAATGGCGCTCAATTTCGGCTGGACGACACGGGTCAGGTAGTCGGTGATCTGGTTCTGGTCGAGGTCCTTCGACGCGAAGCCGAGGTAGCCGGCGGCAAAGTTGCTGTCGGTCGTCTGCAGGTCGATGATCGGCGCTTCCGCTTCCGGCGGGAGCTGGTTGCGGACCTGCGCGACCTTCGACTGGATCTGCGTCAGCGCCGCGTTCGTGTCGTAGTTGAGCTTCAGGTGGACTGTGATCGTGCTGATGCCTTGCGAGCTCGACGACTCGAGGTAGTCGATGCCGTCGGCGCCCGCGATGACCCGCTCGAGGGGGGCCGTGATGAAGCCGCGCACGAGATCGGCGTTCGCGCCGACGTAGACCGTCGAGACGACGACGTTCGCCATGTCGCTACGCGGAAACTGCCGGACGACCAGCGTACGGATCGACTGCAACCCCGCGATCAGGATCACGAGGTTCACGACGATCGCGAGGACCGGGCGTTTGATGAAGAGATCGGTGAACTTCACTCTAGCTGTTCTCCAGCTTTGGGTTCGGGTTGTTCGCCGGCTGGACGCTGTTGTTGATGATGACGGCGGCACCGGGCCGGAGCTTGAACGCGCCGGAGGTCACGACCTCGTCGCCCGCCTTGACGCCGCTGATGACCGCGACCTGATCGCCGCGCGAGCCGCTCAGTTTCACGAACTGCTGGCGTACGCCTTGGTACGGCTTCCCTTTGTCGTCCTTCATGTCGCCGACGATGTAGACCGAGTCGCCGAACGGTGCGTAGACGACGGCTGACGACGGAATCATCACGACCGGCGTCGAGCCGCTGTTTGTCAGCTTTGCTTCGACGTACATGCCGGGACGGAGCTTGCCGCCCGCGTTGTCGAAGATCGCCTGGACGCGGATGTTGCGGGTCGATTCGTCAACGACGGAGTCTAGCGCCGCGATCCTGCCGTGCTCCGGGCCGCCGAGGGCGTCGGAGACGACCTCGATCGCGCTGCCTTTCGTCATCTGCGCGAGCTGCTGCTGCGGAACGGCGAAGTTCACGTAAGCGGGACGAATCGCCTCCAGCGAGACGATCGCCGCGCCGCCGGCGAGGTACTGTCCGAGGTTCACCTGGCGGATGCCGAGAACGCCCGAGAAGGGGGCGCGAATCGTCTTACGCGCGATCGTCGCCTTGATCTGGTTCACGTTGGCGTCGGCTGACTTGAACTCCGCGAGCGCCTGGTCGTAGTTTGCCTGCGGCACGATGCCGTTCTTCGCCAGCCCTTCATTGCGCTGGAGTGCGAGGCGCGCGAGCTCGAGCTGCGCCTGCGCGGCCGCGAGCTGGGCGCGCTCCTGGCGCGTGTCGAGGCGGACGAGGACGTCGCCTTTCGAGATGTTCCGGCCGGAGTCGAAATCGATCTCATCGATCACGCCCGGCAGGTCGGCGGCGACGGTGACGCCGTTGACCGCGGCGACGCTGCCGATCGCGCTCGTCGTGCCGGTCCACGTCTCCTGTTTGGCGACGACGGTAGTCACCGCCTCGGGCGGCGGCGTCCAGCTCTGCGACATCGCGGCCTTGATCTGGAAGAATTTGAAGCTGCCCACCGCTGCGATGAACACAACGAGGGCAAAGATTGTGACTGCCATCCGCTTTTTCATGGTCGAGCCTGCACTCTACAACGACGTGACGAACGGAACGGTCACGGTACGTTGAAAAATTCACTAGTGGTACGGTCTCCGCTTCAGGAGGTTTCCCGCTATGTCAGAACGATCGAAGCAAGCGTTTCTCGACACTTACGACAAAGAACATGCGACCACGATGCGGGTGCTGCGCGCCTATCCCGAAGAGAAGCTGGACCTTAGACCAACTCCGGGATTGAAGACGGCAAAGGAGCTCGCCTGGGTCTTCGTCCTGGAGTGCTACCTCGGCGCGAAGGTGTGGCGGGACGAGTTCAAGTCCGGCGTGCCGTCCGGGAAGCCGCCGGAGGCGCCGGCGTCGTGGAGTGAGATTCTCCAGTCCGTAGAGAAGGCCTACGCTGATTTTCGGGCTCTCATCGCGGGCGCCTCGGTGGAGGCGCTCGAAGAGAACGTCCACTTCATGACGGCGCCGAAGACCCTCGGCCCCATCACACGCATGAATTGGCTCTGGTTCCTCCTCCACGATCAGATCCACCACCGCGGCCAGTTCTCCATTTATCTCCGAATGGCGGGAGGGAAGCTGCCGTCGATCTACGGGCCGACGGCGGACGAGCCGTGGATCTGAGCGGACAACTGTCCGCGGACAGTTGTCCGGCGGACACGTTGCGGACACGCTAAGTCGCTGAAAACATTAGCAATCTTGATGGCACCTCGGTTGCGCTAAGCGAGGGCCGTCATGATCGAAAGTAGCTCATCGATGGACCGGCCGGTCGTCGGCCAGCGCAATGCTCGGCTGCTTGCCGGCGGTGCGATCGCGTCCGTCGTCGTTTTGATTCTCCTTGCGGCCGCGTTTCCGGCGATCCGCCGCTGGTCGCGGGCGGAACGTGCCGTCGACGCCTCCACGCTCCGGTTTGGGACGGTCACACGCGGCGATCTGTTGCGCGATCTCTCGGTGGAAGCGAAGGTCGTCGCGCCGCTGTCGCCAACCCTGTTCAGCCCCGGCCAGGGGATCGTCTCGTTGCGGACGCATGGCGGCGTGCAGGTCAAAGCAGGCGAGGTCCTGGCGGTGATTGACTCGAAAGAGCTGCAAGCAGCCCTCGACCAGGCGAACGCCCAGATGCTGACGTCGCGCGCGGAGCTCGACCGGCAGAAAATCGTCGCGCGGCAGAGCGAACTGAAAGACGCTCAGCAGCTCGATCTCCTGACGCTGCGGCTCGACGCGTCGAAGCGACAGCTCGAACGCGTCGAACGACTCTTCAAGGAAGGCCTCAGCAACTCGGCCGACCACGAGGCGGCGCAGGACAACGTCCGCATCGCGGCGATGGAGCTTGATCAGGCGAAGGGGCAGTTGAAGCTCTCGCACGAGAGCCTCGGCTTCGAGATCGCCACGCGCGAGCAGCAGATGAAGCGCGAGGAGTCGGTCGTCGGCGAGCTGCAGAAGCGCGTGAACGACCTGACCATCCGCGCGCCCTTCGATGGGATGGTGGCGACGGTCTCCGTGCAGGATCGCGACGCGGTGGCGCCGAATCAGGCGGTCGTGAGCGTGGTCAATCTGTCGTCGCTCGAGCTCCAGATCACGCTGCCCGAGGAGTATGCGAACGAGGCGTCGGTAGGAACGGCTGCCGAGATCGCATTCAACGGGCGCACATACCCCGGAAAGGTCATTCGTATCTCGCCGGAGGTGGTGAACAGCGAATTGGCGGCGGCCGTGGCGTTCGACGGCGAAAAGCCGCCCGGCCTGCGGCAGAACCAGCGGCTCACCACGCGCCTCACGTTCGAGTCGAAGCACAACGTGCTGAAGGTGCAGCGCGGCGGCTTCCTCGAGGCCGAAGGTGGCCGGGCGGCGTACGTCGTCGACAACAAGATGGCGACGCGCCGCGAGATCCGCACCGGCTCGACCAGCATCGGCGAAGTCGAGATTCTCAACGGACTCAAAGAAGGGGAGACGATCGTCGTCTCCGATACCACGCCTTTCCAGCACGCCACCAACGTGATGCTGCGATGACAGGAGAGACTCGATGCTCGAGATGAAGCACCTCAAGAAGATCTACCGGACCGAATCGATCGAAACGCACGCCCTGGAGGACTTCTCGCTGTTCGTCGGCGCGGGCGAGTTCGTTTCCGTCACCGGCCCGTCGGGTTCCGGCAAGACGACGTTCCTCAACGTCGCGGGCCTCCTCGATACGTTCGAATCGGGGACGTACCTCCTGAACGGCATGGACGTCAGCCGGCTCTCCGACCGCGAGATGTCGCAGATCCGGAACCGGACCATCGGCTTCGTCTTCCAGTCGTTCAACCTCATTCCCGATCTGTCAGTGTTCGACAACGTCGATGTGCCGTTGCGGTACCGCGGTCTTCCGGCGGCGGAGCGGAAGCGGCGGATCGATGGCGCGCTGGAGCTGGTCGGCCTGTCGGCGCGGTCGAGGCATCTGCCGTCGCAGCTCTCGGGCGGACAGCAGCAGCGCGTCGCGATCGCGCGCGTGCTCGCCGGCGAGCCGAAGCTGATCCTCGCCGACGAGCCGACGGGCAACCTCGACTCCGCGATGACGCGCGAGATCATGGATCTGCTCGAGCGGATCAACGACTCCGGCACGACGATCGTGATGGTCACGCACAGCCCGGAGTGCGCCGAGCGCTCGCACCGCCAACTGCACGTGTTCGACGGCCGCATCGTCGACGTGGAACGGCCCCGCGTCTCCCTCGCGCGCGACGGCGGCAGCGGCATGGCCGCGACGCTGAACTGAGGAGGCGACATGTTCGGCTATCACGTTCAAACCGCACTTCGCAGTCTCCGCCGCACGCCCGTTCTCACGGCGGTGCTCATCTCCGCGATCGCCCTCGGCATCTGTATCTCGACGACGTTCATCGCGCTGCGGCACGTCTTCGAGAAGGACCCGTTGCCGGGCAAGAGCAAGACGCTCTTCTACGTCCGGCTCGATAACTGGGATCCGTCGCGCGCCTATGTCGCCGAGGATCCGAAGTCGCTGCCGCCGCAGATCACCTACCGCGACATGCGCGCTTTGATGCGCTCGACGATCCCGACGCGGCAGACGGGCGCGTACATCGCGCGACTGTTCGTCTTCCCCTCGTCGGCCAACGTACGGCCGTTCCGCGAGACGATCCGCCTCGCTTTCGGCGATTTCTTTCCGATGTTCGACGTCCCATTCCAGTACGGATCAGGGTGGGACAAGGCAGGCGACGCGAAGCCGGAACAGGTCATCGTGATCGATGCGGCGATGAACCAGAAGCTCTTCGGCGGCGGTAACAGCGTCGGCAAGAGCGTTCGCATCGCCGATCGGAACTTCAAGGTCGTCGGCGTCATCTCTCCCGACTGGCGGCCCAGCTACCGCTTCTACGACCTGAATGGCGGTCCGGTGACTCCGGAGAGCATCTTCATGCCGTTCAACCTGACGCCGGTCATGCATCTCCAGTCGAACGGCAACAGCGATGGCTGGAAAGACTACGGCAACGCTCCCGAGGACCTTTACAACTCGGAGCAGACGTGGATCCAGTTCTGGGTCGAGCTGCCGGACGCCGCCAAAGTTCAGGCCTACCGCGACTACGTCGCCAATTACGTGCGGGACGAGAAGACGCATGGCCGATTCCAGCGGCCGCTGCACGTCGAGATCAACTCGATGCCGGAGCTGCTCGAGGCGTTTGGATTCGTACCGAAAACGGTGAAGGTGATGAGCGTCGTATCGCTTCTCTTCCTTTTCGTCTGTTCGCTGAATCTCGTCGGTCTGCTCCTTGGCAAGTTCCTGGCGCGCGTTCCGGAAGTCTCGGTGCGCCGCGCCCTCGGCGCGAGCAAGATCCACGTCTTCTGGCAGCACGTCGTCGAGTGCGAAGTGATCGGCGTCGCGGGCGGCGCACTCGGCATGCTGCTGTCGGTCGGGATGCTCAGCGTCATCGCAAAGGTCCTCCAGCAGGGGAACGGCAACTCGGTCACCGGTGTGTCACTCGATCTCGAGATGGTCGTCGTATCGATCTTCCTGTCGCTCGTGGCCGGCCTGATGGCGGGCGTCTATCCCGCGTGGCGCATCTGTTCCGTCGCGCCCGCGATGCAACTGAAGCTGCAGTAGTCGCTTAGGAATCGGAGGTCGCTCATGCACATCGGTCCGCTTCTCCGCGCCATGGGTCGTAACCGCACGCGTTTCGCGCTCATCATTCTCGAGATCGCGCTGACGCTCGCGATCGTCACCAACTGTCTGAACATCATCCTCGACCAGCGGAAAGGGATGCAGAAGCCTTCCGGCTTCGACGACGACAATCTCGTCACTGTCGCCGCGTCGCCGTTCGGCACGGAATGGAAGGATCAGTCGTTCGTCGAGAACACGGTGCACGCTGATCTCCGGGCGCTGAAGGCGCTACCGGGTGTGAAAGACGCGGCGGCTACGTACTTCATCCCGTGGCAGGGCGGCGGTAGTTCCGGCACGTTCCGTACGGACGGCTTCAACGAGAAGTTCCAGGCGCAGATCTATCCGACCAGTTCGGAGATCTTCAACACGCTCGGCGTCCACATCACCGCCGGACGCAATTTCGTCCCGTCCGACACACCCGCCGATCCGAACGCGTCGTCGAAGGTGACGATCATCAGCTCCGCGCTTGCGAAGAAGGTATGGGGCAACGCCAATCCGCTCGGAAAGGTGATCGCCAGCGGGGAAGGAAAGTACCCGCGTACGGTCATCGGCGTCTTCGACGAGTTCTACAACCCTTACAACAAGTGGCCGATCGAAGATCTCGTCCTCTTCACGCCCGGCCGGTCGTGGAGCAGCACTGGCGCGTACTACCTGATCCGCACCGACGCCGGCGCGAAGAAAGCGGTCCTCACAGAGTTGGAAGGCGGCCTCCTCAAAGTCAATCCGAATCGCGTGCTGAGAATCCTCACCGTCTCGGAGATCAAGAGCAATTTTTTCAGCAACAGCCGCATCGCCGTTAACGGGATGATGGGGCTGATCATCGCGCTGATCGTCATCACGGCCCTCGGCATCGTCGGCGTCACCGCCATGAGCGTCGCCGAGCGAACGAAGCAGATCGGCACGCGCCGCGCCCTCGGCGCCACTCGTGGCGACATCCTCCGGCACTTCCTCGCGGAGAACTGGATCGCCACGACAGCCGGCCTCGCCGTCGGCGTCGTCGGCGCCTACGGCCTGAATCTTTTCCTGCTCAGCCGCGTATCTGACGTCAAGCTGCCGTGGCAACTCGTCGTCGCCGGCATGCTGCTCCTATGGATCAACGGCTTGCTGTCCACCATCCCGCCGGCGCTGCGGGCCACCATGGTGCCGCCTTCGACGGCAACGCGCAGCGTCTGACGCGCACGATGCCGAAGGTCCTGATCGTCGAAGACCAGCCCGCGGTCGCCGGCTCGCTGCGGGTTCTCTTCGAGGTCAACGACATCGAGTCGGTCGTCGCGCGCGATCCCGAGGCTGCAATGCGGGCCATCGCGCGCGGCGGCGTCGGCGTCGTTCTCCAGGACATGAACTTCACGCCGGGCGCGACGGGCGGAGAGGAGGGCGTCGCCTTCTTCCGCCGCGTCCGCGCCGCGCATCCGGACTTGCCGATCCTGCTCGTCACCGCCTGGACGTCGCTCGAGATGGCGGTCCAATTGGTCCGCGGAGGGGCGACGGACTACATGGCCAAGCCGTGGGATGACGCGAAACTGATCGCGACGATCCAGCCGCTGTTGCGCGACCGGCAGCGCGCCGGCGTACGCCAGTCGATCTCCGGCACGCACGACCTGTGCGGGATCGTCTACGAAAGCGACGCGATGCACGGCGTCGTCACGCTCGCTTTGCAAGTGGCTCCGAGCGAAGTGCCGGTTCTGATCACCGGCCCGAACGGCGCGGGAAAAGAAAAGATCGCCGAGATCATTCACGCGAATTCGCGACGACGAACGAAGCCGCTCGTGAAGGTAAATGCCGGCGCGCTCCCCGACGAACTGATCGAGAGCGAGTTGTTCGGCGCGGAGCCGGGCGCTTACACCAGCTCGACCCGCTTGCGCATCGGCCGCTTCGAAGCCGCGAACGCGGGAACGCTCTTTCTCGACGAGATCGGCAATCTCTCCGCGGCCGGTCAGATGAAGCTCTTGCGCGTCCTCCAAAGCGGCGAGTTCGAGCGCCTGGGATCGAACGACACGCGCCGCGTCGACGTCCGTGTCCTCTGCGCCACGAATGCCGACCTTCACAAGCCGGGCTTCCGTCAGGACCTCTTCTTCCGCATCGCCGTCGTCGAGCTGCACGTGCCCGCACTCCGCGATCGAATCGACGACGTCCTCCCGCTCGCGGCCGCGTTCCTGCGCGGCAAGCGCCTCGACGAGTCGGCGCGCGCGGCGTTGCTGGCGCATGCGTGGCCCGGCAATGTTCGCGAGCTGCAGAACCGCGTACAGCGAGCGCTCGTCCTAGCGGGCTCCGACGTCATCACCGCATCGGACCTGGGGTTCGGAGCCGCGGGCGAAGTGCGGATCGAAGAAGTCCCGCTGGAACGAACGCAGCTCGAAGCAGCGCTCCTGAACGCAAACGGGAGCGTCTCGCGTGCTGCCGAGGCCCTCGGTTTGAGCCGGCAGGCGCTCTATCGCCGGATGGAAAAGCTGGGCGTCGTTCTGGAGCGGAAGCCGAGGTGAGATGCGTCTCGCGACGCGAATCACACTCGTCGTAGCCTTCGTCGCGGTGGCATCGCTCGCCATCGCTTTCGGGGCCATCGTGGTCGTCCGGCGGTGGGACCTGCCGTCCGCACCGACCTTCGCGCTTGCAGCGCTCGTGGTGCTCCCGTTCGTCGCTTGGGCGATCCACGATCTCGTCTCGCGCATCACCGAACTGCACGCTGTCCTCGGCAACGCGCTGAGTGCGTTCCGCGACGGCGACTTCGGCCTGCGGCTCGCGGTACGCGGGGACCGCGAGCTGGCGGAGCTGAAGGCGATGTACAACGCGTTGGCCGATACCGTTCGCGACAGTCGCGAAGCGGTCCACCAGAAAGAGGTGCTGCTCGACACGATCCTGCAGCGAACGCCGGTCGCGGTGGTCCTGCTGAATGCGGCCGACCGCGTCGTCTACTCGAACACGGCGGCGCGCGAGCTTCTCGCGAACGGCGCGCGTCTCAATGAACGCGTGCTCTTCGACCTCCCGCTTGCATCCGCCTTGCGCGAGGCGCTCTTGGCGTCACACGACGCGATCTTTGGCAGCGACGACGAGATCTTCCACGTCGGCCAGCGTCTCTTCCACCTCAACACCCAACGGCATCGGCTCATCCTCATCGAGCGTTTGACGCCGCAGCTCCGGCGTCAGGAGATCGCGGTGTGGAAGAAGGCGATTCGGATCATGAACCACGAGATCAACAACACCGTGGCGCCGATCAGCTCCCTCTTTCACTCGGCGCGCCGCGCGCAGGAGCAGCCGGAGCATCGCCACCGCGTCGACGAGATCTACGGCCTCATCGAGGAGCGCCTCGCGTTCCTTCGGACGTTCCTCGGCGCGTACGCCGAGTTCGCACGGCTGCCCGACCCCCAGAAGAAGCGGACGGAGTGGTGCGAGGTGATTCAAAGTGCGCAGTTGTTTTACTCCTTTCGCGTTGAAGGAACGCCGGCCCTCGAGTCCGATCTCGATCCGGCCCAGATGCAGCAAGTGCTCATCAATCTCGTCAAGAACGCGCACGAGTCGGGGAGCGCCGCGGAAGAGATCGTCGTATCCGTCGAGCGCGCCGGTCCCGACTGCGTCCTACGCGTGCTCGACCGTGGCCGTGGGATGAGCGAGGACGTCATGCGACAGGCGCTCGTACCGTTCTACTCGACCAAGCCCGACGGCTCCGGCGTCGGCCTCGCGCTCTCGAATGAGATCGTCGAGGCGCACGGCGGGCAGATGCACCTCGAGGCGCGCGAAGGCGGGGGCGTTGCGGTTACATGCTGGATTCCGGGGTAGGCGAGGGGGTCAGGTTTCGACCTGACCCCCCGGCTGAGCACGAAGAGTGCACGCCGCATCCGGCATGACGCTCCCGCCGTGCTACATCCCTCCTGATGAAGACGAAACGCCCACCGACCCGTCACGCCGATCGTTCCTGATCGGATCGGCGGTCGCGACTGTCGGCGCGTACGTGGCGCCGCTGTTCGCCGCTCCCGAGACGGCGTCACCGCCGGCGAAACTCGAGCCGGGACCGAACGCAACCTCGGTATCGCTGAACCTGAACGGCGCGGTTCACGATCTCCGCCTCGATCCTCGTACTACCTTGCTCGACGCGTTGCGTGAGCACCTCGACCTGACAGGGACGAAGAAAGGATGCGATCAGGGCGCGTGCGGCGCGTGCACCGTGCTCGTCGACGGACGGCGCGTGAATTCGTGTCTCACGCTCGCCGTGATGCACGGCGGTCAGAAGATCGTCACGATCGAAGGGCTCGCGCAGGGCGAGCACCTTCATCCGGTCCAGGCGGCGTTCATCCACAACGACGGCTTCCAGTGCGGCTACTGCACGCCGGGCCAGATTTGTTCCGCCGTCGCGCTGCTCCATGAGGGGCACACGAAGAGCGACGAAGAGATCCGCACCTGGATGAGCGGCAACATCTGCCGCTGCGGCGCCTACACGAACATCGTCGCAGCGATCCGCGAGGCGGAGAAGAACGGAGGCGCGAATGCATCCATTTGATTACGCCACCGTCGCCACGGTTCCCGAGGCAATCAAGTCCGGCTCACGGGAGTCGGCGAAGTTCGTCGCCGGCGGCACGAACCTCGTCGACCTGATGAAAGCGACGGTCGAGAAGCCGTCGCATCTCGTCGACATCAATCCGTTGCCGCTCTCGAAGATCGAGGCGGTTACAGTCGACGGCAAGGGCGGGATTCGCATCGGCGCGTTGGCGCGGATGTCGGACGTCGCCGCGCACTCAATCGTCGTGGAGCGATTCCCGGCGATCTCGCAGGCGCTCCTTGCGAGCGCGTCGCCGCAGCTTCGCAACGCGGCATCGCTCGGCGGGAACTTGATGCAGCGGACGCGTTGCCCCTATTTCCGCGAGCTGCTTTGGACGCGGTGCAACAAGCGAGAGCCGGGAAGCGGCTGCTCCGCGCTCGAAGGAGAGAATCGAGCCGAGGCAGTGATTGGTACCTCCGAATACTGCATCGCGGCGCACCGGTCCGACTTCGCGGTCGCTTTCGCGGCTCTGGACGGCGTGCTGACGCTCCGCGGGCCCCGCGGCGAGCGACATGTGAAAGCGACGGACTTTCACCTCGTTCCCGGCGCCACACCGCAGATCGAGCATGACCTCAAGCACGGCGAGTTGATCGTCTCGCTCTTCCTGCCGGACGCGCCGCATGCCGCGCACTCGTCGTACCTGAAAGTGCGCGACCGATCGGAGTACGAGTTCGCCCTCGCGTCGGCGGCGGTCGGCCTGGACCTCGGCGGCGGCGTGATCCGGAGCGCTCGCATTGCGTTCGGAGGGATCGCGACGAAACCGTGGCGCGCACGTTTTGCTGAGGCGGCGCTGGCCGGGAGGGCTCCGACGAAGGAGAACTTCCGGGCGGCGGCTGAGGCGGAGTTGAAAGGGGCGCGCGGTCACGGGCAGAACGACTTCAAGATCGAGCTCGCGAAACGGACGCTCGTCCGCGCGCTCACGGACCTCGCGGGAGGTGAGGCATGAGCATCCCGATGGTGGGCGATCCGCGCGACCGTGTCGACGGCCGCGCGAAGGTCACGGGAAGCGCGAAGTACGCGGCCGAGTACAACCTCCCGAGCATCGTGCACGCCGCGGTCGTACCGGCGACCATCGCCTCGGGCAGGATCACGGCGATCGACGTGTCGGAGGCGAAGAAGGCGGCGGGAGTGATCGCGATCCTCTCGCATCTGAACGCGCCGAAGATCAATCAGCCGCCGGCAAAGGGCGGCCAGCAAGAGCAGCAGCCGGGTTCATCCGGCAACTTCGCCGAGCCGCACCTGATCCCGTTCAGCGACAACCGCGTGGCCTACGTCGGCCAGCAGATCGCGGTCGTCGTCGCCGACACGATCGAGCACGCGACGCACGCCGCCGAACTCGTGAAGGTGAAGTACGACGAGCAAGCGGCGCGAACGGACATGAGCGCCTTGCGCCACGAGGCGAAGGACAAGGCCTCGCAGCAGGCACCGCCATTTACGAAGGGCGATCCCGACGGTGCGTTCGCATCGGCGGCCGTGAAAGTCGATCAAACCTATCGCACTCCGTACGAGCACCACCATCCGATGGAGGCGCATTCGATCGTCGTCGCATGGGACGGCGATCACGTCACGCTGCACGACTCGTCGCAGAACATCTTCGCCGTGCGGCAGATGATCGCGCGCGCGTTCAGCATTCCGCGCGACAACGTCCACATCCTCTCGCCGTTCGTCGGCGGCGCATTCGGAAGCAAAGGGTCGAGCTGGCCTCACGTCCTGATCGCGGCGATCGCCGCGCACGAGGTGAAGCGGCCGGTGAAGCTGTGGCTTCCGCGCAAGCAGCTCTTCTTCACGAACGGCCACCGTCCCGCGACGGAGCAGCGCGTCGCCCTCGGCGCCACCGCGGACGGCAAGCTGGTCTCCGTCATCCACGAAGGCGTCAGCCAGTCGAACGCCGTCTGCGACTACAACGAACGCTTCAGCCGGCCGACGCGCGCGCTCTTCGCGACGCCGAACATGCGGGCGGAGAATCTCGTCGTCGAGTTGAATGTGTCGAGCCCGACGTACATGCGCGCGCCGGGCGAGAACCCGGGAACGTTCGCGCTCGAGTCGGCGATGGACGAGCTGGCCGCCGCGTTGAAGATGGACCCGCTGCAACTTCGCCTGGTCAATTACGCGGACGAAGACCCGTCGAACGGCAAGCCGTGGTCGAGCAAGTCGCTCAAGGAATGCTACTCGCGCGCGGCGGAGCGGTTCGGTTGGTCGAATCGAAAGCCTGAGCCGCGTTCGATGCATGCCGGACGCTGGCTCATCGGACAGGGGATGGCGACTGCGACCTATCCGGCGCATCGCTCCCCTGCCTCTTGCCGCGCGCGGATGAACGCCGACGGGACCGCGATCCTCTTCTGTGGCTCGCACGAGATGGGGATGGGGACCGCGACCGTGATGTCGCAGCTCGCGGCCGCGACGCTCGGTATTCCGGCGGAGCGGGTCCGCTTCGAGTACGGCGACACGAACCTGCCGCAGGCGCCGATCTCCGCCGGCTCGATGACCGCGGCGAGCGTCGGGACCGCGGTCTACGAGGCCTCGAATGCGCTGAAGAAGAAGCTCACTGACCTCAATAACGGTGCCGATGTCAGCGACTACGCGGGGCTACTCCACGCGCACTACCTGCCGTCGGTCGAGGTGCAGATCGACTCGAAACCAGATCCCGAGGCGGAGAAGTATTCATCGCAGGCGTTCGGCTGTCACTTCGCGGAAGTCGCGGTCGATCGCGACCTCGGCATCGTGCGGCTGCAGCGGATGGTGAGCGCCTTCGCCGGAGGCCGGATCCTCAACGAGAAGACCGCGCACAGCCAGCTCCTCGGCGGCATCGTGATGGGGATCGGAATGGCGCTGCTCGAAGAGACGCGCCTCGATCGCCGCAACGGCTCGTTCACGAATATCAACTTCGGTGAGTACCTCGTGCCGGTGAACGCCGACGTCCGCAACATTGACGTGTTCCTGATTCCGGAGGAGGACCTTCACGTGAATCCGATCGGCGCAAAGGGTCTCGGCGAGATCGGGATCGTCGGCGTGGCTCCCTCGATTGCGAACGCGGTCTATCATGCGACCGGAAAGCGCGTGCGCGATCTGCCGATCACGCTCGACAAGATCCTATGAGTCACGAGCTCGATCGGATTCTCGACGCAGTTCGATCCGCGCACCGCGGCATCCTCGTGACGCTCATCCGCACCACCGGCTCGACGTACCGTCGCGCCGGCGCGCGTGCCGTCATCACTGAAAACGGCGCGACGTGTGGCCTTGTGAGTGGCGGCTGTATCGAGCGCGACCTGCGCGAGCGGATGGTTGAGTGGATGCACGACTTCACGCCGCGTCTCATCACATACGACAGCACGACCGACGCGGACCTCGTCTTCGGCAGCGGTCTCGGATGTCGGGGCACGCTGGAGCTTCTCATCGAGCCGTTCGATGCGGAGCATCCGCCCGCAATCGCCGCATTCCGAAGGAACGGGCGCGACCCGGTAGCCTGGACGACGCGTCTCGACGATCGCGAGCTGCTCGTCGAAGTGATTCGTCCTCCGCGCTCGATCGCCGTGTTCGGCAACGGCGCGGATGTCGAGCCGGTCATCGCGTTCGCCGAACGACTCGGCTGGCATGTGGCGCGAGCTTTCGAGCCTGGGCTCGATGCGGCCATCGTCATGACGCACAACTTTCTCCGCGACGCCGAACTGCTCGAGATACTTCTTTCGAGCGCGATCCCATACGTCGGCGTCCTCGGTCCGAAGAATCGCGGGGCCGATCTCGTCGCGCATCTCAGCGACGAGGCGCGCGCTCACGGCCATTGCCTACACAGCCCGATGGGTCTCGATCTCGGCGGCGAGATGCCGGAAGAGATCGCGCTCTCGATCATCGCCGAGGTTCAGGCAGTGCTGAATGCGCGCGATGGCGGCGCGCTGCAGGACCGCGAAGCGCCGATTCACGAGTCAGAGCACGCATGGGCGTGACGGCAATCGTTCTCGCAGCCGGCTTTTCGCGGCGCTTCGGAACCTCAAAGCAGCTCTTTAGCTACCAAGGTGAGCCCCTCGTGCGCCGCGCCGCCCGCATCGCGCGCGAAGTGGCGCCGGTCGTCGTCGTCATCCCGAACGATGCCGAGATTCGCCACGCCCTCGACGGCCTTGATGTCACGATCGTTGGAAACGCGGAGCGCGCCGAAGGAATGGCCGCCTCGATCCGCGCCGGCGTTCGCGCATGCGACGGCGACGTCCTCCTGACCGTGTGCGACCAGCCAGCGGTCGATGCCGCGCATCTGCGGAAGCTAATCGATGCACGATCGCCGATCGCGGCGAGCGGCTATGACGGCACGGTCGGCGTCCCCGCATTTTTCAGCTCGACCTATCGCGATGAGCTGCTCCGCCTGAGCGGCGATTCCGGCGCGAAGGCGCTGTTGCTCGCGCCCGACGTCCATATAGTCCCGCTCGCTGACGGCAGTGACTTGGATAGTCCTCCGCCCTCGGACCTCGGACCTCAGATCGGGTGGCGGCATCCGGGGTCCGAGGCCTGGGGACCGAGGTCTGCCTCTTGCACACGGCAGACTTCGGTGTCGATCACAATCACGTGCGCCGACTGCGGAAGCCTCCAGACCATTCCGGAACTACCGCCCCGCGCCATGGCTGAGTGCCATCGCTGCGACCGCATGCTGGCCCACGCGCGCAGCAGCGTCGATGTGAGCCTGGCGTGCGCGGTGGCCGGTTTCATTCTCCTCTGGCCCGCATTCTTCCTGCCTCTGTTCGCCTCGACGATCAAAGAGCTCGTGTTCGAGACGAGCCGTCTTGTTTCGAGCGTGCCGGTCATTTACAGCCAAGTCTGGTTTCCCTTCGCCTTCGGCTTCCTCTTCTTCGCTTTCCTCTTTCCCGCCATCCGCGCGCTGCTCCAGATCATGGTCCTCGGCTCGGTCCGTTTCGGCTGGCGCATCCCGCAGTGCGGCCGCTGGTTCCGTTGGAGTGAAGAGCTGCGGATTTGGAGCATGACGGACGTCGTCTGCGTCGCCGGCCTGATCGCGTACATTCGTGCCCTGGTTTCAGCCGACGTCGAAGTCGACGTCGGCGCCTACTGCTATTTTGCGGTTGCCGCCCTTTCCTTCGTCGGCGACCGCGCGCTCGACCGCCGTGCTGTCTGGAACGCGATTCTCACCGATCGCGTCACGGAGCCCGAGGGCGCGTTCGTCTCGTGCGACGTCTGCGAGCTGACGCTCACGACGCGCGTCCCCGACGATCCTTGCCCTCGCTGCGGCGCGCCGCTCGACCACGATATCGCGCCGCGATTCGCCCCTGCGCTGGCCGCCGTCGCCGCCGCGATTCCGCTCTGCCTTCCCGCATACGCCGCATCGGTCATGATCAATCAAAACCTTACCGGCATCATCGAACACACCGTTCTTGGCACCGTGCAGCTCCTCGCCGATCGGGGCTACTGGCAGTTCGGAGTCATCGTGCTCGTCGCCGGCGTCGCCATCCCCACCGTCGAGATCCTCGGCATGGTCTGGCTGCTGCTGCGCGTCCGATGGCCGCAGAAGAGCGGCCTCGTCATCCGGACGCGTGTCTATCGCATCCTGCATCGACTGGTGCGATGGCCGATGGTGATCCCCTTCGTTGCCGCGATCGCTGCACCGATCGTCGACTTCCGAGGGATCGACGACATCGTCGCGGGCCCGGGAGCGACCCCGCTCTTCGCCGTGATCGCACTGATGGTCTTCGCCGTTCGCATCTTCGAGCCGCGGCTGATGTGGAAAGCAGGAGACGTGCGATGAGCGAGACGCCCCGGGTGGAACGAAGGGAAACACCGCAGGCGAAGGTGCATCTCGCGAAGTGGTCGCCGTGGGTTTGGATCATCCCGGCGGTCGCGATCTTCTTCGCCGGATTCCTCGTCGTCCGCTACGGCTTCTTCGGCGGCGGCGACATCACAGTGCGCTTCGCCGATGCCCGCGGCCTCGATCGCTACAGTCCCGTGCGATTCCGCGGCGCGAAGGTCGGAAGCGTCCAGAAGATCACGATCGATCAGAACCTGCGTCAGGTGGTCGTCCGCATTTCCATCGACTCGTCGATGAGCCACGCGCTCAACAAGGGAACGCACTTCTGGATCGTCGAGCCCGGCCTCGAGGGCGGTGGCCTCGGCGGCCTCCTGTCGGGAACGTACGTCGGCATTGCACCGGGAGAAGGGGAGGCGACGCGCGACTTCGTCGGACAGGAGTATGAGCCGGTGCTGTCGCCGCCGGAAGACGGCAAGACGTTCATCCTCGAAGCGCACGGCCTCGGCGCCGTCTCCGTCGGCACGCCGGTGCAATACAACGGCATGCACGTCGGCAACGTCCTCGGCGCGGAGTACGACGCGCAGCGCGGCGTCACGTACGTGCATGCATTCGTCACGAAGCGATTCGCCGATGCCGTGCGGCAGAGCACCCGCTTCTGGCGCGCGGGCGGACTGACGTTGTCGCTCGGGGGCGCCGGCGTTTCGATGGGCGGCGGAGGGATCCAGTCGCTGCTCGTGCCTCCGGTTGCGTTCTATACGCCCGAGGTCTTGCCGGGGGCGACCGTGGCCGAAGGAACGCACTTCACGCTCTTCGATTCGCAAGGGGCGGCGGTCGCGTCGTCGGACGGACAGCATCTGACGTACGTCACGTACTTCCCTGGACCGGTGCATGGCCTCGCGCCGGGGACGCCCGTGCAGATGAAAGGCGTGCAGGTCGGTCACGTGCGCGACGTACGGCTCCGCTACGTTCCGCAGACCGCGTCGCTCGAGACGCCGGTGGCGATCGAGATCGATCCTAGCGTGCTGCAACTCGACGTGAAGAGCGTCACGTCGCGCGAGCAGCTCCGCGCCATGATGAATGACGCGCTCGCGAAGATGGTTCAGAAAGGGATGCGCGCGACGCTCAACACGAGCCTCGTGCTGCCGGGGGCGGGCGGCGTGTCGCTCGACTTCGTGGCGCCACCGAACACGGGGCGGCTCGTGACGACGGTCGATCCGCCGATCATTCCGGCGGCGCCGGCCGGCGGCGGCATCGACTCGGCGCTCGCGTCGCTGAACAATGTCGCGGCGCGTATCCAGAAGCTTCCGATCGAGGAGATCGCCGCGAACCTCCGCAGCACGACGGCGCAAGCCGACAAGCTCGTGCACGATCCAGCTTTGTCGGAGAGCCTGCAGCGGCTGAATCGTTCGATGGCCGACGTCGAGAAGGTCACCGGTACGGCGAGCAAGAACGTCGGACCGATCGTCGAGAGTCTGCGCAACGCCGCCGCCTCGGCGCAGGAAGCCGCGGCGCGCGCGAAAGAGATGCTCGCCACCGCCCCGCGCCAGGACTACGACCTCGGCAACCTGGTCAAGGAGCTGACGCGCGCCGCTGAGTCGGTCCGCGGCCTCGCGGATTACCTGCAGGAGAACCCCGACGCGTTGTTGAAGGGAAGAGGGAAGGGAAGATGAGACGACGGCTGCTCCTAGTTGTGTTCCTGGTTTTGGCCGGCTGCTCGTTCTTCTCGAAGAGCAAGAGCACGACGTACTCGCTCGATCCGATCGCCGCGGCCGCGCCGTTGGCGAAGAAGGGGACGGCCGTTGCCATCGAGACGATCGAGCTGTCTCCGGGGCTCGACCGGCGTGAGATCGTCGTCCGGAAGGCGAACCGGCAACTCGATGTGCGGAGCAATGACCTCTGGCCGGCAGCGTTGCAACCGGTCGTGCTTCACGCGCTTGCCTTCGACCTGGCCAGCCGGCTTCCGGAAGGGATGGTCGTGCTTCCGGGCGAGAGCCGCCCGGCTGCTGCCCCCCGAGGCATCGACGTCGTGTTCGAGGACCTCAGCGCGGGACCTGAGAATCGCGTAACTCTCGATGCACGTTGGACTTTGGGTGGCGTCAGCCACCACGAGCAGATCGCGATCGATGTCCCCTCGCTCGATAGCGGTGCAGTGGCGACAGGCACGAGCCAGGCGCTCGCCGCTCTCGCCGACCGGATCGCCGCCGGCGTGTAAAGTCAACTTGACATCCTTTTAGTCGTGATGTAAAGTCAGCTTTACATTGAACGTACTCAATCGAGTCAAAGAGCTGCGCGACCGTCATGGATGGACGCAGCAGGAGCTGGCGGAGGCGGTCGGCGTCTCGCGACAGAGCATCAACTCGATCGAGCGGCAGCGATATGTCCCCAGCCTCCCACTAGCGCTCCTCTTCGCTCGCGTTTTCCGCGTCCCGACTGACGAGCTGTTCGAGTTGGAGAAGCCGGCGCCCGTATACGCGCCGCGACGGGACGACTTTTTCGACTAAGGGAACCAGACCATGTTCGACGAGCGCTTTCTCATGCACCGCCTCCGCTCCACCAGCATCGCCGGCGTCACGGCGGGAATCCTCGCGATGGCGCTTTTCGCCTGGCACTTCTACCACGACCACATTTGGAACTGGGAACTGCTCTCGATCGGCTTGACGATGGCTGTCGTCAAGCAGTCGATCTTGCTGTGGTACCGGCTCAAAGACTAGGAGACCCCGTGAAACGCATCAAGAATCCGCAGACACTCTTCAGCTTGGGGCTGTTTTGCCTCGCGTTCTCCAACATCGGGAGCTGGGTGATACGTCGCCACGCCAGCGCCCCGTTCTGGGCCAACAGCGGCGATTTCCTCACGGGCCTCGGCATCGGCGCGTCGATCGCGTTGATCTTGCTGGCCTTTCGGATGAAGAATCGCGCCGCTTGCTGACCATCCACCTCGTCGACGCCAGTCCGTTTCTCTTCCGCGCCTTCTTCTCGCTCCCGAAGACGATCGTCGATCGGGAGGGGAAGCCGGCGAACGCGGTGTACGGGTTCGCCAGCTTCTTCGCGAAGTACATGTCGGACGAGAAGCCGACGCACATCGGGATCGCGTTCGATCGGCACTTCAACGGGAGCTTCCGGAACCAGGACTATCCTGCGTACAAAGCCCAGCGCGACGCCTCGCCTCCGGAACTCGATGCGCAGGTCGATCCGTGCGTCGAGATGATGGAGGCGCTCGGCATCGCGACGTTCATCGACGAGCAGTTCGAGGCGGATGACCTCATCGCCACCGTCATCGATCAGACGCGCGGGAAGGCGCGCCACGTCATCGTCACGAGCGACAAGGACATGACGCAGCTCGTTTGCGAAAGCATCACCGTTTACGATCCGGGCCGCGCCCTGCGCTTCGACGCCGCGGCTGTCGAGGCGAAGTTCGGCGTCCGGCCCGATCAGATGACCGACTTCCTCGGTCTCGCCGGCGATGCGGTCGACAACATCCCCGGCGTGAAAGGGATCGGTCCCAAGACCGCGGCCGAGTTGCTGCGGCGCTACGGATCGCTCGAAGGCGTCTACCAGAATGTGCCGTCGATGAAGCACAACGCCGTCCGCGCGAATCTGGAGCGCGACGTGGCGATGGCCGGCTTGTCGAAGCGCCTGGCGACCGTCTCGACCGAGGCGCCGATCAAAGTGAACGTCGATGCCCTGCGTTACCGCGGACCCGACGAAGAGCGCCTGAAGGCTTTCTCCGAAAAGTTCGGGCACACGGTCACGCGACCGCCTCACGCAGAAGATCGGCAGTGATACCGGGACTCTTCAGGTTGCCGAGGAGTGTGAGCGAGAGGGTTTCTGGATCGACGATCGTGGCGGCGACGCGCTCGAGGTCCTCGAGAGTGACGGCGTCGATGTGCGCGATGATCTCGTCGGGCGTGAACTGGCGGCCGAAGTAATACTCCTGGCGCATGATCCCCGACATCCGGCTCACCGTCGATTCGAGTGACAAAAGGATCGAGCCCTTCAGGTGCAGCTTCGCGGCCGCAAGCTCGTCCGCCGTCGCGTTCTCATTCCGGAACTTGCGCATCTCTTCGAGCGTGATGCTGAGAACGCGCTTCAGGTTCTTCGGCACGCATGCGGCGTACACGGCCTCGTAGCCGCCGTGCAGATAGCCGTTGTGGTACGACATGATCGTGTAGACGAGGCCTTCCTGCTCGCGGATGCGTTGGAAGAGGCGCGACGACATCGCGCCGCCGAGGATCGTGTTGAAGATCGCGGCTGCATAGCGCTCGTCGACCTGCTGCGGGACGCCGCGAGACCCGAGACAGACGTGCACCTGTTCCAGCTCGCGCTTTTCGCGGAGGACTACGTGCTGCGAAGGCGTCGGCGCGTTCCATTCGCGCCGAATCGGCGGCGCCGACACCGGCGGGAAGGCCTTCTCGAGGAAGGGGACGATCTGCTCGGGGCGGACGTTGCCCGACGCGCAGAAGATGACGTTCGCCGGATGGAAAGTCTCGCGATAGTGGTCAGCGATCTGCTGGCGCTGCAGCGAGTTGACCGTCTCTTCGGAGCCTAGGATCGGGCGGCCGAGCGGATGGTCGGGCCAGAACTTCTCGACGAAGATCTCGTGCACGAGGTCGTCGGGCGTGTCCTCGACCATCTTGATCTCTTCGAGGATGACGGAGCGCTCCGATTCGATGTCGTCATCGGTGAAGCGTGGCGCGACGACGATGTCGGTGAGGAGGTCGATCGCCAGGTCGACCTGTTCGTCGAGCACGTGCGCGTAGAACGACGTGTACTCCTTGCCTGTGAACGCGTCGACGTCGCCGCCGAGGATGTCGATCGCCTGCGCGATCTCGGCGGTGTTCCGCTTCTCGGTTCCTTTGAAGACGAGATGCTCGAGAAAGTGCGACGCGCCGCTGTGCTCGACCGTCTCGACCGCGGAACCGCTGCGCAGCGAGTATCCGAGGGCGACGGAGCGGACGTAGGGGAGCGACTCGACGAGCACCGTCAGGCCGGACGGGAGAACGATTTTGACCGGTTTTTCATCGGACATCTGCGGCGCGAATTCTAAGCTAGACTCCGACACTCTTCCTGGCATGAATCATTCTTGTGGTTGCCCAGCAGTGAAACGACTCGTCCTTCTTCTCTTCCCCCTTCTCTCGGTTTCCGCCTACGCCACGCTCCTTCCGGGATTTCGCATCGAGCAGGTCGCCCCGGTTTCGGGGTCCCTCACGTCGCTCTTGACCGACTCGCACGGCACGGTTTACTACACGCAGCAAAGCGGCGAGATCATGCGTGTTGGCACCAGCCAGCCTCTCGCGCGCGTCACCACCGAGGCAAACGGAGACGCCGGCCTCCTCGGCATGGCGTTCATCGATGACGACACGGTGGTCGTTCACTACACGACGGCCGGACAGTCGTATCACGTCGTCTCCCGCGTCGATCTTCGCACCGGGACCGAATCGGATATCCATCAGTTCGTGAGCGACATCACGTCGCCGGGCCGGGCGGTGTCGGCAGAACATCATGGCGGGCATCTGGTGGTGGCCGATGGCACCATCTACTTCGGCATCGGTGACTTCGGCCTCGGTTACGTCGCTTCCAGGCCGGAATGGAACGGCGGCAAGGTCTTTCGCATCGACTCCGGCGGCGCCGTCTCGCAATTGGCGAGCGGATTCAGGAATCCGTTCGGCATGGCGTGGGATCCGGTCGGAAAGCGGCTGGTCGTTTCCGATAACGGGGACGTCACGGACGATGAGATCAACGTCGTCACACAAGGCGGCGGCTTCTTCGGATGGCCGTGCACGGCGGGCAACGTCTATCCGCCCTGCGACGGAGCGATCCCGCCGCTTTACACCTTCCCGACCATCGTGGCGCCAACCGGCATCGCGCGGTTGTCAGGGGCGAACCGTCTGATCAAGCGCGGGTATCTGGTCGGTGCGTACGTCACGCGCGCGATCTACTACGTCGCGAACGTCGATGCGCGACCGTTCCCCGACCCGGTGGCCATCACGACCGGCGACGTCGCTCAGGTCATCGCCGTCACCGAGTCGCCGTCGGGCGATATCTACTTCGCAACCCGCCAGACGATCTATCGCCTAGTCACGCCACAACCGGGCGACTGCAATGCCGACGGCGTCGTCGACTTCAACGATCTGACGGCGCTCGAGCACGAGCTCAGTGGCGGCGCGGGAGAAAGTGCGGACCGTGCGAGCAGTTGGGGCTGCGACGCCGACGCCAACGGGGCGATCAGCTGGAGTGACTACGGCGCGCTACGGAAGCTGCTCGTCACCCGTACGCGGGCAGTCCGTCACTAACATAGCTGACGGTTGTAAATCCCGTTCAGCCGGCGCCCGTGCCGGTCACGCCGATTTACCCGACGAACGGTCAACAAGACGTCTCGCAGACGTTCACCTTGAAATGGACGAATGGGATCGATTCGACGAAAGGGAACATCCCGTATGTGTACAACGCTCCCGTCTACGACGTCTATGGACGTGGTTGGGGCGGAGCGGATCTGCTGCAGGGCTCCGGACCGTGCAACCCTGACTCGTCAGGGTATTGTACGATGAGCATCGCGGGCGCTAAATCGAACTCGTACATGTACTGGCACGTCATTGCCAAGTTCCCCGTGCCCGGCGGTACGTCGGGGCCGTACATGACCACTGATTCGAGCGTGTTCAACTTCACAACGTCGAGAATTCAAACAGCGCCGGTTTCTTTCGAGACGAATGACTGGATCCATTTCCTGACGGCATATTGGTGCGGCGGCAGTTCGATGCTTCCGACCGCCACGAGTGAGGGGTCGTGCGAGTCGTTCAAAGTGATCAACCAAACCTACCATGCCGACGGCGATCTCTATAATGGCGATGTTATCGCGCTTCAGTCGAACGGGAACTATGCAACCGGCTACTATGTCACAGCCGTAAACGGCGGCGGCAGTAATCTGTGGGTCGCGGCTTCGTCCATCGGTTCAACAGAGCAATTCACCATCAACAAGGTCAGCGATTATTGGACCACTCCGGAACGCGAATTTTTAACGGCGATCGGTTCTCGCTTACGTCGAGCGGCGGGTATTACGTCAACGCGTATAATGGCGGCGGCGGTAACGTCGACGTATGTAATGACGACGGGTCAGGGAATTGCAACGCAAATACGACATTCACCGCGCAAAATCAAGTTCATTTTCCAAGTGCACTGAGGATCTTTCAGTCCGCCGGATCGGGTGCTTCGCTGTTGCACTCGATCCGGCAAAGTCGTCGCACAGTCCCCGGCCGGCTTCGAATGTACCGCGGCAGTCACCACTCGTTATAGTGCGTCTTTCCGTCGAGTGCGAGCGCTGTCGATGTGGAGTGCAGGTCGAAAACGTTGCTGCCATCCGAAAAGCTCGTATCAAGAGCATCGCTGCTCGAGAGCGTCTTCCATTCCGGCTTCCCTGTCATCGGATCAATCAAGTCTCGTTCATTCAGGAGATGGATTTTCTGGCCGCTGTTCAATTCAATCGGTTTCGTCAGCTCCTCGAGGGTCTTGGGATACTCGCCCTGATTCAGGTCGGGCGGTAACTTTATATTGTAGGAAGCGGCGCTACGCGGAAATCGCGATAACGGTCAATGGCGTCAGTGATGCGCTGAAGCCGCTCGTGAAGTTCCCGCTCCTTCTGCCGCCGTAGTGCGAACCGTGCCACCGGCATCGCCACCGCAGAAAGGATGGTGATGATGGCGCGCATACAGTGATCAGTTCGGCGATCGTGAAGCCGCGTGGCCGCGGGGAGCGGGCATCGTCTGGCGGGTCAGGTAGTTCCGAAATCACGAACATAAGGCGCAATCATGGTCTCAAACGATTTCAATTCGTCGCTTCCGTCTCGACCCGACCGACCGCTCGCTTCCACGATGAGCACGGAAGGCGCACTAGGCAGTCCTTGGCTCAATTCGTGACGCTCTAGCTCGGTAAGATTGGCATGGGTGCTCCGGCCATATTCGCACGAGACAAACGTCGAGAAGCCGCTGCGGTTCAGGGTGAGAAGCAACATTGGCAAATTGTAGAGAAAGCGGTGCCCCCAGCCGTGAAATGCCCGGTTCAATTCGAGGCAGCCGAGGAATTGCTCGTCATCAGTCATGTCCGCGGGCTGCTTATAATGCGTGAGCCACACCCAGTCGAGGTTCGGTGTAGAGATACGCATAATCCCGTCGTCAGTCAGCACCCGCCGGCACTCGCGGAGAAAGCGAAGGCCGTCGACGAGAGGCAGGTGCTCGAGGAAGTGTTCGGCGAAGATGAACTCGACTTGTTCGAAGGGTAGGCCGCGCGTGACGTCGAGTACGGCATCGATGCCCGGATATGGAACGAGGTCTACGTTCGTCCAGCCGCTGAGCGGGGACATACCCGCACCGATGTGCAGCTTCATTCGCTCACCGTACCTGCCTATCGGCATTTCTCGCCAGTTATCGTCATCGCAGCGACCGCCACTACTTCACCGGATTCCCGCCTGTGCCGTTTTGCGGCACCAAGGTCCGCATGTTGATTTCGTTCTTCAGATCGTCGGTCGTGTAGACCCACGTCTCGTACGTGTCGGCGCCGTTGAGGCTCATGTACGACTTCCCGGTGACCGGCGGACGGACGCCGACGAACGGGCCGACGTAGTCTTTAGGCGAGGCGCCGGCATTGAAATTCGCGCTTTGCTTGCCGGTGGCCGGATCTACGGTGCGTGTCACGGCACCCGCCGGCACTAGGATCCAGTCGGCCTTTCCGGTAAGCGGATCGAGGTATTCGCCGTTGACGCCGCGGATGTAGCGCGGAAGGCGCGCTTCCTTGATCTGGTCGAGCTTTACCGGATTGCCCTTCGTCTTCTGGAACTCGTAGATCGAGCGGGCGTACTGCTTCATCACGAAGATCGTCTGCCGTTCCCGATCGCGCTGCATGATCGCCGACCACTGCCGCGGCACCGTGTACGCCGCGAAGATCATGATGATCGTGAGGATGACGATCAGGCCGGCGAGCGTGAAGCCGCGCTCTCTATCAGAGGTCCGAGTAGGCGACATTGTCGAGCGTCTTCCCCGGCGCCTTGCTCTTCACGTCGATGATGCCGGGACCCTTCGTGGCGTTCTCCGGGTTCGTGTCGGCAGCCTGATCCGGATCGGCCGGCTGGTCCTGGACCGCGTCCCAATCGGGTTGCTTCGTGATGGGATCGTTCGGGATCTTGCGCAGGTAGTTCGGCACGAGCTCGTTCAGGTCGGTGGGGTAGCGCTGCTTGTCGGCGTAGAAGTCGTCGATCGCCTTGCGCAACTCGTGCAGGTCGTCGCGCAGCGCTGCTTCCTGGGCCTTGCGCTGCGCGTTCCGCACGTTGACGACCGCGACCGCCGCGAGGATCCCGATGATCGTCACGACGACGATGAGCTCAATGAGCGTGAAGCCCTTCTGCCGATTCTGATTTCGCTTCATCCGTCTCATCACCATTCGTTGTAGTGCGTCTTGCCGTCGAGGGCGAGTGCGTGCGACTTGGAGTGGATTTCGTAGATGTTGTAGCCGTCACTCGAGCCGGCGTGATCGGGGTCGTCGCTGGTCGACAGCGTGTCCCACTCGTTCTTGCCCGTCATCGGATCGATGAGATCGCGCTCGCGGAGGAACTTTACCTTCGTCCCATCGAGCTTTTCGACCCCTTTGACCAGATCGTCGAACTCCTTCGGATACTTGTTTTGCCCGACCGCCTCCTGCACCTTGAGCTGACCCGCTACCGCGAGGTCGTGGTAGTAGTCGATGGCATCCGTGATCTTGCGCAGCCGCTCCTTCAGCTCCAGCTCCTTCTGACGGCGCAGGCCGAAGCGCGCCACCGGCATCGCCATCGCCGAAAGGATGGCGATGATGGCGCAGACCGTGATCAGTTCTGCGACCGTGAAGCCTTGCTGGAGGGATGGGCGTTTCATCATCACTGGACCTGAGCGCGGCCTCCGGTGACCGCCGTCATCACGGTCGTCCCCGCCCCGTCGTGAAGCTCGGGCGGCTCGACGACGAGCATCGTCTCGCCCGACTTACTGCCGCGGACGCGCAGCCCGATGACGTCACCGCCGCTGACGAACTGCAGCGGCTTGCCGTCGGACGAGGTGATCTTGACCGTTCCGGTATCGCGGTTGATCGTCGCGACCGGAGGCGTCTTCGGATCGACTAACAGCGCGTTCCCGAATATGACCTCCGATACGTCCATCGCATTGCGGTCGTAGTGGAGCACGAGCGAGTCGGTGCTGAGCCCTTCGAGATCCATCCCGATGATGTTCCACACCTTCTGCTCGCCGGGCAGGATCTTCAGCGTCACTGGCTCGGCGCCCATGCGCGGCGCGAGCCGCAGCGAGGCGATGCTCGGAGTCGCGACCAGCGATTCCGTGCTTGCCATCGACTGTGTCGCTGGCGAGGTCGACGGACTCAGGCTCGCCTGCGGAGGGTTCGGATTCGGGCTCGGCGGAGCCGCCGTATTCGGCGGATTGTTCTGGTTCTGCAGGAACGGATTCGTTGGCGCGTTGCCGCCGGCCGGCGCGGCCGGTGCTACCGTACGGCCGTTCGGCGTGACGTCGCCTTCGCCCTCCGGCGCGACCTGCATCGGCGGCCGCTGCTGCACGAACGGATCGCCGCTCGTCTGCGATTCGATGCGCGGCGAGACGCCGCGGAACGTCAGGTTGTTCTGCGTGCCGACCCACATCGGCGCCACGTCATCCTCGGTGATGTCCGGCATGCGCACGATGTGCGGCGTCATCGTCAGCACGAGGTCCGTGCGAATCTTCGACGAGCTCGACTCGGTGAAGAAACGTCCGAGGATCGGGATGTCGCCGAGGAACGGCGTCTTCTTGTCGTTGTACTGAGTCGAATCCTGAATGAGGCCGGCGAGGAAGTTCGTCTCGCCATCCTTGAGGCGGATGGTCGACTCGATCGTGCGTGTGGCGAACGTAGGCTGATCAGGCTGCCCTGGCGAGCTCACCGGCGTACCTAGGTTCGACACTTCGACCGTCAGCTTGAGCGTCACCTCATTGTTGTGGTGGACGCGCGGCTCGATCGCGACCTTGATGCCGACGTCCTGGTATTGATACGACGTGACTGGCGCAAACGTGCCGCCGGTCGTACTCCCGACCGCCGCACTCGTGAACGTCGACACAGGAACGGGGATGCGCTGACCGATGTGGAGCGACGCTTTCTCACCCTCCGAGATCCGGAGTTCGGGATTTGCCAGGAGCTCAGCATTTCCGACCGATTTGAGGAGGCCATACGTCGGCTGCGGCACTGAGAAGCTGAACGACTTGCTCGTGAGGTTGCGCAAGTCGTCAAGGGTGGCGGCAACGTTGGTTCCACCGGTGATGGTCGCGGAGGTTGGATTCCCCTTGTCATCGGTACGCGCCACCTGCGTCACGATCGGTGAACCGCCGACGCCGGCGAGCGCAAAGCCGATGTCGCGCGTTTTCGTGAGATCCATCTGCAGCAGCTCGACGTCGACTACCACTTCCGCCTTCGCCTTGTCGTTCGCCTCGATGATCTTCTGCGCGATGCGGACCTTGTCGGCCGTGTCGCGGATCGTGATGGCGTTGAGCGCCTTGAGCGGGAAGACGTTGCGCGCCTCGATCATCGTGCGTACGACGTTGGTCACCTGCTCGGCGTCGCCGTTCGAGAGGTAGAACGTCTGGATGACGAGGTCCTCGTAGTCGCGGCGCGCCTGCGGGTTGTCGGGGACGACGATGATGGTGTGCTCGTCGAGCACCTTGTAGAAGTGATTGGCCGCCTGCATGACGCGTTCGAGCGCCTGCTGCGCGGTGACGTCTTTCAGCTCGATCGAGATGCGGTCGTCCTTGACCGCCTGATCGAAGAGGATGTTGATGCCGAATGCATTGCCGAGGGCGCGATAGATGTCCTTGACGGGCGTCTCGTGCGAGAAGTTCAGCGAGATCGGCTCGTTGGATGCGGGGTTGAGCTGCGGCGGCTGGACCTTGGTGATCTGCGCGCGCTTCTTCATCTCGTCGATCGACAACTTGTCGCCCGACATCGCGGCCTGCGTGTCCTGAACCATCCGAACGCTTTTTCCGAGCTCCACGGCCGCGTACTGGTTGGTGGTGTCGAGCTTCACGGTCAACTCGAACTCCGTGGCGGCGAGCGTGGCGAGCCGAATGCGCTCGGCCCCGGCCGCGGAGTCGGCGGCGCCCTTCAGCGTCTTCCCCTTTTGGAAGTGCAGACGCGAGGCCTCGAGCTTCGCCCGGCTCAGCGCGATCGTGTACTTCATGTTCTGGGGGTCGACCTGCAGCGCCTTCTCGTAGTTCGTGACCGCCGTGTCCCAGTCCTTCGTGACTTCGGCGTTTTGACCGAGCTCGTAAGCCTTGTAGCTGACGCACGAGAAGAGTGGCAGAGCGATGAGAAGCGCCGCGGCCAGATGTTTCATTCGGTTCATTCGTTTGTCTTTCTCGATGATCTGCTGCTCACTCGTTGTGACGCGCTGATCGCGGAAACGTCACTTCACTGCCCTATCTGAATCGTGGTGTGCTTGGTCGGCGGGAAGCCGACGAAGCCGATCTCGACCGATTCGATGCCGATGCTGCGGAGGACGAACTTGTTGTCGATCGTGTCGCCGACTCGGGCGTTCACGATCTCGCCATTCCGGACGAAGGTCGCGAGCTGATTCTGCGCCGTCCCGAACGTTCCGACGCACTTGAAGTCGAACGCCGGCGGCACCGGCTCGGGAGGCGGCGGCGGTATGACAGGTCCTGCCTGGCATGCGTCGCCGATGCCGTTGTGATCGATGTCGGCCTGATCGGGGTTGTACTTGTCGGGACAGTTGTCTTTGAAATCCGGCACGCCGTCCTTATCGCGGTCCGGCGGTGCAGCCGCCGGCGGCGGAGGAGGAGGCGGCGGGGGAGGAGGGGGCGCGACGAAGTCGAATAGATTGCGCTCGCTCTTGTAACGTCCCGGCTGCGGCTCCAACAGTTCCTTGTGGACCGGCTCCAGGCCCGCGATCGCGGCCGAGGAGGATGGCTGCGTGGTGGTGGCCGCGTGCTGCGCGACGGCCGATGTTTTCAGAGGTTCGTCAGTCGGCCGCGGATCGGCCGCGAACACGTAGATGGCCGCCAACGCGATGAGGATGATCGCGACCGTCGTCCAGGTTTTCCAGTTCATCCAGTTCATCACAACTCTTTGGTCGCGACCCGGTCCGTGTCGCGGAAGAGAGTCTTCAGTTGCAGATTGAGCGTCAAGAGCTGGTCCTGGGACGACGCGAGCGTGATCTGATCGATGATGATGAATTGCCGCGACAGCTCGAGCAGGTTGATGAGACGCCGCACCTGCTGGTAATTGCCCTGTACCGAGAACGTGATGGTGACGATCTCCGCGGCGGTGCGTTTGGAGGTCTGACCGGCTGATACGACGCGCGCATAGCTGATCGATTTCGGCACCAGTTCGCTCGCAATCGCCAGCCGCTTCACCTCGGAGATCAACGCCGTGAGCCGCTCGTTCTCGGTGGCCCACTGGCGGGTGTAAATGTCCTGCACGTCGCGCGAGATCGTGCGGTAGGCAACCACGCGCTGCTCCGCCGCGATCCGCGCCGTGCGCTGGAGGTTCAGCTTCGACTCGGCCTGCGCCTGGCGGTCATCGAGGTCCTTGAGCCGCTCCTCGTATCGCAGGCGGTACGTGAAGAAGAAGACGGTGTTCGCGGCGAGAAGCACGCCGAGGACCGCGAGGAGGATCTGTTTCTCGCGCCACATCTAACTCTTCTCCATTAGTGCTTCTCCACCGGCCGGGCGATTGTCGGCTTGAAGTCGACGCCGACCGTGAAGGCGAAGCCCTTCTCGTTCTGCGACTCGTTGTGCGGGAAGGGATTCACGAACTGCCGGTTCTTCTGCAGGTTCGTGATCGTGTTGAGCATTCCTTCCGGCGTCTTGGCGTCGAAGCTCATCTCGAGGTGCACGAACTCGCTCCTCTGGAAGCTCGGTGCGATGTTGTTGATGCGGACGTCCTTCGGCAGGATGTCCTCGAGACGGTCGAGCAGCTCGCTCCACGAGAACGCGCGCTCGGCGAGCCGGGCGTTGATGAAGTGCGTCTCGTTCCCGAGGGCAATCAGGTCGAACGAGTGGAGCTGGTTGTCGGCGGCCTGTGCCCGCGTCTTCTCCTGCTGCGCCTGCAAATCGAGCTTTTCGATGGTGGCGCGCGTCGACTTCGTCTCCGTCGTATAGCGGTAGTACGTGTCGATGTTGTTCAGCATCAGCAGGGCGATCAGCAGCGACATCACGACCACCACCGCATAGACGCGGCGGTAGTCGCGGTACGGTTGCGAGGAGAGATTGAGATGAAGAGGCTTCAACCGGTGAACACTCCTGCGGCCGCGGTCAGCTCGGCGTCGTAGCCGCCGAGGTCGGGCGCCTGCTCCACGAAATCGCGGAGAGCGACCGCCGTCACCGGGGAGCCGAACTCGGACGATATCGCGGCCGCGACGTCGCCGCGATCGGTTCCTGCGATGTAGCACTGCGTGAACTTGTCGGTGCGGAGCGACTCGCGGAGATAGCTCGCCGAGAGGCGGATCTCTTGTTGCAGGAGGCGCTCACCCGTCAAGTTGCGCGAGCGGAGGAACGCCGGCTCGTTGCCCTTGAACACGGCGGTCGTGAACTCGCGGTCGCGGACGTAGACGAAGAGCCGGTCGCCGGCGGCCGCGTTCTCGCGGACCGCAATCGCGTTCCATAGATTGAGACCGACCGGCTCGATCATTACGATCGAAATCCCGGCGGTAGTGAACGCCGCTTCGAGCTTCGCGAGCGTCCTCTCCAGCGCGCTGACGACGAGCAGCTTCACCACGGACGGCGTGCGGTGCAGCACCTCGTACGCGACGCGCAGCTCCTCCGGCGGGATCGGGAGCGTCCGCTTGAGGCTCCAGCGGACGATTTCGGGCGCGTCCGAAGCCCGTTCGTTGAAAGCCGGCAGCTCGATGAGGTTCATGCGGAACCACGAGTCGGGGAGGAGCAGCGACGCCTTCTCCCATCTTCCGGTCTCGAGTTTCAGCCGGCGCAGCGCGTCGGCGAACGCCGGCTCGTTCACCAGCTCCGGCGTGACGACGGACGACGAGAACGTGTCCTCGGCGAGCCGGTAGCTCTTCGCCTGCACGATGCGGGGCGAATGCTTGCCGCGCGCGAAGCGCGCATGCAGCAGCGAATCATTGTCGAGGACGATGACGTCCGGTGGAAAGCTACGGGCCAAATCCTTACTCCACGAACGTGACCTTGTTGATCTCGCGCAAGGTCGTCGTCCCTTCCATGACTTTATTCAGCGCCGACTCGCGAAGGAACATCATTCCTTCGTCCTTCGCCGCTTTCTTGATCTCCGACGCCGGCCGCCGGTCGAGAATCATCGTGCGGATGCGGTCCGAGAGGTCGAGCAACTCCGAGATCGCGGCGCGGCCATGGAAGCCGGTACCGTTGCACTCCAGGCATCCCGCTCCTTCGTAAAACGTCTTGCCGCGGAAGTCGCTGACGTCGAGACCCGACTCGATCAGGAACGGGTCCTGGTACTTCACCTCGTGTTTGCACTCGTCGCAGATGCGGCGGACCAGCCGTTGCGCCAGGACGCAGTTGAGCGCCGAGACGAAGTTGTAGAGGTCGACCTTCATGTTCAGGAAGCGGCCGAGAACGTCGACCACGTTGTTCGCGTGGACGGTCGTGAAGACGAGGTGGCCCGTGAGCGCCGACTGCACGGCGATCGCTGCCGTCTCCTCGTCGCGGATCTCTCCGACCATGATCTTGTCGGGGTCGTGGCGGAGGATGGCGCGGAGGCCGCGCGCGAAAGTGAGGCCCTTCTTCTCGTTGACCGGGATCTGCGTGATGCCGCGGAGCTGGTACTCGACCGGGTCCTCGATCGTGATGATCTTGTCGTCCGGCGACTGGATCTCCGAGAGCGCCGCGTAGAGCGTGGTGGTCTTACCCGAGCCGGTGGGGCCGGTGACGAGCACCATGCCGTACGGCTCCTTGATAAACTTGCGGAACGGAGTCAGCATCCCCTGGTCGAAGCCGAGGACGTCGAGCCGAAGGTTCTTGAACTCCTTGTTCATCGACTCTTTGTCGAGGATTCGGATGACGCAGTCCTCGCCGTGCACCGTTGGGACGACGGAGACGCGGAAGTCGATGGCGCGGCCGGTGAGCTTGAGCTTGAAACGGCCGTCCTGCGGGACGCGCTTCTCGGCGATGTCGAGCTCCGACATGACCTTGATGCGCGAGATGATGGTCGAGTGGTGGCGCTTGTCGATCGGATCGAGCGCCTCGTAGAGGACGCCGTCGATGCGGTACTTGACGACCACCTCGTTGTCGCGGGTCTCGATGTGGATATCCGAGGCGCGGCGCTGGATGGCGTTGAACACGATCGAGTCGACCAGCTTGATGATGGGCGACGCTTCCTGGTTCGTGATCGAGTCGATCGTGAGCGTCTCTTCGCCCTCTTCCGTATCGGCCACGAGCTGCATGCGGAAGCCTTCGGTCGCCTCGTCGAGGACGCGCTGGGTCGACTCCGACTTCTCCAGCTTGTCGCGGATCGCCGCCGGCGACGCGACCTTCACGTTCAGCGGCGCGCCGAGGAGGAGCTCCAGCTCGTCGAGCTTGAGCACGTCGGTCGGATCGCCGACCACCACCGAGATGTGCCCGTTCTCCCGGCGTTCCGGAAGGAACTGATAGCGGATCATCAGGTCGAGCGGGATATCGCGGAAGAGCGAGTGATCGACCTGGAAGTGCGTCAAGTCGACGTACGGGAAGCCATACTCGTCCGCCATGCGCTTCGCGCGCGCCGCTTCACCCGTCGGGTCGGTGGTCTTGTAGAGGGAACGGTGGTCGGTAGCCATATTGAGATCCGTTATCCGTGATCCGTTATCGGTGATCCGTTATCGTCACGGATCACCGATAACGGATCACGATGTCATTGCGTCCCCGCCACACCTGAAAGCTGGAAGAGCGGGAGGTAGAAAGCGTAGAGCAGAATGGCGATCACGCCACCCATGAAAACGAGAATGATCGGTTCGATGGCGGCGACGATCCGGCCAAGCCGCGCCTCGATCTCCTCGTCGTAGAACTCGCTTACATTTGAGAGCATTTCCGTCAGTGCCCCGGTCGATTCGCCGACCTTGATCATCTCCACCGCCAGATCGGAGACCACGCCGGTCGATTCGAGCGACCGCCACAACGGCTCTCCCTGGCGGACGTTCTGGACGATCGCGGAGATCTTCAGCGCGACCTCCTGATTCGTCACCGACTGCGAGCCGATCTCGATGGCCGGGACCATCGGCGTCCCGCCCGACAGCAGCGTGCCGAGCGACTGCGTGAACTGCATCAGCGCGAAGCGGTGGAGGATGCCGCCGGCGAGAGGTATCTTCAGCTTCCAGCGGTCCCAGACCACGCGGCCGCTCGTCCGGATCCACCGGCGAAACAGAAAGAGCCCAACGACGGTGCCGACGACCACGTACAGCAGGTTTTCGCGGAGGCCGGTCGCGAATGCGATCATCACCCGCGTGAAGAAGGGGAGCTGAGCGCCGAAACCGGTGTAGAACTCCGAGAAGCGCGGGATGACGTACGTCAGCATGATGAACACCATGATCGTCGACAGCGCGATGAGAACCGCCGGATAGACCAGCGCGCTGACGACGCGCTTCCGCAGGTTGACGATGATCTTCTGATAGCGGAGGAAGCGCCGCAGGACTCCTTCCAGATCGCCCGAGCGCTCGCCCGCGCGGAGCGAAGTCGAGTAAATCGGCGGAAAGAGGTCGCCATACGAGGCGAAGGCGTCGGAGAGGGCGATGCCTGACTTGATCTTGTCGCGGATGTCGACCAGCACTTCGCGGAAGCGGAGGTTCTTCTGCCGCTCCAGCATGATGTCGAACGACTGGATGATCGGGAGGCCGGCGCGCGTCAGGGCGAGCAACTCCTGGTTGAACGTCAGGAAGCGCTCGGTCGAGATGACGCGGCGGGAGCGGGGGAAGAGGTCGGCGAGGCTGAACGAGCCGCGCTTGGTCTCGAAGATATGCAGCCCCTGGCGCCGCAGCTCATCCTGGGCGGCAGAGACAGTCTGAGCCCGGACGTGGCGCTCCACGATCTCTCCGTCGGGCGTTCCGACGCGTACGATGAATTCTGGCATTCGCTTGTATCGCCACGAGTTGGACGTACGGAAGGGGAAAACGTTCCTCGTGTGGCGCGGGTGGGAGAACGGTGTAGGCGAGGGGGAGATTTCCGCGCCGGACGATAGTCCGGCGATCTATCGGGGATACTCTGTCGGCGAGTGAAATACGACGCCGTCGTCATCGGATCGGGCCCAAACGGCCTCGCTGCCGCGGTCGCGCTCGCTCAGCGCGGGCTGTCCGTGCACGTCCTGGAGGCGAACGACACGCCGGGCGGCGGCACCCGGACGGCCGAGATCACGCTGCCCGGCTTCCGCCACGACATCTGCTCGTCCGTCCAGCCGACCGGAGCGTCGTCTCCTTTCTTCCGCTCCCTGCCGCTCGACAAGCTCGGACTCGAGTGGGTTCGCCCGGCGATCTCGTTCGCGCATCCACTCGACGACGGCTCGGCGGCCGCGATGATGCACTCGCTCGACGACGCCGTCGCCCGCCTCGGCGCCGACGGCCCGCATTACCGCCGTTGGGTCGCGCCGTTCGTGGATTCGGGCGAGGCGCTCATGAACGAGGTGATGCGCTCCCCGCACATCCCTCGGCATCCCTGGCTTCTCGCGCGTTTCGGACTTCTCGGCCTCCACTCGGCCGCCGGCATCGCGGCAAACCTGCAAGCGGACGGCGCCCGCTCGTTGATCGCGGCCACGGCGGCGCACGGCGCCGCACCCCTCAGCGCCGTTCTCAGCTCGGCGCTCGGATTCGTCCTACTCGTCGCCGGACATCTCGGCGGATGGCCGGTGGCCCGCGGCGGGTCTCAGTCGATTGCCGATGCGCTCATCGCACATCTCCGCGCCCTCGGCGGATCGATCGAGACCGGCAGGCGCATCGCGTCGATGCGCGAGCTGCCGGACGCGCGGGCGTACCTCTTCGATGTCACGCCGAAACAGCTCCTGGCGATCGCGGGCGATCATCTACCGTCGTTCTATCGCTGGCGTCTACGCCGTTTTCAGTACGGACCAGGCGTCTTCAAGGTCGACTACGCACTGAACGCACCGATTCCGTGGCGCGCGCCCGAGTGCCGCGAGACGGCGACCGTCCATGCGGCAGGAACGTTCGACGAGACGATCGGTGCGGAGGATGAGGTCGGGCGCGGACGTCATCCCGAGAGACCTCTCGTCATCCTGACGCAGCCGTCGGTCATCGATAGCACACGCGCGCCGGCCGGCAAGCACACGGCCTGGGCCTACTGCCACGTCCCGAACGGATCGACCGTTGACATGACCGCCGCGATCGAGCGGCAGATCGAGCGCTTCGCTCCCGGATTCCACGACACGGTGCTGGCGCGCGTGACGACCGGTCCGCGCGAGCAGGAAGAGAAGGACGCCAACTACATCGGAGGCGACATCGCCGGCGGGCTGACGGACTGGAAGCAGCTCTTCACCCGTCCCGTCGCGCGCCTCGATCCGTACGCCACGCCGAACAAGCGGATCTTCCTCTGTTCGAGCTCAACGCCGCCGGGCGGGGGCGTCCACGGCATGTGCGGCTACTGGGCGGCGCAGTCGGTCCTGGCGTCGTTGTAAACTGCTGACGGCGCAGGCGATGAAGCGACGTATCGACGCTCGTCTCGTTCCTCGATTTCGAGTGCTGCGGGGGTCGACGATCCTCCTCGGCCCAGGCAAAGCGGCCCTTCTCGAGGCAATCGACCGCCTTGGATCGATCCGCGATGCGGCCGCCGATCTCGAGATGTCGTACATGCGCGCCTGGAACCTCGTCCAGGCGATGAACGACGGCTTTCGCGAGCCGCTCGTGATCGTGCATCGCGGCGGTCCGGCGCGCGGTGGCGCGGAACTGACGCCGACCGGACGCGCCGCCGTCACGCTTTACCGGACGTTGGAGTCTGAGTCTCTCGCCGCAACGAAAAAGACATGGGCGAAGCTCCGAAAACTTTTCCGAGATACTTGACGAAATATATCGGCGCATGTTTCCCTAAGGGCATGCGGTCTCTTCTGTGCTTACTCCTTGCCGCTGTCGCGGTATCGCCGCTCTACGCACAAGACGACTCGGTTGAAGCGCGCCTGCGCAAGCTCGAAGCGGAAGTGGAAAGCCTGAAGCAGGAGAACGCTCAGCTTCGCCGAGACCTCGGTACCGAAGTCGTCGCGCGCCAGTCGGACGTCAAGGACGCGGGACACGCTCCGCTGGTGTTTGGCGGTCTCATTCAAGCGCAGAGCGAAGCGGGCGACCGCGGAGACAGCCGCTTCAGCGACGCCAACACGCGCGCGTTCCTGCGGCGCGCACGCGTGAATGTCGCCGGCAAGTTCGTCGAAGACTTCAGCTTCCGGCTCGAGATGGACCTGGCGGGGAGCCTCACCAATTCCTCCGCCTTCCGCGCCCAGATGACGGACGGCTACATCAACTGGAGCCGTTTCGACGCCGCGAACGTTCGGGTTGGACAGTTCAAGACGCCGTACGGCTTCGAGCAGTTGTACGCCGACCCGCGGCTCTATACCGCCGAGCGCTCGTTGATGAGCGACCGGCTGACTCCCGGCCGGCAGATCGGCGTTCAGCTCGCGGGCGGCGCTCTCCAGGATCGATTCAACTACGCCGCGGGTCTCTTCAACGGCAGCGGCACGAACCAGAACTTCAACGACAACGACAAGTTGATGGCCGCTGCGAGGGTCAGCTTCGCCGCATTCGACGGCCGCATACTCGGTAAGGCGGCGAAGCTCTCCGTCGGTGCCAACGCGTTTCGCACGACCGACACGGCGCTGGCCGTCGCATCCGATTTCGGCATCGACTCCACGCCGGCCAGTTCGGCACGAGACAACATCTTCACCGGACGTCGTCGCGGCATGGGCTTCGACGCGCAGGCGGAGATGGGGAGGGCGGAGGTGTGGGCCGAGTACCTGCGCGATACGTTCGAGCCGGTGAGCCGCTTTCCGGCGGGGAGCTTTTACTCCGACGGCTGGTACGCACAGGCGACGTACTACCTCATCCCGGCCAAGCTGCAGCTCGCGGAGCGGCTGGAGGTCTTCAACCCGAATGACATCGCGGCCCACGACGCAACCCGCTCCACTGTTTCCGGCTTGAATTGGTACTTCAAACAACACGACATCAAACTGCAGCTCGACTGGATGCGGAGCAGCGTGCCCGGCATTTCGAAGACGCAGCAGAAGGTCATCGCTCGCTTACAGACGGCATTCTGATGAAGAGACATCTGGCGACCTTTGCTCTCGCAATCATCATCGCGGCCGGTGCACACGCCGCGACGGTGCGCGTCTCAGCCGCGGCCAGCCTCACCGACGTCCTGCAGGAGATGGGGCCGATCTACGAGAAACAGACGGGCGACACGCTGCTCTTCAACCTCGGCGCATCGAGCATGCTGGCGCGGCAGATTCAGGAAGGCGCTCCCACCGACGTCTTCATCTCGGCCGACGAACAGAAGATGGATCAACTGCAACGGCAGCATCTCATCGTCAACGGATCGCGGCGGAGCATCCTGTCCAATACGCTCGTCATCGTCGTCCCGATCGACAGCCGGCTGAAGATCGCAACGCCAGCCGACCTCGCCGGCCCTTCCTTTCGGAACATCGCCCTGGCGGAGCCTCAGTCGGTGCCTGCCGGCGTCTACGCGAAGCAGTACCTGCGCAAGCTCGGCCTCTGGCCGAAGGTGGTCGGCAAAGTCATTCCCACCGACAACGTCCGGAGCGCGCTCGCCGCCGTCGAGTCAGGAAACGCCGACGCCGGCATCGTCTACAGCACGGACGCCCGGATCTCGCGAGGCGTTCGCGTCGCGTACGAGGTCCCGAAGCCCGACGGTCCCGATATCTCGTACCCCGCCGCGATCATCGCGGACTCCAAGGACAAAACCGCCGCCCAACGCTTCCTCGATTTCCTGCAATCCCGTCCCGCCCAGGAGCTCTTTCGCAAGTATCGCTTCCTGGTGACAGCTCCCCGGTAAGGGCTCCCTCCCGATCACCGGTGGATGACCGAGCCTACCGGCTCCCCCTCCAGCGCGCGGGTCAGGTTGCCGGGGACGAGGCCGTTGACGATGTGGATGCTGTGCACGAGTTTCGAGCGCGTCAGCAGCTCCAGTACGACCGGTTCGATCGGCAGTGTCGGGAGATGCATGCGGAGAAGCTCGGCGGCGCTGACGTCGGGGATGAAGGACGCGTCGGGGTTCGTCTTTGGATCGGCTGAATAGAGACCGTCGACGTCCTTCAGCAGGATGACCTTGCGAGCGCCGAAGGCCTCGCCGATCAGGTAAGAGCCGGCGTCGCTTCCGTTCGGGGGAAGCTTTCCGAGCGCAGGCGGGTGTTCCCACAGCGCATAAGGGGGAATGCCATTGAACACGGCGCCTCGCGCGGCCGCCAGAATCGCCGGAAGAAGCTGCACGATGAACGGCGCCTCGAGGTAGACGAATCCATGCTGCGCGAGCAGGCACGACACCATGTAGGCGTTCTGCGCGGAGTCTTTTGCCGTCAGCGTCGCCAGGGCTCCGGTAGGTAGTCCGAGGTCGAGGCCGACCGAGAGGATGTGCCGCGAACGGACTCCGGAGCCGACGCCGATGACCTGTTGATGCTTCGCCTGATTCGCGACGATCTCGTCGAGCAGCGGCAACAACGCCGACCGTCCGCGATCCATGATCGAGAGTCCGCCGATCTGGACTACGTTCAGGCTCGGAAGGATCGCCCTGACGGGAGCCTCGCTGCGCGCAATGACATTCTTGTCGACCAGCGACTCGCGCATCAGCGGAGAGTGGACATGCTGGGCGTCGCTCATGCGGCACCATCCCGATAGATGACCGTGCCGACCGGCTCGCCTTCGAGCGCGGCCGTCAACTGACCCGGCTTCAGTCCGTTGACGAATTGGATTTCCTTCAGATTGCGCGCGCGCATCATCAGCTCCAGCACGGCGCGCTCCACGATGAGGTCGTCGAAGTCCTTTTCCAGCAGTTCCTCCACACTGATGCGCGGGATGTGTTTGGCGGCGGGATCTTTCTTCGGGTCGGCGGTATGAAGGCCATCCTCGTCCTTCACGAAGATCATCTTCCGCGCCCCGAACACCTCGGCAATGAGGAAGCAGCCCGTGTCCGTCCGCTGCGGCGGAATCCTGCCGGTCACCGGATTCGGCTCCCAAAGCTTGTAAGGCGGCATGCCCTGACAGATCACCGCGCCGCGTTCCATGAGGTAGTGCGGCAACGCGCTGAATCCCTCCGGCTCGATGAATGGGATCCCGTGCCGCGCGAGGAGGTAGTGGAGCATCTGAGCGTTCTGCCACGCCACGGCCGTGCCGAGGACCGTGAGCGCGCCGGTCGGGAGACCGAGATCGATCGCCAGGCTGTAGATGTGCCGCGCGCGAGTGCCGGCGCCGGTGCCGAGGATCATCTTGTGGCGCTTGAGATTGGCGACGATCTCTTCGACCAGAGGGCCGACCGCGGCGCGGCCGCGATCCATGATGCTCTGGCCGCCAATCTTCACGACGTTGACCCAGGGGAGGATCGCGTAGTCGGGGGTCGAGTCGGTGGTCTGCTGCAGCGCGGCGTCGCTCAACGCCCCGTTCGCGAGTACGTCTTCTCTGATCAGCATCACTCTCCTGAGAATCTGAATGTCGTCAATTCGAATGCGTAAGCCTCGGGACGGACCGACTCGAGCGAGCCGAATGTCGTCGTCGCCCAGTCGGTCAGACGGCGAAGGGCCTCGCCGCGAACGTCGGGCGGCAGCTCGGAAAACTTCGCGCCGGTCGGCTTTCGATCGAGAAAGCCGCGCGGACTGCGTTCCGCGGTCCACGACGCGGCGACTGTGACCGTCTTCTCGTCGGCGACCGACTCAAGCCACGAGAGTGCTTTCCCGCCCTGCTTTTCTTCCGCCGGTACGCCGAGTTCTTCGACGATGGCCGCCAGCCGCGCCTTCAACCGTGCGTCGACCCCATCCTCGGGGCTGACCGTCTTTCCGATCACGAGCGAGCCGTTCCTGCGCAGGACCCGGCGAGCCTCGGCCGCGATTCGCCGCCACCCGCGGGCGCCTCCGACGACGGAGACCAACATGACCACGTCGAACGTGCCGTCGCGAAAGGGGAGCGACTCACCGTCGCACTGGGCCATGTGAGGAGAGCGGCCCCCGGGACGGCGCATGAACTCGTGCACCATGCCGAATGAAAGGTCGACGCCGACGTAACGGTCTCCCGCCGCCACGAACGGCCGGCCGATGCGTCCCGATCCCGCACCGAGATCGAGCACTGCCGGATTCGACGTTCCCGCCGCCGCGAGCACCGCCGACCGTATCTGCTCGGGAACGCCTTCAGGGAGTGCCCGATGACGGTCGAACTCGGGCGCTGAGGCATCGAACGCGGATGCCCTCATCCCTCAGCGATACCCTTCCGCTTGCAACGAGAAGAGCTCCGCGTACAGACCGTTCCGCGCCAGCAGCGCATCGTGAGTGCCTTCTTCCACCACACTTCCCTCTTTCAGCACAATGACACGATCCGCCATCCGAACGGTAGAGAAACGATGCGAGATGAGGAGCGCGGTCTGTCCCGAGACGAGCTCCGCGAAACGCGAGAACACCTCGTACTCGGCGCGTGCATCGAGCGCCGCGGTCGGCTCGTCGAGGATGACGACGCTGGCCTTGCGGATGTAGGCGCGCGCGAGGGCGATCTTCTGCCACTCGCCGCCGGAGAGCTCGATGCCGCCCTCGAAGCGGCGCCCCAGGACCTGACGGTATCCGTTCGCGAAGCCTTCGAGGAGCCCGGTGGCCATCGACTTCGCGGCGGCCTCCATGACGGCGGGGTGGCTCCGCGTCTTGTCGCCGTCAGGATGATCGAGCGACTCGCGTACTTCCTCGATCTCGCCGACGCCGATGTTCTCTTCCAAGCGCAGGTCGTAGCGAACGAAGTCCTGGAAGATCACCGCGATCGCGCTCCGTAACGATGCGAGGTCGTATTCGCGGAGGTCGACGCCATCGAGAAGGATTCTTCCTTCCGTAGGGTCGTAGAGGCGCGCGAGGAGCTTGGTCAGCGTCGTCTTGCCGGCCCCGTTCTCTCCCACCAACGCCACCCGCTCGCCGGGCGCGAGGCGAAGGTCGACGTGACGCACCGCCCACTGATCGCTGCCGTGGTAGCGGAAGCCGACGTCCTCGAAGACGATGCCCTGCCGGATCACCGACGGGACCAGTGGAGCACCCGCCACCGAGACGATCGTCGGCTTCATCTCGAAGAAATCGAACAGGTCCTTGATGTAGAGGCTCTGCTCGTAGATGTTGCCCGCGGTGAGCATGAGCCGCTGGGTGACGTCGCGACTGCGCGCGAACGCCGCGGCGAGAAAGGTGAGACTGCCGACCGTGATCGCACCGGTGAACGCGCGCACCAGGATCAGCGCATACGCGCCGTAGTAGCCGGCGAGGCCCAACAGCGATAACCCCGTGGCGGCGATCCCTTTTCGGAGCGAAAGGCGCCGGTTCTCTTCGAAGAACAGGCGCGCGAGCTTGCGGTAACGGGTGACCAGCCAGTCCGCGAGGCCGAACATCTGGACTTCCTTCGCGGTCTGATCGCTGGCGCCGAGGTAGCGGAGGTAGTCGAGCTGCCGGCGCTGCGGCGTCCAGCGGTAGAGCAGCGAGTATTCGAGCGACGTGAAATACGTCTCGCCGAGGAAGCTCGGGACGACGGCCACGACCAGGAGCGCCAGCAGCCACGGGCTGTAGAGCAGCACGGCGCCCGCGAGGGAGGCGAACGTGACGGCGTCCTGTCCGAGGGAGAGCAACTGACCAAGGAGGCCGATGCGGCCGGTCGTCTGGCGTTGCGCCCGCTCGAGCTGGTCGTAGAACGCCGCGTTCTCGAAGTGAGTGAGATCGAGGGTCGCGGCGTGCCGGATCAGCCTCTCGCTCAGCTCGTTCGAGCAGAGATCGCCGAACAGCGCCTCGATCACCACCGACGCCTTGCTCATCGCCTCGCCGAGGACCGCGAGAGCGATCTCGATCGCGAGCAGCGTCCAGAGTCGCGAGTAGCCTGCCTGATGCGCGCGGGCGGCGATGATCGTGTCGATGATCAGCTTTCCAATCCACAGCGCGACGACCGGAACGCAAGCCCGAACGATCCGAAGAATCGCCGTGGCGGTGGCGTATCCGGGATGGGTCTGCCAGGCAAGGCGGAGAAACTGCCTGATGGAGCGGAGCGCCGACACGGTCGCGAGCCAGGAGTGCACGCCGCCTTCGCGGATGGGCGGTCGCCGGTTCTGCGCTGGAGTGGTCAAGGCGTCCGACGATTCTAACGTCTCTCTGCGGGCCGAACTGTCGCTCAACGGGCGCGGCCGTTCGTTGCACCGCAAGCGTCTGCGACGGTGGCACGGTTACGGCTCGCCCCGAAAGAGGCGATGACACGGCAGCTCGAGCTTTTCGAATGAACGCGCATCGTCAAATTGCTTTCATCGCCGCGGTGATGATTGCGGCATGCGCCAAGAAGCCCGAACCGCGCCTCCCGATACGTGTCCTCACGACGCCCGGCATCGCCGCCACCGGTATCGTGGCGCAGCTTGGTTCGGCCTTCGGGTTGCAGAGCGGAGCTCGCATCGACGTCGTGCCACTCGATCCGGCCGCGGTCGTCGGCCAGGCAAAGCGCGGTACAGCGGATGTCGTGATCACGGACGATCCGGCGACGGTCGCCGCGCTTGGTGCCGCTCATCTCGTGCGGATCTCGAGCACCGTTGGGAGCGATGAGTACTTCATTGCCGGACCATCGCGGAATCCGGCGCATCTCCAGCGCTCCGACGACGCGCCGAAGGCGTTCCTGAAGATTTTCGCGAGACGCCGCGCTTTCTGTTCCCTCGTCGACGTCGCGTCGATTCACGAGCGCGAGCAGCAGATCTGGAGTGCCGCGAAGCTGAAGCCCGAGAAGAACCCCCATTACGAAAAGTGCAGGGGAAACGCGGCGATCGCGCTCGAGAAGGCTTCGCGGGCGGGCGCCTACGTCCTCGTCGACCGTGCCACATTCGACCGTGTGAACCCGCCGCACATGGCGGCGCTCGTCCGCGGAGGAGCGCTGCTCGCGAATGACGTCACGGTTCTCCTCATCGAGCGCCGCGGCCGATCGAAGGATGCCGACTGGTTCGTCGAGTGGATGACGTCGTTCCGCGGCATCGACGCCATCGATGCCTACCGTGTCGACGGACACAGGGTCTTCTACACGCAACGGTGAGAGGAGGGTTGGGATCTTGAAGGTACTGATCTCGGGAGCGGGAATCGCGGGACCGGCGCTGGCCTGGTGGCTCAGTCATTACGGCGACGACGTCACCATCGTCGAACGAGCGCCGCGGTTCCGCACCGGCGGCTACGTCGTCGACTTCTGGGGAGCGGGCTTCGACATCGCGGAGCGAATGGAGCTCGTCCCGGCGATTCGCCGGAAGGGATACATGGTTCACGAAGTGCGTGTCGTCAACGACGAAGGCCGGCGCGTTTCGGGCTTTCCGGTGGAGGCATTCGCGCGCATTGCCCACAATCGCTACACCAGCATCCCGCGCGGCGATCTGGCCGAGATCATCTTCAGTGACGTCGAGGAGAGGGTCGAAACGATCTTAGGCGAGACGATCGAAAGGCTCGAGCAGGACGCGGCCGGCGTCACGGTGCAATTCACGCATGGCGGCGAGCGGCGATTCGATCTCGTGATCGGCGCCGATGGATTGCACTCGAACGTCCGGCGTCTGGTGTTCGGCCCGGATGACCGTTTCGAGTCCTACCTCGGGTTCAAGGTCGCGGCGTTCACGGTCGACGGATATCGACCTCGCGACGAGCTGACCTTCATCATGTATACCGAAGTCGGCCAGCAGGTGAACCGCTTCTCGATGCGCGACGACCGAACGATGTTTCTCTTCACGTTCGCCGATCCGGATGCCGCCTTTCCGAACGACGCCGGCGAGCAAAAAGCGGTGTTGCGCCGGCGGTTCGGCCGGAGTGGGTGGGAGTGTCCGGCGATTCTCGACGCGCTCGACCGCTCTCCGGAGCTCTACTTCGATCGCGTCAGCCAGATCCGCATGTCACCGGAGGATTGGTGTTCCGGTGGACGTGTTGCGTTGATTGGCGACGCGGCGTCGTGCGTTTCTCTACTCGCGGGGGAAGGGTCCGGTCTGGCGATCGTGGCGGCGTACATCCTCGCCGGGGAGTTGCACCGGGCCGGCGGCGATCACGTCCGCGCATTCGCGCGCTACCGCGATCTGTTCCGGCCGTTCGTGACGGAGAAACAGCACGGCGCGCTTCGATTCGCCCGCTCGTTTGCGCCGCCGTCAAAGCGCTCGCTGTTTCTGAGGAACCTCGTCTTTCGGCTGATGTCGATCGACTGGATCACCGATCTCGTCGCCGGCCGCGGCTTCCGCGACGACATCGCGCTGCCGGATTACTGAGACGCCTCACCGCGATCGAGCGGGCGCGCTTTCGCGCGCCCGCTCCCCTCCCACCCAATCACGTTACTGCTTGGTCTCGGTCGAAGACTGCGCCGGCGACGCCGGAGTCGGCGGCTGCTGCGGGTCCTGCTGCGGCGATTTCTTCTTCTTGCCGCGCGCAAGGCGCTTGAGCCGTTTGATCTCCGCGACGTGCGGGACCAGGATCGCGTGATCCGGATCCTTCGCGAGCGCGGAACCGACGTCGTACGCCCGCCCCGCGATGAGCGCGAGCCGCTGACGGCGAATCAGGTTCGCCCCGGCGATGGCATTC
>DASXHZ010000084.1:0-93409 GCA_036488085.1 Thermoanaerobaculia bacterium
ACGCTTCTTCGGGGTCATTGACTCTCTCCTGTTCGGTTTGGTTTCGCCACTTGAACTTTACAGGAGCGGTCTTTGACCCTTTCTTTTGCTGAACTTTCCAGACACTACCCCCACCGGGAGAGGGTGACGCGAAGCGCCGGATGAGGGGCGCGCAAGTCACGACGGTCGTGCCGGGTGCGGCGCGCTAGCTACGACGATCGTGCCGGATGAGGCGTCAAGTGACGACGATCGATCCACCATCAGCCCGGCTCGCTCGCGGCGGCCGGCTCGGCGCTCTCCCGCTGCCGCCGCGCGAGGCGCTGCAGAAAGTCATACGCGATTCCGCCGCTGGTTTTCCGGAGCGTGAGGAAGTAGACCGCGATGGCGATCGCCCCGCCGATCCAGGCGAGGGCGCCGAATTCGAGGGCGTGCGGGAGGAAGGGCCAGACGGTGAACATCAGCGCACCGACGACGCCGGCGACGAGGAGGAGAATGCGCTGCGTGCGGGGGGCGTCGACGTCGCGGTTGCAAGTGAGCGTGACGCTCGCTTCGGCCGTATCATCAGGTGCCCAGGAAACGGTGCACTCCACTCCCCCACCCGTCGAGATGCCGCGGCGCAGCGGAAGGATGAAGCGGCGCGCCGTGGCCTGACGTTCCGTGACCTCGCCGCCGTAAAGCTCGACCAGGTCTTCCACCGTCTCCTCGATGTCGGCGAACGGAATGCGGTCCTCGGTGAACGTCACCGGGTGAATGTCGGTCATCCTCTCCTGCCCAGCCACTCCCGCCGGAGCGGGTTGTTCTCATCTTCGATGTGGAGGCGAATCTCGGGACCGCCGTCGTCGCGAACGACGACGCGCCTCGTCATGACACCCCCATGCCGCGCGAATATTAGGTCGATCTCGTCGCCAGTGTTCACTTGATCCAGCGCGTGCTCGACGTCGGCATGCGAATAGACACGGAGGCCATGGACCGCCAGCAGTTCATCCTGCGGCAGAAGGTCCGCCGCCGCACCGGCGCTGCCGCTCGCCACGCTCTCGATGATTCCGTCCCTCACTTTCAAGCCGAGGGTAGAAGGCTTCCGGCGCCCTTCATAGCGGATACCGGCCAGCGCGAAGACGTCCGCGTACGGCAACGGGTCGACACCATCGACGAAGCGCGCGAAGAACACCGGCTCGTCCGCGACCCGCGCGACTGCATCTTCGTCGAGAATCCGCTGAGCCCACAGCACGCGCATCATGTCGTCGAGCGAGCCACCCCGTCCGCGCAACGTCAAGTCGAGCAGCGCGGAGACGATCTCCCCTTTCGTGTAGAACGAATACCACGCGTTTCCGCGATCGTGCGGCCGCGTGCCGTCGTGCACCCAACCGTCGAGGCTCGTCGCGGTCAACGAGAGGTGCGTGCGCGCATGCGACGCCTCGATCTGCTCGATCTCGTGGGCGAGATGGCGGAGGTATCGCTCTTCGCTCCAGTATCCGCTCCGCGTCAGCGAGAGCTCGCCGTAATACGACGTGGTCCCCTCCATCGCCCACAGCAACTTGGTCGGCGTCGGCTCGGTGTAGTCGTACGGCGCGAACGCGGCCGGCATGATGCGCTTCACGTTCCAGAGGTGGAAGAACTCGTGCGACGCGAGCGAGAGGAAGTGTTCGTCGAAGCCGGGGGCGCCGCGCTTCACGAGCATCGAGCATGAATCCTCGTGCTCGACCCCGTGCCATCGGTCGCCGCCGTGGACGAGGAACTTGTATTCGCTCACCGGCAGCTCACCGAAGATGGCGATCTGCTCCCGAACGATGCCGCGCAACGGTTCGACGAACCGCGCCGTGTCGCAGCCGACCGAGATCAGGTGGATCGCCGCGCCGCTTTCTTCGAACGACTGCGTGGCGAATTCGCCCGCAATGGTCGGGGAGTCGATGAGGTGATCGTAGTTGCGCGCGCGGAATGCCTTCCCTTCGCGCGGAAGCTGCGTCGCGATCGGCCAATCGGAGTCGATGGAGAGGAGACACTCATCCGATCGCAGCCCGTCGACCCACATGAACAAATTCGACCCGTTGAAGAACGCCTCGGTGCGATCGAGGTAGCTCGAACCGGCATCGAGGACGCCGCCCCAGTACCGATACCTCACCTCGATCTCATCGCCGCATTTGGCGTTGGCGCACCAGACGTTCGGCGCGAGCTTCCGCAGGTTCGGGCTCCACTCGCGGACGTTCGCCGGGAAATTTTGCAACTGATATTTGCCGGGCCGCCACGACGGAAGGATCAGGCGGGGCTCATCGTGCGGCGCAACAAACCGGATCGCGATATCGAATAGGTGTTCGTTCGCCTCGCGCCAGGAAAGGGCGTAATGAATCACGGGTGGCGATAATAGTCACTCTCGTCCCGCGATGTTGTATTTCTGCATCTTCGACTTGAGCGTGTTCCGCGCAAGGCCGAGACGCCGTGCGGCCTCGCGAATGCGTCCGCCGCACGTATCGAGGGCGCGCTCGATGAGCTGCTTGTCGACGCTGGCGAGCACCTCGTCATAGACGTCGCTGGTGATCTCGATCCGCGCGAGGCTCGGATTGAGGAGCGACTGCGGCGACGGCGGCGGCACTTCGGCGACGATGGTGTGCGCTGTGCCGGCGAAGAGGCCGTAGAACTCGTTGCGGGTGATCGTGTCGCCGTTCGACATCACGATGGAGCGATGGAGCGTCGCCTCCAGCTCGCGGATGTTCCCCGGCCAGTGGTAGCGCATGAAGAGATCGAGAATGCCGGGCTCGAGCCGCTTCGGCTCGATGCCGAGGTCCTTCGAGATCTTGCGGATGAAGTGCTCGACCAGGAGCGGGATGTCGTCCTTGCGGTCGCGGAGCGGGGGGAGCTGGAGCGGGATGATGTTGAGGCGATAGAAGAGATCTTCGCGGAACGAGCCATCGTCGATCGCCTTCTCCATTTCGAGATTCGTGGCGGCGATGATCTTGACGTCGGTCTTGATGGTCTGCGTGCCGCCGACGCGCTCGAACTCCTTCTCCTCCACGACGCGCAGCAGCTTCGACTGCATCGCGAGCGACATCTTGCCGATCTCGTCGAGGAAGATCGTGCCGTTGTTCGCCAGCTCGAAGCGTCCGAGCTTGCGGCGGTCGGCGCCGGTGAACGAGCCCTTCTCGTGGCCGAAGAGCTCCGACTCCGCGAGCGTCTCCGGAAGCGCGGCGCAGTTGAAGTTGATGAACGGTCCGTTCCGCCGCGGCCCCATGTTGTGGATGATCCGCGCGATGAGGCCCTTGCCCGTTCCCGACTCGCCGCGCAGCAGGATCGTCGAATTGCTGGCCGACGCCTTCCGGACCGCGAACTGAATCTTCGCGACCGCCTCGGAGTGGCCGACGATGGAGTCGAGGTGCTTCTCCACCAGCACCTCGCGACGCAACGACTCGTTCTCCAGCGAGAGCCGGGTGCGTGCCTCTTCCAGCTCTTCGTAGAGCCGCGCGTTCTCGATCGCGATCGCCGCCTGATCCGCGAACGCCTCGAGGAAGCTGACGTCCTTCTGCGAGAAGAGGTGCCGCGCCTGGCGGTGATCGACGTTGATCGCGCCGGCGATGCGCTCCTTGCTGATCAGCGGGACGCAGAGGATCGAGAGGATGTTCTCCGCGATGACGGACTCCGACTCGACGAACCGTTCGTCGGCGCGCGCGTCAGCAGACATGATCACCTGTCCCGTCTGGATGACTTCCTTGACGATCGACTGCGGCGATCGTTTCGAGCCGCCGTCCGCCTCGTTGATGTTGCGGACCACGCGCGTGCGCAAAGCGCTGGTGATCGGATCGAGGAGGAGGATCATGCCGCGTTCCGCGCGAAGACGGCGGATGCCGAGGTCGAGGACGCGATTGAGCACGTCGTTCAGGTTGAGCGACGAGTTGATGATCTTCACCACTTCGTACAGGCCGACGACGTTCTGGTCGGGCGCCTTGCCCGCCGGCTTGATGCGCAGCAGTGCGCCGCGGGCGCGCTCGAGGTCGTGCGTCGCGTTGAGCCGTTCGAAGATCCGGATGGCGTTGCGAATCGTCTGTGACGCCTCTTCCGGCTCCTCGCGCATGACGCCGATCTCGAAGAGCAGCCGCGCCAGCTCGTACGGCGTATCGCACTCTTCGAACGCAACGCGCGCCGACTCGAGCCGCTGCACCGCCGCCTCACGCTGTCCCTGAAAGAAGAGGATCTTCCCCCACACCCAGTCGTTCTTGGCGAGTGTGAAGCGGTCGTTGAGTGACTTCGCGACCTTCGCACTCCGCTCCGCGAAGTCGAGGGCCGCTTCGAGGTTGTTCTGGCGCAGGGCGAGACCGGCCGCCGCCGTGTACGCGCGGGCGAGGCCCGGTTTGGTGTTGTTGTGCTCGAAGATCGCGATGGCGCGCTTCAGGAAAACTTCCGACTCCTCGATGTTGTCGCGTTCGTCCTCGATCGCCGCGCGGGCGTAGCAAGCCTCCGCGATCAAGTCCTCGTCGCGCGTCCGTTCGGCGGCAGCGAGCGCTTTCTGCGCGTACTCGAGCGCCTTGGCGATGTCCCCGCGCTTCTTGGTGAAGCGCGCCAGGGGGACATACACCGAGGAGCGCGATGACCGCGCCTCGTCGAAGCCTTCCAGCGCCAGGCAGCGTGCGTAGCACTTCGCCGCGTCGTCCAGCTTGCCGACCATCTCGAGCGCTTCGCCGAGGTTCTCCAGCGCCAGCGCCTCGTACTCGAGCGCGCCGATCTTCTGATCGATGCGGATGCTCTTCTCGAAGAACTCGGCAGCGCTGTGAAACCGCCCGCGGCCAAACTCGATGATCCCGACGTTGTTGTAGCAGGTCACGAGGTTCCAGAGGTCTCCCTCGGTCTCGGAGAGCTGCATGTTCTTGTGGTAGTACTCGAGCGCGGTCTCCCAGTCGCCCAGCTTCCAGAGCGTGTTGCCGAGGTTCGTGAGCGCCTTCTTCTTCAACTGGCCGGACCCGACCAGATCGCCGATGCAGTAGGCGTCGAGGAAGATCTGCTTCGCGCGCTGCCAGTTGCCGAGGGCGTATTCGATGATCCCCTGCGTGTTGCGGATGTAGCCCGCAACGACGGTGGGCGGCTCGTCATCGAGCATTGCTCGCGCCTTCTCCGCCATCTCGCTCGCGAGCTCCATGTTGTCCTTCTCGCGATAGATACCGGCGATGCGGTTCATCATCTCGGCGACGTCGTACTTCTTCTCGAGCTGCTCGTAGGTGTCGAGCGCGTTCTGAAAGTACGACATCGCGGAGTCGTGCTCGCCGCGGTTGTTGAGCACCTTGCCGATCTTCTTCATGACCCGCGCGACGTCGATGCTCGGCCCCGATCCGTTGTTCCGTACCTGGAACGACTTGAGGAGGAACTGGAACGTCTGCATCGCTTCGCGCGAGTCGTTGTTGCGGTAGTAGGCGTCGGCGAGCTTCTCGCGGACGTCGGCCTTCTGCGACTCGTCGGCGTTGGAGAGGTCGAGCAGCTCGATGGCCGTTCGATAGAACTCGGTCGCCTCGGCATGTGCGAGCGAGCGCGTCGCGATGTCTCCCGCCTCCACGGCGTAGCGGATGCCTTTGTCCGTTTCGTTGGCGCGTGCGAAGTGATAGGCGATCTGTCCGACGAGCTGCGAGCCCGCTTCCAGCATCGGCTCCAGCGCGTTTCCGACGCGAAGATGCAGGTCGCTCCGCCGCTGGTCCGTCATCCCGTTGTAGATCGAGTCGCGCAGGTGCATCTGCGGAAATGTGATGACCGAGCCGCTGGTCGACTCGTCGAGCAGTCCGTTCGTCACGAGCTCGCGCAGCAACTCGTACGTACGCTCCGGCGAAAAGTCGGAAACCTGCGTCAGGAGGCCGACGCTCGACACTTCGCCGAGGACCGCGGCGGCTTCCAGCAGCGCACAGCCGTCGTCGTGAAGGGTGTCCGCTTTCTCCATCAGGATCGCGGCGGCGCCGCCGGGGATGCGGAGCGCGCGAATACGTTCCATGTCGACCGTCCATCCGGCCGGCTTCCATTCGAGGTAGCCGTGCGTGATCAGGTAGTCGAAGATGCGGCGGATGTTCAGCGGGGAACCGGACGACTCCCAGAACATCCAGCGCACGAATTCGTCGCCGAGCGACTCGCCGAGGAGCGACTCGACGTGCTCGTGGACCAGCGTCTCCGTGAGCGACTCGATGCGGATGATCGGGAAGCCGGTCTCCTTCGCGCGCTGCTCCCAAAACGTGTTCGAGTCGGCGTTGCCGTTGTTGTTCTCCTGGAGCGTCAGCGTGCCGATGACGAGCAGTTGATTCAGCTTCGCCTCGCTGACGAGGAACGCGAAAAGATCGGCGGTCGATGGATCGGCCCACTGCAGGTCTTCGATGAGGATAATGAGCGGGGTTCCGCTGGTGTCGCTGCCGGCGCTCAGGAATCCGTAGATGTCCTGCATCGACTGCACGATGTGGTTGTAGAGGCGGTACTTGTCTCCTTCGTGCGGATTGCCGCCGCCGCCCGGCCGGAGAATCTGCCGGATCTCTTCGCCCGCGGCGGCGTCCGGGTTCACCGCCGTCACGAGCTGCCGGAAGATGTCGAGGAACGGCGCGTAGATCGTCTTCCGATTGACCGGGCAGCGTCCGCTGAAGACCCGTGCGCCGTCGATCTGCGCGCGCAGGATGACGTCGCGGACGATGCGGCTCTTTCCGACCCCTTCCGCGCCGGCGATGATGACGCCGCCGCCACTCCCGTCGCGGGCCTGCGCGATCAACGACATCAGTTGGTTGACTTCCGTCGCGCGGCCGATGAGCGGCGCGGCATAGAGCTCTCCCTGCCCGAGGAGCAGCTCGCCGGTCGGCACGGTGTGTCCCGACGCTTCCGCGACTGCATACAGCAGCGCGGCCGCCGATGCGTACCGGTGCCGCGGGTCCTTCTCGAGGAGCTTGAGGATGATCTCTTCCAGCGCGGCCGGCACCTGCGGGTTGATCGACGATGGCGGCCGGATCTCTTCGTCGAGATGCATCCGGATGACGTCGATCGGCGCCTTGCCATATCCAGGGAGCGCGCCGGTGACGGTTTCGTACAACGTCATCCCGAGAGCGTAGAGGTCGGCGCGCGAGTCGACGCGGTCCTGTTTCAAGACCTCGGGAGCCATGTACTGCAGCGTGCCGCGAATCTGGCGGTCGAGCACCTGACGTGTCGCGATGGCAAGGCCGAAGTCCATCAGCTTCGCGCAGCCGCTCTCGTCGATCAGGATGTTCGACGGCTTGAGATCGAGATGAACGATTCCTCGGCGATGGATGTAGTGCAGCGCCGAGGCAATGTGCAGCACGACGTCGTACAGCGCGTTCCAGTTCTTCCCGTCGAAGAACTCCGAGATGCGCCGGCCATGGACGTACTCCATCGTGAAGTACGGGTAGCGATCGTCGACGAGACCGTAGTCGTAGACCTTGACGATGTTGGGGTGATCGAGCTCAGCGAGAGTGGCGAACTCCGCTTCGAACCGTAAGCGTTGCTGCGGCTCGGATAGCTCGTGGCGGAGGACCTTGATCGCCTCGTCGCGGTTGTCCGAGGCGTCGAAGACGCGGTAGACGAGCGTGCCGGGCGATTCTTTCAGGACGGTGCGGAGCTGAAATCGCGGCGGGAGCGGTACGGCGAGCGGAAGGGGCTCGGTCGTCATTTGTTTTGTAATAGGCTCAGAATATAACCCATTTGCCCCGCGCCGGGTCAAAATTGCGGCCAGTAGCTCATCCGCGTCGTCAGCCTTGCATCGCGTGTAAGTTGCGACCCTCGTGTAGAATGCAAAGTGCTCCATGCCGGAGGTTCCGCAGGCGTTCGAGAGGTTCGAAACGGTTCGCATCCTCGGGAAAGGGGGAATGGGGACTGTTTACCTCGCCCGAGACAAGACGCTTGGCCGGCAAGTCGCCTTAAAGGTACTGAACGCCGACGACATGGCGTCCGAGGAACGGCGAAGCCGCTTCCTGCGCGAGGCGAGAGCCGCCGGAGCGATCCGGCATCCGAACGTCGCCACCATCTACGAGGTCGACGAGACGGCGGATGGACAGCCGTTCATCGTCATGGAGTACTGCGAAGGGGAAACGCTCTCGCAGCGGTTGCGGCGCCGGGCGCTCGACACTGCCGAGTTCCTCGCCATCGCACGGCAAGTCGCCTCGGGCCTCGCCGCTGCTCACGCGAAAGGGCTCATCCACCGCGACATCAAGGCCGCGAACATCATGATCGAGCCGACCGGGGCCGTAAAGATCCTCGACTTCGGTCTCGCCAAGTTCCTACAGCAGGAAGAGATGTCGCACAAGATGACCTTCGAGTCGACGAGCGGCCATTTCTTCGGGACGCTCCATTACCTCTCCCCCGAACAGGCGCGCGGGCAGCAGTCGGACGCGCGCAGCGATCTCTTTTCGACCGGTGTCGTCCTCTATCAAATGGCGTCGGGCCATCTCCCCTTCAACGCCGATGCGCCGCTGATGGTGCTCGAGAAGATCCGCGATGCGGAGCCGGAGCCGTTTACGGCGCTCGATCCGACGTTTCCGCCGACCGCGGCGCGAATCATCGGGAAGCTGCTCCAGAAGAATCCGGAGGACCGCTACCAGAACGCGTCGGACCTGGCGCACGACCTCGAAGAGATCGAGACGCCGACGCTGCGCTTGAATGCCACGTCGCGCAGCACGATCGGACGCACGATGCGGCGCCCGCCGTTGACGAAACTGGCCGCGGTCGTCGCCGCGTTCATCGTCATCGCCGTCGCGATTTACTTCATCCGTGAGCGGAACGAGAAACTAACTGCCGCCGACGCGACGCAGCAGCAGCCCGCCGCTGCCGGGCCGATCCGATCGATGGCGGTGCTCCCGCTCGACAACCTCGCGAACAACCAGGCGGACGAGTTCCTCTCGGTGGGGATCGCCGACGCGCTCGTGACGAAGCTGCAGAAGATTCCCTCGCTTCAGGTGCGTCCGACGTCTGCCGTCCGCGATCTCAAGAACCAGAAGCTCGATGTGAAGACGGCCGGCGAAAAGCTCGGCGTCGACGGCATCCTCGCGGGGCGCTTCCTCGCCGCCGGCGATCTCGTGCGCGTGAATCTGCAACTGACCGACGCGCGGAGCGGCTACAACGTCTGGGCCGATACGGTCGACGGAAAGCGCGGCGATCTCCTGAAGCTGATCGACGACGTATCCACAAAGACGGTCGCCGCGCTCAATACGAAGATCGGCACGCCGGAGCCTTCAACGCGCGCGTCGGAGGCGCGCTCGTCGAGTCCGAAGGCATTCGAGGAGTATCTGAAGGGACGCGCGCTCGCCGGCAGCTTTACGACTGCCGACTTCAACGCGCAGATGAATCACTACAAACGAGCGATCGAGCTCGATCCGACGTTCGCCGGCGCGTACGCGAACCTCGCGCTTGCGATCGCCATCGGCACCGCGCGCGGACAGATCACCGACGCGGTGGCGCTCTCGAAGGCGGAGTGGTACGCGCGTCAGGCGGTCCGTCTCGATCCGAACCTCGCCGAGGCTCACCTTGCGCTCGGACGGGTCTTCGTCCGCATGCCGGGCCGGTTCCGTGAGGCGACGCGTGAGAACCTCGCCGCGCTTCGCCTTGCGCCGAACGACACCGGCGGCATCTGGGTGCTGGCCTCGTACTTTGTCTCGACGGGCGATTTGCAGAAAGCGCAGTGCCCGCTCGATCGTCTCGTACGTCTCGATCCGCAGGCGAACGAAGCGAAGACGCGCGGCTATCTCAATCTGAACATGATCGATCCCGAGGGAGCGCTCGAGGCGGCGAAGTACGCGCTCGCTTCGAAGGACACTGAGCTCGCCGGCCACGACATCCGCGGCTACGCCTTCATTCTCCTCGGCAATCTCCCGGACGCCGAGCGTGAAGCGGCCGCCGCAACGGCGCTCGTCCCGAAGAGTTACCTCGGCAAGAGCCTCCGCGCCATGATCGCTGCCGCACGCGGCGACCGCCCCGCATGCGAGGCGCTGTTGCAGTCGTTCGACGACGACGCGAACCACAACCACTGGGCCGCCGTCCGCGTCGCTCTCTGCTATGCAAAGCTCGGCGACAACGCAAAGGCGATCGAGTGGCTACGCAAGGCGTACGACAGCGGCCAACACAGTTGGTACGCCCTCGTGAAGCACCCCTGGCTCCAGCCCCTCCAAGCCGATCCCGAGTTTCAGAAAATCCTCGGCGCGATCAAAGCGGATCTTGAAGATGTAAGGGACGATGTTATCGGGGTGGATCAGTTGATCTGCAAGTGACGGTCGCGCGGAGGGTGGGCAGGCTCTCAGCCTGCCCGTCACTACGCTAATACCCGCGCCCGTACTCGATGCCCTCGTCGACCTGGCTGATGGCGCGGTTGACGATCTCGATGGCGCGTTCGCGGTGGCCGCCTTTATCGGCGACGGCGCTCTGCAGCTCGCTCCGGGCGGAGCGAAGCTGATCGCGGGCGGCGACCATGTGCGACTGGGCGGCGTGGAGGTGTCCGGCGACGAAGCTGCCGGCGAGGAGGACGACGAGGGTGAGCATCGGAAACAGACGGTTCTTCTTCATGATCGTTCCTCCTCTCAATGTGCCGCGAAGTCGATACCGGCGCGCACTTCGCTGATCGCCTGATCGACTAGTTCGAGGGCGCGCTCGCGATGGCCGCCTTTGTTCGTGTTGGCTGCCTGCAGCTCGGAACGCGCAGAGCTGAGGTGGTCGAGCGCAGCCTGCATGTGAGGTTGTCCGCCGGTGGCGCATCCGGCGGTGTAGCCGACGATCACTACGAGGATGGCGAGAAGAGAATAAATACCGCGAGTCTTCATGCGTCTCCTTCTTCCCCTGTCAGTTCGTTTTTCCGGGCTTTCCTTCCGTGACCTCGAACATCCGCCGCAACGCGCGTTCGGCCGGAACGCGAACGTCCTCGGGGACGTCGATCTTGTATTTCAGGTCGCGCAGTGAGTCGCGGACGTCCTCCAGCGACGTCACCTTCATGAACGTGCAGAGCTTGCAGCCTTTGATGAACGTCTTGTTGGGGACTTCCATCGCAAGACGGTCGGTCAGGCCGCATTCCGTGACGACGAGGAAGCGCGACGCGGGCCGCTCCTTCGCGTACTTGACCATCCCGCTCGTCGAAAGGACGGCGTCGGCGAGCTTCGCAACGTCTGGGCGGCATTCGGGATGGACGAGGATCTCGATCTCGGCATCGGCCTCGCGGATCCGGCTCACTTCCTCCGGCGTGATCTGCTGGTGCACGTAGCAGAAGCCTTCCCACGGAATGACGTTCTTCTCCGGCACCTGCTGGGCGACGTGGCTCGCGAGGTTGCGATCGGGAACGAAGAGGATGTTCTCGTTCGGCAGCGAGCGCACGACTTTCCCGGCATTCGCCGAGGTGCAGATGATGTCGGAGAGCGCCTTCACGGCCGCGGTCGTGTTCACGTAGCTGACGACCGCGAGATCCGGGTTCTGCACGCGCAGTTCTTCGATGCGCGCTTTCAGATCCTCGGCGGGCGCGGAGTCGGCGAGCTGACATCCGGCGAGAAGGTTGGGCAGGAGAACGGTGCATGTCGGATTCAGGATCTTCGCCGTTTCCGCCATGAAGTGGACGCCGCAGAAGTCGATGACGTCGGCGTCCTTGACCTTCGACGCCATGAGCGCCAGCTCGAGCGAGTCGCCGACGAAATCGGCGACCTTCAGGATCTCGGGACGGTAGTAGTTGTGCGCGACGATGACGGCGTTGCGCTGCGCCTTCAGGGCGCGGATCTCTGCGTGCAGCGCCTCGAACTCTCGCACGTCCTCCTCGGTGTAGTCGTACGTCGTGACGCGGCTCAGCTCTTCGTAAAGTGTGGACATTCTTGGCTCAGGGACCCTTTCACTCTAGCAACTTCAACACCACGACGGTCGCTCCCCATCCCCCGCCCGAGGCGTCTGCGTCGTGATACGCCTCCACGAAGTCGAGCGTCTTCAGGAGCGACTGCACATTCTCCCGCTGCACGCCGATTCCGCGTCCGTGGATGAGGCGGACCTGCCGGAATCCGCGGCGGTGAGCCTCCTCGAGGTAGTCGCGCGTCACGTCGCGGATCTCGTTGGAACGAAAGGGGTGGAGGTCGAGCGTGTCTTCGATCGGAATCTCGACCGGCTCCTCCTCACCTTCGTTCACCTTCCGCGATTATGCGATACTCTCGGCCTCAAACTCACGGCGAGGAACCCGGCAAGGAACCCATGGTCCTGTTCAATCACGCGACGCGGGAGATGACCGCGAAAATCGTCTACTACGGCCCCGGGCTGTGCGGAAAGACGACAAATTTGATGGTCATCTTCGACAAGCTCGATCCCAAACAGAAGGGAAAGATGCTCTCGCTCGCGACCAAGACCGACCGAACGCTCTTCTTCGATCTCCTCCCGGTCGACATCGGCAAAGTCGGCGCGTTCAACCTCAAAATCCAGCTCTATACCGTCCCCGGCCAGGTCTTCTACAACGAGACGCGGAAGCTGGTGCTGAAAGGCGCCGACTCCGTCGTCTTCGTCGCCGACTCGCAGCCGGCCATGGTTGACGCGACGCGCGAGTCGTTCGCGAACCTCCTCGACAACCTCGAGGAGAACAACCTCGACCCGAACGACATCCCGATCGTCATCCAGTACAACAAACGCGACATCCCGGGCGTCCTCCCGGTCGAAGCGCTTCAGGAAGCCCTCGGGTTCGAAGGCTATCCCTACACCGAGGCGTCGGCGATCAAAGGCCAAGGGGTGATGGAGACGTTCAAGCTCGTCTCGAAGATCACCGCGAAGCACTTGATGAACCGGCTGAAGGGCGGCAAGGCCGACGCCGCGCCGAAGAAGACGCCGACCGCGCCGGGTGTCGAGAAACCAGCCGCGAAGCCGGCACCGGTGGCCGAATCTCCGGCTTCCGAGCCCACTCCCGCGTTTGCGAGCAGCGCTCCGGTCGCCGAGGAGTTGCCGCTGAACCCGTTCGCCGACTCCATCGTGACCGACTCAGGCTATGAGGCGATGGAAGAGGTCTCGCTCGAACAGCTCCTCGAAGGGCGCGAACGTCCGGCGACGCTGTCGGGGGCGGTACCGGTTCCGCTCGAAGCACTCGAGGAGATCGAGGAGCTGGCGCCGGAAGAGGTCGTCGAAGAGCCGTCGGTCCCTGTCGCATTCGCCGAGGAACCGTCGACGGTCGTGCACGCGGACGCGGGGAACCGCATCGTGGCGCTCGAAGCGGAAGTGCAGCAACTGAAATCGAAGCTCACCATCATGCGCGACGAACAGCGCAACGCACTCGAGGCCATTCTGCAAGAGCTGAACGACCTCACCGAGCGCGTGCGCGCCCAACTCGAAGCGTGAGCCAATTCGCGGTCCCACTTCAACGGAGGAAAAACCACATGCGCCGTACTCTCCCCATTCTTCTCACCGCTGCAGTTGTTCTCACCGGCTGTAGGGCGAAGGAAGCATTCGACAAAGCCGACATCGCTCACGAACTGAACAGGAGCGGCAGCACGCGCGACCTGATGAAAGAGGTTGCGAACGACCACTACAACCCGCCGAAAGACGGCCGCCTCACCGACGGTCAGGTGCAGATGTATCTGAAGGTCCGCGACCACGAGCGCGATATCGCGCAAGTCGCGAAGAAGCAGGCCCAGGAACACGCGGAAGCGGCCAAGAAGGCGGGCGATAAGTCGATCACCGGCATGATGGAAGGCTTCAAGACGCTCGCCTCGGCCGCCGACATGGCGACCGCCGACATCCGTGCCGCGAAGGACCTTCACTACAACACCCAGGAGTATCTCTGGGTGAAGGGCCAGATCATGGCCGCGAGCCTCTCGGTCGTCACGCAGAAGATGACCGAGGCCGCCGGTGCACAGATGGACGCAGCGTATACGCAGATGAAGAAGGCGTACGACGAGGCGAAGGACGAGCAGACGAAGAAGGTGTACGCCGACATGCTCGCGGGCTATGACAAGTCGAAGACCGAGATGGCGCAGAACAAAGATAAGGAAGAACCGGCCGTCGCGTATAACCGCCAGCTCCTCTCCAAGTATGAGAACGCGCTGAAGGCGTACACGAACGAGATGGCGAAGTGGGAAGACAAGCCGGGCGAAGCGCAGAAGAGCATGGACGACTTCCAGAAGGGCATCGACAAGTCGGTCGAGGATGCGAAGGCGAAGCAGTAAGCATTGGCCAAGCACCTTCTCTGCTCTTCCTGCGGTACTCGTTATGAAATCGGCGAGCTGATGAACCTCTGCACGAGGTGCGGCATGCCGCTCCTCGTGCAGTACGACCTTGCTCCCAACCTGGCGTTACGCGGGGAGATCCGGACGCGGCGCGCCGACCTGTGGCGGTATCGAGAGCTTCTCCCGTTCGACGATGAGCGTGAGATCGTCACGCTCGGCGAGGGCATGACGCCGCTTCTGGCGTCGACTCAGCACGAGAACGTGTGGGTCAAGGACGAGTCGAAGAACCCCACGCGCTCGTTCAAGTCGCGGGGCATGGCGGTCGCCGTCACGATGGCGAAGAAGCTCGGCGCACGCTCGCTCGCGGCGCCGACCGCCGGCAATGCCGGCGCCGCCCTCTCCGCATATGGCGCGCGCGCCAGTCTGCCGGTCTTCGTGGCGATGCCGCAGGACACGCCGCGATCGATCGTCGACGAGTGCCGCACCTACGGCGCGGAGGTGGAGCTCGTCGCCGGCGTCGTCACCGACGCCGGGAAGCGCGTCGCGCAGTACATCAAAGACAACGGCGGATTCGATCTCTCGACACTGAAGGAGCCATACCGCGTCGAAGGGAAGAAGATCATGGGCTACGAGCTGCTCGAAGACCTCGGCTCGCTCCCCGACGTCATCCTCTACCCCACCGGCGGCGGCACAGGCCTCATCGGCATGTGGAAGGCGTTCGACGAGATGCAGCGCATGGGCTGGATCGGTAGCGAACGTCCGCGGATGTTCAGCGTCCAGTCATCCGGCTGCGCTCCCATCGTTCGCGCGTACGAGCAGGGACTCGACAAGGCGCCGGAGTGGGAGTCGCCACATACCGGAGCGTGGGGCCTGCGCGTTCCGCGCGCCATCGGCGACTTCCTGATGCTGCGAGCGATTCGCGACTCGAACGGAGGCGCGGTCGCCGTCGAAGAGGAGTCGATCGAGCCGGCCGCCGCCGAGGTGCGGCGCACGGAGGGAATCGACGCGGGACCCGAGGCGGGAGCGGCGTTCGTCGCGCTGCAGAAGCTGCGCGATCAGGGCGTGGTCTCGAAAGGCGAACGGGTGGTCGTCTTCAATACAGGCGGCGACAAGTACCGCGGCTAACGTCAACGAAACGGATACCATCTCCGTCACATACGGAGCGACCATGACCCTTCTCGCGAAGATCGCGCGCGTTCTCGTGGTTTTCGGCTTTGCTGTGCAGGCATTCGCCGCCTCGCCCACCACCTGCAACGCTCCGGCGCCTCAGCCGCTCGCGCCGATGAATGGCGCGACCGTCTCAGCGCTCCCGATCACTTTCCAGTGGTCCGCGTCAGCGGGCGCGACGGGCTATCAGCTCTTCCTGCAGAACGGGAGTGACGACTTCCAAGACATCGCGGACACGACGTCGACCAGCGTACAGCGCCTCGTCCCGACCGGTACGAACAACTGGTACGTCGTCGCGAAATTCGCCGGCTGCACCGACCAGAAGTCGGGCACGTTCACCTTCAACGTCCCGGCTAAAACCTGCCCGTCCGAAGCCCCGATCGTTCTGAATGCGCCGGCGAACGGCGCAACGGTGACTTCGCCCGTCACCTTCTCGTGGCAGCCGGTCACCGGCGTTGCCACGTACCGCGTCTGGGCGGAGGTCGGCGACCAGAACCCGGTGATCGTCGCCACGATCTCGTCGACGTCGGCCGTGGTCCATCTTCCGAGCGCGAGCATCGAGTGGTGGGTGGAAGGCGTCTCTCTCTCCACCGCCCAGTCGTGCGCCAACGCCATCAGCAGCCATTCCCGGATCACAGTGCAGACTGCGGCGAACTGCGGCAACAATCCCGCGCCGTCACCTGTCGCATCGAGCGGCACGGTCGGTCAGAACGTCACGTTCCAGTGGAACGGGACGCCGAATGCGGCCGCCTATCGCGTCTGGCTTGCGCCGGTCGGACAGCCGTTCGACGACATCGCACTCACGAAAGACAATCAGACCTCGCAGACGCTGAGCGCCGGCAGTTACAGTTGGTACGTCGAGGCGTACTACGACGGCTGCCCGCCGGTTCCGTCCGCGACGACGCAGTTCACCGTCTCCGCGGCCGCCTGCGGTACGACGCCTCCGACCACCCTCTCACCAACGGACAATGCGACGAACGTCGCCTCACCTGTCACCTTCACCTGGACGGCGGTCACCGGCGCCACGCGCTACCGCGTCTTCGCGCGCTCCAACGACCTCGGTACGCACGTTCTTCTCGGCGAGACGGACGGCACGTCACTGTCCAAACCGCTCCCTGCCGGACACTTTGGGTGGCATGTCGACGCCGTGTTCGACTCGTGTCCGACGCTCCGTTCGCCGGAGGTTCACTTCACGATCCCGCAGTCGCAAAACTGCACGAATACACCGGCGCAACTTCTCCTCCCCGCCGATGGTGCGACCGTCTCGACGCAGCCGGTCACGTTCGACTGGAGTGAAGTGAGCGGTGCGAGCGGCTACGTGCTCGTGTTACGCGTCAACGACGGGGCCGCGACGCCGGTCACCGAGACGACCGACACGCAGTTCACGAAGCACCTCCCCGAGGGGAGAGTCGAGTGGTGGGTCATCACGTTCGTGTCGGGCTGCAGCACCGTCGCGTCGCAGCACTCCACCTTCACGATTCCTGCGACGAACTGCCCGACCACCGCGCCGCTGCTCCTCGCGCCACGGAACTCCGGCGTCGTAACCTCGCCCGTCACCTTCCAGTGGACGCCCGTCACCGGCGCGACGCGCTATCGCGTGTGGGTCGTGACGAGCGACGGAACCGAGAGCATCGTCGATTCGACCGATCAGACGCAGTCGAAGGTGAACCTTCCGTCCGGCAGCATTGAGTGGTTCGTGGAAGCAGTGGTCGGGACGACGTGTCCGACGCTTCGCTCCGCCGAATCGCCGCTGAAGGTCATCGATATCCCGCCGTGCGCGACTCCGGCGCGTCCGTCGCTGGAAGCTCCTGGCGCCGCCGTCTCGGGGTCGCGCTACACGGTCCGCTGGACGAGCGTCCCGAACGCCGCGTCGTACGAGCTGCAGGAAGCGACGAAGAGCAACTTCAGCGACGCCACCACGACGACGGTTGACGGCAACTCGACGACGTTCACGCACACGACGACATCGGTCATCAGGTACCTCTACCGCGTCCGTGCCGTCAGCTCATGCAGCGATGAGCATGGGCGTTACTCCGACGTCGTCGGCGTGACGATCCTTCCGCAGCGGCCGTCGTCCTCCCAGCAGCACGTCAGCGCCGAATTTGGCGGGACGAGCCCGGTCACGCAGACGATCTTCCTCCGCGGCCAGTCGTCACCGGTGACGTTCGGCGCGAGCGCCAACAGGCCATGGATCACGATCACGCCGTCGAGCGGCACCCTCCCGGCGAGCGGTCTGTCGCTCACGGTCACGGCCGATCCGAAGCAGCTGAACCTCGGCACGAACACCGCCACGATCACGATCACCTACACGAGCGGAGCGAGCTCCGTTCCCGGAGCGTCGCGCATGGCGACGACGACCACGTTCACGCCCGTTCCGCTCTCGGTCTCGCTCGTCTCGCCGGTAGCCCTTGGCGGGAAGACATCGCCACCGCCCGACTCTCTCATCATCCCAGCGGTCGGCCACGCCGCCGGCATCGGCGACTCGCTCTTCGAGTCGGACATCCGTGTCGCCAACACGTCGGCGGAGGTGATGAAGTACCAAGTGAACTTCACGCCGACCGCCACCGACGGCACGTCGACGGGAAGCTCCACGACGATCCAGATCGATCCCGGCGCCACGCTCGCACTCGACGACATCCTCGCCAGCTTCTTCGGCTCGACCTCGACGACCGCCCTCGGCACGTTGGAGCTGCGCCCGTTGACGTCGACGACGTCGAACGGCGCTTTCACCGACCTCGGCCAGACGCTGACGACTGTCGCGTCGAGCCGGACTTACAACTTCACCCCCAACGGCACGTTCGGCCAGTTCATCCCCGCCATTCCGTTCTCGCAATTCATCGGCAACACCAGCGGCGTGCTCTCGTTGCAGCAGATCGCGCAGTCGGCGGCATACCGGACGAATTTCGGTCTGGTCGAAGGAGCCGGCGAGCCGGCCGACGTCGTGCTGGCGGTCTTCGACGACGCGGGGAACGTAGTCGGCAGGATCAATCAGTCGCTGCTTCCAAGCGAACACCTGCAGCTCAACTCACTCCTGGCGGCAAACAACATCTCGCTGACCGATGGACGCGTCGAGGTCGCGGTGACGTCGCCGACCGGCCGCGTCACGGCCTACGCATCGACGATCGACAACCAGACGAACGATCCCTTGATGGTCTCGCCGGTCTTGAAGCCTTCCGAAGCAGCGACACGGTTCGTCCTGCCCGGCATCGGAGACTTCGATTCGGGGTTCGCGCACTGGAAGAGCGATGTGCGGGTCTTCGACAGCGGGTCGTCCGACACGCCGGTCACGATGTCGTACTACGCGCAGGGCAAAGCCGACCAGCCGATCGCCATCACTTCGTCCGTGAAGGCCGGACAGGTGCTCGCGCTCGACAACTTCATTGCCTCGCAGATGCCGCAGGCAGGAACGAACACCGCCGGATCGCTCGTGGTCACCACGCCGTCGAGCTCCAGTCTCGTCGTGAGCGGACGGACCTACACCGACATCGGCCAGGGAACGTACGGCCAGTTCATCCCCGCCGTCACGCCGGCCGATTCCGTCGGCCTGAACGAGCGGACGCTGCAGCTCCTCCAGCTCGAGCAGTCGAGCCGCATGCGGACGAACATCGGCATCGTCGAGACCAGCGGGAACAGCGTCAACGTGCAGGTGTCCATCATCCTCCCCGACTCGCGCGTGACCCCGGTCGTGAGCCTCACCCTCGCTCCGAACGAGTTCGTGCAGCTCTCGCTCGGCGGCTTCGGCTACACCGACTCTATCTACAACGCGCGCGCGGTGGTGAAGGTGACCGGCGGGACGGGACGCGTGACGGCCTACGCCTCCGTCATCGACCAGGTCACGCAAGACCCGGCTTACGTGCCGGCGCAGTGACGCGTGAGGGCAGGCTCCGCACATCGAGCAACGCGACGATCGTTCGATGGTTCAGCGGGAACTCGAGCATCACGTGCAAGAGACTCAGCGCATAGAGCACTGAGATCCCGACGCGGTAGTCGAACGCGAAGATGCCGACCGCCGCGATCCACATCGCGATGATCGCGACGGCGCGCGACCGCGAAACCTCATGCCATTTGATGACCGACGTCTTCGAGAACCAGTTGAGGTAGTGGTACGTGTACGAGAACGCGATAAAGCGCATCACCGCTGCACCGCCGCGCGATCCGAAGACGTCGCGCGTCGTGTATCCGAACAGCCGCAGAAGCTGCGCGTTGAGCGGCGCGAAGAATTCGTAGAGCGCGCGAAGCGACGCTGAAGGGGCTGCCGCCGGCGGCGTGACGACGAAGAAAGTGACGGCGCAAGCGATCATCACTCCGAGAGACGCCATGGCCGGCCAGCTCCGCGTCCGCAGCGCGCCGTGCAGTACGAACGCCGCAGTGAACACGAACACGTGGATGACCGTCACGAGCAGATAAGCAAGGACAAAGTAACCCGCAGACGTGCTCGCGAGCGCGAGCGTACCGGCGGCCATGAGAGTGAGCGCCACCGCGCTCGCCCGGTGGCGCACGAAGTGAAGCATCAGCGCGGAAACGAACACTAGGTAGACACAGCCGATCTCGTATTTCGGCGGCATGCTGGTCGCGTAGCCGAGGAGAAGCACGCCGGTCGTCAGCGCGACGAGCGCGAGCCACCACCTTCGCCCACGCCCGCCTGAGGCGTAGTAGCCGCGGTCGTGCAACCAGGAGATCTCGGTCAGGTAGTGAAGCGGGCCCAGCACGGCGTACACGAAGAGAAAGAGGTGAAACGGCACCGCGAAAGCGGCGACGCAAGAAACCAGCATCAAGACAGCGTTTATGAGGTCCAGGCGCGACGCGTCACGCGAGTTCATCTGCATATAATGCGCGCCGCGTCGCGTCGCATCCGTGATGCACTTCACTGGAGGTATTTCTTGGCAGATCAGCAATACGACGTCGTCGTCATCGGCAGCGGCCCGGGAGGGTACGTCGCCGGCATCCGCGCCGGTCAGGTCGGGCTGAAGGTCGCGGTGATCGAGAAAGACCCATTCCTCGGCGGCACCTGCCTCCACCGCGGCTGCATCCCCACCAAGTCGCTACTCGAGAACGCCGACATCTGGCAGAAGATCCAGAAAGCAAAAGAGTTCGGTATCACCATCGGCGACGTGAAGCTCGACTGGAGCGTGGTGCAGACCCGCAAGCAGAGCGTCGTCGATCAAAATGCGAAAGGCATCGAGTTCCTCTTCAAGAAGTACAAGGTCGAGCGCATCACCGGCTTCGGCAAGCTCCTCGACAAGAACACCATCGACGTCGACGGCAAGAAGATCTCCGCGAAGAACGTCATCCTCGCGATGGGCTCAGTCCCGCGCGACCTCCCGCACATCAAGGCGGACGGAAAGCGGATCATCAACTCCGATCACATCCTGAAGATCACGGAAGTGCCGAAGTCGATGCTCGTCATCGGCGCCGGTGCGGTCGGCTGCGAGTTCGCCTCGATCTTCGCGCGCTTCGGCACGAAGGTGACGATCGTCGAAGTCATGCCGCAGCTCCTCCCGCTCGAAGACGAGGAGATCGCGAAAGAGTTCACGCGCGTCTTCAAGAAGAAGGGCATCGACGTCTACACCGAAGCGAAGGTGATGTCGGCCGAAGTCGGCGAGAACGGCGTGAAGTGCGTCGTCGAAACGAAGGGCAAACAGCAGACGTTCGACGTCGAGGTCGTGCTCTCCGCCACCGGCCGCAGTGCCGTGACGAAGGAAGCGGGCCTCGAGAAGACGAAAGTACAGGTCGATCAACGCGGCTTCGTGCAGGTCGATCCGTTCATGCGCACCGCTGAAGCCGGGATCTATGCGATCGGCGACATCGTTCCGACGCCTGCCCTCGCCCACTGCGCCTCAGCCGAGGGGATTCTGGCGGTCGAGCACATCAAAGGCCTCGACGTTCGCCCGCTCAATTACGACCACGTTCCCAACTGCACGTACACCGACCCCGAGGTCGCGTCGGTCGGCCTCACCGAGAAGAAGGCGAAGGAGCGCGGCTATTCGGTGAAGATCGGCAAGTTCCCCTTCACGGCGAACTCAAAAGCGAAGATCCTCGGCGAGGCGAACGGTTTCGTGAAGTACGTCTCCGACGAAAAGTACGACGAGCTCCTCGGCGTCCACATCGTCGGACCGAAGGCGACGGAGCTGATCGCCGAGGCCTGCGCCGCGCTGGAGCTCGAAGCGACGAGCGAGTCGATCGCGAAGACCATCCACGCGCACCCGACCCTCTCCGAGGCGATGATGGAAGCGGCTGAGGACGTCGGCGGGCACTCGATTCATCAGTAACGGACCGGTAACCGAATTGTTCGCGGCGGACCGAGCGTGTGCTCGGACAATACGTCCGGCATGCCTTCGTTTTCGTTCACCGTGAACGGGCGGCGCCGGACGGTTCAAGCCGACGCCGACACGCCGCTCCTCTGGATCCTTCGCGACACCCTCGGCCTGCGAGGTACGAAGTACGGTTGCGGGGTCGGCATCTGCGGCGCGTGCACGGTCCTCGAAGGCAAGGAGTCCGTTCGGTCTTGCCAGACCACCGTTACCGAGGCCGCGGGGAAAACCTTCACCACGATCGAGGGGCTGTCGGCGGACGGCAATCATCCCTGCCAGCGCGCGTGGATCGACGAGGACGTCTCGCAGTGCGGCTACTGCCAGGCGGGATTCATCATGGAGACGTGCGCGCTCCTCGCACGCAAGCCGCACCCGAACGATGCCGACATCGACCAGGCGCTCGACGGACACGTGTGCCGCTGCGGCACCTACTCGCGCATGCGAAGGGCCGTTCATCGCGCGGCGAAGACGACATGACGACACGCCGCGCGTTCCTGAAGACGTCTGTCGTCGCCGGCGCTGCCCTGGTCGTCGGCGTCACCTGGGACGGCGAGCTGTTCGCCATCGACAAACCGTCGGCGGCTTTCATCCCCAACGGATGGATTCGCATCGAGCCGACTGGGAAGACGATCCTGACGATCGGCAAGTCGGAGATGGGACAGGGAGTGCGGACGTCACTCGCGATGATCCTCGCCGACGAGCTCGATGCCGACTGGTCCGGCGTGGAGCTGAAGCAAGCGTCGCCGGGACCGAACTTCAAGCGCCTCGGCACCGGCGGCAGTTGGAGCATCGGCGGTAGCTGGACGCCGCTCCGCAACGCCGCCGCAGCCGCGCGAACGATGCTGGTCGACGCCGCGGCGGCGCGTTGGGGCGTCGATCGCGCGACCTGCACGACGTCGGGCGGCGCCGTGCGGCACGAAGCCAGTGGGCGAAAGCTCACGTACGGCGAGCTCACGGCCAACGCGGCGAAGCTGCCGGTGCCGGACAAGCCGGTCCTGAAAGCGATGTCCGCGCTGACGCTCGTCGGGACGCCGCAGAGTCGCCGCGACGCGCAAGACATCGTCATCGGGAACGCCGGGTACGGCATCGACGCTCACGTGCCGGGGATGGTCTACGCGTCCATCGAGCGCGGGAAGAAAGTGAAACATCTCGACTCCGCCGCCGCGCGCCGCGTCACCGGTGTCATCGACGTCGTCACCGTGCCGAGTGGTGTCGCGATCATCGGAGAGAACACCTGGGCCGCGATGAAGGGACGGCACTCGCTCGTCGTCGAGTGGGACGACGCCTCGACGTTCAACTCCGACGACCACATGAAGGCGTTGCAGGCGGCCGCTGCCGCGAAAGAGAAGGTCACAGTGACGCGCAGCGAGGGATCGATCGCCGAGACGCTGACCGGCATCGACGCAACGTACGAATACCCATTCAACGTCCACGCTCCGGTCGAGCCGATGAACTGTCTCGCCTCCGTGCGCGACGGAAAGTGTGAGCTGTGGGTCCCGACTCAGGCTCCGAACCGGGTGCAGGAGCGCGTCGCGGCGGCGCTCGGGATCAAGCCCGACGACGTCCAGGTAAACGTGACGCTCCTCGGCGGCGGCTTCGGCCGACGCCTCAATGCCGACTACGCCGTGGAGGCGGCCCAGGTCGCCCGCGCGGTCGGGAAACCGGTGCAAGTCCTCTGGACGCGCAAGGACGACATGGCACACGGTCACTTTCATATGGCGGCGGTGCACAAGATGTGGGGCGCGATGGAGGACGGCAAGCCAGCCGCGTGGCGGCACACCTACGCAACGACGTATCACAACGTCAACGGACCGCCGGAACCCGAGGAGCTCAAAGACCTCGCGGCGTTCTACCGCGAGATCTCGTGGGGAGTCTTCGACATCCCATATGTCATCCCGGCGATCGAGACGTCGTTCGTCGACGTCGAGACGCCGAGCATCTCCATCGGCCCGTGGCGCTCGGTCTACGCGGCATCGTCAGTGTTCGCGCGCGAGTCGTTCATCGACGAGCTCGCGCATGCGGCAAAGCGCGACCCGCTCGAGTTCCGCCTCTCGCTCCTCGACGGCGCGAAGGACGTCTTCAAGGTTGGAAGTCTGACGATCGATCGCTCCCGTCTGCGCCGAGTGCTGAAGCTCGCCGCGGAGAAATCCGGGTGGGGAACACCGCTGCCCGAAGGGCGCGTACGCGGTCTCGCCTGCAACGTTTACGACGGCGAGACGCACACGGCATACGTCGCCGAGGTGTCGGTGCCGAAGACGCCTCAGCATGGGTTGGGAATCGTCGTGCACCGGATCGTGGCGGCGATCGACTGCGGTGTCGTTGTGAACCCGCGTGGAATCGCGCAGCAAGTCGAGAGCGGCGCGGTCTGGGCGCTCTCGAATCTGATGAACCAAATCACGTTCGCCAACGGCCGCGCACAACAGACCTCCTACACCGACTTCCCGGTGCTCCGAATGAGCGACTGTCCGACGGTCATCGAGACGTACCTCGTGCCGAGCCATGGTGAGCAACCGCTCGGCATCGGCGAGCCGGTCGTCCCTCCCGTGATCCCTGCCGTGCTCAACGCCGTGTTCGCCGCGACCGGGAAACGCATTCGACGGCTTCCGATGCGCTTGGACGCGTGATAAAACCCACTGCACTGCAGCTCTAAGCTCGCAGCTCTTAGCTCTAAGCATCAGCGGAGAGCGCTTGGAGCTTGGAGCTTAGAGCCTAGAGCTCATGACCGACACTCACGGATTAACGCGCGAGCAACTGCTCGACATCGAGTACTACCTCCGCCTCACCCGCACGCTGGAGGAACGCCTCGTCGCGCTCTTCCGGCAGTCGAAGGTGATCGGCGGGTTGTATCGGTCGCTCGGGCAGGAAGGCGAATCGGTGGCGGCGGCGTACGCGCTCGACTACAAACAGGGCGACGTCGTACAGCCGCTGATCCGCAACATGGGGTCGATCCTCGTGGCCGGGGCAAAGCCGTCCGACATCGTCAAGCAGTACATGGCGAAAGGCGACTCACCGACGCGCGGGCGCGAGCTCAACATCCACTTCGGCCATCCGTCGCGCGACGGCTTCATCGGCCAGATCTCACAGCTCGGCGACATGATCCCGGTCATGGCCGGTATCACGCTCGCGGGACGGATGCAGAAGCGCAACCTCGTCGGCCTCGCCTTCATCGGCGACGGGGGATCGTCCACCGGCGCGTTCTGGGAAGGGATGAACTTCGCGTCGGTGCAGCGCCTGCCGCTCGTCGTCGTCCTCGAGAATAACGGCTACGCCTATTCGACGCCGACTTGGAAACAAACCGCGGCGCGCACGCTCGCAGACAAAGCGGTGGCTTTCGGATGCGCCGGCGACACCGTGGACGGCAACGACGTGCTCGCGGTCTACGCCGCGACGAAACGCGCGGTCGATCGCGCACGCAGCGGCGGCGGCGTCACGCTCCTCGAAACGCTCACCTTCAGGATGAAGGGCCACGCGGAACACGACAACCAGTCGTACGTCCCGCCGGCGATGATCGAGGAGTGGAAGGCGAAGGATCCGGTCGATCGATTCGAGCGGATGCTGATCGAGAATGGTTTCGCGACACAGGAAGACCTGACCGCGATCGCGCAGCGCGTGAAAGCGGAAGTCGACGCCGCAACCGACGAAGCCGAGCGCTCACCGATGCCGCGCGGCGAAGAGGCGGCGATGGGATTGTTCGCGGGAGACGGTTACTGGAATGGCTGAGACGTTCTACATCGACGCCATCCGCGAGGCGATGCAGGAAGAGATGGAGCGCGACGAGCGCGTCTTCCTCATCGGCGAGGACGTCGGCCTCTACGGCGGCGCGTTCAAGACGAGCGCTGGAATCATCGACAAATTTGGGCCGCAGCGCGTGATCGACACGCCGATCAGCGAGATCGCCATCGTCGGCGCGGCGTCCGGCGCAGCATTGATGGGCATGCGGCCGATCGCCGAGATGCAGTTCATCGACTTCATCACCTGCGCGTACGACATCCTCGTGAACTTCGCGGCGACGTCGCGGTATCGCGTCGGCAGCGCCTGCCCGATCGTCGTCCGCGGGCCGGCGGGCGGCGGCGTACACGGGGGCCCGTTTCACTCGCTGAACCCCGAGGCGATGTTCATGAATCGTCCTGGGATCAAGATCGTGGCGCCGGCGACGGCGTATGACGCGAAGGGGCTGCTGAAGGCGGCGATCCGCGACGACGATCCGGTCATCTTCATCGAGCACAAGTTCCTCTATCGCCGGATCAAGGAAGAGCTGCCGTCCGAGGACTACATCGTCCCGATCGGAAAGGCGAACGTGCGCAGGCGCGGGCGCGACCTGACCATCCTCACCTGGGGCGCGATGGTGTACGTCGCCGAAGACGCGGCCGCCGATCTCGCGAAGGACGGGATCTCCGCCGAGGTCATCGACCTCCGCTCGATTCTTCCGTTTGACGAAGAGGCGATTCTCGAATCGGTCGCGAAGACCAACCGCGTCGTGATCCTCCACGAGGCTCCGCTCACCGGCGGCGCCGGCGCCGAGTTCGCGGCGCGCATCGCCGAAAAAGCTTTCGACTACCTCGACGCACCGATCAAGCGCGTCGCCGCCCTCGACGTCCCGACGCCTTACTCGCCGCCGCTGGAGGCGTTCGCGCTTCCGGACAAGGCGCGGCTTCTGAAAGCGGCGCATGAAGTGCTTGAATACTGACAGGAGTAACTCATGGCTACTGATGTGCTGATGCCGCAGATGGGCGAGTCGATCGCCGAAGGAACCGTGTCGCGTTGGATCAAGAAGGTCGGCGACAAGGTCGAGCGTGACGAGCCGCTTCTCGAGATCTCCACCGACAAAGTCGACGCTGAGATTCCGTCGCCGTCGTCGGGAACTCTCGCCGAGATCCTCGTGAAAGAGGGTGAGACGGTTGCGGTGAACTCCGTTGTCGCGCGCATTGCAGCCGAGGGAGAGGCCGCCGCACCGACCGCCGGCGCGACTCAGAAGCCGGCGCCGGCCCCAGCTGCGCCTACGCCAGCGGCACCACCACCAGCCGCTCCGCCTGCGCCGGCACCGGCCGCACCGCCGCCGCAGACGCAGCCGCAGCCTGAAACGGCCGCCGCGGCTCCCGCGGCGGAGCCGAACGAAGACGAGAACGTCGCCTCGCTCGAAGAGCGGCGTCGCACGAAGTCGTCCCCGCTCGTCCGTAAGATCGCGCGTGAAAACAACGTCGACATCTCGCAGCTCCAGGGCACCGGCATCTCCGGCCGCGTCACCAAGAACGACATCCTCGACTATCTGCAGCAGCCCGCGCAGCCGAGTGCAGCGCCCCCGACCTCGGCGGCGCCGTCTCCCGCGCCTGCCATAAAGTCCGGCGAGTCCATCCGACTCGAGCCTCTCTCCGTGATGCGCAAGAAGATCGCGCAGCACATGATCCAGTCGAAGCAGACATCGGCCCACGTCACGACCGTCTTCGAATTCGACTTCACGCCCATCGAGAAACTCCGCCGCCAGAACAAGGAGTCGTACGCCGAGCGCGGCGTGAAGCTCACCTACCTCCCCTTCATCGTGCAGGCGGTCATCACCGGCCTCCGCGAGTTCCCAATCCTGAACGCGTCGATGGACGAGGCCAACGTCATCTACCACCGCGACATCAACATCGGCATCGCCGTCGCCCTCGACTGGGGCCTCATCGTCCCGGTCGTCAAGAGCGCGGACGAGAAGAACATCCTCGGCATCGCCCGCGTCGTCAACGACCTCGGCGAGCGCGCCCGTACGAAGAAGCTCTCCCCCGACGAAGTGCAGGGCGGAACGTTCACGATCACGAATCCCGGCATCTACGGCGGTCTCTTCGGCACTCCGATCATCAATCAGCCGCAGGTCGCGATCCTCGGCGTCGGCGGCGTGAAGAAGCGTCCCGTGGTCATCGAGACGAAGGAAGGCGACTCCATCGCCATCCGTTCCATGTGCATCATGTCGCTGACATTCGATCATCGCCTCGTCGACGGCGCGGTCGCCGATCAGTACATGGCGCGCGTCCGCCAGATCATCGAGTCGGGACAGTTCACCATGTGACGTGATCGCCCCTCTTCTCCTCTACGCGCAGCTCGTTTTCAAGCCGCCCGTCAAAGTCGGCGTCGAGGGCGAAGGGAAGATCCGCAGCTCCGCGACGCCGATCCCGTTCCCCTCCGAGAAGGAGAAGTGGCTGCGGATCGTGACGCCGCGCTTCGACATCGTCAGCTCGGCAGCCGAGTACCGGACCCGCGAAATCGCGCGCGATCTCGAGACGCTGGCGACCGCGCTGCACGCGTTGCAACCCGAGTCGCACGCCGCCGCGCCGCGTACGCGCGTCGTCATCTTCGGACGGCGCCGCGACGCGCAGCCGTATATCGACGTCCTGATACAACGCGAGAATGCGAAGGTCGGCGGCCTCTTCATCAGCCAGAAGGACCGCGGCGTGATGATGATCGACGCCTCTTCGTCGATCGAGGATCGCACGCCGTATCACGAGCTCATCCACTCCCTGCTCGCCGCGCGCGGCGCGCGCCCGCCGCTCTGGGTCGAGGAAGGGCTCGCCGAGTTCTACTCGAATGCCGACTTCGGCCGCGGTGAGATCACGTTCGGACTTCCCATCCTCCAGCACGTGATCCTCATTCGTTCGCGGCCGCTCGTTCCGATGCGCGAGATCTTCGCAACGCGCTACGAGTCGGAGGCGGCGATGAACACGATTTTCTACGCCGAGAGCTGGGCAGCGGTCGACTCCCTCATCGCGCTCAACCGGCGCGAGTTCCCGGCGTTCATGGCCGATCTCGTCGCTGGTGGCGACGTTGACCGAGCGTTGCAAGCGCACTATCACCGCACGGTCGACGATCTGATGAACGCCGTCGCGATGTACGCGACTGCCGATCATCCGGTCGCGACGTTCCGAATGCAGGCGCTGCAGGCTCCCGACGTCGAGCCGCCGAAGCTCCTCTCCCGCGCCGACGTTCTCTACCACCTCGGCGACGTCCTCGCGATCGTTCCCGGCCTGGAGCGCGACGCGGAACATCATTTCCGCGCCGTGCTCGGCGCCGATCCGAGGTACGCGCCCGCTCTCAGCGCCATCGCCGCGTTGCGCCTGGCGCAGAAGAAGTTCAGAGAGGCCGATCAGCTCTACAAACAGGCCGCCGACCTCGCGCCTAATGATCCCGACGGACTGCTCGCGAGCGCCGAGGGACTGCTGCGAGACGAACTCGGACCGTTTGCGGAGACGAACGAGGTCACGGTCGAAGACCTCGCGCGGTTTCACGCAGCACGGGCGATCGCGCAAACGGCGCTGGCGCACGGCGCCGATGCCGGACGTGCATACGGCGTCATCGGAACGTCGTACATGCGCGACGGCGACGTCACGCCCGGAATTGTCGCCCTCGAAAAGGCGCACACGCTCCTCCCCGCCCGCTCTGACTACGCGCTCCACTTTTTCGCCATGCTGCGCCAGATGCAGCAACTGCCCCGCGCTGACGCCGTCTTCGCGGAGCTCGACTCAATGCACGACCCGCAGGTCGCGTTCGCCGCGCGTGGCGTCATCCTGCGGCTCGAGATCGACCGCGCGAACACGCTGATCAAACAGCAACGGCTCAGCGAGGCCGCCGCCGTCCTCCGCGCCCTCGTCAACTCGACGGACGACAACGGCGTCAAGAATGACCTGGCGCGACAGGCAGCCGAGGTCGAACAGCTCGCATCCGCGAACGCCCAGATCGCGTCGTACAACGATGCCGTGGGCCTCTTCAACCATCATCGGCTGAAAGAAGCCATCGCCGCGCTCGATGCCCTTCTCGCCACCGCCACCGATGCGAAGGTCCTTTCGGATTCGAAACGCCTGCGGGAAGTGGCGGTGAAACAGGCGAAGCGTTAGTGCGCGCCCCTCATCCGGCCCTTCGGGCCACCTTCTCCCGAGGGAGAAGGAGATGGAGTGGATGCGGCAGACGCGGGGAGCGTGGAGCTAGGCTCGTATCTAGTAGTCTTGGCCCTCTCCCTCCGGGAGAGGGTGGCGCGAAGCGCCGGGTGAGGGACGTGCGTCTCGCGAAACACCGTGAACAACTCCCTGTGCACCACGTACCCGGGAATGTGCGTTACGCCACATTCGCTTACCCGGACGTGCGGCGGCCGTGTGAGCTCCACCAACTCCATCTCGTCACCTACGAAAACGGCTTGAAGTTGCAGCAGAAGCTGGTCGAGATGCGGCAGCGCGACGAGCTGCCCGACCAGTTCCTCCTCCTCGAACATCCGCCGGTGATCACCCTCGGCCGCGGCGGCGACACAAAGAACCTCCTCGCGTCGGATGAAGCGTTGCGCGCCGAACGTGTCCGCTTCTTCGCGACCGAACGCGGCGGCGACATCACCTACCACGGCCCCGGCCAGCTCGTCGGCTACCCGATCCTCCACCTCGGCGAAGGCAATCGCGACGTGCGCAAGTACGTGACGAACCTGGAGGAAGTGCTGATCCGCACTGTCGGCGAATACGGCATCACCGCCGCCCGCATCGACGGCCGGCGCGGCATCTGGGTCGGCAACGACAAGATCGCGGCCATCGGCGTCCGCATCGCGCGATGGGTTACGTCCCATGGCTTCGCGCTCAACGTGAACACGAACCTCAGCCACTTCCGCCTCATCACCCCGTGCGGCCTCGAAGGCACAGGCGTGACCTCGATCTCGAAGGAAGCCGGCCGCGCGGTAGAGCTCGACGAAGTCCGCGAGATCGTTGCGGCGAAGTTCGCCGAGGTCTTTGAGCGCGAGGTCGTGCCGCGGCCGGAGACCATCCGGCTGATCAAGGTGCTCGTCCACGACGACGACAAGATCCTCCTCCTCCACCGCCGCCCTGAGCGCGGCAACTTCTGGCAGCCGATCACCGGCTCGATCGAGGATGGCGAGACGCCATTCGAGGCAGCGCGACGCGAGGTCCTCGAAGAGACGGGTTCGGCCGGCGAGCCGCAGCCGATGGGATTCACGCAGTCGTTCATGATCGAGTCGCAGTACCTCGCCTCGCGCTTCACCCTTCCGATCATCGCGAGCGAAGTCGGCTTCAAGGCCGCATTCGACTCGCAGCATCCGATCCGGATGGATGCCGACGAGCATGACGAATACGGTTGGTTTACGTTCGCCGATGCGTATGAAAAGATTCGGTGGAGCGATGACCGCGAAGCGTTGGAGCGGCTGGAGGTGAGAATTGGCGCGCGCTGACGTGACGCCGATCGTCACCCCTGTCAATCGCCGCGCCGGCATCCGCCCCGACTGGCTGAAGATCCGCGTCCCCGGCGACCTCGATCAACTTCCCGTCTCGCGTCTCATGCACGACCTGGCGCTCAATACCGTCTGCCAGGAAGCGCGCTGCCCGAACATCTTCGAATGCTGGAATGCCGGCACGGCGACGTTCATGATCCTCGGCGAGATCTGCACGCGCCGCTGCACGTTCTGCGCGGTCGGCAAAGGCAAGCCGCTGCTCGCGGACGCCGACGAGCCGCGTCGTGTCGCCGAGGCTGTAGCGAAGATGAACGTGCGCCACGCCGTGATCACCATGGTGAATCGTGACGACATGCCGGACGGCGGAGCGGCACACGTCGCCGAAACCGTGCATGCAGTCCGCGAACGCACCGGCGCCGCGGTTGAGGTCCTCGTCTCCGACTTCGAAGGGAACCGCGACGCGGTCCGCACCGTCCTCGCATCGGAGCCCGAAGTCTTCGCGCACAACATCGAGACCGTTCCGCGCCTCTACCCCGCCGTGCGCCCCGTCGCAAAGTACCAGCGATCGCTGGACGTCCTCCGTTGGGCAAGCGAAGGGCGCAATCCCGGCATACTGACGAAGTCGAGCCTCATGCTCGGTCTCGGCGAGACGGAGGAAGAGATCCTCGCCGTCGCCCGGGACCTGCGCGACACCGGCGTCGACATCTTCACCATGGGCCAGTACCTCGCCCCCACCGGCAACCACCATCCCGTCCGCAAGTATTGGACGCCCGAGGAGTTCGCCGCCCTCGGCCAAAAAGCGCTGGAGCTGGGGTTCAGGCACGTGGAATCCGCTCCCCTGGTGAGGAGCTCGTACATGGCACATCGGGCGGTGGAGTCGTCATCCGTTACCCGTTATCCGTTATCGGAGAAGGGCGTCGGATAACGGATAACGGATAACGGTAGAATCCCCCGCCAATGCCGCGCGTCACGTTCGAGGATGAGGGAAAAGCGGCCGAGTATCCCGCCGGAAAGACCCTCCTCTCGTGTGCGCTCGACATGGACGTTCGCGTCAGTCACGTCTGCGGAGGTGACGGCGCGTGCGGGACTTGCAGGGTTGAAGTCGTCGCCGGGTGGGACCACCTGACGCCGCCGACGCCCGACGAAACGTACAAAGAGCTCGAAGCACCGTTCCGGCTCTCGTGTCAGTCGAAGCTGACCGGCGATGTAGTCTTGAAAGTAGCGAAGATCGAGTAGAGGCAAACGATGACCGCAGTCGACACCACCACCAGCACTCTCACCGAACAGCAGCTCGGGCTGCTCTACCAGTACACCATCGAGGCGTACAAGACGTTCGAGAAACTCGCCGAGAACCTCCCGAATCCGATGAGCGCGACCTCGTTCAAACAGTTCGCCGTCGACGAACGCGCGAACCGCGACCTCCTCGAGCTGAAGATCGCCTCCGCCGGACAGCGCGGCGTCCGCGCCACTCTCGGCGCCGACATGCAGTTCGACGAGATCCACGAAGGCGACCTCTCGTATCGCGAGGCGGCCGAGTTTCTCATCGCGCGCGAGAAGACCATGCAGCGCCGCATTGAGGAACTGACCAAAGGCGCTGCCGCCGGCGACCGCAATCTCCTCGTCTACCTCACCGCCGTGAAGCGCGCGCACATCGTCGAGCTCGAACGTGAGCTGGTGCTGATTCGCAGCGACGCCGACTGGTGGAAGCGCGAAGACGCCGAGTGGCGCATCGTCCACGGACATCCCGAATGAACCTCTCCATGACTCCCGAGGCGAAGGAGCGCTTGGCGTCGGACCTCGACGGCCGCGTGCTTCGCATCGCCTTTACGACCGGATGCGGCGGGAGCGGCTATCGCCTCAGCAGCGCTGACGGCCCTTCCGATGGCGATCGCGTTTTAGACGTCGAAGGCATTCGCGTGGCGCTCGACGATATGGCGGCCTCACATCTCGACGGGGCCGTGATCGAGTATGACGACGAAGAAGACGGCTACACGCTCGATCACCCCGAGGCGGTGAGCGCGGTGTGGTGCGGCTGACGTGGCCAATCGCCTCGTCTACACCAGCGATCCGGAAGAAGCGAAGCGCCTCCGCGGATCGCAGAAGATGCCGGAAGCACGCGACGCCGCACCGTCATCGCAGACCATTCGCATCGAGCTCGATCGCAAATCACGCGGCGGCAAGAACGTCACCCTTCTCAGCGGCTTCGAGCTGACGCCCGCGACCCTCCAGTCGCTCGCGAAACAGCTCAAATCGCGCTGCGGCAGCGGCGGGACGGTCAAAGACCACACCATCGAGATCCAAGGCGACCACCGCGACACCGTCGCCGCCGAGCTGACGAAGCTAGGCTATCGCATCAAACGCATCGGCTGACCTCACTGGAAGTCCGGCTCGTACTGCGACGCAACATCGCCCGAGTACAGCAGCACCTCGGCGGGGTGATCGCGCAACGCGATCTGCTCGCCGGCGATGGACAGGTACTTGCCGTTCGCCTTCGGCTCCGCACGAAACGCGGTTCGCATCAGCGACGCGATGAAATCCTTCTCCGCGGGCGTGGTCATGATCCATACGAGCTCCAGCTTGTCGTCGCGGAACGCGAACTCCGCGTGACGTGGCTTGCCGAGGTACTGGAATCCCTCGCAGTCGATCTGCAACTGTTGATTCGTGACGCCGGGGAGGAAGGGAGGATTGATCACGCGTGTGTTCAACGTCGTGCAAGACCCGGTCAGCGCCTTCTGCATCTCCGCAACCGAGGAGCCGTAGCGGATAGTGGGCGGCCGGAGCGCATCGCGCACCACACCGCGGATCTCCGGTTCGTTGAAGTTCGTCGGATCGATCCGCAGGACGTGTTGCAGACTCTCGAACGCCTCATGAGTCAGTCCCGCCGCCTTCTGCGCGTGCGCGAGGTTGTACCAGGTGTTCCAGATGAACGGGTGGATCTCTGTGTTCAGCGCGCAGAGCTCGATCGCGTCGGCGTTCCGCTTCTCATCGACGAGGTCGTGGCACGCGTTGCGGAGATCGATCTCACGCGGCGGTGCCCACCACGCGAACTGCGAAAAGCGTTTCAGCCGCTCGAAGTACACCTTGCGAGCAGCGGCGCCGCCGTCGCGCCGCGCGATGGTACTGATCGACCGCATCTCATCGCCGCTCACGATTGCGTCGACAGCAGGGTCACGCCCCGCCACGTAGTCGGCGAACGAGAACGGCGCCGGAACGTCGACCGGAACGAACTCGCGTACGTCATCGCTGTCGGCCATGTCGTGGCTCAGGGACGAGACTTCGAGCCGCAGGCCCGTCTTCGGAAACGGCCGTTCCACGGGGTCGCCGTAAGAGTTCAGCGCGGCGCCGGCCGGCTCGCCGATCACCGTCGCATCCGTGTGGCGCATGAACTCACCCGCCCACCCGAGGCCGGCGCTGAACGTCTTTCGGCCAATCAGGAGATACAGCTCCTTCCATGGCGGCGCCCCTTGCCGCCGAATGACCTCGTGCATGACCACATCGACCACGCTGCCGTCGCCCCCGAAGTCGTAGCGGAAATCGACGATGAGACGTCGTGGCTTGATCGCGTCGACCGTCGATACCGCGGCGATGAACTCGTCCGCCACTGTGCGGCTGACGGCGATGGCCTGTATGTAGAACGCGTCGTCCAGCCGCCGTGTGAAGATGAGTGCACGCTTGCCGAGGTGCGCCGGCCGCGTGGGATCGTCGGTGGCGAATGCGCTGACGGGCGTGTCGCGGAACGCGCTGATCCAATCCGCCGGCGTGCCGAAGCCCGGCCCGAGGAATTCACGACGAAAGCGCCACTCGAACGTCGAGTCGTTCTTGTCGAAGCGCGGATCGTCGGTCAAGTGCGGCGTCAGCGTCCGTTCGACGATCGAGCCATTGCGCAACTTCACGCGGATGCGAAGCTGCCCATTGCCTGACGCGTAGCCGAGTCCTTTCATCAGCGACGCGTTGTGGAGTGCGAACAGGTTCTCCTTCGCCCCCATCGCGTTGTCGGCTCCCATGAGCGCCTCGGCCGCTTTCGCGACTTCGTCCGCCGGATGGCCGGCGATCTCCAGCACCTGAGCACCCGCGAGATCGGCTTCCGACCGGTGGGCGGTCGTGATGAAGTAGCCGTCGGTGAACTCGTAGAAGCGGACCGAATACCACGCGCCGAAGTCGCGCCGCTGCGGTTCGAGCTGCGTGTGTCCGTCGCCGATCGACGCGACGATCCGCATCGCCTCGACGACCCGTTGCTCCTCGGTCATCGACGGCAGCGCCTCTTCGAGAGCGGCCACCCGGCGTCGGAACGTCAGCTCCCCCACCTTCGTAAACGGCGCCGGATGAATCGCCCGGATGTCAGCGACGATCTGGTCGATGTCCGTCCGCCATTCCGCGACCGTTGCGGCCGAGGCATGGGTGGCGATGGCGAGGAATACGACCGGCAGCAGCTTTCTCATGCGCCCACGCTACGCGGCTCTTACGACCCGGTCTTGTCTGAAGTTAGCGCAGCGCGGCGCGATACTTCCCCGGCGCCACGCCGAACGCGCGATGGAAGTGCTTCGTAAAGTGACTCTGATCGGCGAACCCGCTCGCCAGCGCGACCTCCGCGAGCGGCTGCCGCGTCCGCGCCAGGAGCTGCGCAGCATGCTCCAGCCTGTGTGCCCGCGCGAACTCCGCCGGCGTGCAGCCGTGAAACCGTCGGAACGTGCGGATGAGATGCGTCGGATGAACACCGGTCTCGCGGCTGACGTCGGTCACGCTGACCGTCCGGCGCAACAGTTCCTCCGCCTTCGAGAGCCACCGCGGGGGCGCTGCGGCACTGCGTTCCCCGTCGAGCAGCTCACGGCACAAAGCTTCCGTGATCTCGGGCGAGTCGGCGTCCCACTCCGCGTATTCGCGCATCAGTCGCCGGACGAGCGCCCGTTCGCGGATCCCGTCGAGCTGGGCCGCCACCGCGCGCACCTTCGACTCCGACAGCAATTCTGCCGCGATCGTCACCGTGAAGAACGCGCCGCGATCCGATTCGAACGCGTCGGCGTGAAACGTCCCCGGCGGGTTGAAGATCAGCGGCGATGCGACCAGCTCGTTCGCGCGAGCAGCGGTGGTCCGGAACCGGCCACCGGTCACGAACATGAAGTGCGCTTCCGCGTGTGCGTGCGGCCGGACCGCTCCGTCGCGACGCCACGACCAATGCCCGACCGTCACGCGGCCGGTCGTCCGAAGCACCGCCGGAAGGCCGACGAACTCGAGGTTCATGACCCCTTATACGACGAAGTTCGTAGTTGGTTAACCCCGGTGCATCTCCGCGAACTCCAGCGCGTGGTACGTGATGATCAGGTCCGCGCCGGCGCGTTTGATCGACGTCAGGATCTCGTTCATGACCCGCGGGCCTTCGATCCAGCCGCGCTCCGCCGCCGCCTTCACCATCGAGTACTCGCCGCTCACGTTATATGCCGCGACCGGAAGCTGGAAGTTCTCGCGCGCCGCGCGGATCACGTCGAGGTATGCGAGCGCCGGCTTCACCATGATGATGTCGGCGCCTTCGTCGATGTCGAGCTCCATCTCTCGCACCGCCTCGCGGACGTTCGCTGGATCCATCTGGTATGTGCGACGGTCGCCGAACTGCGGCGCCGACTCGGCAGCCTCGCGGAACGGCCCGTAGAAGCCCGACGCGAACTTTGCCGAGTACGCCATGATCCCGACGTCAGCCAACCCGCGGTTGTCGAGCGCGTTGCGGATGGCACCGACGCGGCCGTCCATCATGTCCGAGGGGGCGACGAAGTCCGCACCGGCGGCGGCGAACGAGATCGCCTGCTTCGCGAGCAGCGGAAGCGTCTGATCGTTGTCGACGTCCTTGATCCCGTTGCGGTCGACGATCAAGCCGCAGTGCCCATGATCAGTGTACTCGCATAGACAGACGTCGGCCATCACCGCCAGCTCCGGCGCCGCGCGTTTGATTCCGTCGATCGCGAGCTGGACCGGGCCGGCCGGGTCCCATGACGCTGAGCCGATGCCGTCCTTGAACTCGGGTAACCCGAACAGCAGCACCGCACGGACGCCGAGGTCGGCGGCGCGCTTCGCCTCCTCGACCGCGTCGCGTACGCGAAGGTGATAGACGCCGGGCATCGACCCGATCTCCACCTTCGACCGCGAATTCGGCACGACGAAGAGCGGATAGATCAGGTCCTCGGGGCGGACGACGGTCTCGCGCACGAGCGAGCGGATCGACTCGCTGCGGCGGAGGCGCCGTGGCCGCCGCGTCAGCGCGCCGCGGGAAGTGATCGCGTCATTCTTCGTCTCGAGCGTTCGAATCGTCATCGTCGTCTTCTCCGTGGAAGTAGTAAGTGCGCGAGCATTCAGGGGAACAGAACTTCCGCCCGCCGTATGCTCGGTGCGCGCAGTCGGGGCAGAACCACGAGATGCAGACGCTGCAGCGCTCGAGGTGCTTGTTCTCCTCGGTATCGCCGCACGTCTTGCACGCCTTCTCGCTCGCTCCCGGCATCGAAATATCCCGCTGGCTCAGACGTTTGAGTATAATCCGCGGCCCTGTTCTCGGCGGTGTAGCTCAGATGGTTAGAGCGGGCGTCTCATAAGCGCTAGGTCACTGGTTCGACTCCAGTCACCGCCACCAAATCACAGTGTTTGGTGTGCGAGGCCGTCTCAGCCGGCCACGTCGTGGCGGACCAAGGGCCGGCTGAGAGCCGGCCCCACACACGAGTCCCCAGCCACATTCGACCGTCACCCCATGTGCTCCCTTAGCACGTCGATTGCACACTCGTTTGTGCAGTCTGGAGACCGCCTTCGGCAACTTCGGCGGTCGATGGGTGAGCGGCCTCGAACCGACCACTCGATGGGACGCAAGCTCGCCGAGGCTCCGATCGCCCCGTGTCAAAGCGATCAAAACGACTCTATGTTTCCCGCCTCCCTACCCCCTGCGGTGCCCGAATCCGTTTGTTTCTCGCATCCGTTCCACCCACGGGATCAGGTGGTTCCATTCGGGTTGCCGGATCATGGTGCGGAAGGCGGCGTAGGCGATGAGGACGAGCTGGCCGATGCGGTGGCGGCGGCGGAGGTTGGCGCCGGCGACGCCGGCGGTCATCGCTTCGAACTCGCGTTGGGCGAGGGTCCAGCGGAGTAACGCGTTCTGGATGCCGGCGGCGTGTTCGCGATCGTCAATGACGACGGCGGCGGCATCGGGATTGGCGTTGATCGCACCCATCCCTACCTTCACGAATTCGGGATCGAGATGGGCGACTCGGACCATCCGGCGATGCTCATCGCTCGTCACGGGCTCGAATTGCGGAATCCGGGCGCGGAGGCGCCTCAGTTCGTCGATCAACTCCTCGGGGGTGATCCAGTCGACCACTTCAGGTGATTCGGCCACGGCTTCCTCCGATGCGCCATCAGCTCTTTCCCACTGCGCGACAGCTTTTCGATGTAGGGGGTCATCGAAAGTCCATCAAACGATCCGGATTCCGATGTGGGGCGACATTGAAGGGTTGATGAGCCATCGGGATTTCGATGGGTGGGTACATCGAACGGCCGATCGGGCGTCGGCTTTTCGATGACACCCCACATCGACGAGTGGTCGCGCGAGCGGCAAAGTCGGCTCGGCGCGCACCTAAACCATCGCCGCCGAGGGGATGAGTCGGGAGCGAGAGGTGGCAACTCCTTGCGCTGTCTCCCCTACTGCGCTTTCCGACGCACGGCCGGCACGTACCCGAAAGTAATCCCGGTCTCGACTTCCTCCGCTTGTCCGTCGTGGATATACGGCTGGAAGCGCCAGCTCTTGAGCGCGGCCAGGATCTCGGCGGATTGGTCGGGGAAGGCGCTGAGGATGTGGACGGACTTGACCCTCCCCTCGGCATCGATGACGACGCGCGCCGGAATGGTGTTGACGTGACTCCCGGTCAAGCGAGGGTCCGTCTTTTCGACGACGTGCTCGGCCGCCGCGTAGCCGGCGACGCAGGGCGGCGCGTCATTCGCCAGAGCGGAAAGATCCATCTTAGAGAAGGACCTCTCGGCGGCGTCGAGCAGCTTGGGGTCGGTGCCTGTGAACGTGAAGCGGAGCGCATGGCAGCGGACGTCGGTCGACAGGATGCGCCAGCGCAGGCCGGCAACCGGCGATGAATAGGCCAGGCGTGTGAAGGAACGGCCGCCGATCGTCAACTCCGCGGGTCCCGGCTCCAGCACGAAATGGGATGACAGCGACTTCCGCAACGCGTCGAGGAGCTCCTTACCCGTCGTCACCTCTAACGGCGTGAAGAAGAGGTCTTGCGCGGTCAGGAGCACGTTCGCACGCATCCGCTCGTGCGCCGTGTCATAGATCGCGAACTGCGCGAGAACATACGTGCCGGTGTCTGAAGGCGGCGGCCCGTCGGCCTGCTGCAGCCAGCCCGCGGGCGCGGCGTAGACGAGTCCGAAATACGGGTTGCGATACGTGTTCGCGGCGACGGCGCCGCTCTCGGGCACCGGCGTCGCCTCGTCGCTGGATGCGGGCATCGCCCCTCGAATCAGGATCTGGTTTCGCGGAAGTACGACGTCGGACGGCGCCGCGAACAGCGACGCCGTCCCGATCATTAGAAGTAGAGAGATCATGCGGCTCCCGAGCTAGAGCGAGCGAAGGAAATTGAGGATGTCTTGCTTCTGGCCCGGAGATAGCGCGTCGAAATTCAGCTTGACCGTGTTCGCCTCCGATCCGGTCGAGTAGTGTGCCGAGATTGCGGCAAGCAAGTCGGTGGTGCGTCCGTCGTGGAGGAAGAAGATCCTGGTGCCGAGTCCCCACAGCGGTGCCGTGCGGAACTGGTCGCCGCCGGCGCCCCCCTGCATCACGTTGTCCGCGAGTCCGCTGCCCATGTGGTGGATCTCCAGATCGGAGACGAGGTTGACCGTCGCGGCGCTGAGGTCCGGCGTGACGGCTGACTGCGTCGAGTCGCTCATCGACATCGTGTGACACGTGGCGCAGCCGATCGACTGGAACAGCGCCGCGCCGTTCGAGATCGAGGTGCTGCCGCCCGGCGTGGTCGTACTTGCCACCGGCGGAGCCAGAAGACGCATGAACATCGCGAACTGCACCGCGTCGCTGGGGATTTGCGCGCCCGCCTTCTGGAAGTTCGTGATGTCTTCCGGCATCGCGTTGATCTTGCACGGCGCCGGCAACCCGGAGGCGAGATCCTCTTCCGGTGTCGGCCGTTCCTGCGTGAAGAGCTCATTGCTGACGCCCATCTCCACGTTGTAGGCCTCGCCGGAGAAGAGCTCCAGCGACTTGTTCTGCGCCTTCCAGCCGAAGCGTGCGATCGTGCCGTCGTTGCCGTTCCGGTTGAACGTCCCGGCGATGCCGAAGGGGTTGCCGGCTGCCGCGGCCTGCACGGCCAAGAGCGTCGACTCGTCGATCTTCTCCATCAGTCCCGAGCCGAACACCGGCGTCGGGATGCGGAAGATGACGTTGTTGTGCGCGACGGCGGAGCTGAAGTTCGGCTGCTGGATGACGGACGAATTACAGCCGCCCGAGTCCGTGCGGCCGGCGATCGTGAACAGCGGCTCGACGCCTCCGTTGGGCGACGAGGTGATCGGATTGCCGCTGCTGTCGGTGAAGTAGATGAACCGCGCCTCGCGGACCGGTCCGGTGGGCGAGATGAATGACGGCAGAGCATTCGACGCGCCATCAGCCGAAGCATCCGAGACCTGCGGATTCGTCGAGGGGGCCGTTCCGCCGGCGTTCGGCTGCGCATGGCAACGCGCGCAGGAGCGCGAGTTGTAGCGCGGCCCGAGGCCGGAGCCGGGCTCGCCGGTGATCGTGCCCGAGACTGAGTCGATCGTCGCGAATCGAGTCTGCGCGTCGGTGAAGAAACTGAGGATGCCGGAGGGATTGTTTGCGGTGACCGAACCGAACGTCGCGCCGGGGATCGGCCCGCTGGTGCGGACTCCCGGATCGGTCTGCGCCAGCGCGGTCATAGCGGACAGGACGGCGAGCGCCGTCCAGAGCATCACGCGAGAGGAGAGGCGTGCGTTTTTCTCAGAGCACATTCGCTGTCCTTCCTATAGCGACCGCAGGAAATTGAGGACGTCTTGTTTTTGCGACGTACTCAACGCGTCGAAGTTCAGCTTCACGGTATTGGCTTCCGATCCGGACGAGGAATGTGCGGAGATCGCGGCCAACAGATCGGTGGTCCGGCCGTCGTGCAGGAAGAAGATGCGTTGCCCGAGGCCCCATAGCGGAGCGGTGCGGAACTGGTCGCCGCCTGCCGTTCCCTGCGAGACGTTGTCCGCCAGACCACTGCCCATGTGATGAATCTCCAGATCGGTGTACATCGCCGGCGCGGGGCTGTTCAGGCTCGGCGTGGTCTTCGACTGCGTCGGATCGGTGACCTGCGCGTTGTGGCAGGTGGTGCAGCCGATCGACGCGAAGAGCGCGCTGCCGTTCGTGATCGACGCGCTTCCACCCGGTGTCGTGGTCGACGGCACCGGCGGCGCCAGGAGGCGCATGAAGAATGCGAACTGCACGGCGTCGCTGTCGGTTCCCGCTTTGGACGTGCCGAAGTTGGTGTGGTCCTCCGGGATCGGATTGATGCGGCACGGCGACGGAAGACCGGTCATCCTGTCTTCCTCCGGGGTGGGCCGCTCCTGCGTGAAGACCTCGTTGCTCACCCCCATCTCGACGTTGTACGCCTCGCCGGAAAAGAGCCACAGCGACTTGTTCTGAGCCTTCCAGCCGAAGCGGCTGATCGTGCCGTCGTTGCCGTTCCGGTTGAACGTCCCGGCGATGCCGTACGGATTGCCCGCTTTCGAAGCCTGCAACGCCAGGAGCGTCGTCTCATCGAGCATCTCGAGCAGACCGGAGCCGAAGACGGGGGTCGGAATCCGGAAAATGACGTTATTGTGCGCGATGGCCGAGGCGAAGTTCGGCTGCTGGATGGTGGCGGCGTTGCAGCCGCCTGCGTCCGTCCGCCCGGCGATCGTGAAGAGATCCTCCACTCCCCCATTCGGCGAGGAGGTGATCGGATTCCCCAACGCGTCGGTGAAGTAGATGAAGCGCGCTTCGCGAACGGGGCCGGTGGGTGAGATGAACGGAGGCAGCGCGTTCGTCGCGCCGTTCGCGTTTGCATCCGTCACCTGCGGATTGCTAGCGGGAGCCGATCCGCCAACCGCCGGCTGTGCGTGACACAAGGCGCAGCTTCGCGAGTTGTAACGAGGACCGAGGCCGTCCGGGACGGCGTCGACCTTTTGAAAGCGCGTCTGCCCGTCGTTGAAGAACCGCAGGATGCCGCTTGGGTTGTCGGCGGCAACGGAGCTGAGAGCACCGCCGGCTCCTGCTGCCCCGCCGCGAACGCCGGGATCGGTTTGCGCCATCACCGGCAGTCCTACGAGGACGCCTGTGCACCACACGAGGGCGAGTCTCCGGAGATTCATCCAACCTCCTTTGTCGATTCAACCGTGGGCTTAGACGGTCTGGCGCGGCTGCAGTTATCGCGCCATTCTTCCGTCGGTGCACACCTGAGGAATCAAGGAAAAAAGCTGACAGAATGGCGATTCGGGTTTCCGGTGAAACGATTCTGATTTGTGGTGCGGCGCGAGGCAGAATAGTCCCGGTGTCGCTCGAAGACGTCGTCGCCTCCTTCTTTGCCGATCGTGCGATCCGGCCTTGCCGGCTCGTCGCCGCGGTTTCCGGCGGATTCGACTCGACGGCGTTGCTGCTCGTCCTCCACGACCTTTGCGGCTTCGACGTCACGTGTGCGCACATCAACCATCACCTACGAGGAGACGAGTCGGATGGGGATGAGCGATATGTGCGGGAGTTGTGCGATCGGCTGGGCGTGAAGGTGGTCGTGGCCGATGGGACGCTGAATGACGACGCCGTCCGGGACCGAGGGATCGAGGCGGCGGCGCGAGAGGTTCGTATCGCGAAGCTGCAGGAGATCCGGTCCGAGTCAAACGCGCAGTACATCGCCACCGCGCACCAGAAGAACGACCAGGCGGAGACGGTGCTGATGCGCCTCTTCACCGGCAGCGGACTTGCCGGACTTCGCGGGATTCACGCCGTGCGCGACGACGGCATCATTCGTCCGCTCCTCGGCGCCACCCGTCCGGAGATCGAGGCCTTCCTCCGCGAGCGCGGCGAGACGCCGCGGAGCGATCGGATGAACGCCGATCCGCGATTCCTTCGGGTGCGCGTCCGGAAGACGCTGAGCGAGTACGAGCCGTGGGCGGTCGACAACCTCGCGTCGATCGCGGATCAGGCGCAGGAGCGATGGCCCGATGTGGAGCGCGCGATCGACGATGCCGAGGATGTGGTCGCGACGAAGGATGAGACGCGCTTCCGCACTTTCCCGGATGATCCGTGGTTGCGGCGTGCTCTGCTGCACCGCCACATCCACCGGCTGGACCCAGCGGCGCGCGATGTATCGAGGTCGGATCTCGAACGGATCGAAAAGCACCTCGATACCCTGAAGCGGCTAACAGTCACCAAGAACCTGGAGCTGGTACGGTCTCCCTCCCAAATCGTTCTTCGAAAAATCTCGCGCGCCACGCCAGCGTTCGAGTACTCGCTGAACGCCGCCGAGGAGGTACGAATCGTCGAAATCGATGCGGCATTCACCGTCGGCAACGATGGCCAACAGTCCTTCATGCTCCCGAAAGGCGCCGAACCCCGCTTCCTCGTCCGCAATCGGCGTAACGGCGACCGTTTCCATCCCCTCGGCGCGCCCGGGTCGAAGAAGCTGAAGGACTTCCTGATCGACCGGAAGATTCCGGCGGAGCAGCGGGACCGGTTGCCGCTCCTCGTCTGGAAGGGCGAGGTCGTCTGGGTCGCCGGGGTGGAGATCTCGGAACGCTTCAAAGTTACAGACCACGGTGGCGACCTCTACGTGGCGACGATAGACTACGGCGCGAAGTGATCGAGCAGCTCTTCAGCGCCGAGGAGATTGCACGGCGCGTCGGTGCGATCGGAAGCGCCATCCGCGCCGAGGCGGCGGACGGCGAAGTCTTCCTCCTCGGCATCCTCAAAGGCGCGTCCGTCCTCCTCGCGGACCTCATGCGCACCATCGACGGCCAAGTCACCTACGGCTTCATCGACGTCGTCCGCGACGAAGCCGATACTGGCGTCGCCTCGGCGCTCGAGATCGATTTTGTCAGCTACACCAACATCACGGGGCGCGACGTCTACGTCGTCAAGGACATCATCTCGACCGGCGTGATCGAGAGCTACCTGCTGGCGCAACTGCGGCTCCATGGGCCGAAGTCGCTGCACCTCATCGCGCTGCTCGACCGGCCGAGCCTCCGCACGGTCGACCTCTCGGTCGACTTCAAGGCGTTCGAGACCGACGGCGGGTCGTACGTCGGCTACGGCCTGGAGCTTGATGCGCATCACGGAAATCTCCCCTGGATCGGCCGCATCATCGACGCCCGATGACGTTCGCCATCGCGTTGTTCCTCGCCGCCGCAAATCTCTGCACCGTGCCGGCCGCGGTGCAGCGGGACATCATCCGCAGGTTTCCGGGCTACCGGCTGCCGGCCAGCACGGAGGCGGCAAAGTCGGACGCTCTCTGCCCCTACGTGGTACGCGCCGATTTCGACTGCAACAAAATGGATGACTACGCGCTACTGATCGAACACAAAGAGACCGGGCGCGTGCTGCTGGTCACCTCGCTCACCTCGAAGAATGGGAACCTGATCGAGATCCACCGCGTCGGCGACCTCGGCAAGATCGGCGCGGCGCACGTTGTGCTTGTTGCTCCCCCGAAGGTCAAAGGGGCAACCCGCTGCAAGGCGGTCGCATTCGGCGATAAGGTCTTGTATCGGGCCGGGAACGATTGGAAGGTCGCCGGCAACCCCAAGGCCGGCAAGCCGTAGAATTCCCCTCAGGCGCAACACGTTAGGCAGCGCAGTGTTGGAGGCGATTCGTTGAATTCCACTGTCAAGACAGCACTCCTTTGGGTGGTGATCATCGTTCTGGTCTTCCTCCTCTGGAGCCTCTTCCAGACGACGAAGGGGACGAGCAACCCAATCAACTTCAGTCAATTCATCGACCGGGTGAATGCTGGTCAGGTCGACAAAGTCACCATCCGCAACGACGAGATCCACGGCGAGTACAAGACGGCGGTCCAGGGCTCGAAGGAGTTCCACCTCAACGCCCCTTCGAACTACCCGCAGATGATCGACACGCTGAAGGCGCACGGCGTCTCGATGGAGTTCGAGCCGAAGGGCGATGCGCCGTTCATCACCGCCCTGATCACCTGGGCTCCGGTCCTCTTCCTCATCGGCCTCTGGATCTTCTTCATGCGGCAGATGCAGGCGGGCGGCAACAAGGCGTTGTCGTTCGGCAAGTCGAAGGCGAAGCTGCTCTCCGGCAGCGCGAAAAAGATGACGTTCAAGGACGTCGCCGGCGTCGACGAGGCGAAGCTGGAGCTGCACGAGATCATCGAGTTCCTCAAAGAGCCGCAGAAGTTCACGAAGCTCGGCGGCAAAATCCCGAAGGGCGTCCTCCTCATGGGCCCTCCGGGCACCGGCAAGACGCTCCTCGCACGCGCGATCGCGGGTGAGGCGAACGTCCCCTTCTTCTCGATCTCCGGTTCCGACTTCGTCGAGATGTTCGTCGGCGTCGGCGCCTCGCGCGTCCGCGATCTGTTCGAGCAGGGAAAGAAGAACGCTCCCTGCATCATCTTCATCGACGAGATCGACGCCGTCGGGCGCCACCGCGGTGCAGGCCTCGGCGGCGGACACGATGAGCGCGAGCAGACGTTGAACCAACTCCTCGTCGAAATGGACGGCTTCGAGTCGAACGAAGGCGTCATCCTCATCGCCGGAACCAATCGTCCCGACGTTCTCGATCCTGCCCTCCTCCGCCCCGGCCGTTTCGACCGCCGCGTAGTCGTCGACCTGCCGGACCTGAAGGGCCGCGAAGGCATCCTCCGCGTCCACACGCGCAACATCCCGCTGGCCGAAGACGTCGATATGTCGATCATCGCGCGCGGCACGCCCGGCTTCTCGGGCGCCGACATCGCGAACCTCGTGAACGAGGCGGCGCTGAACGCCGCGCGCTACGACAAGAAAAAAGTGCAGATGGTCGACTTCGAGTTCGCCAAGGACAAGGTGCTCATGGGGGTGGAGCGGAAGTCGATGGTGATGAGCGAGCGCGAAAAGCGCATCACCGCGTACCACGAGTCGGGTCACACCATCGTCGCCGCGATTCTGCCGGCGGCCGATCCGCTGCACAAAGTCACGATCATTCCGCGCGGCCGGGCTCTCGGTCTCACGCAGCAGCTTCCGACGGAGGACAAGCATTCGTACTCGAAGCGTTACCTCGAGGCGCTCCTCGCGGTCATGATGGGTGGCCGCATCGCGGAGGAAGTCTTCCTCAACGAGATCACGACCGGCGCCGGCAACGACATCGAGCGCGCGACCGGCATGGCGCGCCGCATGGTCTGCGAATGGGGTATGTCGGACCTCGGTCCCGCCACGTTCGGCAAGAAGGAAGAGGCCATCTTCCTCGGCCGCGAGTTCGCCCAGCATCAGGACTACTCCGAGGCGACCGCGATCGAGATCGACAAAGAGGTGCGGCGCATTCTCGACCGCGCCTACAAGTGGGCGCACGACATCATTACCGGCAACAAAACGGCGCTCGACAAGATCGCCCGCAAGCTCCTTGAGCGCGAGACTCTCGAGGGGTGGGAAGTGAATCAGATCCTGATCGAAGAGACGGGCCAGGACTATCTGAAGATGAAGGAGTACTACCCCGAGGAAACCGGCGAGAAGATGACCATCGCGCCGGGGTCAGGCCCCTCCTCGGACGTACCAACTCCGGTCGCGCCGCCGGCTCAGGGGTCCAGTACCACACCTGCAAATAACGCGTAGTCCCACCGCTTCACCCCGCCATTTTTGGCAACCTCCTTGCGATTACAAAGGGCGTAGTCAACGTCACCAAGGAGGTTGCTAAATGCAGGCAAATTCAAAACTTAGCGTTCGGTTCGGTATGGTCTTCGCGCTTGCGCTTCTGCTTTGCGCGCCGATGGCCATTGCTCAGTCCGGACGCGTCACGTATCAAGGTCACGTCACCAGCATGGTTGCTGACGGGGCCGGCTACCGCGTAATGCTCGACAACGGTGGATATTCGTACTGGGTGCCGTCTGCGACGGTCAGTGACAGGAACATCCGCGTCGGCGATTTCGTCCGCTTCGACGGCTACGGCAACAACGGTTTGGTCACGGTCGACTCCGCTGCATGGCTCGGTGGCCGGGACTACAACCCGAATTACAACAATCAGCAGCCGATGTACTCTGCAGCTCCGATCGGCGTGATGACGGGCGTCGTGCAGAACGTCAACCGCCACTACAACTACGTCACGGTCCGCGACCAGGTGACGAACCGTCTGGTGAAGATCGACGTCCGCCGCATGGATACGCGGGACTCGGTCAACGTCTGGCGTCTTCGCCCGGGCGACCGCGTCAACGTCAGCGGTGGGTGGGAAAACCACAACACCTTCCAGGCTGACCGCGTGTACTTCTAGGGAAGTCTCTTGGTGAAAACACGAGGCGGGCGTGAGCCCGCCTTTTGTGTTTGGCCGCGGTTCGTTACTCGTGATTCGTTACTCGTTCCTCGGAGTCCGGTTGTTGCTCCGAGTAACGAAATGGCGAGTCACGGCCGATTTGCTACCCTGTCGCGCGATGAAGAACGCCATTCGTGCTCTCGCGCTCCTCCTCCTCGCCACCTCGCTCACCGCCCAGCCGAAAACGGTCGTCCTGAAGGCCGACCGTCTCTTCGACGGTACGTCGAACGAGATCATTCGCAACGCCACCATCGTCATCACCGGCAACAAGATCGCGGGTATCAACGTCGCCGCACCCGCGGGCGCCGAGGTGATCGACCTCGGCGATGCGACACTCCTCCCCGGCTTCATCGACTGCCACGTCCACCTCACCGGCCAGGCAGGCGACAACTACTACCTCGACTTCTTCAACGGCGTGATGCGCCAGCCGACCGAGCAGGCGCACTACGCAGCGATGTACGCGCGCCGCACGATCGACGCCGGCTTCACGACCGTGCGCAACGTCGGCGCCGACGACTACATCGACGTCGGGTTACGCAACGCGATCAACGCGGGGATCGTAGTCGGACCGCGGATGCTCGTCGCGGTGCACGCGATCAGCGCTACCGGCGGACACGCGGACAAGGATCCATTCCCGCCTAACGTCGCGCCGCAGGCGGGACCGATCGACGGCGTCTGCAACGGTCCCGACGAATGCCGCGCCGCCGTGCGCTACCAGATCAAGTACGGCGCCGACGTGATCAAGTTCATGCCGTCGGGCGGCGTGCTCTCGCTGGCCGATCCGGTCGACGCGCCGGAGTTCTCCCAGGGGGAGATGAACGCGATCGTGGAAGAGGCGCACCATTGGGGCCGCAAGGTCGCCGCACACTGCCACGGCGACGTCGCGGCGAAGATGGCGATCGCCGCGGGCGTCGACTCGATCGAACACGGCTCGTTCCTCAAGCCAGACACGCTGGCGCTCATGAAGGAAAAGGGCGTCTACCTCGTCCCGACGCTGATGGCCGGCGAAACGGTCGGCGCCAAGGCCGACAAGTTTCCGCCCGCGATCGCCGTGAAGGCGCGCGCAGCGCACGACGCGATGTTCGGGATGTTCCGCAACGCCGTGAACGCCGGTGTGAAGATCGCCCTCGGCACCGACTCGGCCGTCTCGCCGCATGGCCTGAACGCGCACGAGTTCGGGCTGATGGTCGCCAACGGCATGACGCCCGCGGCCGCGCTGCGCGCCGGCACGCAGTCCGCCGCCACGCTCCTCGGCATGATCGACCGCGTCGGCACGATCGAGAACGGCAAGCTCGCTGACATCGTCGCCGTCCCCGGCAACCCCCTCGCCGACATCCGCACCACCGAACACGTCAGCTTCGTGATGAAGGACGGGGTGGTCGTGAAGCGTGTAGGGGCGGGCTCTTAGCTCGGCCAAAAAAAGGGGCCGGCGGAGAGCCGGCCCCTTTCACAACATTTGATGTTCTTTCGTTACGGTGCGCTGGTCGCCGCAAGAGCGTCGACACGGCCGCGGCCGAAGAACTGCTCTGAGCCAATCTGCACGGCGCTCGCAGCGAGGCGCGCCTTAAGCTGGTCAGGCGACATGTGGCCGTACTTGCCGACGATGAGCGCCGCGACACCCGCGACGGCCGGAGTCGCCATCGAGGTGCCGGCCGCAAAGAAATAGCCGTTCCCGATTCCGGACCCCGGGGCAAGAACCAGGTCGTAGGGATAACCGGCGAGGTCGACGGCATCTCCGCCGGGTCCGGCCACGTTGACGACGGACCGGCCGTAGTTGCTGTACGACGCGAGGCGGTCAAAATTCGCCAGGTCGATCGGACCGGTCGCCGAGACGGCGATACCGTTGCCCGACTGCGCCGGAATCTCCCAGATACGTGAGTTCAGGTCGACTCCGTCGTTGCCTGCGGCGCTGATGCAGAGGATGCCGGCAGATGAGGCCGCGTTCATGGCGCGATTCAGCGCGGAGATCAATGATCCCGCTCCGCCGCCGCCCTTGTTGTTGCGGTCGAAGGTCGCGCCGAGGCTCATGTTGATGATGTCGACGTGGATGGCGTTCGAGAGGTTCAGGCTCGTCGCGTAGTCAATTCCGGCGATGATGCCGCCGAAGCTGCCGCTGCCGGTGAACTCGCTCAGGACCTTGACCGGAATGATCTTCGCCTTCGGCGCAACACCCTGCGTTCCGGTGTTGTTGATCGCGGCGGCGATGATGCCCGAGACGTGCGTGCCGTGGTTGAAGGCAGCCGTCGTCGGCTGCACGCCCTCGCCGGGAACGAACGAGGTGGCGAACGCCGTCAGGATGTTCGGCGCGATGTCGACGTGCGCCATGTTGCAGCCGGCGTCGAGCACCGCGACGACCGCACCCGCTCCGAGGTTGCCGTTTGCGGCAGCCTGGTCGGCGTGGATCTGCCGGATGTTCCACTGATAGCCGAAGAACGGCTCGCTGTTCAGTCCGTCGACATGGCCTTCCATCGCGGTCTGGGCGTTCTGCTCGTGGCCGATCCAATTCACTTCCATGTCGGGCGTGACGTCGTGGACGCCGCCGGCCGCCGCCATGGTTGTGGCGAAGTTCGGGTCATCAGACGTCGCGACGACGATACCGATGCGTTCCATGTTGCGTACGACGGTTCCGCCCGCTGCGGTCACGGCCGAAGCGAAGGTGGTGCTTCCCGGACCCTGACCGTTTCCGGTGATGACGTACTGATGGGGCGCCGCAATGAGAGAGAAGCTGCACAAAAGTAAACCGACAGCTAACGCGACATGACGCAAAGGTGGGCCTCCTGTTTCGACTTGGTTATTGAGATGGGTGGAACTCGCAGAGTATAAGCGATATCCGATATAAACCATTTCCGATGGGTCAGCGGAAACGTGTCTACGTCGCGTATACGGGCGGCACGATCGGGATGGCCCGCTCGCAGCACGGCTACACGCCCGCGCCGGGCTCGCTGCAAGAACAGATGGCAGCCATGCCCGAGCTCGCTCACGCGTCGATGCCCGAGGTGACGGTGAACGAGTACGAGCCGCTCCTCGACTCGTCGAACATGACGCCGGCGCAGTGGGTAAAGATCGCGAACGACATCGCGTCGAACTACGCCAATTACGACGGTTTCGTGGTCCTCCACGGCACGGACACGATGGCATACACGTCGTCGGCGCTGCCCTTCATGCTGCGCGGCCTCGGCAAGCCGGTCATCGTCACCGGCTCGCAGATTCCGCTCTGCGAGGTGCGCAACGACGCGCGAGAGAACCTGATCACCTCGCTTCTCATTGCATCGTCGTATTCGATCCCCGAGGTGTGTTTGTACTTTGGAGGAAAGCTCCTGCGCGGATGCCGCGCGGTGAAAGTGAGCGCGGACGGCTTCGCCGCGTTCGACTCGCCAAATTACCCGCACCTCGGCACAGCTGGGATCGACATCGAGATCAACTGGAACTACGTGAGGTCCGCCGACGCAAGCGAGAAGCTGGCGGTGGAGGAGTTCGGCTCGCCGGTCGTCAGCGCCCTGCGGCTCTTCCCCGGCATCTCGCCGGAGTTGGTCCGCAACGTCCTGCGTCCGCCGCTCCAGGGGCTGGTACTGGAGGCGTACGGCGTCGGGAACGGGCCGGATCAGGATGCCGAGTTCCTCGCCACGCTGGAGGAGGCGACGCGCCGCGGGGTCGTCATCGTCGACTGTACGCAGTGCCTCGAGGGGGCGGTGAACCTCGCCGAGTACGCTACCGGCTCTGCCCTCGCGCGCGCGGGGGTGGTCAGCGGATACGACATGACCGCCGAGGCGGCGCTCACGAAGCTCTACCACCTGTTCAGTCGGGGGGGCGACGTGAAGGCAGCGATGCAACACGACCTCCGCGGCGAAGTGACGATCCGATAAGGACTTGTGTAGCGCCGCCGACCCGGCGGCGTCGTTGCGTCCATTCGCCGCCGAGTCGGCGGCGCTACACAGAACCGTACAATCCCTCCGTGGCGAAAAAAGCGGCGGTCTTCTCTTGTACCGAGTGCGGCAGTCAGTCTCCGAAGTGGCTTGGCCGATGTCCCGACTGCAACGCCTGGAACTCGTTCGCGCAGGAGGATGCGCCGGGCCAGCGCTCGGCGCTCAGTGGGACGCCGGCGGCCTCGCCGGCGTCAATCAACAGCATCGACGCCGACGTCACCCCGCGCATCTCCACGAACATCCCCGCGCTCGACCGCGTCCTCGGCGGCGGCCTCGTCTCGGGGGCGGTCACGCTCGTCGGCGGCGAGCCGGGCATCGGGAAGTCGACGCTGCTGATCCAGGCAGCGCAGCAGCTCGCCGAGTCGGGCCGCGTGCTCTACGTCTCCGGCGAGGAGTCGCCGCGGCAGATCGCGCTCCGCGGCCGCCGTCTCGGTACGACCAACGAGAACATCCTCCTCTTCGGCGAAACGTCCGTCGAACGCATCATCGCGGAGATCGAGAAGCTGCATCCGGTCGCGGCGATCATCGACTCGATCCAAACCGTGCATACGACGACCAACGACTCGACGCCCGGCGCCGTCGGCCAGGTGCGCGACTCGGCCGGCGCGCTGATGGTCGCCGCGAAGCGGCTATCCATCCCGATCTTCCTCATTGGCCACATCACGAAGGAGGGGACGATCGCCGGTCCGAAGTCGCTCGAGCACATCGTCGACACGGTCCTCTACTTCGAGGGCGACAAGTTTCAGAACTATCGCGTCGTCCGCGCCTACAAGAACCGTTTCGGTCCGGTGAACGAAGTGGCGATCTTCGAGATGCACGACAGCGGTCTCGAAGAGGTGCCGAATCCCTCCGCAGCGCTTCTGTCGCAACGAAGCAGCGCTGCCGGGTCGGCGATCGTGGCGGCGCTGGAAGGGACGCGTCCCCTCCTCATCGAAGTGCAGGCGCTCGTCGCCGCGACGCACTTCCCCTCCCCGCGCCGGATGGCGATGGGGATCGACGCCAATCGCGTCTCGCTGCTCCTCGCGGTGCTGGAGCGGAAGAGCGGCGGCAATTTCTCCATGAGCGACATCTACGTGAATCTCGCGGGCGGCCTGCAGATCGACGAGCCGGCGCTCGACCTCGGGATCATCGCCGCCGTCTTCTCGTCACACCGCAACAAGGCGCTTCCCTTCGACACAGTGCTCTTCGGCGAGGTCGGGCTCCTCGGCGAGGTCCGCAGCGTCTCGCAGGCCGACCTTCGGGCGCGCGAAGCGGCGGCGCTCGGGTTCCGGCGCGTGATCGTCCCGCACTCGAATGCGGCCGAGATTCGCGCCGACGTCGAGGTGATCGGGGTGCGGCGCATCGAGGAGCTGACGCAGATTCTTTCGTCGTAGGCTTTACAAGCTCAACCGGGTTATTTAAACTGCTGCCCACGTCCTGGTCATGATCAGCTCACTCGCTCGCAGTGCGGGAGCCGGCAGCGCGAAACTGCTGAGTGCATTCATTTTTCTCCTCTTCTCCGCTTGCGCCATGCTCCCGCAGACGGTCATCGTCCCGGCGCAGACCACGGCAACGACCCCTCTGCCGTCCGACGAGGACGACTTTCCGCAACTGGTCGCCCAGCTCCGATCGGATCTCAATCGATATAACTCGCGCGAGATCGTGAAGACGCCGGCGATCACTCCCGAGAAGCAGAATGCCAAAGCGCGCGATTATGAGTTCGCGGAGCGGGCGAAGGCCCTCTTTACGCCGCTGTCCGGCAGCGCGCTCGAGATGCCCGTGGTCGGCGTCCACACCTACGACCTCGACGACTCGTGGCACGCCCCGCGCGACGGCGGCGTCCGCGTTCACAAAGGCATCGACATTTTCGCGAAGAAGGGAACGCCGGTCATTGCCGTGACCGACGGCATCGTCAGCTACATCGGGGACCAGCCGAAGGGCGGTCACTGCATCTGGCTCACGACCGAGAGCGGCACCGCGTTCTACTACGCACATCTCGACCGTTGGGCCGCCGGTCTCTACGAGGGGATGGAAGTGCAGCAGGGCGACCTGCTCGGCTACGTCGGCAACACCGGCAACGCCATCCACACCCCGTCCCACCTCCACTTCGGCATCAACCAGAACGACGAGATGGTGAACCCCTACCCCATCCTCGCCCGCGCCACCGCCATGCAGCAGGCTCGCACGCACGTGGAGCTTGGCGGCGGCACGTTCGGTACGCGCTAGCCGAACCCGAGCTCCCTCATCGGCTCCAGCACGAACGCTCGCTCGCGATACCGCGGATGAGGGAGCGTCAGTTCGCGCGTGCGGCGGCGGTTGGCGCTGTGGAGGATGAGGTCGAGATCGATGGTGCGCGGGGCATTGCGGTACGGGCGGCGGCGCCCGAGGCGGGTCTCGATCCGCTGCAACTCACGAAGCAGTGCCTCGGGAGTCAGCGTCGTGTATCCGGCGATGACGCAGTTGAGGTAACGCGGCGGTGGCGCTCCCACCGGCTCCGTCTCGCGAATGCGGCCGACGCGGACGAGGTGGATCACACGAGCTAGCTCTTCGATCGCGGCGCGGATGTACCAGTGGCGGTTGCCGAGGTTCGAGCCGAGGGCGATGACGACGGTGGCGGGCACTATTCGTCGGAGAAGTCGATCTCGTTCGAGAGCTCGTCCACGTCCGATTCCGATCGAGGGAAATAGGCCTGCAGGTGCTCGCCGGCCGCCGCGATCGCCTCGACGATGCCGTCAGTGAACTCGCCGCCTTTGAAGCGGGTCGTCAGGTTCGCGATCACGTCATCCCAGAAGCCGGCGGGAACCTTCTCGTTGATCCCGCTGTCGCCGAGGATCGTGAACTGGCGGTCTTCGCTCGCGATGAACAGAAGCACGCCGTTGCGTGCGGCCGTCTTCGTCATGCCGAGGCGCTCGAACGTGCGCTCGGCGAGATTGCGGATGTCCGTGGCGCCGACGCGCTTCTGCACGTGGACCCGGATCTCGCCCGAGGTCCGGCCCTCGGCGTCGCCGATCGCGTTGACGATCCGCTGCTGATCGAGTGCGCTGAGAAACTCTTCGTGCGTCATCACCAGCCTCCCGATGCTCCGCCGCCGCCGAACCCACCGCCGCCGCCGGAGAAGCCTCCGCCACCAAAGCCGCCGCCCCCGCCGAACCCGCCGCCGCCGAGCGTGAACCCGCGTCCGCCGCCGCCAAGGAAGAACATCGGCCAGAAGCAGCCGCCGCAGCCCGTTCGTCCGCGCGGCAGGAAGAAACGCGGAATGATGACGAGGAAAAGGATGATGAACAGCAGCATCCCGATCGGCGGAAAGCATCCCGCGGCGGCTCCCGTCACCGCTCGACCCTGGTGCGACGATGACTGCGGCGACGACTGCGGATTCACCGGCGGCCGCGGGGGTTCGCCGCCACGGATCTTTGCCATGATCGCGTCGGCTGCGGCGTTCAAGCCGCCGGCGTAGTCCGACTGTCGAAAGTGCGGCGTGAGGTAATTGCGCAGGACGTCCGACGAGAAGGCGTCGGTGATCGTCCCTTCGAGACCGTAGCCAACCTCGATGCGGAACTTCTTCTCCTGAACGAAGACGAAGAGGATCAGGCCGTTGTCGTACTTCTTGTTCCCCACCTTCCACTTGGTCGCGCAGCGGATCGTGAAGTCTTCGAGCGGATCGCCGTCGAGCGACTTGAAGGTGTAGATGATGAATTGAGCGCCCGACGACTGCTCGAACGCCCGCAGCTTCTCATTGAGCGCCGACGCGTCGGAGCCGGAGACGAGGCCCGCCTCGTCGGTGAACCACTGGGTTGGAGCCGGCGGCGGTTCTTTCGCGAAGATCGCCGGCGCAAGCGCGGCGAGTAAGAGGAGAACGGCGGCGAGACGAAGCGGGCGCACCGTAGTGCGCCCTTAGTGAGTCGCCGTTGCCGGTTGGTTGCCGAAGTTGAAGTTGACGGCCGGTGCCTGGCTGCTTCCGGCGGCGCCCTTGAAGTAGGCCTTCGCGTGGAAGCCGCTCATGCTCGCGACCATCGAAGCGGGGAACTTGCGAATGCCGACGTTGTACTGCTGCGCGGCCTCGTTGTAGCGCTGGCGCTCGACGGCGATCCGGTTCTCGGTCCCCTCGAGCTGCGATTGCAGCTCGAGGAAGTTCTGATTGGACTTCAGTTCGGGATAACGCTCGACCACGACGAGGAGGCGTGAGAGAGCGCTCGACAAGCCCTGCTGCGCGTTCGCGAACTGCTCCATCTGCGCCTGGTTGTTCGGGAGCGCCGACGCCGCGCCGGGAGGTCCGGACGGCGCCTGCACCTGGCCGACGCGCGAGCGGGCGTTGACGACGTCGACGAGCGTCGACTTCTCGAAATTCGCCGCCCCCTGCACTGTCTGCACGAGGTTCGGGATCAAGTCGTAACGGCGCTGGTACTGGCTTTCGACCTGCGCCCACTGCTGATTCACGCTCTCATCGAGCGTGACGAGGTTGTTGCGAACACCGATGAACCAGCCGCCGAGGATGATGACTGCGAGAATGAGCGCCCCGACACAACCGAGCAGCGCAAAGCGCATTTAGTACTCCTCTTCTTCCTCTTCGTCTTCTTCCTCTTCGCGGTCGTCGGCGACGATCTCTTCGTCTTCTTCATCGCCGCTGGCCGCCGGGGCCGTGGTCCCTTCTGCCTCGAAGTCGCCGTCCTCCGCCTCTTCGGCGGGCGGCGGTGGCGGCGCTGCCGCGGCAGCGGCACGCCTGCGTGTCGGCGTCACGACCGGCGCTTCATCGGCGTCGCGCTGATCCGACCCGCACTTCGGGCAGATCGGCTCCGGCTTCCCGAGGTCGTAGAACTTCGTGTGGCAGCTATAGCAGGTGTACTTCTTTCCAAGCTCTGGCATCTGAAATTAAACACTCCGTCCGTAAAAGCGGCGCAACGTTAGCGCGAGACGTGGGTGGAGGCAAGTGCGATGGGCCGGCTGAGAGCCGGCCCCACACACTTACTGGATTTTCGGCGCCGGCTGCGCGTCGGCGGCGAGGGATGCGAGCTTCTGCGCCTGCGGCAGGACCTCGAGCGCCTTCTCGACTTGGCGGTCGCCTTCCAGGCGATACGGATACGACGCATCGAAGCCGAACTTCGCGGCGATGATCTCGGCCTTCAGCGACCGCTCGATGAACTTGCGGTCGTCCGGCTTGGTCAAAGCGTCGCGGATGTCGGCGATGGGCGCCATGTCCTTGTCGGCCGAGAAACGAACGAAGTCTTCGACGAGCTCCGGCGTGATCTGGACGTCCTTTGTCACATCCGGGTGCTTCGCGACGTACTCGACCCCGTAGTTGAACAGTGCGCTGCGCACTTCCAGGAGCTGCGTCGTGCGCGAGAGCTGCGCCGGCTTCACCATCACGTCGGGCGTGATGCCGCCGCCGCCGTAGACGATGCGGCCCGTATCGGTCTTGTACTGCTTGCGGTCCTTGAGCGGCGTGTCGCCCGTGTCGCTGTCATCGGCGACGTAGTAGTCGTAGAAGGACGAGTAGTCGCGCTGGATGTTACGGCCCGAGGGGGTGTAGTACTTCGAAGTCGTGAGCGCGAGGCCGGCGCCGTACTGGAGCGTGTAGACGCTCTGCACGAGGCCTTTGCCCCACGACGTCTCGCCGACGATCATGGCGCGGTCGTGGTCCTGGAGTGCGCCGGCAACGATCTCCGATGCCGAGGCGCTGCCGCGGTTGACGATGACGACCATCGGCACGTTCAGCTTCTCGTGCTTGCCGGGCGCCACGTAGTCCTGCGCCGCGTCGGCGGTGCGTCCCTTCGTGTAGACGATCATCTGTCCCTTGTCGAGGAAGTGATCGGCAACGCCGACGGCCGCGTCGAGCAGACCGCCCGGATTCATTCGTAGGTCGAGGACGAGCCGCTGCATGCCGTCCGCCTTCAGCTTGTCGATCGCTTCATCGAGCTCGCGGACGGTCGTCGAGGTGAAGTCTTTGATGCGGATGTAACCGACGCCCGGACGGATCATCAGGACGTTGGTGAGGGAGTTCGTCGGAACCGCCGCGCGGACGATCGAGAGCGGGATCGGCTCCTTGATGCCGATGCGCATGATCTTGATGTGGACCGTCGTTCCCTTCGGCCCCTTGAGGCGCTTGACCACTTCGTCGAGCGAGAGCTCGCTGGTCAGGACGCCTTCCACTTCCGAGATGATGTCGCCGGCGCGGACGCCGAGACGCGCTGCCGGCGTCCCTTCGATCGGCGTGATGACCGTGACCTGGTCGTTGCGCTTGGTCACCAGGATGCCGAGGCCGTAGAAGCTTCCCTTCTGGCGGTCCTGCATGTCCGCGTACTCTTTCGGCTCGAGGAAGCTCGTGTGCGGATCGAGCGTCCGAAGCATGCCGTCGATCGAGGAGTAGACGACCTTGTCCGAGCCGACGTCGTCGGGCGCGTTCGACGCGACCGCGGTGACGAGGTCGGTATACTCTTTCATCCGCTTGTTGAGGTCACTCTGAGTCGGGGTGCCGAAGAGGCTGTTCCCGTAGAATCCGCCGAGGAGAGTTGCACCCGCGATCGCGACGACCAGCGTCAGCGAAAAGGTCCATGTGCGCGTCTTCGTGATTTTCGTCATAAGTTCCGTCGCTCGAGATATGTGAGTTTAACGCCAGTATCCCGGTGGAGTATTCATCTGTGACGTGGTGTTCACCTCGACGTCACCACCGCAAAGGGGTTCCTTCATGTTCGGTTCACTAGGTCTTCCAGAGCTGCTGTTGATCTTCATCGTGGCGCTGATCGTATTCGGCCCGAAGAAGCTCCCCGAGATCGGGCGCACCCTCGGCAAGGCTCTCGGCGAGTTCAAGAAGGCTACGGATGACCTGAAAAACACGATCGAGCGCGAGGTGCGGGTCGAGGAGCTGAAGGAACTCCGGCAGATCCCGTCGACGATCGCTACGTCCGTGATGAACCCTCCTGTCGAGACGGTATCAAGGAGTGAGCCAGTAACGGTTCAGGCCGAGAACGTCACCCCAGTAGCGACTCCGGCAGCGACTCCTGCATCCCAGGCGGATTGACGATGTCCGACACCGCAAACGCCGGTTTCACGGCCGGCGCGACGGAGCCCGAGCGCGAGCTGTCGAAGATGTCGTTCCTCGAGCACCTCGAGGAGTTGCGCAAGCGCCTGATCATTTCGTTTGCCGCTATTTTCGTGGCGTTCCTGGTGTGCTGGAACTGGGCTCCCCAGATCTACGGCAAATTGCAGGAGCCGATCATCAAGGTGCTGCCGCCGGGCGACAAGCTCGCCTACACGCGCCTGACGGCCCCCTTCTTCCTCTACATGAAGGTGGCGTTCTTTGCCGGGCTGTTCCTGGCGGCGCCGGTGATCCTGTTCCAGTTGTGGCTCTTCATCGCGCCGGGCCTCTACAAGCGCGAGAGACGTTACGCGGCGCCATTCATCATCTTCGCGTCGCTCTTCTTCATCCTGGGCGGCTACTTCGGATTCAGGTTACTGCTTCCCAATACTTGCGGGTTCTTCGTCGAGACCGGCAAGCAGTTCAAGCAGATGATCACGATCGACGACTATTTCTCGTTCGCGAGCATGATCGTGCTCGCGTCGGGAGCGATCTTCGAGACGCCGATCCTGATCTTCTTCCTCGCCCGCCTCGGCATCGTGACGCCCGCCTTCCTGCTGCAGAAGTCGAAGTACGCGGTCGTGCTCTCGTTCATCATCGCCGCGATCGTGACGCCGACGCCGGATATGGTTACGCAGACCGCACTTGCGGTCCCGATGATCGCGCTCTACTTCCTCGGCGTAGCGGTGGCGTTCCTCTTCGGCAAGAAGCACGACGCGTAGGGCGCCGCTGCAGGCTACCAAAACGCTACCGCTCGACTTCGAAGTCGGCCGAGATCTGGGCGAGGGCCTCGTTGAAGATCAGGACCGTTTCGGCGATCGGGAAGAGGACGGAGTGGTTGCGGCTCTGGAACTCGAGGACGATCTCGTAGTAGCCGTCCGCGCTGATGCCGACGAGCGTCGCGGCCTTCCCTTTTATCTCGAGCGTGCGGTTGAAAACCGAGACCTTCGCCGGAATCTCCATGCGGACGTAACGATAGCAGCCGCAGCCCAAAAACAAAACGGCGGCTCTTGCGAGCCGCCGTCTCAATTGTTCGATCGGGGAAAGCCCTACGGCTTCGCCGGCTTCTTTTCGGTGTGCTTCTCGCTGGCCGGCTTCGTAGCGGCCGGAGCGGGCTTCACGGATTCGGCCGGGGCAGCGGCGGCCGGAGGCGGCGGCGGAGTGAAGTAGGCCTCGTTGAAGACCGGCTTCGCTTCGTCCTTCAGAGCGTCGAGCTTCGCCTGGAGCGCCTTCTGGTGCTCCTTCTTCTCGATCGTCGCCTTCACGCCTTCGAACGGCGTGTACTCATGCGAGTCGACCTTGATGATGTGATAGCCGTACTGGGTGCGGACCGGACCGATGACGTCGCCGACCTTGGCGTCGAACGCGGCTTTCTCGAACTCCGGAACCATCTGGCCGTGGCCAAAGGCGCCGAGCTCGCCGCCGTTGGCGCCGGAACCGGTGTCATCCGAGTCCTTCTTCGCGAGGTCCTCGAACTTCGCGCCGCCTTCGATCTGCTTCTTGATCTCTTCGGCCTTCGCCTTCGCCTGCTCCTCCGTGAGCTCCGGCTTGCCCTGCTGGGCGGCGGGGCTTCCCTTGAACGCGATCAGGATGTGGCGCGCCTTGACCTGCTCGTAGTCCTTCTTGTTCTCGTTGTAGATCTTCTGGAGATCGGCATCCGAGAGGGTGACCGACTTGTCGATCTTGCCGAGCTGCGCGTTGGCAACGAGGTTGTCCTTCATGAGCGCGAGCTGCTGCTGGACGGCTGGGTCGTTCTCGAGCCCGTTCTTGTAGCCGAGCTGCGCCAGCATCTTCATGCGGAGGAAGTCCTCGGCGAACTGCTTCTTGCCGGGACCCATTGCGTACTGCTGGTACTCGGCCGGAAGCGTCTTGAGGGCGCTCTCGAACTCCGACTGCTTGACGGTGATGTTCCCCGCGGTGATGATCACCGGATCGCCGGTGGTCGGTTTGTCCTGCGCCATGGCGACCGACGCGCTGAGCGCGAGTCCCATCAAAATCATGGTCGTCTTCTTCACAAAAGCTCCTTCTTGCGGTGCTGGAATTGGTCTGGAAATTGGTCTGCGAGGAGAAACGGCGGGGAGGAGGCGGTGATTCCGGAGTAATTAAAGTTTGGCGAGCGCGGCTTCGAGACGCCTCACGCCCTCCTGGATCCGCTCCATCGAGGTTGCGTAGCTGATCCGGATGTAGTCGTCGTTGCCGAACGCGCTCCCCGGGACGACGGCCACGCGCGCCTCGTCGAGCAGGTAGTTCGCGAACGACTGCGAATCGTGCACTCCGCCCCGTCCGAAGAAGCGCTTGACCTCGGGGAAGACGTAGAACGCTCCGTCCGGGTCGGCACAGCAGAATCCATCGACGCCGTTGATCGCCGGTACGATCCAGGCACGCCGGCGGGCGTACTCGTCGTGCATCCGCTGGACTTCGTCGTCATGCCCGGTCAGCGCCTCGAGCGCGGCAGCCTGCGAGATTGAGCTCGGGTTCGACGTCGAATGCGACTGAATCTTGCCCAGCGCCGAGATCAGCTCGGGCTGCGCGATGGCCCAGCCGAGACGCCAGCCGGTCATCGCGAACGTCTTCGACATCGAGTTGACGGCGATGACGGTTTTGGGGTGGTCGGCGAACCACTTCATCGCCGAGGCGTGCTTCCGTCCGTCGTAGACGAAGAACTCGTACGTTTCGTCGAAGATGAGGACGCAGTCGCGCGAGGCGCACCACTCGACGATCCGGGCCACTTCGCTCTCCGCGATCACGGCGCCGGTCGGATTGCACGGCGAGTTGATGATCACGCCGCGTGTCCGATCGGTCGCGACGGCGGCAATGTCTTCGAGCGTCGGACGGAAGCCGTTCTGCGGGTCGGTCTTCGCGAAAACTGGAGTACCGCCGGCGAACTGCACCTGGTCGGGGAAGCTGACCCAGTAGGGCGACGGGATGATCACTTCGTCGCCTTCGGTGAAGAGCGCGAGCGAGAGGTTGAAGAGCTCCTGCTTGCCGCCGCTGCCGGCGATGACGTTCTCCCGCGCGACATGAATGCCGTAGCGATGGTTGTAGCGCTCGGCGATCGCATCGCGGAGCTGGGTTGTGCCGAGGGCGTTCGTGTATTTCGTGAAGCCGTTGTCGATGGCGCGCTTCGCGGCCTCGGAGACCGACCGCGGCGTCCTGAAGTCAGGCTCGCCTGGTCCGAAATCGACGACATCCACCCCTTTGGCCTGCAGTTCCTGGGCGCGATTGAGCACCAGCAGCGTCTTCGACACCTCGATGTCGGAGACGCGGCGAGTCAGGCGGATTCGTCGGTCGAGAGTCGTGGGCAAGGTCGGCTCCGTGGTAACGCTACCATCATGCGAAACGGCGCGCGAGCGTTTCGCGCAGTCCGACCCAGGCAGGCGGAACTTCGCGGCGCAACAGCATGCGGACGAGCTCGATTCCGCACCAAGCGGCGTACACCCAGATCATCTCTTCGCGCCAAGACGGCATCACGAACTGCACCAGCCAGAAGACGAAGAGGACTAGCGCCTCATGGAAGTGGAGCTGGAGGTTCAGGAGCAGCAGAAAACCGAGGAATGACTGAAGGATCGTGAGGATGATCTCGTGCCGCTGGAGCTGATCGAAGTGGAGCGGCTGGATCTTCCCGGAGCTGATCACGAAGATCACCGGAATGAGCCCGGAGAGGATCGACCACTGATTGATGTTCGACGACACCATGTTCATCAGCGCCACGTTCGCGGTCGACACCTTCCGCGCCCAATAGAACGCGGAGAGCTTCTCCGGAAACTCGCTCAGGAACGGCGCGACCCACTGGACGAAGACGAAGGTCGAGACACCGAGCGAAGCGGCGATCGCCAGCATGGAGTTCAGAAATGGATGCGCCGTGAAGAAAAGGAGCAGACCGCCGCCGAAAAATAGCCCGAGGATCGCGAAAACACGCGCGCGGCCGTGGAAGCTGAGGACCTTGCGGGGAACGAAGCCGAGCTCCTCGATCGCCTCCTGGTTCTCCTCGATCGGCGGGATCTTCCAGAGGATCCATAGATAGAGGAAGTAGAAAACCGAGAGCGGGATCGCATCCCAGATCGTCAGCGTCCCCTTCCACCAGATGAACGTGAAGTACGCGATGGGAAGAAAGAGGCCGAAGATCTCGACGGAGTGCTCTTTATCGAGCTCCACGGCGACCAGTCTTCGCCGGAAGATCGCGGCGACGAAATAAATCATCGGCCACCCGAGGCCGACCAGCAGACGCAGACTGCCGGTGAAGTTTGCGATGGCGAGGTGCGTCTTCGCGAGGTCTTTACCCGCTTCCCATGCGATCACCGCCTCGACGGCGAACTCCGGCATGGTCTGCAGCCAAGCGAGGATGGCGAGTGCGAGCCCCTGCGACATCAGGAACTGCGCTGCCTCGGCTGCCCACGCGATCACGAACGCCGAGAAGAGGATGCTCGGGAACGTCCAGAGCGCGGAGAGCCCCTGCTGCGACTTGGGTATCATCGGGCCGCGGATTGTAATGAAAGCCATCTCGAGCCGTCAGAATCCGCTCTTCAAGCGCGTGCACGAAGCGATCCGCGAGCACGCGCACGAGATCGTGATCGAAGGACCGAAAGCGGTCGACGACGCGATCGCCGCCGGCTGGAAGCCGATCGCGGTCGTGCGCCGTGGCGAGGGATTCACGAACGAACTGTTCGATGCGCTCACGACGACGAAGACGTCGCAAGGCGTCATCGGCCTGTTCGAGCGCCCGAAGCCGAGGGATCTCTTCCGGAGGGCCGATTCGATCGTCGTCGCGCTCGATGGCGTACAGGACCCGGGCAACGTCGGAACGATCGTCCGGCTCGCCGCCGCATTCGCCTGTGCAGGCGTCGCGATTCTCCCAGGCTGCGCCGATCCGTTCGGGCCGAAAGCGATCCGCGCCTCGGCCGGCGCAATTCTGAACGTCAACATCGCCGAGGTGGCCGCGCACACGCTGATCGAGTCGGGTTGGCCGATCTTCGGCGCCGACGCCGCCGGCGAAACGATCGATCCGCCCAACCGCCGCGCGATTATCGTCTTCGGCAATGAAGGCGCCGGCATCTCCTCGGAGTTGCGTGTCGGCGCCAAGCCGATCGCGATCCGGATGTCGGCACGCGTTGAGTCGCTCAACGTCGCCGCATCCGCCGCCATCCTCCTCAGCCGGAGCTACGCACTGCGATGAGCGTCCGCGGAAAGCTCCTGGTTGTCGGCACTCCGCTCGGGAACCTCTCCGACATGGCGCCGCGCGCGGTCGAGGCGCTGCAGTCCGCGGATGTCATCCTCTGCGAGGACACGCGCCATACCAGGAAACTCCTCACGCACTTCCGCATCGAGAAGCCGGCGGAGCGGTACGACGAGCACACGGAGGATGAGAAGGCTGCGCGCTACATCGACCGCATCGAGCATGGCGACGTCGTCGCGATCGTCAGCGATGCCGGCATGCCGCTCGTTTCCGATCCCGGTTACCGGATCGTCAGGATGGCGCGCGAACGCGGCATCGTCGTCGAACCGATCCCGGGCCCGTTCGCCGGTGTTCTCGCGCTCGTCGCCAGCGGCATCGCCCCCCTCCCCTTCACCTTCCTCGGCTTCACGCCGCACCGCCGCGGTGAGCGGCGCGACTTCTACCGCAACGCCACGGAGCTCGGACACACGTTCATCGTTTACGAGTCGCCGGAGCGCGTCGTCGACTCGCTCGAAGACGCGCTCGCAGTCCTCGGCGACACCGAGGCGACCGTCGCGCGCGAGATGACGAAGATTCACGAGGAGATCGCCAGCGGCAGCGTGACCGAGCTCCTCGACCGCTTTCGCGAGCGGCCCACGATCTATGGAGAGGTCACGATCGTCTTCGGTGCGGCGAAGGCGCACGCCGCCGAGGCGGCGCCGGACGAGATTCGTGCGGAGTTCGACCGGCTGAGGACTGAGGGGATGCGCCGCAACGACGCCGTGAAGCTCGTCGCCGAGAAGTTCGGCTTGCGGAAGAACGACGTCTACCGGTTGCTGCTCTGACTCACGCCTTGTCGGGATGGAGCACGGCGCGCGAGAACTTGATGAAGTAGTCGACGCCGGAGGCGAGCGCGAAGATCATGACGATCCAGAGAGAGATCGTGCCGATGAAGAGGAACTCGCCGAGCTGATAGCCCAGGATCAGAAGCGAGATCGCAATCACCTGCGAGATCATCTTCCCCTTCCCGAGCGGTGACGCGGCGATCGTGACCCCCTGCTGCGCCGCGATCGAGCGAAGGCCGCTCACGGCGAACTCGCGGCCGATGATGATGACGATCATCCATGCGCGGGCGAGGCCGAGCTCCACGAGCGAGATGAAGGCGGCTGACATCAGCAGCTTGTCGGCGATCGGATCGAGCAGCGCGCCGAGGCGCGTCATCCGGTTGTAGCGACGGGCGAAGAAGCCGTCGAAGAAGTCGGTGATCGCCGCGAGGAGGAAGATCGCGAGGCCGACGTACTCCCGCCCATAGAACTTCGTGAGCAGCACGACGACCAGGAAGGGTACGAGGAAGATCCGCAGCAGCGTCAGCGAGTTCGGGAGGTTGACGATCTCCGACGACACGTTCTCACGCGGGGGCGTTTTCGCGAGGAGATCGGCGGAAGCTTCGGAAGACATCTGCATCCAGGATTATAGGAATATCGCGCGAGGCGATTGACATTCCTGCACGCGTATCTAGAATCGCCTTCCTTCCTGGTTTTGATCGTTGCGAAAGTGGCGGAACTGGTAGACGCGCAGGTCTCAGAAGCCTGTGACCGTTAGGTCTTGGGGGTTCGATTCCCCCCTTTCGCACCAAACTTCCCCTCCTCCTTTCTCCACCCCGTAGAACCGCGGTCGAGGTCTCTCTCGCGGCACGAAAAAAATCTCGGTGGCCCTATGGCACTCTGCCGAAAGCGACCTATATTTGTCTGCATCTTCCTGACGTGCCCGGTCCCTTGTAGTCCCAAGTAACTCGTTGCGGTCCCACCCTATCAACAGAGGAGGAGGAACACCTGTGTCAACTCGTAGCCGTATTTCGCTAACTGTAGCTGTCGCCGCCATCGCCCTCTCGCTGCCCTTCGCCGCGTTCGCGCGCGATCTGGGAGCCGAACCGGTCGCCCACGTCGTCGTCACACCGGCGACGGTCGAATTCCAGAGCTCCGCGCCTCACGACTCGATCACCCTCGTGGTGAACGGTCCGAATGGGCTCACCTACACGAAGGATTTCGCCGGCAACCCGATGGTCCGCCTGCAGGACATGCACGGCGCTGCCGATGGCACGTACCTGTACGAGTTGCGTGTGACGCCGCAGATTTCGTCCGACGTCAAACGGCAGCTCGCCGACGCGCGCGCTGCGAATGACGATGCGGCGATCGATCGCATCATGACGGCCGCCGGCCTCAAGACGCCGCCCTATCAGGCGGGCGCGTTCACCGTCTTGAACGGCGCGATCGTCTCCCCCGATCTTCAGGAGGGACCCGCCTTCCGGCCCGGCCCCAGCACCATGACCGCGGCGCCGAAGAGCGGCACGCCGGCCGGCTCGACCGGAACCAGCGTGAACCCTCCGGCCAAGGCAATGGACGTCGTCACCGCCGACGACATCATCGTTCAGGGAAGCGCGTGCATCGGCCTCGACTGCGTCAATGGCGAGTCGTTCGGCTTCGACACGATTCGGCTCAAGGAGAACAACACCCGCATTCACTTCGATGACGACAGCACTTCGCCCGGATTTCCCAACGTGCAGTGGCAGCTCACGGCCAATGACTCGGCCAGCGGCGGCGCGAACAAGTTTTCGATCGACGACATCACGAATTCGAAGACGCCGTTCACCGTCACCGCGGCCGCGCCGACGAACTCGCTCTTCGTCGCCTCGTCGGGCAAGGTCGGCCTCGGCAACAACAACCCCGGCCTGAACCTCCACGTGACAGCCACCGACACTCCAGCGGCCCGCCTGGAGCAGACCAACGGCGGCGGCTTCACCGCGCAGACGTGGGACATCGCCGGGAACGAAGCCAACTTCTTCATCCGCGACCTCACCGGCGGATCGCGCCTTCCCTTCCGCATTCGTCCTGGAGCGCCGACCAGCTCGATCGACGTCCAGGCCAGTGGCAACGTCGGCATCAACACCGCCTCGGCCGCTCGCCAGCTCGAAATCGACAACAGCACCGTCCCGGCCGTCGGCTTCCGCAACACCGGCGCCGCCACGGACCAGAAATTCTGGGAGTTTGCCGTCTTCGGCAACACGTTCCTCGGCGATGTTCAGAACGATGCGAATACGACGCAGGCCTTCTGGCTCCAGGTCAACCGCGGCTCGGGGAACACGATCAGCAGCGTGACGTTCCCGAACGGCAACATCGGCATCGGAACGACCTCCCCGACGCAGCCGATCCAGCACAGCAATGGAGCATACCTCTCCGTCGGCGGTACCTGGACGAATGCGTCCAGCCGTTCCTTCAAGCAGAACATCAATGATCTCGAAGCCGACGCCGCCATGGACGCACTCCGGAAGCTCGAGCCGGTAACCTATTCCTACAAGGTCGATCCGAGCGAGCATCACGTCGGATTCATCGCCGAGGATGTTCCGGATCTCGTCGCGACCAAGGATCGGAAGAGCCTGGCCGCGATGGACATCGTCGCCCTGCTCACGAAGGTCGTGCAGGAACAGCAGAAGACGATCGAAGATCTGTCGAGCCGCGTGAAGCAGCTCGAAAAGAACTGAGGCTTCGTCATCAACCCTCGAACGCCGGTGGTCACCCACCGGCGTTTTTCTTTGCCCGCCTGTCTTGAAGATGGGATCATGCGCCGCAATGGGACGACTCACGCGAACGCTCTCTCACAACGTTCGCAACCTAGCGCGCCGCATCGGTCCATTGCGGAGCCTCGCGCGCCGGTCGAGAATCACGAAGCGCGTGAGAGAGCTCGACTCAGTCACGCAGCTGACCTTCCGCGAACATCTCGACCGGAACGGCATGCGCGTCGACTACGCCTATTCGCTAGAGGCGGCGGACCGCCAGTGTGTGCAGGTTCTGTTGCTCGAAGACCTCATCACGATGCTCGCACGCGAACGCGTTCAGGGTGCGCTCGTCGAGTGCGGGGTCTTCACCGGCGGAGCATCCGCGTTCATGCTGCGCTCCGCGATGCGGAACCTCGACCCGCTGCCTCCCTATTGGGGATTCGACTCGTTCGAGGGGATGCCGCACGCGACGCCGTCCGATGGCGAGAAAGCGGTGCAATGGCTCGTCGATGGGACTGCCCTGGACGGAAAGCTCGAAGCGACGACCGTCAATCGCGCCGATTACGAGATCGTCACGCGCTATCTGAAGGAGACCGGATATCCACACGTGAACGTCGTACGCGGATGGTTCCAGAACACGCTTCCCGTGTCGCGCGCGGCGATCGGACCGATCGCTCTCCTGCGGCTCGACGGCGATTTCTACGAGTCGACGAAAGTATGTCTCAACGAGCTGGCGGGACAGGTCGTCCAGGGCGGCGTCATCGTGTTCGATGACTACGGCGCCTTTGAAGGCTGCAGGAAGGCAGCCGACGAGTTCTTGTCGACCGACCGGCGATTCTCTCCCGTGTTTCGGTTCGACGCGCATCAGGCATGGATCATCCGGGTCGATCGCTGAGCGACTGGCGTGACGTTCGCACCTTCGACGAGCTGATGAAGAAGTTCGCAGTATTGCTATTGATCGCCGCCGCGTGCGGGCAGACCCAAAGTCCCGCGGCTCGCGCGCGGCCGAAGGTGGAGATGCGAACGCTCGACGGCGCCGATACACGGCCTGTCGTCATCGATCCTCCGCCGGTACTGACAGACGAGGCGCCGCCGCCGAAGCCTCACGACCCGACGGCCGCCCAGAACCAGGTGCCGTTGACCGAGGCCGACGAGCAGTTGCGTGCACGCCTCCCGTTCGCCCCGGCGATCGGGCTGGATCCGGTCGACGGCGCCAAGATCTCCATCCGCGCGGACACGCCGACGGTCGAGCTGAAGAATCGCATCTATTACTTCTCCTCGGAAGAGAACAAGCGCACTTTCATGGCGTCACCCCAGCAGTATCTGAAGGGCGTCTTCCGCTAGGGCTCACGGCAGCCACGGACCAAAGGCGCGCATCACCTCGGCGTCGGCCTTTACGGGTTTGCGGGTCTCGCGCTCCAGCCAGACATGCCTCGAGAAGCCGGTGGCGCGGAGTTCGCCCACGGAATCGGACAGTTCGTACTCGAATCGCAACATCCGGCTCCCCGCCTCCCCGATCCTGGTCTTGATCACGACCTCGTCGTCGTAGCGGTACGGGGTGCGGAAGCGGCATCCGATCTCCACGACCACGAGCAGATAGCCGCGCTCCTCGATGTCGCGATATGTGTTTCCTGTCGCACGACATAGGTCGGTACGACCGACCTCGAACCAAACGATGTAATTGGAATGATGGGCGATGCCCATCTGATCCGTCTCTTTGTATCGAACGCGCGTGCGGCTCTCGACAGACTTCACTGGGAATCGAATGTAGCACGGCAGAACACGGCAGAAGAATTGCTCCGAATGTAAGGTAAGAAATGAGCCTGGGACGCAAGAAGACCCGCGAGATCGCCCGAACGGCAAAGCAATCGCTGCTCGTCGGCGGACTCTCTATCGTCGCCGCCGACCTCGCACGCCGCGTCTTCCGGCACATCCAACTCTTCTGTCCGGAGCGCAAGCCGGTGAAGTCGTGGAACCCGCAGGACTACGGCGTCCCGCCCGACCGCGTCGAAGAGCAGTGGTTCGAGACGCCTGACGGCGAGAGGCTCTATGGCTGGTACTGCCGCGCCGAGAACCCGATCGCATCCGCCGTCTTCTGCCACGGCAACACCGGGAACCTCACCACCGTCGCGGAGCTGATTCCCTACCTCCTCGAGGCCGGCTACAACGTTCTCTTTTTCGACTACCGCGGGTTCGGCCGGAGCACCGGCTACGCGTCGATCGCCGGCGTCGTGGCGGACGGCGTCACGGCGGCGCGTCATCACGAGACGATCCGGCCGAAACATCTCCCGTCCGTCATCTACGGATTCTCGCTCGGCGGCGCTGTCGCCGCGCAGGTGATCCGGCACCATCCGTTCGACGGCCTCATTCTTCACTCGACCTTCACGTCGCTTCCCGACATCGCGCGCGCCACGTGGCCGCGCCTGCCGATCCATCTGCTCGCGGGCGATTTCTTCAACACGGTCTCGGTCATGAAGAAGATCCGCGTGCCGGTGCTGATCCTTCACGGCACCGAGGACGAAGCCGTCCCCTGCTGGATGGCGCACAAGCTGTACGACGCGTGCACGTCGCAGAAGCGCATCTATACCGTCGCGGGCGGGCTGCACAAAGACCTCTACGTCCGCGACGCGAGCACGCTGGTCCGCACGATCACGGAGTTCATTCACGACCTTCCGCGCGGCGCGATGACCCACGAGGTCGATGCGCCATACGGCCCGGTCGACGAGATCATCGATGCAGCGTTCCGCTACGTGCGGCGCTTTCTCCGCCGTCCGCTCGTGCCGAAAACGCTGTGATAGATTCGCGGCCGATGCTGGCCGTCGTGAAGTCGTCTCCGGAAGACGGGCCCGAGGGAACTGAAGTCCGCGAGTGCCCGCGGCCCACACCCGCTCCTGACGAAATGCTGATCCGCGTCGCCGCCGCGGCGATCTGCGGGACCGACAAACACATCTATCACTGGGATGAATCCGTCCGCGACAAGGTGAAGCCGCCGCGGATCTACGGTCACGAGTTCTGCGGGTTCATCGAGGGGATCGGTGAGCGCGCACACCGCCCCGGCTTCAACGCCGGCGACTACGTCTCCGCGGAGATGCACGTGGTCGACGGCGAGTGCCCGCAGTGCCGCAGCGGCCAGGGACACATCTGCGTCAACACGAAGATCTACGGCCTGCACGAAGACGGCGCGTTCGCGGAGTTCGTGCGCGTCCCCGCCTCGAACGTCGTCAAGCTCGGTCCGTACGTTCCGCTCCGCGTCGGTGCATTCCTCGACGCCCTCGGCAACGCCGTACATGCGACGCAGATCTGCGACCTCGCCGGCAAGACGGTCGCGATCACCGGCTTCGGTCCGATCGGCGCGATGTGCGCGGCGATTGCGGAGCACAGCGGCGCGGCAACGGTCGTCGTCACCGACGTCAGCGACCACGCACTGGAGACGGCGCGGCGATGGGCCGCATCGCGGAACTTCGACAACCTGCACGCCTTCAATGTAGGGACGACCGATGCGGCCGAGGTGAAGAAAGCGATCGACGCGATCACAGACGACGTCGGCGTCGACATCGTCCTCGAGATGTCGGGCTCCAGCAACGCGATCAATTTCGGCCTCGACATCGTGCGGATGGGCGGCACGCTCTCGCTCCTCGGCCTCCCCGCCGGCCGCGCCGTGACCATCAACGACTACACGCGCAACGTGATCTTCAAAGGGGTCACGATGCAGGGAATCATCGGCCGGCGGATGTACTCGACTTGGCAGCGGATGCTTTCGCTCCTTCGCTCCGGGCTCGACGTGGAGTGGGTCGTACAGGCGACGTTCGATTCGTTGCGAGATTTTCACGAAGGAATGGGCCGATTCGATCGACATGAGGCCCTGAAAGTGGTTTTCTTTCCGGAAGGAGAGAGGGCCGCGAACGCGCGGCTCCGAACGTAGTGCCGAAGCGGATTGCGATTTTGACCGGCGGCGGCGACGTCCCCGGCCTCAACGCCGCCATCAAGTCATTCGTCTGGCGATTGTCGGACGCCGGCCACGAGATCGTCGGACTCCGCCGCGGCTGGGCCGCGCTCCTGAACATCGTCCCCGACCCACACGTCGACAACAGCGCGTGGACGATGACGCTCCATCGCCGAAACACGCGCGCCATCGACCGGACGGGCGGCACGGTGCTCCACACGTCACGAGTCAATCCGGAGATCACGAAGCTGGAGCACATCCCGCCACACCTCGAGTCGGTGAAGCCGGCTGCCGACGAGCATGGCCGCTATGACCTTACCCGAGCTGCGATCCGCACGATCGAATACCTCGGCGTCGACGTCCTCGTCGCCCTCGGCGGCGACGGCACGCTCACCTTCGCGCGCCGTCTGCACGACGAAGGTGTTCCGATCATCGCGATCCCGAAGACGATGGACAACGACGTCTTCGGCACAGACTACTGCCTCGGTTTTTCCACCGCGGTCACACGCTCGGTGACGTTCATCAACGACCTCCGTACCGGCGCCGGCTCGCACGAGCGCTATCTGGTCGTCGAGCTGTTCGGACGCTATTCCGGCGAGACTTGTCTCCTGGCGTCCTATCTCTCCGGCGTCGACCGCGCCGTGATCGCCGAGGTGCCGTTCGATCCCGATCACCTCATCGCGATGCTCGCGAAGGACAAACAGGACAACCCGAGCAACTACGCGATCGTGGCGATCTCCGAGGGGGCCAAGATCGTCGGCGGAGCGATGGTGGAGACCGGTGAAGCCGACTCGTTCGGGAACCGAAAGCTCGGAGGCATCGGCGGCGTGCTGAGCGAATACCTCGAAGAGCATGGACGCGACAAAGTCATCTACCAGCGCCTCGCCTACCTGATGCGCTCCGGCGCTCCGGACTCACTCGACATGCTCGTGGCCAACAACTTCGGCAGCCTCGCCGCCGACCTCGTGCGGCAAGGCGAGCGTGGAAAGCTAGTCGCCGTCGTCGACGGACGCTACTCGGCGGCCCCCATCACCGTCACCGCCCAGGGGAAGAAGCGCGTCGACGTCGATCGCTACTACGACGTCGAGAACTATCGCCCCAAGGTCGCCAACGTGATGGGAATGCCGATGTTCCTGCACTGACGTTACGCGGTTTGCGCATGACCCCGCAACCTTCGTAACCTCGTAACCCTCATTGCACGGCGGCCGTGAAATCGGCGTCGAACCCGAACGTGACGCTGGCCGTCTCGACGCGTTTCACCGAGACGTGACCATCCATCTGTCCGTTCGACTTCTTCGCGCGGACGTGCACGTCCTTGATCGGCTCCATCCATCCGGCGTCGTACATACCGGTCGGATGCTGCACGACGAGGTGCAGCGGCTGCTGAAGATCCCGCCCCATGCTCACGACGATGCCGAAGATGCCCTCGGGGAAGTTCGAGTCGACGTCGGAGAGCTTCGTGCCGGCCGGCAGCGGCTTGTCCGTAAGGATGATCTTCGTCGCGTCGTTGCGGTTATTCAGATCGTTGTGGGCTCGATCCATCACGTATGCATACGTGAGCGGGACCTCCGTGCTGCCGATGGTCAGCGAGCCTTGAGCGTGGCCGAGATCAGCCGCAAGAGCGGCGGTCGCGGCAAACGTAAGGAGCACGCAGACGGTAAAACGTCGCATGGTGGGCCTCCCGATTTGTCTCGTGCGATCAGTGTAGCATCGTGCACCCATGCGCAAGTTTTTCATTCTCCTCGCTTCACTCCTCCTGACGATCGCGGCCGGCGCGCAGCAGCAGCCTCAGGCGGCTCCGCGCGACGAGTCGGCAGACCGCGCGTTCGAAGAAACGATCAAGGACATCGACGACGTCCGGTGGTTCATGTACCTCGGCGACGTCGCGAAGATCGACAAGTCGCTGATCGCGAGCAGCAAGCCGATCCGGATGAAGAATCCGACCGGCCAGGGCGCCGGCAACCCGCTCATCATCCCCGTCTACACCTTCACGCCGAAGAAGCTCACCGGAAAGGCACCCCTGATCGTCTTCGTACACGGCGGGGTCCACGGCGACTTCGAGACGTCGTACGCCCACATCATGCGCGAGCTGATGGATCAGGGTTACGTCGTCGTCGCGCCGGAGTACCGCGGCTCGACCGGATACGGTGACGAGCTTTACGAGCAGATCGACTACGGCGGCACCGAAGTCGACGACGTCAAGGCCGCGCGCGACTGGGCCGTCGAGAACCTCCCGCAAGTCGACGGCTCGCGCGTCGGCATCATCGGCTGGAGCCACGGCGGATATCAGACGCTGCTGAACATCTTCCGGTGGCCCGACGCCTACCAGGTCGCGTACGCCGGCGTGCCGGTGAGCGATCTCGTCCAACGGATGGGCTACAAGTCGCAGGGATACCGGAACATCTTCGCGGAGTTCATCGGCAAACAGGCGGCCGATGACCCGATGGAGTACCGCCGTCGCTCCCCGTACTTCTACGCCGACAAGCTCGCCACGCCACTCCTCGTCCACACCAACACCAGCGACGAAGACGTGAACGTGATGGAGGTGCAGCACCTCATCGACTCGCTGAAGGCGTCCGGCAAGAAGTTCGAGTACAAGATCTACGAGAACGCTCCCGGCGGACATCACTTCAACCGCATCGACACCAGGCTCGCCCGCGACTCGCGCCAGGAGGTCTACGCCTTCCTCGCCCGGTACCTGAAGGAGCACTAAGGAGCACTAATGAAGAAGGTCGCGATCAGCCTTCTCCTCGCGGCGACTGCGTGCGTCAACGCGCCGCAGGAGACCGCGACGACGGGAGCGGCGAAGCAGGCGCATTCCGGACCGGTGCGCATCGGCTTCTCGATGGACACGCTCAAGGAAGAGCGTTGGCAGCGCGACAAGGAGCTCGTCGAGAAGCGCGCGAAAGAGGTCGGCGCGACTCTCGACGTGCAGGTCGCGAACGGCGACGACGCCGTGCAGACGAAACAGGCCGACAACATGCTCACGAAAGGCGTCGACGTCCTGATCGTCGCGCCGCACAACGGCGAGATCGCGGCGTCGATCGTGGAGGCAGCGCACCGCAAGGGCGTGCCGGTCATCGCGTACGACCGCCTGATCCGCAACGCCGACGTCGACCTCTACATCTCGCACCAGGTCGTCCACATCGGCGAGATGCAGGGCGAGTACGCGCTGCAGCACGCGCCGAAGGGGAACTACGTCCTGATCGGCGGTTCCCCAACCGACTACAACGCGATCCTGCTGCACCAAGGACAGATGAAGATCCTGAAGCCGGCGATCGACCGCGGCGACATCAAGGTCGTCTCCGACCAGTACGCGCGCGAGTGGAAAGCGGAAGAGGCGTTGCGCATCACCGAGGACGCGCTCACGAAGAGCGGGAACAGGATCGACGCAATCGTTGCGTCAAACGACGGCACCGCCGGCGGTGCCGTATCAGCGCTGGAAGCCGCGGGACTCGGCGGCAAGGTCGTCGTCACCGGGCAGGACGCCGAGCTGGCAGCGCTGCAGCGGATCGTCAAAGGAACGCAGACGATGACGATCTACAAGCCGATCGAGCCGCTCGCCTACGGCGCCGTCGACGCGGCGCTCCAGCTCGCGAAGAAGCAGAAGGTCGCCGCGCCCGACAAGATCAACAACGGCAGGAAGGACGTTCCGGCGATCCTCATCGCGCCGATCGCCGTCGATAAATCGAACATCGACGCGACGGTGATCAAGGACGGATACCACACGCACGCGGAGATCTACGGCCAGTAATGCCGTCGCTGTTGGAGATGCGCGGGATCACCAAGCGCTTTCCAGGCGTCCTGGCACTCGACCACGTTTCGTTCGACCTTCGTTCGGGCGAGGTGCACGCAATCGTCGGCGAGAACGGCGCCGGGAAGTCGACGCTGATGAACATCCTCGGCGGCGTCTATCCGTCCGGGACGTACGACGGCGAAATCGCGATCGATGGCGAGGTGCAACAGTTCCACGGCGTCCGAGCGGCCGAGGATGCAGGCATCGCCGTCGTCCACCAGGAGCTATCGCTCATCCCCGAGTTCTCGATCGCCGACAACATTTTCCTCGGCCGCGAGCCTCGCCGCCTCGGCGTGATCGATCACGATGCGATCCATACTCGCGCGCGCCTCTTCCTCGAAGACCTGCAACTCGCACTTGACCCGCATGTGCCGGTCGAGAACCTCGGCATCGGACAACAGCACCTCGTCGAGATCGCGAAGGCGCTCTCGCGCAACGCGCGCATCCTCGTCCTCGATGAGCCGACCGCCGCGCTGACCGAGACCGAGTCGGAGATCCTCTTCGGAATCCTCGAACGCCTTCGCGCCGCAGGCGCTGGGATCATCTACATCTCCCACAAGCTGGCGGAGGTTTTCCGCATCGCCAATCGCGTGACGGTCCTCCGCGACGGCCGCTGCGTCAGCACCGATCCCGCGACCGACCTCACCGCGCCGGCGCTGATCGCGCGAATGGTCGGCCGCGAAGTTCCTTCGTTTGGTGCTCAGTGGCGCGGTGGCAGCCTCGCCGCCGACATCGTGTTCGAAGCCAAGAACGTCACGGTCACAGACGCGGTCGACAACGTCACCCTCTCCGTCCATCGCGGCGAAATCCTCGGAATGGCCGGCCTCCTCGGTGCCGGCCGCAGCGAGCTGCTCATGGCGATCTTCGGTGCGCACCCAGCGCGTACGGCGGGCGGGTTCTCCGTCGACGGCAAGGAGATCCCAATCCGCCAACCGTCAGACGCAATCAAAGCCGGCATCGCATTTGTCACCGAGGAGCGCAAACGGTTCGGCCTCTTCCTCGACCACTCCGTGATGATGAACCTCACCCTCGCCGCGATCCGCAACATCGACGACGAGGCCGCCGTCGCGCAACACGCCGTCGACGACATGCACATCAAGACACTCTCGCTGGATGCCGACGTCGCGACACTCTCCGGCGGCAACCAGCAGAAAGTCGTCCTCGGAAAGTGGTTGCTCACGAAACCGAAGGTGCTCCTTCTCGACGAGCCGACGCGAGGCATCGACGTCGGCGCGAAGCAGGAGATTTACACCGAGATCGCGCGGCTCGCCGCGGAAGGAATGGCGATCGTGCTGGTGTCGTCGGAGCTGCCGGAAGTCCTCGGCCTTTCCGACCGCGTGCTCGTCCTCCACGAAGGGCGAGTTACTGGCGAGTTCGATCGCGTGGATGCAACTGCCGAGGCCGTGATGGCGTGCGCGATGGGCCACGCGCGGAGGATGACCGCGTGAGGGCGCGCGCCTACACGATGGTGGTCGCGCTGATTGTCATCTGGATCTACTTCCAGTGGCGCACCGTCAGCGACCTCTATCCCTACGGCCTGTTCCTCCATCCCGTCAACTTTGCCAACCTCCTGAAGCAGATGGCGGTCACCGGTGTCCTCGCGGTTGGAATGCTCTTCGTGATCGTCGCGCGGCAGATCGATCTGTCGGTCGGGTCACTCGTCGGGCTGGCGGGAGGCATCGCCGCGATGACGCAGGGATGGGGCCTCGTCCCCTCCCTCGCCGCGGCACTCGTGGTCGGAACCGCGGTCGGCGCGCTCCAGGGCGCGCTCGCCGCCTACGCGAACATCCCCTCCTTCATCGTCACGCTCGGCGGTCTGCTCACATGGCGAGGCGTGATCCTTTACCTAACCAAGGGCGAGACGATCCCCGTACGTCTCCCAATCTTTCGCCTCCTCGGCGTCGCGTTGCTCACGCCGGCATCCGGCGTCGTCCTCGCCGTCATCGCGATCGCCGCCATCATCTGGACCGGCGTCCGTCGGAACCCATGGCGGTCGGCCGTTCTCTCGCTGCTCATCGTCGTTTTCATCGTGATGATGAACAGCCAAGGCGGCGTACCGCTCCCGGTGATCATCCTCATTGCCGTGGCGCTACTCGGCCACTTCCTGACGCAGCACACGGTCTTCGGCCGCTATCTCTACGCCATCGGCAGCAACCCCGAGGCCGCGCGCCTCTCCGGCATCAACTCCCAGCGCTACATCCTCGGAGCGTTCGCCCTCCTCGGCGTCCTCGTCGGAGTCGCGTCGATCCTGCACACCGGCCGCGTCGGCAGCGCCTCGCCTGATGCGGGCACTCTGATGGAGCTCGATGCCATCGCCGCCTGCGTCATCGGCGGCACGAGCCTGATGGGCGGACGCGGCAAAGTCTCCGGCGCCATCCTCGGTGCGCTCGTGATGGCGAGCCTCGACAACGGCATGTCGCTCCTCTCTGTAGAGAGCGCGACGCAATACATCATCAAAGGCGCCGTCCTCGTCGCCGCCGTCGGTTTCGACATGGCCGGGCGTAAGCGGGCGTAATCGCGCTAAGCGCGGAGAGAAGGCGCGCCTCCCGCGATAAGCTTCCCGTCGAGATTCGCATGCTTGCAGCAGACACGATGCTCGGCCCCTACAGGATCGTCGCGCCCATTGGGGCGGGCGGTATGGGAGTCGTCTATCGCGCCGTCGACACGCGGCTCGGCCGCGAGGTCGCGGTCAAGGTCCTCTCGCCTCACCTCACCGGCGACGCGGACGCGACGAAGCGCTTCGAGCAGGAAGCGCGCGCCGCTGGGAAGCTGAACCATCCGAACATCCTGGCGATCTACGACATCGGCACCGAGGGCGACTCGCGCTACATCGTCTCCGAGCTACTCGAGGGGGAGTCGTTGCGCGCGCGGCTCCGCAACGGAGCCATCCACCCGAGGAAGGCGACTGACTACGCGCAGCAGGTGGCGCGGGGGCTGGCGGCGGCGCACGAACGGGGAATCGTCCACCGCGATCTCAAGCCGGAGAACCTCTTCCTCACGCGCGACGGCCACGTCAAGATCCTCGACTTCGGCCTCGTCAAACTGATGTCGCCGCGGTTCCCGGGCGACGCGAACGCCGACCCTGAATCCGACACCATGCGCGGGACGCCGACCGAGCCGGGGCGGATCATGGGAACGGTCGGCTACATGGCGCCGGAACAGATCCGCGGCGGCTCGGGCGACCATCGTTCCGACATCTTCTCCTTCGGCACGATCCTCTACGAGATGCTCGCGGGCCGGCCGGCGTTCCAGGCCGAATCGCCGATCGAGACGCTGAACTCGATTCTGAAGGACGAGCCGGCCGACTTCTTCGACCTCGGCCTCCGCGTCCCCGGAGCGCTGGAGCGGATCGTCCGGCACTCTCTCGAAAAGAACGCGAACGAGCGGTTCCAGTCGGCCCGCGACCTCGCCTTCGACCTCGGCGCGATCTCCGGGCTGACGTCGCAGATCATGAGCGGACGGAGCTGGCCGCGCGTCGACCTGCAGCGCGTCGCGACTTGGGTCGGCTTCGCGATGCTCGGCGCGATTGCGCTCCTGCTCGCGTTCGCGGTCGGCACGCGTTACGGCCGGAGGCCCCCTCCCGCGTACGCCCGCATCACGTTCCGCAGCGGAACGATCCTCCACGCACGCTTCTCCCCCGACGGGCAGACAATTCTCTACGGCGCGCGGTTCGGCGGCGGACCGTCGACGGTCTACTCCGTTCGCGCCGACTCTCCCGAGTCGCGCGATCTCGGCTTCGGTCCTTCGGAGCTCCTGGCCGTCTCGTCGACGGGACAGATTGCCATCGCGTTGCAGCCGCGCTTCATCGGCTACCTGCGCGAGAGCGGCACGCTGGCGCAGGTGCCAATCGCAGGCGGCTCCGCTCCGCGCCGGATCCTCGACGATGTCGAAGCCGCCGACTTCGCGCCCGACGGAAACGCCCTCGCGGTCGTCCGTACGATCGAAGGACGCTGCCGGCTCGAGTACCCGATCGGCAAAGTCATCTACACAACCGTCGGATGGATCAGCCACCCGCGCTTCTCGCCGAAGGGCGACACCATCGCGTTCATCGATCATCCGTTCACCAACGACGACCGCGGCGCCGTGAGCATCGTTTCCGTCGACGGCAAGAACCCGCGGGTCCTCACCGATCAGTTCGAGAGCGTCGAAGGGATCGCGTGGAATCGCCGCGGCGACGACATCTGGTTCTCCGCTCATCGCACGAGCGCGCCCGGCCGTTCGCTCAACACCGTCTCCGTGCGCGGCTACCTGCGCCTCATCGACACCAACGCCGGCTGGCTCTGGCTGCACGACATCGCGCGCGACGGCCGGATGCTCGTTTCGCAACAAGACATGCGCGCGGGAATCATGGCGAGCGTTCCGGGCGAGAGGCAGGAGCGCGACCTCTCGTGGCACGACTACTCCGTCGTCCGTGACCTCTCCGCGGACGGGAAGACCGTTCTCTTCTCCGAGTCTGGCGAAGCCGGCGGGTCCCTTTTCGGCGTCTACATCCGGAGCATCGACGGCTCCCCCGCCATCCGCCTCGGCGACGGCACGTCCGAGTCGCTCTCGCCGGACGGCCGCTGGGTACTGTCGATTCCGCGGAACCGGAAGGCGCCGCAGATCACGCTGCTGCCGACCGGCGTCGGCCAGCCCCGCGCGGTGACAAACGACGCGCTTTCCCACCGCAACGCCCGATGGTTCCCGGACGGAAAGCACATCCTCTTTCAAGGGAACGAGCCGGGCCACGCACCGCGCCTCTGGATGCAGTCGATCGATGGCGGTGCGCCGCGCGCCGTCACGCCGGAGAATGTTGGCGGCGTGCTCGTGACCCCCGACAACACGCGAGTGCTCGGGCGCGGCCCCGATCGCCGCTACTTCTTCTATCCGATCGACGGCGGCGCGCCCAAGGCCGTCCCCGCGCTGCAGTCGAGCGACTTTCCGATCCGCTTCACTCCGGATGGGCACGCCCTGTTCGTCTCGACGTTCGGGAAAGTGCCGGCGATTCTGACGAAGGTCAACCTCTCGACCGGCGAGCGGACGGTGCAACGCACCGTTCAGCCCGCGGATGTTTCCGGCCTGATCAACATTGGTCCCATCTATGTGACACCGGACGGCGGGACGGTCGTTTATTCCTACACACGCCTCCTCTCATCGGCCTACCTCGCCTCGGGCGAGTAACGATCTTGCATGATGAGTCGTAGTAAGGACGACGTATGAGAATCACTTTCGCACTCGCCGCTTTGCTCTTCGCAGGCACCCTGATGGCGCAGGAGTCGTCGACGACTTCGCCTGACTATTCGCGGCCGACGCTCCTCCGCATTCTGTCGGTCGATCACACCGCGCAGGAGGAACGCCGCGTCGACTTTCCGTTCGGCGCGGTGCGCATCGAGGGACGGAGCACTCGCTGGCTGATCGGCTACCTCCCGTTCCTGATGCCGCTCTCCGGCTCCGTGAACACCGGCCGCGGTCTCGGCAGTAATTTCCCCGACCCGTTCGCGCTGACGAACACGCAGCTCGCATACGGCCCGCGAACATGGCGCGATCAGCGTGCGATGTCGCGCGAGCTACGCCGCATCGAGTCGGAGGAGAAGAAGCGCGCGAAGATCAAAGTGAGTCCGGAATGAAGCGGCTGCTCGTTACGGGCGGCACCGGCGGCCTCGGCACCGTCGTGGTCCCGCGCCTCGCGCGCGACTACGAATGCATCCTGATGCGCCGCGACGAAACCCCCGCGATCGACGGCCCGCTCTTCGGGATCGTGGCTCTCGCGGGCGCCTTCGCGTCCGGCGTCTCGACCGAAACCGCTGCGCAGATGATCGAGGCGAACCTCTACAGCTTCACGCGCGTCCTCGATCTCGCGCTTCCGCATCTCGAAGAGGGGGGACGCATCGTCGCGATCAGCTCCGCTGCATCGCTGTCCCAGCCCGCGAGCCTCGCCGCCTACACCGCGTCCAAGTCCGCACTGAACGCGTACATCCTCTCCCTCGCCCACGAGCTCGCACCCCGCCGCATCACCGCCAACGCGCTCCTCCCCACCGCCCTCGCGACCGCTCCCATGCGCGCTCAGATGTCCGACGACCAACTCGTCCCGCTAGCCCGCGTCGCCGAGTGGATCGCGTTCTTGCTATCCGACAACGGCGGCGGCGTGACCGGACAGTTGATTACGCTCGCGGGTCGCTGAGCACCGACAGGATGTTCCCCGCTGGATCCTTGAACCACGCGATCGTCGGGCCGTTACCGCGCGCGATGCCTTGGTCATCCGTCTTGATGCCCGGCATGTCGTAGTGCTCGAACACTACGCCGCGCTTCTTCAGCTCCGCGACCGTCAGCTCGACGTCGCCAACCTCGAAGTTCAACACTGTGAACGTCGCCGGCTCATGATTCGGCTTTCGATACAGGAACGCCCGCCCTCCACCCGGAAGCTCCAACGACAGCCCCTCCGGCGTATCCCTCACCTGAAGCTGCAGGACCCCGCGGTAGAACGCGGTCGCGCGTTCGAGATCGTCAATGGAGAAACCCGAGAAGGCTTTCGAATCGTTCAACACTCAGTTGCTCCTATCGGGTGATCGGTGCAAGCAATGGCCGTGCGCGGTGGATGGAGCACGAAGCGTCGGCGTTGCTTTGTGAGCCACCAAACGATCCGCGCGAGACGCACGCCCCTCATCCGGCATTCGGCCACCTTCTCCCGTAGGGAGAAGGAGATGTCTGGGAAAAAACATCGCCCTCTCCCTTGGGAGAGGGTGCCGCGAAGCGGCGGGTGAGGGCACGGCGCTCGCGAAGAGCGCGGCTCAGTTCACACGCCAGCGTTCGCGTCTAGCATGCATCCGTCGCAAAGCTCAGGCGCGCCAGAATGTCGTCACGCGTTAGCTCGGAAAAATCGGAAAGAACCTCTTTCTCCGTCATCCAGAGGCGAGGTACGACAGGACTCACAAGCTACTTCAGGAAGCTCAGTCCCCACGAGCTCTTCACGAGCCACTCCATCAACTCCGTGCCGTTGATCGGCTTCGAGATCCAGAAGCCTTGGGCGAGGTCGCAGCCGAGGTCGCGGAGCATGTTCCAGGTGGCCTCGTCCTCGACCCCCTCGGCGCAGACCTGCTTGCCGAGATTGTGGCCGAGGTCGATGACCGTACGGACGATCGCGGCATCGGCTTCGCTCGTCGTCATTCCGCTCACGAACGACTTGTCGATCTTGATCTCGTCGATCGGGAGTTGCCGGAGGTGAGTCAACGACGAGTAGCCGGTGCCGAAGTCGTCGACCGACAGCCGCACACCCATCGACTGCAGCATCGACATCACCGCCAGCGCGTGCGCCGGGTCGGCCATGATGCTGCTCTCCGTGATCTCGATCTTGAGGAAGCGCGGATCGACGTCCCATTTCGTGAGCATCGAGTGCACCTTCGACGGCAGCGCCTGATCGAGAAGGCTCTTCGCGGAGATGTTCACGGCGATGTGAATCGGCGCGCCGGCTTCGCGCCAGGCGTGCACCTGCGCGAGGGCGCGCTCGAACAGCCAGTCCGTGACCGTGCGAATGAGTCCCGTCCGCTCCGCGATCGGCACGAATACCGTGGGCGAGATCTGCCCCCTCTGCGGGTGATTCCACCGCAGCAGGACCTCGGCACGCGTCATGAGACCGCTGCGCATGTGCAGCTTCGGCTGGTAGTACGGCTCCAGCTCGTTGCGCTCCAGCGCGTGCCGCAACTCGACGACCAGCGACAACTGATCGGCAGACTGCTTCCTCGTTTCGTTCTCGTCTCGGTGGAACGAGTAGCCGGTCTGCGCCTGCTTCGCCGCGTACATCGCGACGTCGGCGCGGCGCAGGAGCATCCGCGCGTCGGTGCCGTGCGATGGATACAGCGCGATGCCGATGCTCGCGCCGATCTCCAGCACCTGTCCGTCGACGATGACCGGCTGTTCGAGTGCGTTGAGGATGTTGCGCGCCGTGCGCGCCACGTCGGTCGAATCCATCGCGCCCCCGAGGAGAATCGCGAACTCGTCGCCGCCGAGGCGCGCCACCGTGTCGGTGTCGCGGAGCTGGTTCCGGAGACGGAACGCCACCTGCTGCAGGAGCAGATCGCCGAACTGATGACCGAACGTGTCGTTGACCTCTTTGAAGCGGTCGAGGTCCATCAGCAGCAACGCGAGCGTCGAGCTCGTCTCGCGTGCGCGGTCGATCTCGCGGTTGAGCGTCTCGAACAGCATCGTGCGGTTCGGCAGGTTCGTCAGACCGTCGTGCATCGCCTGATGGCGGAGCATCGTCACCTGCGACTTTTCCGCGGTCACATCGCGGACGAACGCGACCCAGTGTGTGAGCGCGCCGGCATCAACCACCGGCACGAGCTGGAGGTCGAGCTCGAATTCGCTGCCGTCCTTGCGCAGCGCCGTCGCTTCCGCCGCGAACGGGCGATGCTCGAAGACGTGCTGCAGCAGCGCGGACGAGATTGCCGCCTGCCGGTCGACGATGCCGAATGCGATCGGCGTCTGTCCGATGATCTCCTCGCGCCCGCGGTTGTACAGCGCGCAGAAACCGTCGTTGACGAACGCGATGCGCGGACCGTCCGCCTCCACCGCCGGCGTCATGATCGCGATCCCGTGTACCGAGACGTGGACGGCCGTGCCCAGGAGTTGGAGCTGCTCGGCCTGGAGCCGCTGCTCCGCCAGCCGCCGCTCCAGCGTGGCGGACGGCTCGAGCGTCGTCGTCCACGGCGTGCGGAAAGAGATCACATCATCGGACATGGCGGAAGTATGGCTTCAGAGCGATCATAACGTAGTCATGCCGTGCCCCGTCTGCGAGACGACTGAGCTGGAGATCTTCCGCGATCGCGGGCAGATCGCGAACGAGCTACGCCTGCGCGCGGAGTTTTTCATGCAGCGCATCGATGGCGCGATCGATCCCGCCGAGATGAAGGACCGCTTCGACGTATTGCACAACACCGCCTCCGCGATCCGCATCTGCCGGGCCTGCGGAGTGTTGGTGCGGGAAGACGACCGACGCGACTTCGAAGCCGACCCGTACCCGCCGTTCGTCATGGAACGGATGCTCCGCGCGCAGATCGACGCCTATCGCGCGAAGGAGCAGTGGCTGCGGCCAATGCTGCCGGAGGGCGCGAAGGTCATCGAAGTCGGCAGCTACGTCGGCGCGTTTCTGCACGTCGCGCACGAGTGGGGCTGGAACGCCCTCGGAGTCGACGTCGGCGACGACACCGCACGCTTCGCCAGCGCTCATTCCTACCCGACGCGCCACGCGGCATTGGAGGAGTGCGCTTTCGACACCTGCGCCTTCGACGGCGTCTTGATCTGGAACACGTTCGAGCAGGTCGACGATCCGCGGTCGCTCCTGAACGAGTCGCGCCGGATCGTCCGCGACGCAGGCGTGCTCGCCATCCGCACGCCGAACGCGGAGTTCTACGCACGCGAAACCGACCCGGCGTCGCTCGCCTGGAGCAACCTCCTCGGCTTTCCGCACCGCTTCGGCTTCACGCCGTCGTCACTCGAGGCCTTCGCGAACGAGTGCGGCTTCAATCTGATCGAGTGCCGGAACGAGACGTACATGCCGACAATGCGCGAGCGCTTCACCGCCACCGCGCGCAAAGAAGAGGACGACGTGACGCGCGCCCTGCGTGACTCAGGGCGCGCGCCGTGGATCGAGTGCTATTTCCGTTCGACCGTCACTTCGCCCGAGTTGAAAGACTCGAGCGTGCCGCCGGGCTTGAGGTAATCCTTCGCGGCCTGATCGTTCTTGAGGTAGGCGTCCAAGAACGCCGTCGACGCGATCTTCGCGGCGGTGAAGATCCGGCGATCGCGGGCGAACAGGGTCGTGCCGCGGGATCCGCCGTAGCCGCGCGCCGGCTGCATCTGCGGATTCCCCATCGGATCGGTGTACCCGCCGCTGACCGGCCGCCGAACCTCGTCATCAGTGATGTCGCCGTACGTACCGCCCAGGAACGTCATGTGGCGTCCGCCGTTGAAGCTGACGAAGTACTTGTCCCCGGCCGGGCTGTAAGCGAACGGATCGTGGCGAGGCTTGGCATCGCCGGTGGTGTAGTAGTCGAGACTCCCGGTCAGGAACATCGTCGGGATGTTCAGATCCTTCCACGACTCCGTCGTGAGGCCGAGGGAGGCGGTGGTGCCTTGCGGCGAGAAGACGACGGCCGCCTTGACGCGCGGATCGGCCGCCCGGACCGGCGGATTGGAGATGAAGCTCGTCATGCCGCCGATCATCATCGCCGTGAACGCGCCATACGAATGGCCGCTGACGGCGATCTTCGAGGTGTCCATCCTCCGCTCCAGCTCGGGATATTTCTTCTCGAGCGTGTCGAGGTTGTCGAGGATCAGCGAGATGTCCTTGGCCCGGTTGATCCAGTCCGCCGGCGTCTGTGTCGCCCAGATCGCCTCGGCGAGCGAGTCGGGCTGCTGCTGTGCCGCCGTCGTCTGCTCCCCTGCCGTCGTCGCCTTCCGCGAATTGCGGCCGCGGCCCTCGGCGCGCGTTTTCTCCATCTCGGCGCGACGCTCTTCACGCCGCTGCTCCAGGATCGGGCCGAGCTTGCCGGCATCGGCGTGCGCCGGCTTGATCACGATGTAGCCGTGACCGGCCCAGTACTCCGTCAGCGGCGTGTACGCGGTGTGCGAACCGCCGAAGCCGTGGGAGAAGACGATGACCGGGTATGGACCTCCGCGCGTCGGGTACTCGATCGTCATCACGAGGTCTTTGTTGCGCGCGGAGTCGTGCAAGACGGCGTTGGGGATCGATCCGACCGGATAGTTCGTCTCGTCAGGCAGGTAGTGCGCGAGGCCAACGTGCGATCCGGTTGTGCTCGTCGCAGGCGCCGGCGTCGCGGGTTGCGACGGCTTCGAAGCGCATGCGGCCAGCGCGGCTACAGACGCCGCACACAAGAGTTTGCGAAACATCAATACCTCCAATTCAGATGCGGAGAGCGCAGAGCGCAGAGCGCAGAGCGCAGAGCGCAGAAAAGTTCACCAATTCTGCGCTCTGCCCTCTGCGCACTGCCCTCTATACTCAATTCTGCGCTCTGCCCTCTGCGCACTGCCCTCTATACTCATGACTGCGCTCTGCCCTCTGCGCACTGCCCTCTGCCCTCTGCGCTCTGCCCTCTGCCCTCTATACTCATGAACGCAACGTTCCGCTGAATCCATGCCCAATGTGATCCGAGCCGTCTGCCCCCACGATTGCCCCGATACCTGCTCGATGCTCGTCACGGTCGAGGACGGTCGCGCCACGCGGATCGCGGGCGATCTCGACCATCCGATCACGCAGGGCTTCCTCTGCACGAAAGTGTCGAAGTACCTGGAGCGGACGTACCACCCCGATCGCCTCCTCTACCCTCAGATGCGCGCGGGCGCGAAAGGTGACGGGAAGTTCCGCCGCGCGAGCTGGGATGAGGCGCTGGCGGTCATCGCGGAGAAACTGAACGCGATCATCCGTTCGAGCGATGGCCCGCAAGCCATCCTCCCCTACTCCTACGGCGGAACCCTCGGCACACTGCAGGGAGAGGCGATGGCGTCGCGCTTCTTCAACGCCATCGGCGCCTCGCAACTCGACCGCACGATCTGCGCTGCGGCGGGCACGGAGGCGCTGAACGCAACGTTCGGGACTCGCCTGGGGACCGACACGGAGCGCGTCGGCGACGCGAAGCTGATTCTGCTGTGGGGCACGAACACGCTCACGTCGAATCCGCATCTCTGGCCGTTCATCCGGAAGGCAAAAGCGAACGGCGCGACGACGATCTGCATCGATCCGTTGAGGACGCGCACCGCCGCGGCGTGCGACGAGCACATCGCGATCCGTCCCGGCACCGACGCCGCGCTCGCGCTGGCGATGATGCACGTCCTCTTCCGCGACAACCTCTACGACCGCGACTACCTCGAGCAGATGACGCTCGGGTGGGAGAAGCTGCGCGACCGTGTGCTCGCGGAGTACGCACCGGAGCGCGTCGCGGCAATCTGCCGCATCGACGCGGCGACGATAGAATCGCTCGCGCGCCGCTACGGCACGGTGAAACCGGCGTTCATCCGTCTCAACTACGGATTGCAGCGGCACGGCGGCGGCGGCAACGCGGTGCGATCCATCGCGCTGCTCCCCGCGGTGATCGGCTCGTGGAACGATCCCGCCGGCGGCTGCCAGCTTTCGACGTCGAAGACATTCGGGTTCGACAGCGCGAAGATCGAGCGCCACGACCTGATCCCTCCCGGAACGCGAACGATCAACATGTCGCGCCTCGGCGAGGCGCTGAACGGCATCGACGACCCGCCCATCCGCGCCATGGTCGTCTACAACTCCAATCCTGCCGCCGTTGCGCCCGAGCGCGATCGCGTGCTCGCCGGACTCCGGCGCGACGATCTCTTCACCGTCGTCCTGGAGCACTTCCAGACCGATACCGCCGACTACGCCGACGTCCTTCTCCCCGCCACGACGCAGCTCGAGCACGAAGACATCCACAAGGCGTACGGCCACCTCTACCTCATGTACAACCCTCCGGCGATCGCACCGCTCGGCGAAGCGCTGCCGAACGCGGAGATCTTTCGCCGCATCGCCGCCGCGATGGGCGTGAGCGAGCCCGCCGTCCGCGCGACCGATGAAGAGATCCTGCGCCAGACGCTCGCCACCGCGGCAGCGGCTGTCTCCAACATTTCGCTGGAAGAGATCCGCGCGCGCGGCTCCATTCGGATCGACGTTCCGGCGCCGCATGTGCCGTGGGCAACCGGCACGCACGTTCCGACGCCGAGCGGCAAGATCGAGATCGATTCGAGTGCGGTGGCGAAGCTCGGCCTCGATCCGTTGCCGTCCTACGTTCCGCCGCATGAGTCGGAGGAGCGCGATCCGGAGCTCGCACGGCGCTACCCGCTCGCGCTGATCTCCCCTCCGGCGCACGCGTTCCTCAACTCCAGCTTCGTCAACATCGCATCGCTCCGCCGCTCCGCCGGCAAACCGACCCTCGAGATCCACGCCGACGATGCGGAACGCCGCGGAATAGCGGCCGGGCAGCGGGTGAAGATCCATAACGATCGCGGCGCGTTCACCGCCGAAGCCGTCATCACCGACCGCGTCCGTCCCGGCGTCGTCTCCGCGCCGTCCGTCTGGTGGGGCAAGCTCACCGACGACCACACGAACGCCAACCAGACGACGTCGCAGGCAGTGACGGACCTCGGCGGCGGCGCCACCTTTTACGACAACCTGGTCGAAGTCAGCGGCGTCTAGAGACGCTAAACTGCGCCTGCGTGAGTCATTTCGGAATCCCCTTACTCCTCGTCACCATCGTCTATGTCGCTCTCCTCGTCCTGAACGAGCGGACGAACCTTTTCGGCGACCGCTTCTCGTCACCGCTCCTGAAGGTCATCGCCTACATCTGGCTCGGCGTATTCCTACTCTTCGTCACCGTGGAGGTGGTCAGCTCGTCGCTCGTGCAGCCGACCGCGAAAGAGCTGGCGAGGATCCCGTTCTACAACCTCTTCGGGCTGCATGCGGTCCTCATCCTCTTTCTCGCCGGTTGGTGGTTCCTCACTGGCCGCCCTCCGCTGACGCGCTTCCTCAACATCCGGATCGACGGCAATGCGCTGCTGACCGGATTGGCGGTCGGCGTCGGCGGCTGGATGATCACCATCGCGCTGGCACTCGTCATCGCGTTCATCCTGCAGGCGAGCGGCGTCATCCCGAAAGACGTGCAGCCACCGGCGATGGTGGCGTGGATCGCGTCGCTCGCCGTCTGGAAGAAGGCGCTGCTGGTCTTCTCGGCCATGACCGTCGAGGAGGCATTCTTCCGTGGCTGGCTCCAGAAACGGATCGGCGTCATCGCTTCGACCCTCTTCTTCGCGCTGGCGCATGCCGGCTACGGCCAGCCGTTCCTCCTCATCGGCGTGGCGCTGATCTCGCTCGTGATCGGCGTCACCTTCTACCGCACGAAAAACATCATCCCCGGCGTGATCGCCCACGGCGTCTTCGACGCCGTCCAACTCTTCGTCATCATCCCCATCGCCTTCAAGGCGGCAGGACTCGGTTGAAGTGAGTCGTCGCTCAGTGGGGCGCCGGCGGCCTCGCCTGCGTGCCGCGCGAAGCGCGGCTGTCGCCGCGCCGAGCCGGCGAGGCCGCCGGCTCCCCCACTGAGGACGCCCCCACCCACCGCGCATAGAATTCGCACCCATGCTCGCGCTCACGCTTCTCGCATTCCTCGCTGTCCCGACTCTCCCGGACGCGCAGCGTCAGCTCACGTTCGACATTTACAAACAGCTCATCGAGATCAACACGACCGAGAGCGTCGGGAACATGACGACTGCGGCCGAGGCGATGGCAAAGCGGCTGACCGACGGGGGGTTTCCGGCGGAAGACGTCAAGGTGCTGGTGCCGGAGCCGCGGCACGGCAACCTCGTCGCGCGGTTGCGAGGCACCGGCAAGGAGAAGCCGCTCCTCCTCCTCGCGCATCTCGACGTCGTCGAGGCGCGGCGCGAAGACTGGTCGACAGACCCTTTCACGCTCATCGAGAAAGACGGCTACTACTACGGCCGCGGAACGGGCGACGACAAAGCGATGGCCGCGATCTGGATCGCGACGCTGATCCGTCTCAAGCAGGAGCACTTCGTCCCCGATCGCGATCTGATCGTGGCACTGACCTCGGACGAGGAGACCGGCGACTACAACGGCGTCGACTGGCTGGTGAAGAACCACCGCGACCTCATTGACGCCGCGTTCGCGCTCAACGAGGGCGGCGGCGGCGCGATGAAGAACGGCAAGTACCTCTACAACGGCGTCGGCGCGAGCGAGAAGGTCTACATCACGCTGCGCCTCGAGGTGAAGAATCCAGGCGGCCATAGCTCGGTGCCGCGCGAGCCGAACGCGATCTACCAGCTCGCCGACGCCCTCGCACGCATCCATGCGTACCAGTTCCCGGTGAAGCTCAACGAGATCACCCGCGCGTACTTCGCGCGTATGGCGGCATTCGAAGAGGGGCAAGTCGCCTCCGACATGCGTGCGCTCGCCGAGCACGACGACCGCGACGCCGCCACGCGCCTGTCGCGCAACTTTGTCTACAACGCGCGCATGCGGACGACCTGCGTCGCGACCCGCCTCGACGGCGGACATGCCGACAACGCCCTGCCGCAGACCGCCCGCGCCACGATCAACTGCCGCGTGCTACCGGGCGACGATCCGGAAGGCGTTCGCACGCAGGTCGTGAATGCGATCCACGATCCCGCCGTCGAGGTGACATGGATCGACCGCGCGAAACTGAGCGTTCCCTCGCCGCTCTCCCCAGCCGCCATGAAGCCGATCGAGGAGGTCACGCACGAGTTCTGGCCCGATGTGACCGTCGTACCGACCATGGCGACCGGCGCCAGCGACGGCCTCTACCTGCGCAACGCCGGCATCCCAACGTACGGCGTCTCGGGTCTCTTCGGCGAGATCGGCGAGAGCCGCTCCCACGGCCGCGACGAACGCGTCGGCGTCAAGCAGTTCTACGAGTCGGCGCAGTTCCTATACGCGCTCGTGAAGCGTATGAGCGGGACGTGATCACGATTTAGGCGAGAGCGAAAAACTACTGCTCGCTGACGACAACCCCATCGCCTTCGAACCGGATCTTGAAGCCGGCGGCGTCGCCTTCGATCATGACGTTCTCGAGCGACTTGTCGTCGACGACGGTCGGGATCAGGTTCCCGGTCCACGCCACGAGCGCCTCGGAACTGATCGAGAGCGGGTACTCGCGCGTGACGCGGAGCGTCAGAGGCTCGATCGACGTCGAGATCGCGAGCGAGCCTTTCCCGAAGATCTTCACCGTGTCGATCTTTCGCTGGTAGGAGCCGTCGTAGATCGACTCCACGCGGTACGTGAGCGAGTCTTCCAGCGCGAGGAGATTGCGCCCCTCCACGTAGATGAACTCGTCGTTGAGATCGAGGAGAAACGTCTTGCGCCCCTTCTCGTAGACGAAGATCTTTCCGTGGCCGGCCGCCTTCACGAGCGTCTGCGCGGTCGTGCCAAGGAGTCCCGATTCGGCGACGAACTTCAGATTGCCGGAGTAGCTGGAGACCGTGCCGCGCTTCACGTGCACGCTCCGCGCGAAATTGATCTCGAGGAATCCGTTCTCGTGCAGCGCGAACGTCCGCGACGCCCCTTCGATCTTGCGCGCGGCGATGTCGATCCGCTTGTCTTCCGCGTGCTGCGGTTCGTCGACCGCGTCCTGCAGCTTGCGCGCGGCGGTGTGCGCAGCCATCTGCGCGGTCGAGTCGGCCGGCATCGCGACGTTCCCGGGCTGCGTCGCCACGGCCATGGCGGAGCGACGGATCTCATCATCGGTCGGACGCGGTTTGATCGCGGCCATCTTCTGGGTCGTGCGCTCTACCGGCTTGGGAGCGGGCGCCGGCGCCGGCGCGGCCTGCGGACGCATCTCCGCCTCGACCTCGCGCACGACCTTGTCGGCGCCGGCGAAGCGGAGGTGCTCGAGCGCGATGCCGTACTTTTTCCGCTGGCGGTACAGCAGGCCGAGGTAGAGGTGCGACTTCGCGTAGTTCGGGCGGAGCTCCACGGCGCGGAGGAGGAACTGCTCCGCCTCTTCCAGCTTCCCCTGTTTGAACAGGATCAAGCCGAGGTTCGAGTGAAGGATGAAGACGTTAGGATTCTCGCTCGCCAGCCGCCGATAAATGACCTCGGCCTCCGGGAACGCGTTGGTCTTGAAGTAGACGAGGCCGAGGAGGTTGAGGACATCCGAGTCGTCAGGGCGGAGCTTCTGCGCCGCCTCGAGCTCGCGCCGCGCCTCCGCCGACCGCCCTTCCTGGAACGCCTCCCGGCCGCGGTTGTAGTGAAGGAGAAAGACTCCTTGATCAAACGGCGCGACGAGAGAGGTCTCGGGCATTACGGGCGATTGTATCGTGCGGCGTGGAGGGCGTTATCGGTGATCCGTTATCGGTTATCAGAGCCCGTAACGGATAACGCGCGCAACGCGCGTCTAGTGCGCGCCGAGGATGCGGAGGCCGGGGATGACGATCGGCTGGAGCATCATTGCGCCGAATCCGCCGCGGAGCTTCGGTCCGCTGCTGCGTCCCGGGTACCACTCGGCGGCGCTCGTCCCTTGCGGACGGCCGTAGTACACGGTCATCGCGCGCTGCACGTAGGTCGTCGTCTCCGCATACGGAGGAATCCCGCCGTACCGCGTGACCGCCCCTTCGCCCGCGTTGTACGCGGCGAGTGCGCGCTGCATGTCGTGACCGAACATGTCGAGCAGGTCGGCGAGGTAGTGGACGCCGCCGCGGATGTTGTCTTCCGGATCGAAGACGTCCTTGACCCCGTAGCGGTGTGCGGTCTCGGGGATGAGCTGCATCAGTCCGCGGGCGCCTTTTCTCGACACGCAGCGCGGGTTGAAGTCCGACTCGACCTGGATCACGGCGTGGACGAGCACCGGGTCGACGTTGTACGTGTCGGCGTATTGGTCGATCAGCTTGTCGTAGGGCGTGTGACGATTCCGCTGCTTCGCGAGCCACGAGTAGTTCGAGGCGCGGACGGACGGCGACCAGACGTTGTAGATCACCTTCTTGCCGTCGGGACGGACGGTCAGCCGCACGTCGGCGCGAGCCGTCACGGCAGTCACACTGGTGACTGCGAGCAGGGCCACAACCGCCACCGCGAACTTATTCATTGCCGCAAGATCGTAGCACAGCGAAAATCGACGCATGTCCCTCCAGGAACTGCAACGTGACGTGGATCACTGGATAACGAACTACACGCCAGGCTATTTCTCCCCTCTCATGATGCTCGCGCGTCTCACCGAGGAGCTCGGTGAGCTCTCGCGTGCGGTGAGCCATCATCACGGCGAAAAACGGCCGAAGCCTGCCGAGCCGATGGGCGACATCAGCGATGAGCTCGGCGACCTGCTCTTCGTCCTCGTCTGTCTCGCGAACCAGCAAGGCATCGACCTGAACGACTCGTGGGCTACGCTGAAAAAGAAGCTCTACGAGCGCGATGCGACGAGGTGGAAGTGATGAATGTCGACGACATCAAGCTCCTCTTCGAGTACGACCGCTGGGCGAACGCGAGGATGTTCGAGGCCGTCGACGCGCTGACCGGGGAACAGTTCGCGAGCGTGCGCGAGACGCTGGCGCACATCATTGGCGTCGAGTGGATCTGGTTCCAGCGCTGCCGCCTGATCACCGTTCGCGCCATCCCGGAGTGGATGGAGAACCCTACGCGGGACACGCTGCGCGCGCAGCTGCAGACGATCGAGACGGAATGGCAATCGTTTGTCGCAGCGCTGTCTGACGACGACCTCCACCGCGTGATCGACTACGTGAAGATCGATGGCGAAAGCGGCTCTCGCAAGCTCGCGCATCTGCTGCAGCACGTCGTCAATCATTCGACGTACCATCGCGGCCAGGTCGCCATGCGCATCCGAGAGGCGGGCGGCACCCCGATCGGGACCGACTTTCTGATCTTCACGTCCCAATGACGGATTGCGGTTCAAATGAGCGGGCGCGCTTGCGCGCGCCCGCTCCCCTCCCACCCAATCACGTTACTGCTTGGTCTCGGTCGAAGACTGCGGCGTCGTCGCCGGAGTCTGCGGCTGCTGCGGGTCCTGCTGCGGCTTCTTCTTCTTGCCGCGCGCAAGGCGCTTCAGCCGTTTGATCTCCGCGACGTGCGGGACCAGGATCGCGTGATCCGGATCCTTCGCGAGCGCGGAACCGACGTCGTACGCCCGCCCCGCGATGAGCGCGAGCCGCTGACGGCGAATCAGGTTCGCCCCGGCGATGGCATTC